>JAJEQR010000009.1 GCA_020687485.1 Hominifimenecus microfluidus | reverse complement strand
CTGCTGCACTTGTGCAGCAGCCCCTGCTGGTTCTATTCTGTCGTGACTCTTATACGGTCATAATCTCTTTCGTCTTCTCTTCTGTTGCCTTATCTACTTTGGCAATGTACTTATCTGTCATCTTCTGGATGTCGTTCTCTGCTGTCTTAACATCATCCTCGGTCATCTCACCGGCCTTCTCCGCCTTCTTAATCTTATCATTCGCATCGCGGCGGATGTTGCGGATTGCTACCTTCGCGGCATCACCCTTCTTCTTTACATCCTTGGCCAGCTCCTTACGGCGCTCACCGGTGAGTTCCGGGAATACCAGGCGGATCACAGTGCCATCGTTGCCGGGATTGATACCAAGATCGGAAGTATTGATCGCCTTCTCGATCGCCTTGATCAGACTCTTGTCCCAGGGCTGAATCTGCATCATGCGGGCTTCCGGTACAGAAATATTCGCAACCTGCTGAATCGGAGTGGGGGTACCGTAATAATCTACCATAATCTTATTCAGAAGAGCTGGATTCGCGCGGCCGGCACGGATCGCCGCGAACTCGCTGCCCAAATTCTCCATGGTCTTCTCCATCTTGTCTTCAAAAGTCAATAACATTTCGTCCATTGCTGGTCTCCTTTTTCTTATTTCTATACTGTCTTATACGGTAACACGCGTACCGGTAATATTCCCCTTCATCGCCTGATAGATGCTGTCCTCGCCTTCCAACCCGAAGACTGCCATCGGCATGCGATTCTCCAGGCAGAGAATCGAAGCCGCCAGATCGATCACCTGCAAACGCTTCTCTACAACATCCTCGATTGTGATGGTATCGAACTTCTTCGCATCCGGATTCACCTTCGGATCGCTGTCGTATACACCATCGATCGCCTTGGCCAGCAGAATCTCGTCCGCTTCCATCTCAATCGCACGGAGAACCACGCCGGTATCCGTTGAGAAATACGGATGTCCGGTTCCGCCTGCGAAAAATACAACCTTGCCGGCATTCAGCGCGGCATCCGCCTCGTCCTTGGAGAACAGACGGGTAACGCCACCAATCGTAAAGGCGCTGAATACCTCCGTCTCCATACCAAGGTAGGTGAACAAGGAAGATACATAGATGCAGTTCATCACCGTAGCCAGCATGCCGATCTGATCCGCCTTCACACGGTCAATCGCCTTACTGCTGCGTCCGCGCCAGAAATTACCGCCGCCGATTACAATGGCTACCTGAACGCCTTCCTCTACGGATTTCTTCACCTGTGCCGCCACTGCGCGCACTGTTTCCTCATCAAAACCTGTCTTCTTCTCTCCGGCCAGAGCTTCGCCGCTGAGCTTTAAAAGTACTCGTCTTTGTTTATCCATGAGATTTCTCCCTTCATTTGGTGCAAGTATACCATAATCCCAAAAAATTGTCTATAAAACAGCGAAAATGTTTGCGGTTAACTTTCCAAGGAAAGCCATAGGCAAAACATCTTTTCGTAAACATTCTATATTCATTACGTTCTTTTCGAAATTGACATATTCTTAACAGAGTGTTATCCTTTCTTATATATGTTTTAATTAATTTTTTACTGCTTAACAGGCAAAAAGGAGAAGAAATGGAACATTGTATTGGTTTTATCGGCGGAGGAAATATGGGAAGGGCGATTATGAGCTGTTTGCTCAAGGCAGAGCTGTATCAGCCTCATCAGGTTATGGTATATGACGCTTATACCCCTGTGATGGAGAAGCTGGAAGAATCCCTTCATATCAAGTCCACGATGGATGTTACAAAACTGGTGAAAGAGGCTGAAATCATCGTGCTGGCTGTAAAGCCGCAGGTGCTTCCGGATGTTCTGGCCGAACTGAAGGACAAGATTGATAAGAATAAACTGATTATCTCGATTGCTGCAGGCATCTCTATCGCACAGTTGGAGGAGATGATCAGCCCGGAGCACCACATCGTGCGCGTTATGTCCAACACACCTGCTCTGGTAGGTGCAGCCATGACCGGCGTATGCCTGAACAAGAATGTGGATGAGAAAGAAAAAAAAGCTGTTCTCAGCATCTTCAAGGCACTCGGTCGTGCGGAACTCATTACCGAAAATCTGATGGATGCCGTTGTAGGTATCAGCGGTTCTTCTCCTGCTTATGTATATATGTTTATTAACGCACTGGCTGACGGCGCAGTTCTGGAAGGTATGTCCAAGAATCAGGCTTACATCTTCGCCGCACAGGCGGTTCTCGGTTCCGCCAAGATGGTTCTTGAGAGCGGATATCATCCGGGCGAGCTGATCGATATGGTATGCTCCCCCGGCGGAACTACGATTCAGGCAGTTCAGGTTCTGGAGCACAACGCTTTCCGCTCCACTGTTATTGAGGCGGTTCGCGCAGCAGCTACTAAGAATCACGACCTTGGCGATCAGGCAGAGAATAAATAAAAAATATAATCATTATAATTAAAAAAGCAGTCGGACATCCATTTCCAGATATCCGGCTGCTTTTTTCTGTCTTTTTGTAACGATTCAGAGTCTCAACTCGACTCCGCTTACATGTTCATGAATCGTTACAGGTCATGATCCATGCGGTCGATAACTTCATCCTGCACGGTGGGAGTCAGACGAGTAAAGTAAGCACTGTAACCAGCCACACGCACGATTAACTCCGGGTGATCCTCTGGATGCACCTTCGCGTCCAGCATTTCTTCCTTATTCACTACATTGAACTGCACATGCTTGCCTCCATGTGTCAGATACGTCTTGATCATACCTCCCAGCTTTTTCAGATCATCCTCCGTCTTCAATGCTGTCGGATGGAATTTCATATTCATCAGGGTTCCCTGATAGGCGGCCTGCTGAACACGCATCGCACTCTGGAAGACGGCGAGAGGTCCACGGACATCCGTCCCGTGATCCGGAGACAGAGACGCATCCGCTAGGATGGCTCCGCCTTTTCGTCCATCCGGCGTGGCTCCTGTTACCGCGCCGCCGGGCTGATGCGCCGAGATTGAGATTGCGTTCGGTTCCAGGCTTGCACCGTAGACACAGGGCAGCGACAGGCAGGTATCCGCATGCAGCTGATAGAATTTATTGATCAGCTCATCCACTTCCGGAATGTTGTTGCCGTACTTGGGCTGATCCCGGAAATCCTTCTGCATCGCCTCATATCCGACCCAGTCGGCGTCCAGAGCCGCCATCAGCTCCTTCATCGTGTATTTCTTCTGCTCAAAGATCAGCTTCTTTATCGCATACAGACCGTTTCCGGCATTCACCGCGCCGACCGCTCCGAGAACTGCTCCGTTCTCAAAATCAAAACGGCGGTTATACATATCCTTGCCAACCTTCACGCCGTCCCTCATCAGGCTGGAACGGAACACATCCGGAAAAAGATTCCGCTCCGCAATCAGCTCGATATTGATGCGCTCATTCGCCATGCGCATAAGATACCGGATTTCATCGAAGATCGCGTTCTCCAACTGTTCATAACTCATCTTCGTGACATCGCCGATCGCCTTGCCAACCATCTCCTTCGTATAGCGGCAGAAACCATTATGAAGCGCAATATCCATCGCCTGCGGCACGATAAAGAAGCAGGCCACCTGCGTCCGGGTGATTCCGGGAACATTCGCATCCACACAGCCGGTGCAGCACCAGTCCCTCGCCTCCTCCAGTGTCAGATGATTGCTCGGCTGCCGGATAAAGAATTCAATGTTGCTCTCATCGCCAACAAACGCCGGCATTCCAATCCCGCTGCGTACGCATTCAAGCGCTTTTACCATCAGCTTCTCCGGAGTATTCTTATGCACGCGCACCGTAATCGTATGGTGCGGCACATGCGTATCAATCGCTGCGTCCAGAAGCAGATAGGAGAGCTCGTTCGTTGCATCGTTGCCCTGCGCATCCACGCCGCCGATCGTCCAGTTGTACCATTTCGCCATACCGGAATTCTTCGCCCGGTTCGCTTTGCCGGATACACGGTTCAGCTTCATATTCTTAATGCGCAAAATCTCCAGCAGCTCCAGAACCTCCTCATCGGTGATGCGTCCCTCTTCAATATCTTTCTTATAAAATGGATACATATACTGGTCAAAACGCCCGGCGCTTGTCGTAGGGCTGGGGCAGCACATCAGGAACGTGAACCAGAAGCTCTGCATCGCTTCCCAGAAGGTCTCCGCAGGTTCTGCAGGAACCTTGCGGCAAATTCGCGCCATCTCCGTCAATTCGGCCGCACGTTTTGCGTCCTTCTCTTCTGCCGCCAGCTGCTCGCACAGATCGGCATAGCGATGAGCGAATCGAATCCATGCCTCAAATACAATCACCACGCCTTCCCAGAAGTCCCGCTTCTCCAGAATATCCGGCTGTTCATAGCGAAGATTCTTCAGCTGTTCCTTCGCCTCCGCAATCATCACATTCGCACCCTGATTCAGAATCTTGCTGTAATCCACGCAGACTAGCGCGAAACCCGGACCAAGCCCGTAACCGGACATGGCAAAGCCTCCTCCAGAACCACCCCTCCGGTCTTTCCAGGGCGGAAGGATTACACCTGACTTCATAAACGGCCAGAGACGTTCATTCTGTCCCAGCGATTTTCCCATCGTCTCCACCAGGTTGCTATTCGCCGTATTCCCAGCAAAACGCTCATTCAGCCGGTACAGCTCTGCCTCATCCTCCGGCGTAATGGTATAGATCTCACTCTTTAAACTTTCCACCTCGTCCGGCGTCCACACGCCGTACTCATACTGCATCTCCAAGCCGAAGGGCTTCGATGCGCCGCTTCCGCAGAGCAGATCCTCCGGTTCGATAAAGATGGTAATATTGTCCAGAATATGGGCGTGCAGCTTCGCCCGCCGCAGCAACATGGAATCCTCCGCCGTCTGCTCCAATGACTCGTTCGCCAGCCGAAACATTTCCACACACAGCGGATACTTGCTGATCCGAAGCGCTGACTTCATTCTCGTAATTCGTTCATTCATAACTTCGTCCTCTTCTGATCGGATTGTCCCAAGATGCACAAATCACCGGGAACAAATCCAATATAAGAACAGTTTCCGCTGATTTCAAGAGGATTTCTCTCTGCCGCATATTTTCTGTGCTATATGCCTATTGGGACTGCGGCAAATTGCGCCATATGCACAGAAAAAACATTTTCCCCGTCTCCCTCTTTTTTCAGATATAGAAATCACGTATAATGGGAAGCAGGAAAGAAGCCGGAAAAAGAATCAGCAAACCAGGACGCAAGCAAAATGAGAACAGAGTAAATGCAGAGCGAAAGCGAAACAAAACAGAACAAAATCAGAGAGCACTGGAATATGGAAAAAGTAAATGAAACATCAAAAACACAAACGACAGAAGCAAAAATATACGCAGGGATAAAATCAGAAATCGGCACAGAGATGAAGTTGGCAGAAGCGCTCGAAGCAACGAAAGGCACAATCTTCAACATCCAACACTTCTGCATCCACGATGGCCCCGGCATACGCACGAACGTGTTCGTGAAGGGCTGTCCGCTGCGTTGCCTGTGGTGCGCCAATCCGGAATCCCAGATGCGTGCGCCACAGCTGATGTACCGCAAGGACAAGTGTGTCGCCTGCGGAGCCTGCCTCACCGCCTGCCCGCGAGGAGCAATTGCGATGGGAACTGACGTCAAAGTACATACCGATCGAACACTCTGCACCGGCTGCGGCGCCTGCGTACCGATCTGTCCGGCAGATGCCCGTGAAATCAGCGGCTATTCTATTACCGCCGGAGAGACCTTCCATGAAGTTCAGGAGGACAGGCTCTTCTACGGGGATGACGGCGGCGTAACCATTACCGGCGGCGAAGCCCTCGCACAGCCGGAATTCACACTCGCCCTGCTGCAGCTCTGCCGGGAAGATGGCATCCCCACTGCCATCGAAACCTGCGGCGCTGTCTCCTGGGAGGTTCTGCGCCGCGCGGGAGAGCTCTGCGATGTCATACTCTACGACATCAAGCACATGGACGATGCACAACACCGCCAGGGTACCGGTCAGGGCAACACTCGTATTCTGGAGAACCTGCGACATCTGAGCCGCGAATGTGCCTGCGACATCTGGGTGCGCGTCCCGATCATTCCCGGCTACAACGACTCGGAAGAAAACATCCGTCAACTGAGCTGCTTCGTAAAAGAGAACCTCAACCACTGCTCCCAGGTGCATCTGCTTCCTTTCCACACGCTGGGCGAAGGGAAATTCGAAGAACTAGAAAATGCCCCGAACGGTTTCTCCAGTCATATTCCCTCCGGGGAACACATGGAAAGGTTGCGAGACATCATCCGAAGCTTCGGTATTATATGCAAATAATAACAGGCGAGACTTATTATGAATCTGCTTTCTTATCTTACAAAACAGCTGAAAAATGTTTTAACAGAAATCCATGCAGGTAAACAAACTCATAAATAGCATAGCACCGGAACTAATCGGTCTGGAACAGACTCTGTCTGACTTCTGGCAAAAGATTTCCCGTGGGGAGTTCTGCGGACACGATGCGATTTTTCAGGAAACCCGAAAAATTCTTCCCGAATGCAATCGATATTATCGTATTCTTATTTTTCACAGAACTGACAATATCTCTGATATCCATTCTCTACAGGAAAGCATCCCGGAACTTCTTCCTGCTTCTGCAGCGTTTCCATCGCCCGGAGGAAACGCTCCGGTACGAACAGATTTCCGTAACCGCAGCCAAGCTCCAGGCCTGCTTTCAGCGTACCGTGGAAATCGCTGCCGCCGGAGCGCAGGCAGCCATATTCCTCCGCAAGTTTCTCTGTAACATCTTTCCAGTAATCATCGAACTGGCAGTACTCCGTCTCCAGGCCGTCCGCACCCATGTCAAGAATCCGGCGACAGATCGCAATACCATGCTCCGGATCATTCTTATCAATCTGATTCGTATGCGCTACAAAAACAAGCGCTCCTGCCGCATGCAGCACACGGATACATTCCTCCGGAGTCGGAAGCTTCCGGGAGGCATAGCCGACCTGGCCTCTCTTCATATACTGATTCCATGCTTCCTTCACACTCTGCGCATAACCCTTCTTCACCAGAAGCTCCGCCAGATTTCCTCTGGTCAGGACGCGGCCCTCTCCCAGTTCCTTCAAATCCTCATCCGTCACTGCAATGCCGGCTTCGCGCAGCTGCTTCAATGAACGGCGGTTTCGATCCTCCCGCTTCGCTCTTGCATCCGCCAGGCAGGCCTGCAGCTCTTCATTCTCCGGTTTTACAAACAATCCCACCAGATGAACATCCTTTCCGTCCATCACGGTACTCATCTCAATCCCCGGTACCACCTGAATGCCATACTGCTTTCCCGCTTCCAGAGCCTCCGAAACTCCGCTCACCGTATCATGATCCGTAATCGCAATCGCCGCCAGTCCCTTCTTCTTCGCCAGCGCCACCAGTTCATCCGGCGTCAGCGTGCCATCTGAACAGCAGGTGTGCACGTGCAGATCCACCGGCCGCTCCGCCAGCTTCTCATATACAATTCTCTCACTGTTCTCTCTCGTATAAATAATTCCGCAGCGGCGGAAACCTTCTTTCTCAATCGCCTTCTGCATTACATAATTATCCTGATGCGTATCAATTCTCAGATGCGGAATCATCGACGACGCAAACTCCACCGCCTGATGCAGAACACCGCGTACCTTTCCGTCGCTCGCCACCTGATGAATCGTCCCGTAGGGCGCATCGGAAAGCCACGCGCCATCCTGAATCACCTGATACGTCTCATCCGGACCAATAAAGAAGTAGAATACGGCATGCACTTTGCCATCTTCCTCAATCACATACATCCGGCCATCCGCAAGTTCCTCCCGGATCAGCTCCTCCGGAGGGTAATTCTTCCCCCACTGGGTCGGATTTCCGGTTTCATCCATAAACTGTCTCGCAATCTGATAAATCTCCATCATCCGGGAAAGATCCCCCGTCTGCGCTTTTCTGATCATATCTTATTCCTTTCCGATTAGAATTCCGCATGTGCCTCCGGCACACGGAACCTGCCTCTCTACTATCCAGTTGGACACGACTTCTGTCCGGCTCTTCCTGCTGAAGATATCATGCCATCGAAAAAATGTCAACCACAGGCTCATTTAATTAAACCTTTTTCATGATTTTATCGAAAATCTCCATAACCTGAAATCATTATTTTCATTCTTCCGTAAACACCTCATACTTGTAATAAAAAGCTTGCTTTTCCCTTCGAAAGAAACTTGCTTTTTACGCTCCGGTATATTAACATAATTAGACTGCTGATTGTTTTTTCCCCGGGTATCCCGTGTAATACAAGGAGATCATAATGAACCAGACAAATGACAAGAATCCCAAATCTGAAGCAAATCAGATTACCGAGGGCGTGATCTGGAAACAGCTGATGCTTTTTTTCTTTCCTATCGTAGTTGGCACATTTTTTCAGCAGCTCTACAATACAGTGGACGCCATCGTAGTCGGTCAGGTTGCCGGGACAAACGCACTTGCCAGTGTCGGCGGTTCCGCCGGACAGATCATCAATCTGGTCGTTGGCTTCTTCACCGGACTCACAGCCGGAGCCACCGTTATGATCTCGCAGTTCTTCGGCGCAAAGAAAGAGGATATGGTAAACCGCAGTCTGCACTGCGCCTACGCCTTCGCGATCTTCGGCGGCGCAGTCATCTCGGTCATCGGAATCATCCTCACTCCTTCATTCCTTGGATGGATGAAGACATCACCGGATGTCATTGCGGATTCCACCGTCTATCTGCGCATTTATTTCAGCGGTATTATTTTTGTGTTTATCTACAATATGGGATCTTCAATCCTTCGTTCCACCGGAGATTCCAAACGTCCGCTTTACTACCTGATTATCTGCTGTTTTATCAATATTTTTCTGGATATTCTGCTGGTGGTTGTCTTTCGTCTTGCCGTGGCTGGTGTGGCCATTGCAACATGGATTTCGCAGGCGGTCAGTGCAATTCTCGTAACCCGCTGCCTGATGCGCTCAGAGAATGGTCTGAAGCTGACGCTTTCCAAAATTCGAATTGCCCCGGATATCCTGAAAGGTCAGCTGAAGATTGGTCTTCCGGGTGGATTCCAGAGCTGCATGTATAATATCTCGAATGTTCTGATCCAGGCATGCATCAACAGTTTCGGTACGGCTACGGTCGCTGCTGCTACGGCCTATACGAAAATGGACAGTATTTACTGGATGATCAGCGGCGCTTTTGGTATTTCGATCACAACCTTTGTCGGCCAAAATTACGGAGCAAAGAAACAGGATCGTGTGCGCAAAAGTGTACAGATCTGTTTTGCAATAAATTGCCTGACTGCGCTTTTGATTTCTGCGCTTATGCTTGCTTTCTGTGTTCCGCTTCTTCGTATTTTTACTTCGGATGCGGAAGTTATCGATATTGGCCAGCGGATGGTTCACGTGGTTTCGCCGTTCTATATTACTTTCGTTACGATTGAGATTTTGTCCGGTGCGCTGCGCGGTATGGGTAATGTAGTTATCCCTACGATCCTCACGATGAGTGGCGTGTGCATTTTCCGTATCATCTGGATTATTGTTGCGGTTCCGCATTACACGGACTTCTCCGGAGTGTACATCAGCTATCCGATTTCCTGGATACTGACGTCAATCCTGTTCCTGTTCTACTATACATACTCCATCCACCACATGAAGAAGAGAGGACACTGAGCCCTCTCTTTTTCGTCTTCTGCAGGGTTTACTCCTTCCTCAAACTTTACGTGGAGCTCCGCGCAAACTTCGGGACAAGCCGAACCCATCTTCACACGGCCACGGGTGCTGCGTTTCCGGCTCCGGGCTGTGCGCCTATTAATCGCCAGTCGCCCCGGCGCGCCTCTTCGAGGCTTGAACGTGGGGCTTTGTGGCGATCGCTAGCGCAGCCCTGCGCACGGAATACTCGCAATGTGTCCGTGTAGAAGAGGGCCGGCTTTTTCCCGGAGATTACATTGATAACATAACTTTAGGTCATTCCCTATGCCTATCATGGCTTTAATGATCTCTTTATTTTTCCGATTTACACCATGATACAGACATGGGATTTATTTGCGTCGGAAATGGCATTTTACCTCTTTATCGTCTTGCAAATTACAATTTGAATATCAGTAAATTATGACCTTTCAACAGAGGTTACAGTGCTTTAATAAAATCCTCCAAAAGCCTTGAAAACAAAGGATTTATCGCAATGTGTTCGCCTTATCTATTTATACGGTTACACACAAGTTTACTCTTTCCCTCCTTGCTCATAAGGGCAAATGCAAGGGCAAGAAAATCTCATAACAAGATATAACAGAGTGTGGCAATCGGAGAACTGTGATGTATGTGCGAATATATTATAACGGAGGATTTTCAATGGACAAGTATATTTACGATGATAAAAATGGTCTGTGGTATGAACTGCAAGGAGATTATTATATTCCTTGTCTTATCTTACCAACCGAAAAAGAACAGCCTATCGGTTTGTGGGGACAGCGGCATTTGCACTATCTGAAAGAATATCACAGGCTTACATATACCAATTTGCTCACAAGCGGAAGGCTGAACGAATACCTTGCCGAGATAGACAAACAGGCAAAGGATATGTTCCTTCGGTTGATAAAACAGATGTCGGAGCGTGAGGGCGTAACCGAGCAACTAAAGACAGAAAATCAAATGGAGTGGGTTGGCAGGATGAATAATATTCGCAGTAGAGCGGTGGAGATTGTAAATGCAGAACTGATTTACAGTTAAGCCGGAGCGGCGGCGAGGAAAACCTCGCCGCCGTTTTTATGTATATGACCGAGAAATCAAAGATTTATGGTATAATTCTAAAAGAGTTATTTTTTAAGACCATCGCCTCAAAAAACGTACTTAATAGGTGAAAGCGCTTTTAGGTCAAATGAGGGAGGTGAACAACATGGATGATCTGAGAATCATAGAACTCTATTTTAATAGAGATGAACAGGCGATCAAGGAGACGGATGCAAAGTACGGAAAACTTTGCCACAGTATTGCCTATAACATTCTAAATAATCACGAAGATTCTGAGGAATGCGTTAATGATACTTATGTGAGTGTGTGGAACACCATTCCGCCTACAAGACCGCACAATTTCATGCCCTTTATCTGCAAGATTGCACGAAATCTCTCTTTGAAGCGACTGGAGTTTATGAAGCGAAAGAAACGGTCAGCGGAGATCATTTTATCCTTGGACGAGCTTGCGGCAGTATTGCCGGATGAACGATATGCCCCCGATGTGAGCGACGAGGATGTAGGTGAGCTGATCAGTACGTTTCTTCGCAGTCAGGAGGAATATGTCAGAAATGTCTTCATCCGCAAGTATTTTTATTTCGATTCTATAAGGGAGATTGCAAAGCGCTATTCTTTTACTGAGAGTAAGGTCAAAAATATGTTGTTCTACACCCGAAACAAGCTAAAAGATTACTTGATTAAGGAGGGCGTTGAAATATGAAAACACCGAGAATCGCAAATGCCATCGGGCAAATTGATGACGATCTTGTCGCCGGCGCAGCTAAGTGCAAGACGAAAAATAAGAAACATTGGTTAAAATGGGGTTCCTTGGCAGCATGCTTTGCAGTGCTTGTAATTGCAGGGGCAGCAATCCTCCCATCGCTATTTCGGGAAAATGTAACACCGGAGGGAACCAACGGCAGATACAAGGACTTTTCTATCCAAGCCAGCGAATCTGCAATTGTATGGCCATGGGAGTATCAGACTGTATATGAAAAATATAGAAATGTCGAAATTGACGGTATTGAGTATCATGGAAAAGGCCGTGCGGTATCAGAAGCATGGATTGGCGAGAGAATTGGCAACTACACTGTGGTTGGATATGATGAAGTCAATAATGGAAAAAAATATTCTGCCGAGTTTGAAGCATATGCACTGAAGGATATTGCTCAAAGTCAGTTTATAGCCGTAAAGATGGAGGACAGTTATTATGTCTTTCAGAATGACGAGTATGCTCCTCCGAACACCCTTGGTGAGCTTATGGATGTCGTAAATCTGTCCGAGGTCGTGGAGCTTCAGCGCTTTTCCGAAGGAGACAATAGTCCTGATAGCAAACATTTTGCATTGAGCAGTGACGATTATGTGTGGGAAGTTCTGTCCGAATGTAAGAACGCCCCTTTCGTTGAAGATCAAACATGGACGGTTGGTGACAGAAGTTACCTCAGTTTTACGATTACTTCCGAAGCACTTGGTGTTTACAAAGTTGCTCTGTATGTGACGGAAGACGGCTATCTGTGGACAAACGCATTTAATTGGCAGTATCTATTCAACATCGGCGAGGATGCTGCAAGCAGGATTATCCATTATGCGAAAGAGAATTCCACTGAAGTAGAGTATGAACCGTACAGAAACTCGGTAGCCGGTACAATCATTAAGATTACGGAAGAATATATCTTGGTGGATGATTCTATCCTGTGCAAGAATCCGGCGGACGGTATCACCTACAAGGTTCTGCTAAATGACCTTCGTATCTCCCGTTATGTAGATTATGGAATTGTCAAGGTTGGTGATACCGTGCAAATTTCCTATGAAGGCGAAATTGATGAAACCAGTGGTAACACCATTGCAGGTGCAATTTCGGCATTTAAGGCAACAATCTCCGATGGAGATGTATTAATTCCTGAATGAACCACCTATGCCCTGTAAGACTTCAAAATCTTGCAGGGTGTTTCTCTGTCTTAAAATGTATGTAATCCCGCAAGGCAGGGGTACTGCCCTGCGGTGTTGTTTTCGGCATTAAAGCTATCTTTCTCTGTCGTGGGATTTTCGCTTTGGCTGGCTTCTCTGTCTGCCCTCTGCCTGTAGCCGCCTGAGCTGGTCACGAATACTTTTCTTTTCGGGCGGTGTAAGCCTTTCTTTTTCGGCTGGTCTGCGGTTCTCCCTGACCTCCCGCTCCCATGCGGCAAGGTCACGGTTGTACTGCTCCACAACAGCCTCCGCCTTGCGGTAGGTTGCCATGAACGCCTGCACATCGGGATAACCGTCCTCTTTCAGAACATCGGGTAGTTTATCCAGCTTTTCAGCGATTTCCTTTTCTGTCCGCTGTATCTGCTCTGTGAGCGCCTTGCGCTCCTTACCTTTGAAAATCCCCTTTGTGTCGGCGAGCTGCTGTTTCAGCTTCGGAAGTACCGTATCCTGCAAATGCCGGATTTCTTTCGCCTTATCCTGCGCCTTTATCATCAGCTTTTGCATGGTGCGGAACTCTGCCATATCTATCTCAAGGACAGGCTTCGGCGGCATATCGTGTTCACGGATTAGGTTTTGCAGGAAGTCCTTTGCCTTGCTGACGATACTGCGGAACAGACCCGGCAGCCAGCCCTTGCTTTTGATAGACTGGCTCGCCTTTTCGTGTATCTCTGTCTGCTTGACTTCTAAAATCTTTGCTTCGGAGATACCTGATAATAACGCCATATCCGCTGTCCTGTTCCATTCCTGCCTTGCGGCATTGTCGGCGTTGATTTCGTCCTCTTTGAGATTGTTCTTGCCGATTTTCTTGGTCGGCAGATAGACGCTGTTTTTATCAAATACCCTTAAGTGCTGCTCAGGATCAGAGATATGGCGGTTGATAAGTTCCGTATACACTTCCTTTATCTCTCGGAGAAAAGGCTCTCCCTTAAAGCGTGTATCTTTGGCAGTAAACAGATGGCTTTCGTATACCTCGCCTTTTTTGATGACGGTACAGCCTTTCCGTATCTGCCCGTCCTTCCCCGTGATTTCCTTTTTGGTGCGGACACGCTTTCCAGTCTCATCAAAGAATACGCTGCGGGAAGCAATCTTCACATCAGGTTCGGGGAGCAGTTTCCTCTCGCTGAAAATCAGATGGATATGATAATTCGTCTTGCGCTTGTTGTGGTGGAGGGCGGACACGCACTCCACACCGTACCGCCTGCGGAACTCCTCTGTAAAGTCCGTGAGTACCTGCTGCGGTTCATATTGCGTATAGACTTCGGGTAAGGCGATAATCAGTTCCCTTGCTTCGATACATTTGCCCTCTGTGCCGCTGCGCTGAAACTCCTGCTGGCTTTCCCTTGCAAGATTGCTCCAAAAGGTACTGTCGGCGGTGCGGTAGGTGGCATAGAGGTTTTCCTGCCTTGCATGGCTTGTAATATATGATATTCGCCCTTTGACATTGGGCAGCTTTGACATCTGGATAAAACTGTGTCTCGGCATACATCATCTCCGTTTTCTGTTGTCAAGGTGCGTCCTTTTTTGCAACCGTTTACGGTTGCGGCTGTCACTGCGGCAACGGTGACAGCCCCGTATCATACGCTGCAGGCGGTTGATACGGAAGCCCCCTGCAAGGGCGAAATACCCGGAGTACAAATCGAAGATTTGTGCGAGGGGTGTATTTCGCTCTCAAACGCCGAGGGCTTAGGGTTACTTCCCGAAAAAGAATGGATGGTCATTCCACTCTGCGGACATCATCGGGTTTCAGAAGATTTCTTCCCTGATTGACCGTCAGAAACCGTTCCAGCGTGTCCCTGCGGATAATGGTCTTGCGCCCCACTTTGAGGACGGGCAGCTTTCCCCATTCCACCAGCTTCCGCATGGTGTTCCTGCCGATACCCGTACATTCTGCGGCTTCCTCTATGGTAAGTCCCATTTTGACTGCGTTCATTCTATCAACCTCCTTTTTAGAATACTCATTTTGCAACTACTGTTTTATCATTATACTTATTCTGTCATCTCTTGTCAACCTATTTTGCAACTATTCATAGTTTGTTTACAATTTTTATCGAGATAATGGTTGCAAAATAAGTATCAGCGTGTTATACTGATACCAGTCAGGAGGTGAACACCTTGAAAAAAGAAACCACATTCACCGCAAAACAGGTCGGTGGGCGGATTAAGGAACGCCGCACAGAGTTAAACATTACCATGCCGGAACTCGGCAGGCGTGTGGGCGTGAACAAATCCACCATTCAGCGGTACGAAGCGGACGGGGTTGATCCGAAGCGCACAATGGTTATCAACGGTCTTGCGGAAGCGTTGCTCACAACTCCCGAATGGCTGACAGGTCTTTCCGATGATAAGGAATATGACACCTATACTCTCTACCAGCGGGATATTGAGGAACACATCAAGAAGTATCTGGACACAGTTTCCCATACAGTAAAGGGCGAACCGCACCAGCAGCTTCTCACGACATTTCTCGGCAAGATGGTTGACCTGTATACGGTTATGACCTGCTACTTTGCTGACGCTATGGAGGAAGTTGACCGTGTGGCGGAGGACAAAGGGCTGAAAGAGTCTCTTGGACGGTACGCCATAGAGTCCGGGGCAATCATGGAGCAGGTATACCGCAAGAAGATGGAAGTGCCGATTGAGGATATGAAACGGTTTTTAGACGGGATTTTACATATCCACGATGAGGGGCGCACAAAAATGTCGATGGGCGCACTTTTCGGGATAGTGGAGGAAGCCGAAGAAAGGCTATCCGAAAAAGAAAATTCCGTGGCACCTTGACAAGTAAAGACGCCAGTTGACTTCCACTGGCGGAAGTGACACAATTACTTTACGCACACCATATGTCACAGTCCCGATTGCCACGGATAGAAAGGAGTTTTTTATCTATGGCAAAAGGTTCTGTAAGAAAGAAAGGCAAAAAGTGGTACGGACGCTTTTATATTGAAGATGAAAGCGGCAGAAAAGTGCAGAAAGAGTTTGCAGGCACAGAGAGCAAGGCGGAAACAGAAGCCATGCTCCGCAAAGCGATAGCGGACTACGAGTAAAAGCAGTTTGTCGGGAAAGCGGAAAACATCACAGTAGGCGATATGCTGGATATGTGGGTAGAGGAAGAACTGAAACCCGGCAACTTAAGCAACGGGACGGTCATGTCCTATCAGGGAACGGTCAACCGTATCAAGCAATATCCCATTGGCAAACGCAAGCTGAAAACCGTGACCGCCGACCATTTGCAGGCGTTCATTGATTTTCTGAGCTACGGTGGGACAAACCCGGACGGGACAACTTCAAAGCCCATGAGCAAAGGATATATGCTCCTGTTCTCGGCGGTGCTGCAAAATTCCTTCCGCTTTGCGGTTTTCCCGAAAAAACTGATTACCTTTAACCCTATGCAGTATGTGAAGCTGAGGGGCAGAAAGCAGGAAACGGATATTTTCTCGAACAGTGAGGAAGATACTTCCAGTATTCCTACTATCACGCATGAGCAGTTCCAAAAGCTGGAGGAATTTCTCAAGACAAAAGATAATCCCGCTTTGCTGCCTGTGCAGATAGCGTACTACACGGGGCTTCGTATCGGGGAAGTATGCGGCTTGACTTGGCAGGATATTAACCTTGAGGAGCAATATCTCACGGTACGCCGCAGTATGCGCTATAACGGAACAAGGCACACAACCGAAGTGGGAACGACAAAGCGGAGCAAAGTCCGCACCGTTGATTTCTGCGACACGCTGGCGGCAATCCTGCGGGCGGCAAGAACAGAACAGCGCAAAAACCGTTTCCGCTACGGGGAGCTTTATCACCTGAACTACTACAAAGAAGTAAAGGAAAAAGGGCGCACCTATTATGAGGTTTACAGCCGGCAAAGGACAGAGGAAGTCCCGGAGGACTATAAGGAAATCTCCTTTGTCTGCCTGAGAGCAGACGGGGCGTATGAAGCGCCGAGTACGGTAGGGATTATGTGCAGGGCGGCAAAGAAGAAAGTGAAAGGGCTTGAAGATTTCCATTTTCACACGCTCCGTCACACCTACACAAGCAATCTGCTGTCCGGCGGCGCAAAGCCGAAAGATGTGCAGGAACTTCTCGGACACTCTGATGTCAGTACCACAATGAACATCTACGCTCACTCTACAAGGGAAGCGAAGCGTACTTCCGCAAGGCTGCTGGATAAGGTGGTCGGCGGGGAATAAAAAATTGCCCTTGTTTCGGCTCGTAAGGGCAAAAACAAGGGCAAACAGATAAGGTTTGAATGAAAAACAGGCGTGAAGCCTTGAAAAATCAATGGTTTTTGAGGATTAGATAGTTAAATATCAATTGGTCTCGTTCTGGATCGAACTCATGATGGAAGGTACCATCTGCTTCTTGCGGGAGACCACGCCAGGCAGATATACGGAATTCTCATCCGCCTGGCACTGGAAGGCTGCAGACACAATCTCGCGGGAATCCTCGCCGCAGAACAGCAGCAACGTCCCTTCCTCCAGAATATCCGTCAGCATCAGCATCACAATATCCAGCCCACTCTCCTTCCGCACATTTTCCATAAAAGGAAGAAGACGATCTTTCAGAACAAGAAGCTCATCATGATTCATCGAATTCACCTGACCGATACCCATGGACTTCTCTCCCATATTGAACTTCTTATAATCCTGATAGAAGATCTCATTCTCCGTACGGTTCGCGAAATTGGAGCCCGCCGTAAACATCGCTTTCGCGTGCTCCTCCGTCTGGATTCCGGCAATCTTCGCCAGCGCCTCTGCTGCCTCGCGATCTGTCGGCGTGCAGGTAGGGGAACGGTACAGCAGCGTATCCGAAATAATCGCCGAACAGAGAAGACCTGCGATATTCGCCGGAATCTCCACACCATTCTCCTTATACATCATATAGATAATCGTTCCTGTGCATCCTAGCGGCTCGTTCCGGAAATAAACCGGATTGATCGTCTCCATACTTCCGATCCGGTGATGATCGATGATCTCCAGAATCTCCGCATCCTCGATACCGTCCACAGCCTGCGACTTCTCATTGTGATCCACCAGAATGATGCTCTTCTTCTTCGCGCCCAGCAATTTTCTGCGGGAAATCATACCAAGAAGCTTTCCATCCTTATCAATAACCGGGAAATCACGATGACGGTACTTCGCCATAACATCCTTGACATCATCGATAAAATCATTGCGGCAGAAGGTGATCAGATCCGATTTCTTCATAAAGAAATCGATCGGAATACTCTGATTGATCAGTCGGGCAGCCGTGAAAGTGTCATGGGGCGTCGCGATGATCGCGCAGCCATGCTGCTTGGCCTGAATGGTGATTGTACGGGAGATCGGTACGTCGCCGGTAACAATGACGCAGCTGGCATTCATCTCAATCGCACACAGTTGAGATTCATAGCGGTTTCCGGTGATAACGATATCGCCCTCCTCAATATATTCCTCCATGATATCCGGATTGGCGGCTGCGACCAGTACCTTGCCATGCTCCAGCTCATTGGCAGGATCGCCCACGACCAGGTGTCCGGCCAAAGTCTCCGTGAGGTTCTTGTAGGAGGTATGAGCCTTGGAAAGCATAGCCGGATCATTCATCTCCATGTAGGATTTAGCGATATCACGCTCCGTGATCAGGCCTTCCAGCTTTCCTTCTCCGTCCACGATCGGAAGCGTTACAACATCGAGATCTGCCATCCATTCCCATGCCTTTTTCAGTGAAAGACAGCTCAGCACTCTCTTGAACTTGCGGACATCCATGTCCTTTACCTGGCGGCGCACATCCGCCAGATAAAACGGCTCCTGGAAGCCGAATCTCTCCAGTACATACTTTGTCTCCAGGTTCAACTGACCGGCTCTTCTGGGATAATAAGGCTTTCCGTTGACCTTTTCCTTCAGATATGCGTATGCGATTGCGGAGCAGATCGAATCGGTGTCCGGGTTCATATGTCCGATGACATATACGGGGGCTTCTTCACACGGCTCCATCAGATTTTCTGCTGTGTTGTTCATAAAGTTCTCTCCTATTCCTATTCTGTTTCTATTTCTGTAGTTATCCGGGATCTCAACCTGATTTTGTCTACAATCCGTTCTATTTCCCGGTTTCCGGCGTTCCTTCCTGTGCTATTCTTCCGCATTCAGCAGGAACAGACGCGCCTGATAATCTCCCTGATAGAGGCCGGGGATATTAACGCCGCTGGCTCCATCGGAGATCAACATACCCGCATACATCAGCTCATCGCCGTAGAATGCGGCCTCTTCTCCATTAATCCGGTAGGATACATCCTCGGAAAGCCCTGCGAGACGCAGTCTGCGATAACCGATATTGACCGGCTGGAGGACGCGGTAGTAGCCAACAATCGCCTGCTTCTTATTCTCCGAGATAACCATCCAGGCGGTTTCATTTCCCTCGAACGGGCTCTTCAGGCGGTAGAAAGTTCCTCTGGCAATCAGCTCCCGGTGCTCCTGCATGAAAGCAATCTGCTTCTTCACCGCTTCCTTCTCTTCCTCTGTCAGTTTGGTTGGATCCAGCTCATAGCCGAAGGTGCCGAAGTAAGCGACTGCGGCACGGGTATCCATCGGCGTATTGCGGAATACCTGATGATTCGGGACTGCAGATACATGGCTTCCCATACAGCTTAACGGATATACGATCGAAGTTCCGTACTGGATCTTCAGGCGCTCCACCGCATCCGTATCGTCAGAAATCCATCCCTGCGGCGCATAGTAGAGCATACCGGGATCGAAGCGGGCGCCGCCGCTGGCACAGGACTCGAAGAGCACCTCCGGGAAGCGACTGGTGAGACGCTCGTACAGGCGGTACACACCAAGTACATAATTATGGAATACCGTGCCCTGGCGCTCTGCCGGAAGGACTGCGGAGTATACGTCTGTCAGACTGCGGTTCATGTCCCACTTAATATAAGAGATCGGCGACTCAGATAAAAGCTTCTCCAGCATATCTCCGATCGCATCCACGATCTCGGTACGAGAGAAATCCAGCACATACTGGTTTCTTCCCTGGCAGGGGACGCGGCCCGGGACCTCCAGCCGCCAGTCGGGATGTTTCCGGAAGAGTTCACTGTCCGTGCTGATCATCTCCGGCTCAATCCAGAGTCCAAAGCGGATTCCCATGGAGGTTACCTTCTGTGCCAGTCCGGAGATTCCGTGCGGGATCTTGTCCAGGTAAGGGAACCAGTCGCCGAGGGATGTGGTGGCATCGTCACGATGACCGAACCAGCCGTCGTCCAGAACAAAAAGCTCCACGCCAAGCTCCTTCGACTTCTCTGCAATCGCAAGAATCTTCTCCTCATCGAACTTCATATATACCGCTTCCCAGCTGTTCAGAAGGATCGGGCGCACCCGGTCTCTCCAGTAGCCGCGGGCCAGACGCGTGCGGTACAGCGTGTGGAAGGTCTGGCTCATGTGATTCATGCCGTTCGCCGAGTATACCATCACAGCCTCCGGCGTCTGGAAGAACTCTCCCTTCGCCAGCGGGAAGCAGAACTGCTGCGGGTGAATGCCCATGGTCACACGGGTAACATCGCAGGTATCCACCTCTACCTGTGCCAGAAAATTGCCGCTATAGATTAAGGAGAAGCCGATGACTTCGCCCCGGTTCTCATCCGTGCCGGGACGCAGCAGCGCCAGGAAAGGATTGAACTGATGGCTGCTGTGTCCGCGCAGGCTCTGAATGCTCTGAATGCCGCGGTGCAGCGGATGAATGCGGACGTCGCGCTCTCTGGCCCATGCACCGGAGAGATCCAGCATCTCATAATCACAGTCCGGCAGATCCAGATTCAGGCTCAGCGCACGCAACAGACGGATGCCTTTCGGGTTGCGGCAAACGAATCGGCAGCTTCTTGTAATCACCGGCAGATCACGCCAGATGGTGTAACTTAAGATGAGATCCGTCTGAATCAAAGCATCTGTCAGTGTAATCTCCAGAGTCTCCGCCTCATCTTCCGATTCAACATAGGTGGCAGGAAGTCCTGGAAGCTTCGGCTTACCTGGACAGATCCGATAGGAGTCATACACAAAATCCGTTACATAACTTCCGTTGTCGCACTGAATCTCATAGGCAGGCACGCGCATATCACCATTACCGTATCCCGAATATTCCTGGCGGATATGCTCCAGAGAGAACGCGGAATCGCTCTCGTACGCGCAAGGCGCCATATCTCTTCGCGCCAGCTCCAGGAAGTGTCCGAAACTCTCCCGCTCCCGCAGCTTCCTGCCAAAATACAGATTTCCCAGATGCCCGTTCTTCAGAATCGAGAAGCTGTAGCTGATCTGGTCATTCCAGAGATGGAACTCCCGGCTGTTCTCATAGTATTGAATGCTCATATGCTATTTCCTTTCCTCCTGTTGTATCGGACCGTTCTCTTACACGATCCGGTATTTTTTCCATTTGCCGCTCCGGTAGCGCAGATATACAAAAAAGCTAGTCAGGCACCAGGCCGGCGGCATACTGATAAAGTAACAGATATAACCAAGTCCCATCGCCGCAAAAAGATAAGATAGGGCTAATCGTATCCCAAGATTGACGAATCCCGATGCAGCCGGGATTCTAACATCCCCCGCTCCCTGAAGGAAGCCACAAGTAATATTCGTGATTGTGTTCGCCCAGATAAAGAGCATCAGGAGATCCAGATGCTCGCATCCCCGCTTCATCGCCTCACCGGCAATGCTGAACATTGCGAGGAGTCTCTCGTCGAAAATCAGAACCAGCACACACAGTGCCGCACTGATCCCGACACCGAAGCCGACCGTGACGCGGTATCCTTTCTGTACCCGCTCTGTCTGCCCCGCACCGATATTCTGACCAGTGAAGCTGGCAATCGCCGTATGGAAGCTGTTCGACGGAATATGCGCGATCTGCTCGATCTTCTGCATGGCTGCATAGCCTTCGATACTGGCAGCGCCGAAGGTGTTCACCAGGCGCTGCAGCACAGTAAAGCCGAGAGCGGTAACCATCTGCTGAAAAGTAATTGGCACACTCAGGCGCAACAACAGACGACTCTTCTCCTTCCAGGCGTACAGGAAGCGCGGCTTCGGAAAGACCTCCGGAAAGAGCTTCCGCATATACAGGATGCTGGCAGCCGCCGAAGCTGCCTGAGAGATCACCGTTGCTGCCGCTGCTCCTGCGACTCCCCATTGAAACACGATAATGAACAGGCAGTCCAACCCGACATTCATCAGAGAAGATATCAGGAGAAACAGTAGCGCGCCCCGGGAATCACCGTAAGCCCGCAGGATACCGTAAGTCACATTATAAAGCATCTGAAAGATCAGACCGCCGCTGTAAATCAGAAAATACAGGCGGCTGTCCGCACGCATCTCCTCCGGAGTCTGCAGGAAATCATAGATAATCACGCGGGACAGAAGGAAACAGGCAGAAGTCAGCGCCAGACTGATCACGAATGACAGCAGATACGACGTGGCAACAACCTCATGAATCTCTTTCTCTTTCCTTGCCCCGAAGAACTGGGAAACTGCGATGCTCGTTCCATTTCCAAGTCCTGTGCAGAAAGTCAGCAGCAGCCATGTCATGGAGCCGGTAAGGCCAATTGCCCCCAACGCCGACGAATTAACAAAATTGCCCACGATCACGCTGTCCGCAAATCCATACAGAACCTGCAAAAGGTTCGCTCCCATAATCGGAATGGCGAACAGAAGGATCGTCGTTCCCTCTGTTCCGGCTGTCATATCTTTCTTCATCCTGTAAGCTGTACTCACTTTCTCATAAAGACTTTCCCATAACAATTCAAAAAATAAACCGGGGCAAAATACCCCGGCACTATTATAACATAACAGAAAAAAGAAACCAAGTAAATCTGAAAAGACAACTCCGCCTCTTTTCACCCTCCGATTTTCATGGGAACGGCATACGTGGAAAAACGGACATTCTGAGTCAGATCAAAATTATCGATTGCCTTGATCAAACCAATACAGCCGATCTGAAAGAGATCGTCCATATTGTCGCCGTGACCAGAGAAGCGCTGGATGACACTTAACACAAGCCTCAGGTTTCCTTTAATGTACTCCTGCCTTGCCTCCTCATCGCCATTCCGGATTCGCTGAAAGAGCGCTTCCTTCTCTTCATTCTTCAAAAGAGGCAGCCTGGACGTATTCACCCCGCAGATCTCAACCTTGTATACAGACATTACTTCTCCTCCGTCATTCTTCTTTTCTCTGTTTCCGCTGCTTTGCGGCAGGTTCATGCAGAACATCTGCCTCTTCTATAAGCTTGCTCTGTTCGGGATTGAAATATTCCGGAAAAAACGTTTTACTGAAAACTTATAATCTCCGCCTTCAGCCTTTTTATGATCTTCTTCTCAAGTCTCGAAATATATGACTGTGAGATTCCGAGAAGGTCCGCGACTTCCTTCTGCGTCAGTTCCTGACCATCCTCCCGCCCCAGGCCGAAGCGAAGACGGATGATCATCTGCTCACGCGCGGAAAGGGAAGCCACCGCCATCTTCAGAACACTGCGCTCCGCCTCATCCTCCATATCGCGATAGATAACATCCTCATCCGTCCCCAGGATGTCGGAGAGCAGCAGCTCATTTCCGTCCCAGTCCACATTCAAAGGCTCATCGATTGACACTTCCACTCTCGTCCGGCTATTCTTTCTCAGGTACATCAGTATCTCATTCTCGATGCAGCGGCTGGCATAAGTGGCCAGCTTGATCTTCTTTCCCGGATTGTAGGTTCCCACTGCCTTAATCAAGCCGATCGTTCCGATCGAGATCAGATCCTCGACGCCGACGCCAGTGTTGTCGAATTTTCTCGCAATGTACACCACAAGACGTAGATTATGCTCAATGAGGCGGGATCTTGCCTCCTCGGATCCTTCCGCCAGGCGTTCAATCATCCGTTGCTCTTCCTCCTGAGTCAGAGGAGACGGCAGGATATCGCTGCCCCCGATATAGTGGATCTCGTCTCCGGTATGTACAAGAACTCTGCGAAATCCGCGAATCTGCGGACTCTTCACTCTTTTCTGCCACGTTTTCACTGTTATCATATGGATACCTCCTGAGAATGTATAAGTATCTGATATTGACCACTGCTGCTTACAGGATATCCGGAAAATGCGATCACCGGCAATTTTCGACATATTTCTTCATTGATCCATAGCTCATCCATGACAATTGCGGGAAGAGCCCCCGCATCCCTGCCGATGCTCCGGTAGGGAATCCACAGGATTTTCTCCGCCTTCCGGTTCTTCCAGCACTGCAGGCTCCTCTTCTCCACGATATATACCGGGCGATGATCCTCCGGTGTATACAGACTGTTGCCGGAATCCAGAAGACCTGTCAGACAGATGGACTGGTTCTGCCATACCAGCCGAACCTGGCAGAGCCTCCGCTCCTCCCGCTTAAGTTCTTCGAAAAGAACCACAAGTCCTCCCAGGAAAAGGACAGCCGGGAACCAGAGAAAAAAGGAGTGAAATCCACTGATCCGACCGGCAAGTTCTACAAAACCTCCGGCAAGGCACGCTGCAAAGAGAAGGAAGAGGCATCCGGAAAACAGAGATATACGCCTGCCATATGTAATTTGCTGCATCAGCGCCGGGAGCAGCGCTCCCAAAATGATCTTCGGCATCCCCGGTAGGAGAATACCCGCGGCAGCTCCGAATGCCCCGGCGGCACTTCCAGCCAGAAGTCTTCTCATGGAGCTTTTTTTCCGAAGGAGCTTTCCTTCCAGCCAGAGAAGCCAGAGATCCATGCAGAAATTTTCCAGAATGAGCACATCCAGATATACTGTATCTTGCATAGCATAATTATACAAAAGCTCTAAAGATAATACTGTCGAAATATCGCCGCAGATGCAGATTATTTCTCCTCTCTTTTCTTCCTTTTTCGGTATAATTCGACGTTTTGCAACAAAAAAAGCATCTCCCAATGCCTGTCCGGCGGGGAAATGCTTTTTAATTATAATCGGATGATACGGTAAAATTATCTCTTCAGGAAATCCGGGATGTTAATCGTCTTCTGACGTACGGAAGCTTCCGGAACATGTACCGACTGTCTCGGAACAAAGCTGGCAGCCGGAGTCGGAGTCACGGGCTTGGCGGACTCTTCCTCTTCCTGTGCCTCGAAGACAGGGGCCGGAGTCTCCTCCACTCTTACATGAGGTCTTACCGGAGTAGCAGTCGCAGTGGGGTGATAGGTAGATGCCGCCTGTACTCTTGCCGGGCGGATATTCTCCTCGTAAGCGGGCTCCAGTCCGGTTGCGATAACCGTGATGGTCGCTTCATCCTGAACCGTCTCATCGTACATAGCGCCGAAGATGATATTCGCATCCTCGCCAGCCAGCTCCTGTACGTATGTAGCGGCTTCGTTCGCTTCCATCAGGCCGATATCGCCGGAGATGTTGATGATAACATGGCTTGCGCCTGCAATCGTGGTCTCCAACAGAGGGCTGGAAACTGCCTGCTTCACTGCCTCGATCGCCTTGTCATCGCCCTTGGCCTTACCGATACCGATATGAGCAATGCCCTTATCGATCATAACGGTCTGTACATCCGCGAAGTCAAGGTTGATCAGACCGGGAACGTTAATCAGATCGGTGATGCCCTGAACCGCCTGCTGCAGTACCTCATCCGCCTTCTTCAGTGCTTCCGGCATGGTGGTGCGACGGTCTACAATCTCAAGGAGCTTATCGTTAGGGATTACAATCAGGGTATCTACACTGCGCTGCAGATTCTCAATACCTGTAAGCGCGTTCTGCATACGTACACGCGCCTCGAAACGGAAAGGCTTCGTAACAACGCCGACAGTAAGAATGCCCATATCCTTGGCGATCTTCGCTACCACGGGAGCTGCGCCGGTACCGGTACCGCCGCCCATACCGCAGGTAACAAATACCATATCTGCGCCCTTCAGCGCATTGATGAGTTCCTCTTCGCTCTCCTCGGCAGCCTTCATGCCGATCTCCGGCTGAGCGCCCGCGCCAAGACCCTTCGTCAGCTTCTCGCCGATCTGAATCGCGGTCGGTGCCTTGCACATCTGCAGTGCCTGACGGTCCGTATTTACCCCGATAAACTCTACGCCTTCGATGTTGCTGTCAACCATGCGGTTCACAGCGTTGTTGCCTGCGCCGCCGATTCCGACCACAATGATCTTGGCTGCGTTTTCAGATTCATTTATCTTAATCTCTAACAACTTTAAATCCTCCTTGCCATCTTCCAAAAGATACTCGTACCCTATATACTATATTTGATTTCAGAAAAATAATCAAGTCCCGCTTCCTAACTTTTCGAAATTCTTCACATTTTTTAAGCTTTATTCCCGATTCCGGAAAACGTACGACGGTTCTGTCACCGTCTCGTCGTAGGTTTCCAGATGCAGCGTACCTTTTCGCCCATAAAGCTTCGGAAGAATATCGTGCATCTCCTGAAGCTTGCCCTCCATCTGCTCACCGGATCCGAAACTGATTTCGATATCACCAATTGTGCAGCTGACATTCTCATGGCTGTCAAAATGAATGCCATCCACCAAAGAGATCATATCACTCTCCATGTCACCGAATGTGATCATCGTCGATGAAAAATACTGCGTCATCTGCAGAAGTTCCTGGAAGATCACATCATCCACTACCGGAAGCTTTTGATTCAAAACAATATAATCCATCTGCAGACCGGTGACTTTGGGCACAGAACCGTAGTGTTCTTTCGAGCTTTCTACCACCATGCCGTCCTTATCGAAGTACAGGCAGCTGCCCATAAATTCCACATAGCCGACCATGCTCTTCTCGTATACGGTAATCTTCGCCGACGTAAGACCCGTCAGCGTGACACGGTATTTCTGCACAAAGGGAATCTCACGGTAATTTCCCAGTCTTCCATTCAGAAAAATCAGCAGCGGGCTGCGCGAAAAACTATCCGGAAATACCAGATCTTCGATCTCCTGCTCTGTGTAGTACTGATTGCCTTCGACCTGTACCTGCGTAACTCGCAGGAATACCGGAATCATCATCAGAAGGATCAGAAGCACGAGAACGATACGGATTTTTTTCTTTCTCTTTGCACGCTTCTCCACGGAAGCCGTCTCCTTCGGTTCCTTTTCTTCTGCTATCACTGCGCATCTCCCAGACGGCGCGTGATTTCATTCGCCTTCGCGTAAATGGCTTCCGGATCCTCCCCGATAAAGAAGCTGCCACGCTCATACAGAATCTTACCGGCGATCATCGTCAAAGCCACATTTGACTTGGAGCCGCTGTACACCAGGTTCTTGACAATGTGATTGATCGGCTGCATATTCGGCTGATGCAAATCAATCAGGATCAAATCCGCCTGCTTCCCTGCTGCCAGTATGTCACAATCCGAAAGTCCCATGGAACCAGCGCCGCCGACAGCCGCCATCCGAAGCACTTTGCCGGCATCCACAGCGGAGGCATCGTTCTCCCGGTATTTGGCCAGAGCCGTCACCAGAAACATCTCGCGGAACATATCCAGGCAGTTGTTGCTGGCCGGACCGTCCGTTCCGATCGCCACAGGAATGCCGCGCTGCAGGAACTCCTCCACCGGCGCGATACCACTGGCAAGCTTCAGATTCGAGGCCGGATTCGTTATGGCATACAGGGAATGCTCCGCAAAGATATCCAAATCCTCCGGGCTCATGTGGACACAGTGATAGCCGCCTCCGCCGTAGCGGAACATCCCCAGCTTCTCCAGATAGACGGTTGGCGTCATGCCGTTTCTCTCGATACAGCCTTCCACTTCCGCCTTCGTCTCGGAATTGTGAGTGAATACCGGTGCTTTCTTTCGTGCCGCCAGATCCGCGATCGCCTCCAGGCGCTCTCTTCCCGTCGTGTATTCCGCATGGAACCCCAGCTGATAGCTTACCAGTGGATGATAATGATTGTACACTTCATAACAGCGTTCCATCTCCTCCACGGACTGGGAAAAATCATTCACCGCACCGACCAGTACCATGCGGAAACCGCAGTCTGCCGCTGCCCGGGCGATCGTATCCGGCGTCAGGTACATATCCGCCGCGGCTGTGATTCCGCTCGTCAGATATTCCAGAATCGCCAGTTTTGTCAGGTGGTAGATCATCTCCGGCGTCAGCTTCGCCTCCATCGGAAATACCCGGTCATTCAGCCATTCGTGCAGTGGAAGGTCATCCGCGTAGGAGCGCAGAAACGTCATCCCGGAATGCGCGTGCGCATTCTTGAAACCCGGCATCAACAGATTTCCTTCTCCGTCAATCTCTCGATCCCACACGGGATCCACGGCTTCCTGCACTGTCGGTCCCACATAAACAATCCGATCATCCTTTACATGAAGCTCACCGTCAAAGATCTCACGCCCCGGCTCCATGGTCAGGATCTTTACATTGGTAAAACGAATATTCATATAAGTCCTCCGATTCCAGCGCTTACATCTTCGCCACAGAGGCGGTAATCAGCTTCTTGAACATCGGTGCCACACGGTTCGCTGTCTCCTGCACTTCCTCATGCGTGAGAGGGTTCGGTGTCATCCCGGCTGCCGCATTGGAGATACAGGAGATTCCGCAGACCTTCATCCCCATATGGTTCGCAGCAATCGCTTCACAGGCCGTGCTCATCCCGACCGCATCCGCGCCCAGAATCCGGCACATACGCACCTCCGCCGGCGACTCAAAGTTCGGCCCCGGATTCTGCATATATACACCGGCCTTCAGCGGAATCTGAAGCTCTGCCGCAGTCATACGGATGAGTTTCTTCAGGTCTTCGTCATAGATATGACTCATATCCGGAAAGCGGAGCCCCAGCTCTTCAATATTCGCTCCGCGCAGAGGAGAGGGAACCATAGTCGCAATCTGATCCTCGATCAGCATAAAATCGCCGGCCTGAAAATAATAATTCGCTCCGCCCGCTGCATTTGTAAGGAAGAGAATCTGAGCGCCCATCTGCCCCATCAGGCGAATCGGCAGCACCACATCCTCCATATCATAGCCTTCATAATAATGCACGCGGCCCTGCATGATCACAACCGGCACTGTATCCACATAGCCGAAAACGAAGCGCCCCTTGTGTCCCGGCACGGTAGATATCGGGAAGCCAGGAATCTCTCTGTATTCCAGGACAGCTCTCGTATCGATCTGATCTGCGTAATCGCCAAGCCCGGAGCCGAGAACCAACGCCACTCTCGGTTCAAAATGAATCTTCTCTTTATAAATCTCGTAGCATTTCTGCAAACGTTCATACTGAGGGGTCATCGCACTACCTCCTGTTCATTTTCTTCCTGATGGCATTATCTTAACATGAAATGCCCGGAAAATAAAGGGGGATTCCCCCGAAAAAGCGGCATGACCCATACAGCCACACCGCTTTTTCCGCTCTATACTCCTGCCTTTTCTCCGAGAAGGCGTTCAATCTCCCTCACGCACTGCTCCGGCGTACTGCTCGGTCCGAAGAAAGCATCCACGCCGAGGAATCCAACACCTTCCTTCGCAATCCGGTCGTGGAACATCTTCTGTTCCTCTTCCTTCTCCGCAATCCGGCCGCCGGCCCAGACAACCATGCGGTCACGAAGTCCCAATTCCTGCAGGCGCTGCCCGACACGCGGGAAGAGGGTTTGACCCAGACCCAGCAGGTTGCTGACGCCGATCGCATCCGCACCGGCCTCCGCCGCAACCTCAGCAACGGTCTCCGGAAGATTCATGCCGCGCAGGAAGATAATCTCATATCCCGCTTCCATAAAAGCTTCCCGTATGACATTGATGCCGTTCACATGCGCGTCCGCTCCCACCGTTGCGAGAACGATCTTCTGCGGCTTCGTCGGCGCTTTCTCAATGACGACCTTTACATCTTCATCTGTCACCGTCAAACGTGACTCATCCACGCCCAGAGGAGTGTACCCCTTAATATAGCGCACATAGCCGTCCTTATCTCTATGAATCTTCACATGACGCTTCAGATCCCAGCCACCGGCTCTCTGACAGTCCAAAATACCTGCCCGACCCGCATGGAAGATGCGGTCAATCAGTTCTTCGATGGTAAAACTCTCCCAGAATGCGTCTGTAATATCCTCCGGCTCCAGGTTTTTCCGGTTAAGCGCCGCCTCCAGAACCGCCATGGCTTCATCGACAATCTCCTGTTGGCGCTTGTCGATCTCCGGATCATTCAGCTTGATATTCACGGTATGGGAGAATACGTCATAAGTCCCCCAGATCGCCTGTCCCATAGACTCACCGGTAGGAATACCAACAGATTCCGCTGCCTTCGGACGGTAGAAATTCGCGCCGCCGATCTTGGCACTCACCGCCATGCGGGCAAAATGCGCCGCCTCTGCAACCAGATTCCCCGGAGGGTTCTGGAAGGTCTCCGGTACAACAACCAGAGCCTTACTCTGCATCACTTGACGGAACGCACGCATCACCGCCTGATCCGCGAACAGGTTATTGCCGCCGATATTGATCTGAATCGCGGAGAGCTCCCAGGGAAGGCCGGCCAGATGCGCCATGCCCTCCGCCAGAAGTACCATCGCCAGTCCCATACCGGGAGTTCCGCCGATATTATTTACATGCTTCTGAGAATCCAGCTGAACATAGATGTTGTTCTCTGCGCAGATCTGCAGCGCTTTGAAGCCGTTCACCAGCTTCGTGCGGTAATCCTGAATGCCGCGGCCGCCGAAATGACAGTGAATGACAGGACCTACATCTGTCATATCAAAGCCTGCAATCAAAGCGTTCAGTATCGAGATGTGCGGCATATCGCCGGTCGCATTGATACGGATCGGATGACGGGAGCCGCCTCCCTGCTGTACAAAATCTCTCTCGCCCTGCGGAGTAACGCCGCCCTTGCCTCTGGACTGCTCAATCAGCTCTCTCGCTTTCAGCGGATCCAGATGACGGGTTGCCTCGGAATGTACGAAATGCAATACCGTTTCACCCAGTTTCTCCGCATAGGAATACATGTTCATGGATTCCCGCAGATGTTCTTCCGGATTATTGCGCCCCAGGATTGGATTCTGGATCGGCATGCCCCGTTCCTCTGCCAGCTTCGCCAGCTCATACACACGATAACCGCTGCGCACAACACCGGCCACTTCTCTCGGATAAGGAGCCGGAAGTCCAACGACTTCTCCGTTCTCATCCAGATCCGGCATCTCCACGCCGAAGATCTCGGAGTAGGCGCGGATTGCCTCAATATCTTCTTTTATAATTCTCTTTGTGTTTTCCTGCATAATTATGCTCTTCTGCCTTTTCTTCTTTATCCTCCGATCACCTTCAGGCGATCTTTCTTATTATAATAAAGTTTTTTTGATTTTTCAACTGTATTTCCAAGCATTTTTCATGCCATCTCAATAGCATTATTGTATATTTATATATGTTTTTCTATAAGAGAACCTTTGGTTCTTCCGTTTCGTTTTTCAATACCTTGCTATTTTCTTCTTTTTCTGTCTCCTTCCGGATCATTCCTCCCAGTTCCGACAATATCTCCGTAAAGCTCTCATAACCTCGTTCTGCATGCTCCCAGCCTTCCACCCGGCTCTCTCCCTCCGCCATCAGAGCGGCCCGAGCCAGCGCGGATGTGCTCCGCAGATCGCTCCCGCGTACGGACGCCCCGTGAAGACGCGCTCCCCCGGGGATCTCCGCCCTCCGACCGCAGACAAGGATTCCTGCTCCCATCCGGTTCAGCTCCTCCGCCAGAGAAAGCCTCGACTCGAAAATCGTCTCCTCCAGTACAGATTTTCCCTCCGCTGCTGCCGCGAGCGTCAGAAATGCTGACTGCATATCCGTGGGAAAGCCAGGATACGGAGCGGTCGCAAGATACGGAACCGCTTCCCGCGCCCGTCCGGATATCCGAATAAAATCCTCCCCGGTCTGAATCCGGCATCCCATCCGGCGAAACAACTGCAGCGTCCGCTTCAACTGCCAGGGGGAGATTCCCTGCACGTTGAGAGTTCCCCCGGTTCCGGCTGCTGCAGCCAGATACGTTCCGGCTGCAATCCGGTCTCCTGGGACGAAGAAACGTGTCGACCGACAGCATCCGCCTCCTAAGATGCGAATTCTTGAAGTCCCTGCGCCACGGATCTGCGCCACCCCCACCGCTTCCAGGAAGCAGCAAAGAGCTTCCACTTCCGGTTCTCTGGCACATCCACTCAGCGTAACCATCCCGGTCACGCCGCAGGCTGCCATCACAAGCTGCTGCGTCGCTCCGACGCTGGGGAGGCGCAGCCGGATCTGTACCGTTTTCAGCTCCGCCGCTCTCCCGTGAATTCGTTCTTCCGACAGATCAAACTTTGCTCCCAGCTGCCGGAGTCCCTCCAGATGAAGATCCACTGGACGCTTGCCGATTGCGCACCCGCCGGGCCGGCACACCGACGCTTCCCCGAAGCGCGCCAGAAGAGGCCCTAAAAATAAAACAGAAGAGCGCATGCGCTCTCCCAGTTCTTCGGGAACCGGCTCCGGCCTTATCCCTCTTCCGTCAATGGACAGCCTGTGACCCTGCCATTCTATCTCTGCTCCCAGGCTGCGGAGAATTTCGATTCCGACCCGTACATCCGCGATATCCGGAACACCTTCCAGTTCCGTAATCCCCGGATTCAGAACTGCCGCAGAAAGAATCGGCAGCACTGCGTTCTTTGATCCCTGTACAGTGACTTCTCCCTGCAGTCTCCGTCCTCCCTTTACCCATATCCGGGACAAAAAATCCCCTCCTCTGACACAGGATCTTATCTTATCCTATGTTGGAAGAAGGGAAATGTTACTATAAATCCATCTGAAAAGTGATCCCCTGATGGGATTACTTCACGGATTATTCCAATGTAATCCGGTTCGATACGCTTAGGACAAGTCCCATCTCCAGCATCAGGAACAATAGTGATGTACCTCCGTAGCTGATAAACGGGAGCGTAATACCGGTATTCGGGATCGTATTCGTTACTACCGCGATATTCAGAATCACCTGAATTGCAATATGCGACATTGCACCGATTACAATCAAGGATCCCATCAAATCCGGCGCATTATTCGCAATCACCAGGAATCGGTACAGCATGAACAGGAACAACAAAATCAGGCAGGCCGCCCCGAACAGTCCCAGTTCTTCACAGATGATAGCGAAAATCATATCATTCTGCGCCTCCGGCACAAAGCCAAGCTTCTGAATGCTGTTGCCCAAGCCCTTGCCGAAGATTCCGCCGGAACCAATCGCGTAAAGTCCCTGCAGCACCTGGAAACCGCCATCGGACGCATAAGCTTCCGGGCTCTGCCATACCATAATCCGATTCAACTGATACGCCTGCAACACCCCCATCTTCACCAGCATTGGACCGATCACGATCGCCGCCACCACAACAGCAGCGCCAAGGAGTATGAGTACAACAAAGTTTGTCTTTCTCTTACTCGCCACAAAATACATCACAAAAACGATTCCGGCGATAATGATACCGGAACTCAGATTGTTCTTGGCTACCAGGCCGATCAGAGGAACTGTAAGCAAGAGCATCCAGATAATGGTTTTCCGCCGGTCGATCACCTTTAGATACTTTACGATATAGGCAGCCATCATCAGAATAATTGTAATCTTCACCAGCTCGGTCGGCTGAAACAGGGAATGACCGCCAATACCGAACCAGCGCTTCTTTCCGTTATACTCGATACCGAAGGGTGTAAAGTCAACCAGCACCATCAGCACAAGAGAGATCAGATATCCCAGCGGAGCTAGCTTCATCAGCCTGTGATAATCAAATTTTGAGACGATAATCATGACGACAAAGCCGAGCAGCAGAACACTTGCCTGCCGTCTCATATAGTAGGACGGATCATTCAGCTTCAGCTGTGCCGTATAATAACTGGTGCTGTAGATCATGATCAGGCCGAAGCACGACAAAAAGATGATCACAAACAGAAGCGTGTAATCATAGAATTTTTTCTGCTTTTCTCTCTTTCTCCCCGCCTGTTTCGCCATTGATCACACCACCATCTTTCCCATCTTTCTATAACGCATGAACCAGTTCCTTGAAGACTCGTCCTCGCACTTCATAATTCGGGAACATTCCCCAGCTGGCACATGCCGGAGACAGGAGAACCGCATCTCCAGGCTCCGCTGTCTTCGCTGCCGTCTGTACAGCCTCTTCCATACTATCAACAAATACAATATTCTCCACGCCGTACTTTGCCGCCGTATCCGCAATCTGCCGCGCAGTTGCTCCCATCAGAATCAACTGCTTCACCTTGCCATCAAATGCCTGAATCCACTCGTCGAACTCCGCGCCCTTGTCGTATCCGCCGCCAAGAAGCACCGTCGGTCGGATCATCGCGCGAATCGCCTGGATCGCCGCGTCCACATTCGTTCCCTTGGAATCGTTGTAGTAAGCCACACCGTTCTTTTCTTCCACGAACTCAATCCGGTGTTCCACTGCCCGGAATTCACTCAGACTGTGGCGGATCGAATCCATCGGAATCCCGATGGATACAGCCATCAGGACAGCTGCCATGACATTCTCATAATTATGGCGGCCCAGCAGATTCAGATCCTGAATGCTGCACACACGAGTCACGGTACCGTCAAGCGCAAGGAAGATCTCCTCCCCCTTCAGGTATGCGCCCTCGGGAAGCTCTCTGGCGCTGCTGAAGAAAAGTACCCTCGGCATCATCTCCGGCGCTGCCGCGCGCAGACGGTCATCCTCATAGTTTAAGATCACCACATCCTCCGGCGACTGATTCTTTGCGATGCTCAGTTTTACATTCGTATAGCACTCCATCGTCTTATGGCGGTTCAAATGATCCGGCGTGATATTCAGCACAGCACTGACCTGCGGATGAAAGTTCACGATATTTTCCAGCTGGAAGCTGCTCACTTCCGCTACCGTAATGCTCTCTTCCTTCGTCTTCAGCGCCTCTTTCGTATAGGCATTGCCGATATTGCCAACCACAAATACAGATTCTGCGTAATCCGCGCAGATCTTACCGGTCAGGGCAGTCGTCGTCGTCTTACCATTCGTTCCTGTAATGGCAATCAGACGTCCCTTTGCGTAATGATAAGCCAGCTCGATCTCACTCCAGACAGGAATACCTGCCGTGCGTACCTGCATGACAAAATCCGCATCCGTTGGGATTCCGGGGCTGATCACACATAAACCGGCCTGTGCAAGTACCTCGTCCGTAAGCTCTCCCAGAACAATCGTAAGATCCGAGGGATTGCCCAGCTGCTCCCGAAGCTCCGCTTCATTCTTCTCTTTATTTCCATCGTACAGGATGACCGGACGGCCAACCTCCGTCAAAAGCTTTCCTGCGTTGATACCGCTGATTCCGGCGCCGAGCACCAGAACCTTTTCTTTCTGATTCTGATTCATCCTTTGTTCCTCCATTCTGTAGATGAATATGCCTTTCTGACAATATTTACGAAAGCAGCGCGATCAGGCACAGCAGAGCCGTAACCGTTGTAAATACGGCTACGACACGTGTCTCTGACCAGCCGCCCAGTTCAAAATGATGATGGATCGGCGCCATTCGGAAGAAGCGCTTTCCATGTGTCTTCTTAAAATATACGACCTGAATCATAACCGAGATCACTTCGATCAGATAGATAAAACCTATCAGCAGAATAATCAGCGGATTCTGCAGCACAAGAGCAGTCGATGCAACAAAACCGCCCAGCGCCAGTGATCCGGTATCGCCCATAAATACCTGCGCCGGATATACATTGAACAGAAGAAAGCCCAGCAGCGCGCCTACTACGGCACCGGTAATCGGGACAATTCCACTTACAGTCGTCATCGCTACTACCGTAAAGAAGGTAGCCACAATGATTGTGACGCTGGTACACAGACCATCCAGTCCATCGGTAAAGTTCACGCCGTTATCCGTTCCGAGAACCACCAGGAATACCATAGGGATGTACAGCCATCCCATATCCCAGTCCGTATGAAGGAATGGAATATGAATCACGGTTCCGCCGCCGGAATACTTCATCATATAGAAGCAGAAAATTGCTGTGATCACGAACTGTGCCGCCATCTTCTGTTTCGGATTCAGTCCTTCCGAGTGCTTCCGCACGACCTTGATGTAATCATCCAGGAAACCGACAAATCCAAATCCCACCGTCATGAACAGAATCGGTATGATCTGCGGATAGGATTTCATAAAGAAAAGAGACGTCAGTATCACACTGAAGAGAAATGCGATACCGCCCATCGTCGGCGTTCCCTGCTTCTTCAGATGTGCCTGCGGTCCATCCTCGCGTACCTGCTGTCCGAACTTAATCTTCTTCAGAAAAGGGATCAGAACCGGGCAGGCAACGGCGCTGATGCCGAAACTGATCAGTACTGCTGTAATTACAACTTTTATCATGTCCATGTCTTTTTACTCCATTTGCTGTTTTTCCTCTTGCGGTATATTCAGGTATGGCAGGATATTCCCGAAAATCTCTGCCATTACAGGGGCCGCAATGGTCCCCCCGTAATAAACACCTACCGGCTCGTCGATAGTGATCAGACCAATCACCTGCGGATCATCCGCGGGGGCAAATCCCAGGAACGAAGAAATATATCTTCCGGTTCTGCGCGGAAGTTTCTCAGACGTCGCCGTCTTGCCTCCCACCGAATACCCGGCGACGGCCGCTTTCTTTCCGGTACCTTCCGAGACTACCTGCTTCAGAATATAGCGCAGAGTTCTGCTACTGTCTTCAGAAATTATAGTCTTTTCTGTGTCATATGTAAAGGTTTTGACCAGATTTCCCTCCGCATCCAGCACACGCACACCGAAATGAGGCGTAACCAGATGACCGCCGTTCACCAGAGAGGCTGCTGTCGTAATCAGGTGCAGCGGCGTAATCTGAAAGGATTGACCGAAGGCAGTCGTTGCCAGTTCCACCTCTCCCATATCCGTCTGCGCGTGCATGATCGTACCAGCTTCTCCGGGAAGATCCACTCCGGTCTTCCCCAGGAGACCGAACTGTCGAAAATACTGACAGTAGCGATCCACTCCGAGTCGTAGACCGACATCAATGAACACCGGATTGCAGGAATTCAGCGCACCCTGCAGAAATGTCTCAGCTCCGTGCCCGGTTACCTTGTGACAGCGAATCCGCCGATCCTCCACGACCCGGTAGCCCGGACAGTAGAAAGAATCCTCCAGCGAGACGATGCCCTCTTCCAGGGCGGCGGCCATTGTAATAATCTTAAAGGTTGATCCCGGCTCATAGGTATCGTTGATACAGGGATTTCTCCACATTGCATTCAGCAGATCCTGCTTCTGCTCCTCCGTCTCCGGATTTGCTTCCGTATTCAGTGTGAACGGATCGTTGCAATCGAACTCCGGGACACTGACCATGGCAAGAATCTCCCCGGTCTTCGGATTCATCAGAATTACGGAAACCTGCCGGGCCTGTTTTTCTTCCATCACAGTCTTCGCCGCCTGTTCGGCATACGTCTGAAGGTCAATATTCAGGCTCAGTACCAGGTCGTTCCCAGGCTGCGGCTCCACGCGCTCCTCCGCCACAGCATCCAGCTCCATGCCTCTGGCATCTGTCTGCGTCAGGATTCGTCCGTTGATTCCTTTCAGGACAGAATCATACATAACCTCCAGGCCGATGATCCCCTGATTATCACTCCCGGTAAAGCCAAGCACATGGGAAGCCAGCGTCTGAAAAGGATAATAACGCCGGTAGTCCTCATCCACTTTTACCCCAGGAAGACGGCGGGCTCGAATCCGGTCGCCAGTCTCCTTATCCACATTCGTCTTTATAATCTCGCGGGACGTATACTTCTCCGTCAGTCTCCGGATCTTCTCCGGGTCCATGGACAGCTCCTCCGACAATATCTGAATCACCGTCTCTGGATCTTCCAGTTGATTATGAATGACAGAAACTGTACATACGGTGCAGTTATCCGCAAGGATGCGGCCTTCAGAATCAAAGATACGACCGCGGGCCGCCTTGATCTCCCGTTCCCTCTCATGCAGTTCTTCCGCGAGTGTGCTGTAATAGGAAGACCGGAAGATCATCAGATAACCCATCCGGCTCAGAAGCACAACCACTGCCAGCGCGCAGAGCGCAAAGCCCAGGCGAACCCTCTTCTGTAACGCGACAGGAATCCGACTCATGATACCCTCCGCAGATTCTTTATCCTCATCCTATGCGAAGATTTGCCGGTTTATTCGGACAACGCTACTCCTCTGCCGGGAGCGTATCCTCTGGATTCATTGTCTCCTCTGCGGAGGAACTTTCCGCCAGAGTGCCGTCCTCCGGCGGACTGTTCTCGGAACCGGAAACTGTCCGACTCTCGCCGGATTCGGTCGGATCGTTCAGATAACCTTCTGACGGAACCACTTCATTAAAGCTTGCACTCGCGCTGGCCGGAATCATATTTCCTTCCGAATCGGTAGACGCTTCCGTCGCCGAAGTCTCCTCCGCAATCGTAGTTGTCTCCGGCTCGGTATCTGAGCTGTACGGAATATTCATATAGGGAATGATACTCTCCATGACCATCTTCTCGATCTTGATAGCAAGACCGGCACTGACACTCTCGTCCTCGCTAACTGTAGGATTGTCCACAATCACATAGACTAGCACCTGCGGGGCCTCCGCCGGTGCGAAGCCTACGAAGGATACCAGATACTTTCCCTCACTTCGGGGATGCTTCTGCGCCGTACCTGTCTTACCGCCGATCGAGTAACCGGCGATCTTCGCCGCCTGGCCGGTACCATTCTCCACTGTCTGAAAAAGAGCTTCCTTAATAAAATCACTGGTAGACTGGCTCACTGTCTCCCGCACAAGAACCGGCTCCACATTCTTCAGAATCTCTCCATCCGCATTCAGGATCTGCTTTACGACATGCGGCTGATAATAAGATCCGCCGTTAATGATGGAGCAAAGCGCTGATGCCAGCTGTACCATTGTGACATTATAGTTCTGACCGAATGCATTCGTTGCCAGATCGGTCACGCCCATATTAGCCGGATCAATCAGTAAGCCGGCCGACTCACCGGGAAGATCGATATTCGTCTGCTTTCCAAAACCGAACAGATTCAAATACTTGCTGAACGTCTCATTGCCAAGAGTCGCTCCGATATCCATCATAGCCACATTACAGGAATACATCAGCGCCTGCTGCAGGTTCACTGTATTGTGAACATCATTACAGTGAACCGTTGTCTCATAGCTTCCGCTGCCAAAAGTCTTCTCGCCCTCGCACAGGTATGTGTCTGTGGGATGGATCAGGTTCTCCTCCAGCCCCGCCGCGACTGTCACTGGCTTCGATGTGGAACCCGGCTCATACGCGTCCTGCACCGCGAAGTTCTTCCAGATCTGCGCTCGTGCCTCACTGAGCTCCTGCTCCGTCATGGCCGCCTGTTCATCTTCCGTATAATACTCGGAAAGATCCGTTGGATTATTCAGATCATAGCTCTTGTCCGTCGCCATGGCAAGGATCTCACCATTATTCGGATCCATCACAAGCACACCGACATTATCCGCCGTGTGATTCTTCAGGAACTCCTGGATAAACTGCTCCGCATATCCCTGAATTGTATAATCCACAGTACTGACAATCGTATTGCCGTCAATCGCCTGCTTTACTTCACGATCCGGACTTCCGTCCGTATCCATATAGCCATACTCCCTTCCGTTTACGCCTGTCAGCTCATCATTATAATACTCCTCAATCCCCCAGTTGCCGCGGCTGGAATCGCTAGCGGAAAATCCCAGTAATGTGCAGGCCAGCTCATTCATCGGATAAACTCTCTTGTATTCCGATTCAAACCAGACACCGACAATCTTCGCGTCATTGGTCTTCGCCGCCTCTGCATTATATTCACTCTGGTAATTCAGAAAAAGCTCATGTTCTTCCTCGGAAAGCTGCCTCTGATACCGCACATAGGAACTCTCCGCCTTATCTGCCAGAATCTGCTCCAGCTCCGCCCGGTCATAGTGATAGCACTGTACCAGCGCCTCCAGCGTCGCATCCTTATTCACGCCATCATTCGTAAGAATCACCTTCGGATCCAGAATCAAATTATAGACACGCTCACTGGTCGCCAGAACCGTCTGGTTACGATCTGTAATCATGCCTCTGCGAAACGGTACAACCGTGCTGCTGTAATCCTGCTGAGACAAAACCGTCTTGCTGTACTGTTCCCCTTTACCGGCATTAATACGGATCAGCACAATGCTGAGCGCAAACAAGGCTACCGTTACCACACCAAATGTTAACGCCAGCCTTCCCTGCATTGATCTGCCGAATATTCTGTTGTCCCTTTTTTCGTTCTTTTTGGCACTCTTCTTCGATCCGCGCTTCTTAGTCTGTTGGGATATCTTCATACTGCCTTACATACCCGCTTTCTGTCTTATCATAATAAAGAATCTGGTCATCCGAAGGATACACCATGCCAAGCTCTCCGGTCGCCACTTCATAAATATGTTTTAGATCCACATAGGTGCTGATCCTGGCTTCCAGAGCATTATTATCCGACTTCAAAGTCTGAAGATTCGATTCCAGCTTTTCAATTTGATTCTTATTGGCAGTAATGCTGGCCTGAACCTGCAGGTAACTGGCACAGACGCCAAGCGTCATGATCGTAGCCGCCACAAGAACTATTAGATACGGTACGCTGATAAGCTGCACCTTATCCCGGTTGCGCCGGATTCTCGCTGCCGCAACCCGCTGTTCCCGACGCTGAGGTCTCGGAACAGAACGTTCCGACTCCCGCTTCGGAACTGTCTCCGAATGCCGCACAGCACTTCCTTCTATATAATTATGATATTGCCTCTTCTTCTGCTGTTGTTCTTCTCTGGCCATAATCAACTTTCTTTCTCGAATACCCGAAGCTTCGCGCTCCTGGCTCTCGGGTTCTCCTCCATCTCAGTCTCAGACGGAAGAATCGGCTTTCTGGTTACTACATGTCCCTTGCTCTTCCTGCCGCATACACAGACAGGGAACTCACGGGGACAGATACAGGGGTTCTCCGCCGTACGAAACCGACTCTTCACAATCCGATCCTCCAGCGAATGAAAGGTGATAATGCAAAGCCGTCCTCCCGGCTTCAATACATCGATCATCGTATCAATAACTTCATCAATTACCGTCAGCTCCCGGTTCAGTTCGATCCGGATTGCCTGGAAGGTGCGCTTTGCCGGATGCCCGCCGGTTTTCTGTACCTTCATGGGAATTGCTCCCTGAATGATCTTCACCAGCTCTCCGGTCGTCTCCACTGGCTTCTCTTCCCGCTGCTTCACAATATGCTTCGCAATATTCTTCGCAAAGCGATCCTCGCCATAATCACGGATTACCCGGAACAACTCCTGCTCGCTGTAAGTGTTCACAATATCCCAGGCGGTCCGGCTCTCCTCACGATCCATACGCATATCCAGAGGCGCATCCGCCATATAGGAAAAGCCCCGCTCCGCCGTATCCAGCTGATAGGAGGATACGCCAAGATCCAGAAGAATGCCATCCACCTGCGAAATCTCCAGCCGGTCAAGCACCTCCCGGATATTCCCGTAGTTATTCTTAACAATCGTCACTCGATCCGTGAACGGCTCCAGACGCTTCGACGCAGCACAGATTGCATCCTCATCCCGGTCAATGCCGATCAGGCGACCATCTTCCGTCAGGCGTTCCGCGATATGATACGAATGACCACCTCCGCCGAGTGTACCGTCTACGTAGATACCATTCGGCCGGATCTGCAGCTGTTCGATTGAAGGTTCCAGAAGAACCGATGTGTGTCTGAAATTCATTTAGATACCCAATCCTTCCATATCGGACGCAAGATCGTCCGCATCGTCATAAGAGGTGATCGCCTGCCAGCTGTTCTTGTCCCAAATCTCAACGCGGCTGCCAACGCCGGCAAGTACCACGTCCTTCTCCAGATGCGCTTCCATCCGAAGCTTAGCCGGCAAAAGAATGCGTCCCTGCTTGTCCACCTCACACGGGCATGCGCTGGCCAGAAAGAATCGTGAGAACTTCCGGGCCTTTGGATTTGTAAGAGGAAGCGTATTCAGCTTCTCTTCGAACTTCTTCCATTCTTCGTTGGTATAGACAAACAGACAGCCGTCCAGACCGGCTGTCACGACAAATTCATCTCCCAGCTGTTCGCGAAACCGTGATGGAACAATCAGGCGGCCCTTCGCGTCTATCGTATGGTTGTATTCCCCCATAAACATGAAGAGCTCACCTCCTTATCCCCACTTTACTCCACAATACGCCACACTGCACCACTTACCTATTATTCTAAACAACTTTAGTGCCGTTGGCAACCCTTTTTAACTGTAAAATTTTTACTTTTTTCTTACGATCTCTTCATAAAAATTCGCCCGCAGCCGTAAAATCCGCTCACTCCGGAATAGTTATGAAATATCGTTGAAATCTTACCGGCGTCATGCTATAATTAACCGTCGTGACGCACCGTCTTCCGGCATTTTTCCAGCAGTCCGGCAGGTGCAAAAGATGCTAAGGAGTGTTTAATAAAATGAAATTAGGTATTGTAGGTCTGCCGAATGTCGGCAAAAGTACCCTCTTTAATTCTCTGACCAAGGCCGGAGCCGAATCTGCGAACTACCCGTTCTGCACGATTGATCCGAATGTCGGAGTGGTTCCCGTACCGGATTTTCGTCTCGGTCTTCTTGCCAATATGTACAATTCCCGCAAGATCACTCCCGCAGTGATCGAGTTCGTTGATATTGCCGGTCTGGTAAAGGGCGCCAGCAAGGGCGAGGGACTGGGCAATCAGTTTCTGGCCAATATCCGCGAAGTAGACGCCATCGTTCACGTTGTTCGCTGCTTTGATGACAGCAACGTGGTTCATGTGGACGGCAGTGTTGACCCGATCCGCGATATCGAGACCATTAACCTGGAACTGGTATTCGCCGATCTGGAAGTACTGGAACGCCGTATCTCCAAGACAGCCCGCAGCGCTATGAATGATAAGTCTCTTGCCTCCGAGCTGAAGACTCTGAAGAAGCTGAAGGAAGTCCTGGAAGAAGGAAAGGAAGCGAAGACTCTTGTCCCTGAGGATGAAGATGAGGAAGCCTTTATCGCCAGCCTGAATCTTCTTACCGACAAGCCTGTAATCTATGCCGCGAATGTCGCTGAAGATGACCTTGCCGACGATGGAGCCTCCTGCCCCTATGTGCAGAAGGTTCGTGAGTTTGCCGCAGCCGAGGGCAGCCAGGTATTCGTAATCTGCGCCCAGATCGAACAGGAGATCGCCGAGCTTGACGACGATGAAAAGAAGATGTTCCTGGAAGATCTCGGTCTGAAGGAATCCGGCCTGGAGAAGCTGATTGCCGCCAGCTATGATCTGCTCGGTCTGATCAGCTACCTGACCGCAGGCGAGCAGGAGACCCGCGCATGGACAATCCGTAAGGGAACGAAAGCGCCGCAGGCAGCTGGTAAGATTCACAGTGATTTCGAACGTGGCTTCATTCGCGCCGAAGTTGTGAACTACCAGGATCTGCTGGATGCCGGCACCTATGCCGCAGCTCGTGAGAAAGGTCTGATTGGTCTGGAAGGCAAGGACTATGTGGTAAAAGACGGAGACGTAATTCTGTTCCGTTTCAACGTATAATACGAGATGTAGCGAAACAAAATCGAGCTGAGACTCTGAATTATTAGCATATAACTTTAAGAAAGGATACCAATTATATGAGCGAATTTGACATGATCTATGGGGCTGATATGGAAGACCTCTCCATCACCCTGGAGCTGGAAGACGACACGGTTCTGGAGTGCAGCGTTCTCGCCCGTTTTCCCGTAGACGGCCAGCAGTACATCGCGCTTCAGCCGGAGGACGAGGAGCACGGCGAAGATATTTACCTTTACCGCTTCTCCGAGGATGAGAACGGTCAGCCGGTTCTCGGCATGATCGAGACGGAGGATGAGTACGAGGCAGTTGCCGACCGCTTCGATGAGATTCTGGACGAAGCAGAGTACGACGAGATCGTCGGAGATGAGGAAGACGAGTAAAACCGGCCAGGCAGACTAACAGTAGGTCGAATAATAAAACAAAGGGGGATCGCAGGAGCGCTCCCCCTTTTATTACATCTGCATTGCCGCCTCTATAGTCCTCAGGAAAACAGCTTTCTCTTATAATACCCTTCCGCTTGATAGATCGCTCCCACTGGATTATGCGCCAGCACGCGATCCTTCACCACCAGGGTTGTGGCGGGTGCCTCAGAATATTTCACAAACAGACTATCGTGGCCGACGCAGAGGCCGATAATTACATTCAGATCCGTCTTCTCCCGGTTCAGTATCTTCGCCTGCAGGATCGGATTGCACATACTGCGTCCCAGGCAGGGGTTCACCTGATCCAGTCCGATAAAAGACTTATCAATCTCTCCTACCTTGCATCCGGTTCCATAGACCTCAAACCCCTTCTGCCGGTAATATTTCGCAACGATCCGGCTTTCCCGGATCAGTCCGACACAGGTGGCAATTCCAATTTTTTTCGCTCCAATGCGTTCCGCAAAGAGAGCCGTCTCCTCCAGCCGGGTCTTCTCACAGTAGAAATCCGACTCAATCGATGCAGACGCATAGGCGATCTTCTCATTAATCTCCTCAGCATGATAAAGTGCTGATGCTTCCTCTATAATATTCTCTTCCAGCCCCTGACTGACACAGAATTCCGGATATGCAGCCTGATGCCGGTTGCAGTTCGTGCTGCCGCAGTCAATACAGCTGCGGCAGACAGCTTCCTGCTGTCCGCCGTCTGCTTCTCCCTTCACACGCTTTTCTTTGCTCTTCATTTTTTCTGTCATGCTTTCTCTCATCTTTCCGCTTTCTGTAGGTTTTCGTTTTCTTTCTGTATTTTCTTTGCTTTTCTCTATTTTTCCTTCATTCTATCTTCCGTGCAATTCCGGCGGTCGCACTCTTCACTCCTGCAATTCTTTCATCGCTTCTTCGGGTTTCCGAAGCCTGAGTACTCAATCCACCCGCCTCTTTCACAAATCTTGAGACCGGCAGCTTCTTATTATAATGTTCTTCGGTCCAGTAAATATGCAAGTGCGTCTTTGCTCTCGTCATGGCTACATAGAACAGGCGCCGTTCCTCCTCGATCTCTTCGGGGAGCATTGACCTCTTATGAGGAGTAATCCCCTCATTCGCATCCAGAATATAGACCACTTCGTATTCCAGCCCTTTGGAACCGTGCATCGTGGCGACGTTAATCCCGGTCCCCGCGTTCTGCTTCGCCTCCTCTTTCTGCTCCTTCATCTTCCGGTTATATTCCGCAATATCCGCAAGCCACTCCGAAAGTGTACGGAAGCCCGCTGCTCTCTCCTGCAGCTCATCCGCAATCTCATACAACTCGTCCGGCTTCATCCGGCGAAACTCTGCATATTCTTTCAGAAAATCATCGTAGCCCATCCCGTGACGGATATAATTGATCGCCGCATAAGGAGCCATCTTCCGCAGCATCCGCAGATCATATTCGAAGCGATCCAACCGCTCCACAATATACTCCTTATCCTTGTAATACTCTTTTAATTTCTCCAGATCCACAGTTTCTTCCATAAATGCCGCCCGGGCGATATAGCGCTTCGGCCGGTTGATAATACGTATGATATCCGCACGCTTCCGGCTTCCTGCTGCTACCAGCATATAGGTGATCATATCGCCAGCGATCCAGTGATCATACAGGCTGGGAACCACATCCTTCATGCGGAATGGCAGATTCATCCGCATCAGCTGCTCCACCATTGCCCGCGGATTCTGGTTCGTCCGGTAGAGAAGCGCCATCTGCTCCCAGGGAATTCCGTTCCTGTGGTATTGCTGTAGTTCCCGCATCACCCGATCATTCTCCTCCTGCAGATTCTTCACCTGCGCAAAGACCGGTTCCGGCCCTTCTCCTCTCGCAGAGGTAAGTGCCTTGCGGTAACGGGTCTCGTTCTGGCCGATCAGAAGACCGGCATGATCCACGACAGGCTTTACCGAGCGATAATTCACATTCAGCAGAATCTTCCGGCAGTCCGGATAATCCTCCGGGAAATGCAGCATAATCTCCGGGCGCGCGCCGCGAAAGCGATAAATCGACTGGTCGTCATCTCCCACGATAAACAAATTATTCTCCGGCGCCGCCAGCATCCTCACCACCTGATATTGTAGGAGATTGATATCCTGGAACTCATCGATCAGAATATAGCGGTATTTCTTCTGCCAGGCGAGGAGAATATCCTTTCGCGCCAGGAAGAGTTCGTAGCACATGCCTACCATATCATCGAAATCCAGCAGACCTGCACGGCGCAGACCTTCATTATAGCCTCTGAAAATCCGCTCAAAGACATCGCTCGGGCAGCTCTTCGAGTGATAATTTCCGATCTCGATCCCTTCTCCTTTTACTGCACTGATCTCATTGCCGATCTCCATAAGGAATTCATTCTCATCCTCCACTTCCAGTTCGGTACGGCACTGTGCGAAGACCTCCCGCAGAAGCGCCATACGCCGTTCCGGAGGAAGCACCTGATTTCCCTTGTAATTGTATGCGTATTTCAGAATTTTAAAGAAAACGGCATGAAATGTGCCAAAAACAACCGGAGGACACTGTCCCTCCATCAGACGAAAGAAGCGTTCCTGCATCTGCAGTGCCGCTGCCTTTGTAAATGTGATAACCAGAATCGAGGCCGGATCCACACCGCCCGCTCCGATCAGTCGGCGAATCCGGTGTGTAATCACGGTCGTCTTTCCGGAACCGGGACCTGCCAGTACCATGGCAGGCCCTTCTCCGAATAAAATAGCTTCTTTTTGTGCTGGATTTACTGGCATAAGAGTTCGATTCCCTTGCGGATACGCTGCAGGCTCTCTTCCTTGCCAAGGATCTCCATGATCTCGTAAGCGCCTCCCGGCGTCATCTGTCTGCCGGAGACCGCCGTACGCAGCGGCCACAGCGCCTGGCCATTCTTGATGCCCTTCTCCGCCACATACTCCGTCACCAGATTCTTCAGAGATTCTCCGCTGAAATCATCCAGCGCTTCCAGACGGGGAAGCAGCTCCTGCAGGGCAACCAGAGAATTCTCAGAGTTCGTCTTCATCTTCTTGTGCGTATACATCGCCACATCATACTCCGGCAGCTCCTCGAAGAAGCCGATCGGCTCTGTGATATCCGGGAAGACTTCGATACGAGTCTTCATCAAATCTGCGATCGCCTTCAGGTCGATGTCTTTCGTGATCACGGAACGGATCACGGGCAGAGCGCGCTCATAGTACGCCTCATCATCCATTGACTTAATGTACTCGCCGTTCATCCAGCGCAGCTTCTGCATATCAAAGACAGCCGGAGACTTACTGATGTGATGATAGTCGAACGCCTCCACCAGCTCCGGAAGTGTGAAGATCTCGCGGTTATCCTCCGGGCTCCAGCCAAGAAGCGCCACATAGTTCACAACCGCCTCATTCACGAAGCCCTGCTCAATCAGATCCTCATAGGAGGCATGACCGCTTCTCTTGCTGAGTTTCTGATGGTTCTCATCCGTGATCAGCGGGCAGTGTACGTATACCGGCTCCTCCCATCCGAACGCCGCGTACAGGCGGGTATACTTCGGAGAAGAGGACAGGTACTCATTGCCGCGTACCACATGCGTGATGTGCATGAGATGGTCGTCCACAACATTTGCAAAATTATACGTAGGATATCCGTCCGACTTGATCAGGATCATATCGTCCAGCTCCGCGTTGGGAACCGTGATATCGCCGTAGATCTCGTCATGGAACATTGTGGTTCCCTCTCTCGGAATATTCTGGCGGATAACGTAGGGTTTGCCTGCTAACAGATTCGCCTCTACTTCCTCCTTACTCAGATGGAGGCAGTGCTTATCGTAAATGGATACTTCCTTGCCATCGATGCTCTGACGAAGGGAATCCAGTCTCTCCTTATCACAGAAGCAATAATAGGCCTCGCCTTTCTCGATCAGCTTCTTCGCGTACTCCAGATAGATGCCGGACGCCTGGCGCTCGCTCTGCACATAGGGACCGCAGCCTTTATCCTTGTCCGGGCCTTCATCGTGAACCAGACCGGTCTTCTCCAGCGTGCGATAAATAATATCCACCGCGCCCTCTACATAGCGCTCCTGGTCCGTATCCTCGATACGGAGAATGAAGTCGCCCCCCTGGTGCTTGGCGATCAGGTAAGCATATAATGCCGTTCTCAGGTTTCCCACATGCATGCGTCCGGTCGGGCTAGGCGCAAAACGAGTTCTTATCTTATCAGACATGTAAGTCTCTCCTTTATAATAGCATTCAGATTCTTCTTGCCGAAAAGGCATCTTTTAGTATAACATACCTGCATTTTGCACGCAAGCCACACTTTTTTTATATTTCCTTTCGTCCGGTTTTATTGATTTTGTTAATCAATAATGCTAAACTATATCCGATACCAAAGAAAGCAGGAGGAAAATTTTTATGCCTGATATGTTAGAGAAAAAAACTCCGGAACACCTGGAGATTATCAATGATATTGACGTAGAGGAACTTGCCAGCAGCGCCCAATTTTTCCTGGGACAGGCCATTCAGTACCAGCAGCTGATGATGATGTACGATTGCGCGATCAAAGAGGTTCGTACCAAGCTGGAAGTACTAAACACGGAGATGTCGCTCCGCTACCAGAGAAACCCGATCGAATACATCAACTGCCGGATCAAGAAGCCTGTCAGCATTGTAAGGAAGCTTCAGCGCAAGGGGCTTCCCGCTACCGTAGAGACTCTGGAATCCAACGCGATCAACGATATCGCCGGCATCCGCGTGATCTGTGCCTTTATCGATGATATCTATTCGATCGCGAACATGCTGATCCGTCAGGATGACATCACGCTGATCGACAAAAAGGATTACATAAAGAACCCGAAAGCAAACGGTTACCGCAGCCTTCACCTGATTGTGGAAGTGCCTGTCTTCTTCTCCGATCAGACAAGAAATATGCGCGTGGAAGTTCAGATCCGTACAATCGCCATGGATTTCTGGGCCAGCCTGGAACATCAGCTTAAGTACAAGAAACAGGTGGACAACGAAACTGAGATCGTCGAAGAGCTTCGCCAATGTGCCGAGACGATCGCGGCTACCGATGAACGCATGCTGAAGATTCGTAATCAGATCAATGGCAAGGATTCCGGCACACTCCAGCCGGAGAGCGATCCCATCCCCCTTCTAGAAAAGTTTTCGCTTTCCACAAACGGTTAATCCGGCATCTTTTATTTCCCCCTCCCATCTTCATCCCCATGATTATCGGGGAAATCCGGCGGTATCTGCGCGACAACAACAGCATCCGCGTCTCCCGCTCTCTGCGCGATGTCGCCTACAAAACCATCACCGCCCGGGAGATGATGACACGCAAAAATCTGAAGGAGCCGACCCTTTTCGAGGTTGCGGAGGAAATCGGCATCGAACCAGAGACCGTCACCCGCGCCATGGATGCCATCCAGAGCCCGGTCAGCCTGTACGAGCCGGTTTACACAGATGGCGGAGACGCCCTCTACGTTATGGATCAGATCAGTGACAAAAAGAACCGCGAGGAGTACTGGATCGAGAATCTCTCCTTAAGCGAAGCGATCCGCCGCCTGCCGGAAAGAGAACGAAACATCGTACACCTGCGGTTCTTCGAAGGAAAAACTCAGATGGAGGTTGCCAGAGAAATCCATATCTCACAGGCACAGGTCAGTCGCCTGGAGAAGAATGCTCTGGAATCTATGAAGAATTATCTGGCTTAAAACAGCACCAAAAAGCCACAGCGAAATCCCAGAATAACAGGATCAGGCCATGAAAAGCAGACAGCATCAACCGCCAAGAGCGAAGAATACCTGATACAGCAGAGCGGCTGCCGGAACCATCAGAATCAGCCGCAGCAGCCATACCGCTCCCTGCTCTTTGATATTCGTAAGTCCCTGACATCCCAGCGCCAGCAGCAGCGGCGCGATATATACCATCTCACCCAGCGTCATGCAGAGGATGCGCAGCGAAACCGCCGCGTTATGTACATCGGCCAGGAGTACCGTCGGCATCACGACGTCGATAAAGTTCAGAACCATAACCGGAGCGAAATGTACGGCATCCGGAATACCAAACAGCTGCATCCACATCGCATAGGGCCATGTCAGGATATTCACAATACCGGTATGTGCCAGGATCAGCTTCATCAGCGTGCCCCAGGCCAGCGTGTACGGAATAAAGCTGATCATGTTCAGTACCATGCTGATGACATTATCCACCGGATGATATCTCGTCGCAAGAGCCTTCTCGGAAGCTCCGGTCAGCGCGCGACGCCACTTCGGGCCGTCCGCTTTGCCGGAAGTCTCGATGGCAGGCGCGCCGCCGACATAAACCTCCGGAATTTTCCGGATCGGGAAAAGACGTACCACAATCACGCTGACAAGCAGCGCAGCCACACACATATACAGATAAAAGATGCCAAAATGATCCATCTCGCCGATATTCTGCAATACCAGCATAGTAAACGGCATGGAAGGAATCGTCAGACAGGATATGATAATAACCGTCTCTCTCCGGTTATACACGGACTTCTGAAACTGATCAATCGCCATAACCACGGCTACGGTTACACTGACGAACATACCGGTCAGCATATTGATAACCGCCGAACCGGGAACTTTCAGCAGCGGTTTCATGACCGGGCGCAGGTATACTTCCAGCATCTCCGAGAAGCCGTAATCGCTTAACAGCGGCAGAATCAGCTTCGCCACAATCATGAATACCACCATGTTCGCGCACATCGTCACCAGCGCGTCACTCTCCGTATTGATGATATCAAATGGAAGAAACAAATACGATACAATCACAAAGAACGCAACCAGCAATGTAACCAGCTGCATCTTCTTATCCACAAAGCAGTTCGCAAGCCTCTCATTCTTCGTGATGAACGGCGCATGCAGACAGGTTCCGCAGATCGTTCCGAACAGCGACACCCCAATGAAAATGAACAGAACCCATGCGTTCACGGGTTCCAGAATGTTCTCGATCGTGCTGACAATCAGGTTAAATACACTTTGCCCCTGTCCCGGTATCTTCACTAGAAACAGGACAATGCCAAGCAGGGTCAGCCCCAGCGACTTGGCAACTCCTTTCTTACTCATAGTTCTTTTGTTTCCTTTCCTATCCTATTCCCTTTTCTTTTGTCTTCACAAAAGTCTCTGAAATTTAGTATATACCAACCATTATTTCTTTTCTACTGTAAATTATATTAACTTTCACGTCCATCTTTTGTGACTTCTTCCAAATTTAGTTGCTATTCTTTACAAAAAGCTTGTGCATACCTTCCATAGAACTTTCCCAGCGAAAAATATATATTGGAATCAGAAAAAGGAACTGTACACCAACACTTTTTCAGAAGAGAGGAGAAAAATCTATGGAAAAGAAAACCAACACAAAGGCTCTGACAGGTATCTTCGCCTTCTGCCTGGGCTCGATGCCAGTCAACATGACGCTGGGACTCATCGCCTATATTATGCAGTCCTATTCAACTGTATCCACAACAACGGTTGCCATGATCATGACGATGCCGTCTCTGGTCGCTATGATCTACGCCTTCTTCGTAGGCAGTCTGAATACGAAGATCTCCGCGAAGAACCTGCTGATCTTCGGCCAGATCTGCCTGGTAATCTACGCGGCAATCTTCTGTTTCCTCGGCGGAAAGGCTCCCATCTATGTACTGCTCGTCGGTGCCGCTCTCGCAGGCTTTGGACAGGGCTCCAATAATACTCTGCTCGGCGTTCTCCTGCTGGATGCCGTTCCGGATGACCAGAAGAGAAAGAACATCCTCGGTATTGCCATCTCCGCAATGAGCCTTGGCGGTGTATTCTTCACTACTGTTGGCGGTTTCCTTGCTGTAAATCACTGGCAGCATGCTTACTATCTGTGGTTCATTATCGTACTCTTCATCGTACTTGAATTTGTATGTCTTCCCAATCGTAAACCGGAAGGAAGCAAGCAGCCCGCAGCGAACACGCAGGCATCTGAACCGGCCGGCAAGCTTCCTGTTATGGTATGGATTATCGCCATTCACTATCTGTTCTGGTTCATGTTCATGTATGTATATGGATTAAATGTATCCGAATATGTAATCACCCTCTATCAGCTCGGTACTTCCGCAGAATCCGGTATTGCAGCCAGTCTGGTAACCGTCGGCGGCGTAGTGGCCGGCATGCTCTTCGGTACCTACTCCAAATTCCTCAAGAAATGGACCGTACCGTTCGCAATGGGTCTGACTGCCATCGGTCTGTACCTGCCTCTGGTTATGACCACCAACATTCTCGGCATTTATATCTGCGGTCTCTGCGGCGGTTTCTCCATGAGCGCGGCAAACCCCTACATCATCTCTCACCTGGCTGAGATCGTGCCCGCGAATCTGTATTCCAAGGCAATGTCCATCTACTCCGGCTTTATGAATGTCGGCATGTTCATTGCGATCTATGTCATCGCTTTCCTCACCAAGCTGGTATGCGGTAATGCCGGTGATGTTCACTACAAGTTCGTTGTTGGCTGCGCCGGCGCTCTGATCTGCACGATCCTGTCTATCCCGATCTATGTGGTAAAAGGCAAAAAAACAGCATAAACACACAGACCAATAAAAAATAAAACAGTTGGTATAGAAGATACTGAGAGGAGACTATCTCTATGAGCAGACCTGAATTTAATGAAAAAGAGTTAAACATTGTCAGCGAATTCCCTGATTTTTTCGGCAATATGATTCCTGTCTATAATTATCCGATCTCAATGAGAGAAGCGGTTGTCGCTACCTACCGTGATAAGGATCCCTGGTGGATTCTGACCGACGTAGAGACGAATACCTTCACGCCATCCGTAATCCCGGACAATGGCGCCCGCGGCTTCGTATTCGAAGGTCAGCCCTACCCTCGCGAGAAATTCGGCGGGAAGGATATGTTCGGCGTGGAATGGGTCTACGTTGATGTTGCCGGAGGTTCCATGGTAAAACCCGGCAATCCGTTCCTGAATGAGATCAGCGAGTGGCATGACAAGATTGTCTTTCCGGATATCGACAGCTGGGACTGGGAAGGCAGCTCGCAGATGAATAAGGAATATCTTTCCAACGGGAAAGCCAATGTACTCACTTTCCTGAACGGCTGCTGGTTCGAGCGCCTGATCTCCTTCCTGGATTTCGAGGAAGCCGCAGTTGCTCTGGTGGATGATGAACAGATCGACGATGTAAAGGAACTGGTTCACAAACTGACCGATCTCTATATTCGCCTGGTCGATAAGTGTGTGGAATATTATGATCTGGACGGCTTCGAAATCCACGATGACTGGGGTTCCCAGAGATCTCCTTTCTTCTCTGCGGATGCGGCACGCGAGATCTTCCTGCCGGAAATGAAGCGCTTCGTGGATCATGTACACAGCAAAGGCAAATTCTGCAACCTGCACAGCTGCGGACATATCGAGGATCGCTGTGATGTCTTTGCGGATGCCGGTTTCGATGGATGGCTTCCGATGCCGATGAATGATACTTTGAAACTGTACGAAACCTACGGTGACCGCATTACCATCGGCGCAATAGAAACGGATCCCTATGATCCCGCTACCGCCAGTGAGGAAGAGCAGAGAGCTGCTGCCCGCCGTTTCGTTGAGAAGTTCTCAAAGGAAGGGAAAGTAGCCGTATTCTCCGCTTTCTACAATAAGCCCGGTATGCTCACTCCCGCTTTCCGTGAAGAACTCTATAAGGCTTCCCGCATCCGCTATACGCACTAAGGCGCATTTATATCCAACTGCAGAAAGCTTTAAAACTTTGAAAGGAGAATTCTTTTATGACTAAGATTCCTTTTTCTGAAGATGAACTTACCGTTGTCGGTGAACATATTAATACGACCATGAGTTTTGGAGGCCCGGTTCTCAAGTATAAGACTCCGATTACTCCCCGTGAGAATGTAAATGCCTGCCTGCGCCGCGATGGAAGCGCCATGTGGATTCCGAGTTTTACGGATTTTCTCTCCGTAGAATCTCGTGTTAATAAGGATCATATCGCACGTGCAGAGGTTATGGATCTCGGCCCGCTTTATCCGGATGAAGAAAAGGGCGGCCCCGATCTCTTCGGAGTCGAATGGGTTTATGTACCGGTAGTCGGCGGTTCCATGGTTCGGCCCGGCGCCCCCATGTTGGAAGACGTCAATGACTGGCCGGAAGTAATTCACTTTCCGGATGTCGAAGCAATGGACTGGGATGCCTGTGCGAAGCTGAATGCACCTCTGAACCAGACGGAACGTGCCTATCATATCACATTTCAGAATGGACTGTTTGAGCGGCTGATCTCCTTTATGGATTTTGAAAATGCGGCTCTGGCAATCATTGATGATGATCAGAAAGATGCGATTCATGCGCTGTTCTCAAAACTGTGTGATATGTACGAAGCCATGATTTCTCATTACATGGAAGGACTTACAATTGACGGCGTTATGTTTCACGATGACTGGGGCTCTCAACGCGCTCCCTTCTTCTCTCCCGCTACCTGCAGAGAAATGATCGTTCCGTATCTGAAACGTCTGGCTGACTTCTGCCACTCGAAGGGGCTCTGGTTCGAGCAGCACTCCTGCGGCAAGAACGAGATGCTGGTACCCTGCATGATCGAAGCCGGCGTGGATATCTGGATGCCCCAGGATATGAACGATGTCGATATGCTTCGGGAAAAGTACGGTGACAAGATCATGTTCGGCGTATATCCGCCTGCTAACACTCCGGATATGTCCGATGAAGAAATTGACAGAATTGCCAAGGAATTCGCTGAGAAATATGCTCCCGATATGGGAAAACGCCCGGTAATCCTTGTAAACTTCATGGGCGATCCCCGACTGGCTTCACGGGTATATAAGTACAGTCGTATCATTTTAAGTAAATAGAAGGATCTGCCATAGTCCTGATTCTTCCAGCAGCCTGCCATATTTTTGGCAGGCTGCCTTTTTTCATTTTTTTGTTAATTCTTTTGATTTTTAATTTCAAAATACCGGACGGAGTGTTAAAATAAAGAAAGAACACCTTTAGAAATCAACACGCAGGAAGACGTTCTCCGCCAGGTAAAAATTTCCTGCCGGAAACGAGGAGAAGAGAAGTATGAAGCTTAGTATGTGGATGATCGCCAACCGCCTGTCCTCACTGGATATTGAACTGGATATCCGGGAAAACGCTCCGGTAATCCTGAACAGCGCCAGACGCGCCTATGCCACCAACTGTGTCTGGGTCTACGCGGAGAAAGATTATATCGTGTGCAACGGAGAAGGTGATATCATCCGTTTTTACAATATAGATATCACGCAGACCTTTGAAATCATTCAGAGTGTCTTTGACTATTTTGAAGACTGGAGCCATCAGATCCATCTGGCAAGTGACGAGCAGGATTATCAGAAAGTTATTGAGCTTGCCTGGCAGGTATTTCATAACCCTCTTGTATTGTTTGACGATAACAGCAGAGTCCTCGGCATTACCAAAAACTATAGGCCAGAGGAACTGGATGCGGAATGGGCTTACCTCTGCCGCTACGGCTATTCTTCCCTCCGGGCTGTGCAATGCATCCGGTATCAGCATTCCAATATTCCCTTCCAGCGTCATGGACTGCAATTCTACACGCTGCAGGGAAGCCCGATCTTCCAGTACAGCGGCTATTTCTATGGACTGAAGTTCAATCATATTGACTGCGGTCACCTGAACCTTCTGGCTTACGAGCGACCACTCAACCGCGGTGACCATCAGTTGCTGGAATATATCGGAAAAATGCTGGAGCCATCCCTCGGTCAATCCCTGATTCAGGATGACAGTAGCGCAAATAATGTATTTCTGAACCTGCTCTTCGGAAAGCTTTATGACGAAAAGGTTCTGCAGACACAGCTGAACTACCTGAAATGGCGTCCGGAAGACTCCTATCAGCTCGCGCTGGCAGAAGTTTTTACACAGGACACACAGGTTCAGCAGCAAAATGACCTGGATCTTCTTGTTCAAACCATTCGCCAATGGGCGGTGCACTGTATTGTAATGAAGCGAGACTCCTATATCCTGATTCTCTCTAATAGAAATCTGGAAGAGAATCGAAATATACTGGAACTTTTCCGCGGTCTGACGCAGAAGAACCCGATCAAAATAGGATTCAGTCTCCCCTCTCAGGATCTGGAACACACGGATTACCTGTATCGACAGGCCCAGGCGGCCATCACCTACGGCAGTCTTCATCAACCGAAAGCAAACATCTACGCTTTCTTCGATTATGCTCTGGACTTCATGGTGGATACGACATCCCTGTACGACAGTGTGCGCTCCTGCCTTCCCGGCGTTGTTTCTCTGTGGAATCAGCGGGCTTCCGGTGATGAACTGCTGCAGACTCTGAAGTGCTATCTGGACCACGATCGATCTGCCTCTCAGACAGCCACTCTGATGCACACACACAGGAATACCATCCTTTACCGGATCCAGAAACTTCAGGATATTCTTGGGTGCAGCCTGGAAGATTCCTATATCCGGGACTACTGCCGCATATCTCTGCGCGTTCTGGAACTGTACGAACGGCAGAAATAGGATCAGAGAAAGAGAAAGGCCGGGGAATTGCTTCCCCGGCGAAAGGATATTATGGCTTCTAAGCCTGAAAGGTATCATTGCATTATTCTACGATTTATGATTGCCGCATTCTTTTATCTTAATCTTATGCCAGCAGTTTCCACAACTCATTTACAACAGCAACCGGAATCTGACCGGGAGCACTTGCCGCCTTGCCAACTACAAAGCTCATATCGGAACCGTACAGGTCACCGATGACACGGGAAATCTTGCCAATCTCGCCCATGGACATCGTAATCAGGGGTAGATCCACAGCTTCCGTGCGCGCGCGATAAGTGGCACGCATCAGTGTCAGTACATCGTTAAAGTTCTGGGGCATTACTGCCAGCTTCGGGATGTCAGCGCCGAGATCCCGCTCCTCCTTCAGCTTCTCATAGATAAACTCCTCGGAAGGCGTCTCTTTGAAGTTATGGAAGGAAAGAATCAGGCGGGAACCGGCTTCCTTTACAGCAGCCTTTACCGCTTCAATGAATTCTTTGTCGTTGCATGCCTCAATATCCACGATATCGGCATGACCAGTGGAAAGTGCTGCCTTAATCGTTGCCAGACGAACATCCTGCGGATATTCTTTCGCTCCGCCCTCACAGGCATGACGGAAAGTGAAGATTACGGGAATCTCTTCCACATAAGGAGCAATCGCCTCGAGGGACTCCTTCACATACTCTGCGTCCGCCGCTTTTTCAAAGTAATCTACACGCCATTCAATAACATCAGGCTTTAATTCCACCACCATCTTCGTCTCCTCAATCAGAGCCTCTCTCGTTGCCGGGATCATGGGGATGCATGCCAGATTTTTCTCGCCGCCGAACACTTTACCTCTTACGTTCAGTTTTACTTTGCTTTCCAGTCTCATTTCGCTTCTCCTTATTTCGATGAAGATACGGTCTGCTGCTCTGCGCGCGTTTCAGAAGTCCGTGTGCTTTTTTCTGATACTCTATTTATACCAGAACTTTTATGAAAAATCTAATGCAATTCTTTCAGTAAATATGTGTCTAGTTCCCATGAATTGGTTAAATTTCACCATTCCTATGTATTTTTCTCATGAATCAGCGTTATTTCATCCAATATGTTGCAGCTTTTGGCCGCGAAGGTTGCTTTTCCTGGAAGAGAATGTTAGAATGAAAGTAGCTTTTAACAGAATGCATTCGGAGGAATGATACATAGCATGAATCTTCAGCAGTTATATTATTTTAAAACGATCGCTGAGTTAGAGCATTATACGAAAGCTTCTCAGATGCTGAACATCACACAGTCCAGCCTGAGCCACTCGATCAATGACCTTGAGAAGGAGCTTGGCGTGCTACTCTTCATCCGCCAGGGACGCAACGTCCGACTGACGAAGTGCGGCGCCTTCTTTCTGGAATATGTCTCTCACTCGCTGAATATTCTCGAAGAAGGAAAAGAACGGCTACAGGATTTTATCAGTGCTGATACCGGTATGATCACACTGAGCTACTTAAGTTCTCTTAGCCGCTTTGTTCCCTTTCTGATCTCCCGTTTCTTCGGGAATACGGGCAAGATTCAGACGCGCTTCCAGTTCGATCAGGCCACCACACAGAATATCGAGGAGCATCTGATCGCCGGATCCACAGATCTTGCCTTCACAACCCCCTTCGACAACGAAGAGATTGCCTCCGTAAAAATCGGAAGTCACCGCACCGTGCTGATGGTATGCGGCGATCATCCGTTGGCTGCGCATGACGAGATTGATCTGACGGAGCTGAAGGAAGAGCGCTTCATCACCTATGATCCCAGCTGTCAGATTCGTTCCTATATCAATGATATCTTTCATGAAGTCGGCATCTGGCCGGAGATCTCGTTCGAAGCCAAGCACGATTCCATCGTTCTGGGAGCCGTTGCCGCGAACCTGGGCGTTGCACTAATGCCGGAATCTGCGGACGCTTCCGGCTATAACATCAAGGCGCTTCCCATCACCAACCAAATTCCTGCCAGAGAGATTCACATTGCCTGGGTGAAGGATCGCTACATGACACCAGCGGTGAAAAACTTCCGGGATTTTGTCCTGGAATGCGGTCTTCTGTTGGACGAATTTCTTCCGGGATTCCTCTCAAAAGAAACTTGAGACTGCTTCTTTTATAAATTCCTTTATGTGTTCTTTTACGTACTTTTTGCCCGCATATGCCAGCTTCCAGTCTCAGTCAGCACTTACTTTTCCGCATATCCGTCCGCCTTTCGGAAGACTTCCTTCGGAATAACCTTCTTCTCCGGGTCCATATAGTTTTTGTAGGATTCCTCGCTGTGCGGCTCATTCTCCCACAGCTCTTCTGCCACCGGCTTCCATGCATCTGCGTAGGGACGGCACTTATGGCAGAGATCTTCAGATGTCTGCGGCGACTGCAAATCTGTCGAATGTGCGCCGCTCCAGCTTACCATTGCTTCCAGTAGCTCCGGATTCTCCAGCATCGGGCAGGGACGCAGATGGTTATCATTGAACGGCTGACCTTCCCGGTACGCCATGAACAGCGGCTGCTGCAGGCACTCAATCAGAGACTTCTCCTTGATGTTCGCCCCGGAATAGTGGATAAATACGCAGGGCTCCACATCACCGTTTGCATTGATGTGCATATAGTTTCTGCCGCCGGCAATACATCCGCCGACGTATTCACCATCGTTCTGGAAGTCCATGACAAAAATTGGCTTGCCGCCCTCTTTCGCTCGAATCTCACGAACTCGGTGATACATATATTTTCTCTGCTCCACGGTGGGAAGAAGTTCCGTAGAAGCTTCGTTTCCGACCGGCATATAGTGGAAGTACCAGCTGTAACGACAGCCGTGCTCTACCAGCAGATCCAGGAAATCATCCGAAGTAACGACTTCCACATTATTTCTCGTATAGCAAATGGATGTTCCAAAGAGCAGACCGTAAGAACGAAGCAGATCCATCGCCGCCAGCGTCTTCTGGAAAGCGCCCTTACCGCGTCTGCCGTCGTTCGCTTCCTCAAAGCCTTCGATACTGAGTGTCAGACTGAAGTTTCCGACACGTACCAGATCTTTGCAGAATTCATCATCCACCAGTGTGGCGTTCGTGAATGCCACAAAGTAACACTCCCTGTGTTTCTCGCAGAGACGAATCAGATCTGCCTTGCGCACCAGAGGTTCGCCGCCGGTATACATATAGAAATAAATACCGAGTTCTTTGCCCTGCGTAACAATGCGGTCCAGATCCTCAAAAGACAGATTCAGCTTGTGGCCGTACTCCGCCGCCCAGCAGCCGGTGCAGTGCAGATTGCAGGCGCTGGTAGGATCCATCAGAATCAGCCACGGTACATTACACTGATATTTTTCTCTGCTTTCGCGAATTGTCTTTGTACCAAGATACGCGGACTGATAACCCAGATTCAGCGCTGTCATCTTCAGCACATTCGGATGAAGCTCATCCAGAAGGCGGTTCACATACTGCATCCACTTGCCGTTCTCGCGGATCAGCTCTCTGGCTCCGTCGTAGCTCTCCGGGAGGAACATATTGCCCGCAATCTTCTGCGTGACATCCACCATATTCAGCAGGTTCTTCTCTCTGTCTTTATCTACATATTTCAGGATCTGATCAATGGCAATCCCCATTGCTCCCCGTTTTACATCCATCATAAAGTCCGTCATTTTTTCTCTCCTCCTTTGTTCCAATCAGATGCTAAATCAAATGAAAATATACGCCCAGGGATGCCAGTATCAGGAAAATTCCTCCGATACCGGTTAATGCCTTCCAGAATCTGCATCCCATATGGTAACCGTACGTAAATCCAAGGACAGCCACAATTGTGCTTACGCCCCAGATCATCGGCGCATATACCCAGGGGCTACGTCCCTCCCAGGCAAAACAGAAACCGATCAATACCGTCTTGATTTCCGCTGACAGAGCGATCACGAACAGACGCTGCAGGCTGACCAGTTCCTCACGCCGCTCTTCCGGTGCCTTTCCCCATACAGCCCGGCGAAACATATCCGCGCCAATCAGGATCAGAGCAATGATAACAACTTCCTGCAGCCATCGCTGCGTCGGAATCCATACGGATAATCCTACGCCAAACAGAAGCATCAGCATTTCCATCAGTCCGAAACTGACGCCGAGAAACAGAATCCTCTTCCAGTGAAGAACTTCCTGTGTATAGCCGATCTGCTGTGAAATTCCGAATACATAGATTCCGATTCCCAATGAAAGGATCAGCATCGTGATCATTCTCACTGTCTATCCCCCCTTTCATGACCTGACTTTATCATACAAAAAAGAACTGAATCGATACAGATTCAGTCCTTTTTATAAGTTAAAATATTATGACAAAATTGCGTCATGCATCCGATTGCGGCTACAAATCGTGTGTTTTGTAGCTATATCGAAGAAGGGCAACCGCACGAACATGCGACTGCCCTTCTTCTTATACTTCCTTCCGGTGAATGACATCTTCCAGGGAATGAGTGGATACATAATGGTAAATATCCGCCATCTGCTGTGCGCTGTATGACATACCCTTGCGAATCCAGCTGTCCAGAATATAATAGAACGAATTCGCGTAATAACCGGCGATCCGGGAGGGAGTTACTCCAATCTCTTCTGGGATTCCGCTCGCACTCTCCGAGATATAATCCAGAAGAACTTCCTCCAGGGAATGGATCACAATCTCCTTGAAAGAATTCTGTCCTTCAACCTTCAAAATCCTGGTGTAATACTCCTTCTCCTTCAGTATCTGTGCAAACACCAGTTTCTCTGTTTCAGGGATCATTCCCGCCTCCCAGAAAAAACGGGCCGGCTCAATCACATCCTGATACCAGATCCATTCGATCAGATCATACTTATCCTTAAAATGATGGTAGAATGTGGGCCGAATCAACCCTGCACCATCCGTAATCTCCTTGATCGTGATCTTTTCTACAGAGGACTTTTTTACCAGCTCCCGAAAGCTGGCAGCCAGCTTCTTCGGAACGCTGTCCTTGTTCATATCCATCCTCCACTTCCCCTTTCAAGTCTTTAGTCCTCCGGCTTGATTGCGTGATTTTCACATACAATAAAACAGGTGCCGCATTCAGTGCAGTAATCCGCATTAATCTCGCGGCGGCCAAATCCCTCCAAAATTGCACCCAGCGGACAGACGTCCTGGCAGTTTCCGCAATCCGTACACTCTTTTGTAATTACAAATGACATTTTTCTTTCCTCACACTTAAATTGTTTTTATAGTTGTTTTTGAGAGAAGGGTAAGGAAATGCCTTACTCCTCCTCTTCCTGCGGTTCCTCGTTGTCCAACAGAGGACCTTCCTTCTTGTCCACATAGAGGATGCCATCCAGATGGTCACATTCATGGCAGATCGCTCTTGCCAGAAGGCCCTCTCCCTCCAGCTCAAACCACTCCATGTTCTCGTCCTGCGCTCTTACCTTTGCGTAATCCGGGCGGGTCACGGTCGCATGCTTACCGGGAACACTGAGGCAGCCTTCCGAACCAGTCTGGGATCCGCTGGTCTCGATGATTTCCGGATTAATTAATACGTAAGGCTCATCCTGATTCTCGCTGACATCGATAACCACGATGCGCTTCAGGATGCCGACCTGCGGTGCGGCCAGACCTACGCCATACGCATCATACATGGTGTCCAGCATATCTTCGATCAGCTTCTCTGTTCTTGGTGTCATCGCTTTTACCGACTTTGCTTCCTTGCGGAGGATTTCATCGCCGATGGTGCGAATGTTTCTTAATGCCATTTCTGTCTCCTCTTTTCTTCTGATTCTCGTATATCTTTATATAACAATTTTACGGCACTGATCTACAACAGATCGATCTGCAGACCGGTTTTCTTCTCCAGCTCCATAAAATCCCGGATCTGCAGCAGCAGTTTCCGTGAGGGATGCTTGATAAATAACTGCTGACGGTACACATCCTGAATCCGGCTGATGCCTGCCGCCGATGGGCCGATCATCCGAATCCCGGATTCCGGCCAGTGTGCGCGGACTCCGTCCGCCAGCCGGATTGCCTCCCGAACCGCCGTCTCCTCCTTCGGATCTGTGATGAGGACCGACAACATCTGTCCGGCAGGCGGATAAGAAAGCAGACGACGATATGCCATCTCTTTCTCGTAAAAAACTTCATAATCCTGATGACTGGCGGTTTCGATCGCGTAATTCTCCGGGTTGTAGGTCTGAATCACAACAAGCCCTTCGGCTCCGGCGCGTCCGGCACGCCCCGCCGCCTGTGTCAGCAGCTGAAAGGTTCGCTCGCCCGCCCGGAAGTCATCGCTGTACAGAGAAAGATCCGCCGCAAGAATCCCGACCAGTGTCACACGCGGGAAATCATGCCCCTTGATAATCATCTGCGTACCAATCAGAATATCCGCCTCTCCCTTTGCGAAGGAAGACAGAATCTTCCCGTGACTGTCCTTTCTCGAAGTGCTGTCCATATCCATCCGAAGCGTACGAGCTGACGGGAAATACTTCTTCACCATCGTCTCGACTTTCTGCGTGCCAAGACCGAAACCCGCGATGTACGGACTTCCGCATGACGGGCAGCGATCCGGCATCGGAACTGAGAGGCCGCAATAGTGACACACCAGCTGACCATTCCTGTGAGAAGTCAGCGACACATCGCAATGCGGACAGCGAAAGACATAGCCACAACTCCGACAGGAAATAAAGCCGGCATACCCTCTCCGGTTCAGGAAGAGCATGACCTGTTCCCTCTTCTCCAGGCGATCCTTAATTGCTTCCGCCAGTATGCGGCTGAAGATGGTTTTATTCCCTTCTCTCAACTCTTTTCGCAAATCACAGATCTTAACCTCCGGCAGCACACTGCCGACTCTGGCACGGCTTGTAATCCGAAAGAGGGCATACTCTCCGGACAATGCCTTCGTGTAGCTTTCGAGTGATGGTGTGGCGGAGCCAAGGACAACCCCCGCACCTGCCATACGACCTCTCGTAATCGCTGTCTCCACCGCCCGGTAACGAGGGCTTGTCTCACTATTATACGCGCTTTCATGCTCCTCGTCCACTATAATCATGCCAAGATTCGTAAAAGGCGTAAACAACGCCGATCGGGGGCCGATCATAATATCAATTCGCCCGCTCCTGGCGTTCTCGTAGCTGTCATACTTCTCACCGGCCGAAAGCCGGGAGTTCACCACTGCCACCCGATTGCCAAAGCGCTCATAGAAGCGGCGCAGGTTCTGATACGTCAGCGAAATCTCCGGAATCAACAGAATCGTCTGCTTCCCCTGCGCCCGCATCGCGTCGATCAGCGCCATATACACTTCTGTCTTGCCGCCTCCTGTCACACCGAACAAAAGGGATGGCTGCGGATATACCGAAAGAATCCCATTCACAGCCGCCTGCTGCTCTTCATTCAGTGTCTTCGGAGGCTGCAGTGAAATATTCTGCAGCGCCGCCGGTACCTCCTTCGACGCACGTGACTTCACCCGACGCCGGGAAGGAAGTACCGTCTTCAATGCCTGATTCAGCGTACAGCCATAAGTCTCTTTCATCCAGACTGCCAGTTCGATCAGCTGCGCCTCAATCGGAACCGCTTTCTCCGAGAGGCTGAGGATCGGCTTCATGCGCGCCGGATCAAACTCCGGCGTATCCGTCAGTTCCAGAATATATCCGGTGATTTTTCTGTTGCCAAAAGGGATCACAACCTGCATACCGGGCCGCAGTGTCTCATTCAACTCCTCCGGCACCAGATACTGAAATGTCTTATCCAGCTTCTCCAGAGAAATATCTACAATGATGTTGGCATATTTCAAAACGCAATCTACAGCTCCTTTACAATCTCACTCAACTTCATGCTGTTGGATCCCTTCAAGAGAATCGTATCTCCCGGCTTTCGGAAAGCAAGAATGTCTTCCAGCGCTTCCGCATTCGAATCGTAGCAGGATACTTCCACACCCTGTGCCTTCGCCGCTTCCGCCAGATAGCGTGCCAGCGTTCCTATGGTAAAGATCCGGTCTGTACCGCAGGATGCCGCGTAAGCACCCACCTCGCTGTGATATTTCGGCGAATCCGGTCCCAGCTCCAGCATATCCGCCAGCACAGCGATCCTCCGTCCGGCCGTCTCCGTAACGGAAAGCACTTGAAGTGCCGCCCGCATGGAATCCGGGCTCGCGTTATAGGAATCATCAATAATCGTGCATCCGTTCTTCTCACTGATCTCCAGGCGTCTGGCAAAGCCATGCCAGGACTCCAGCGCCTTTGCTGCTTTCACAGGAGAAACTTCGTTCTCCGCAGCCACTGCCAGCGCAGCCAGCGCATTCATCACATGGTGTTGTCCCAGCTGCGGCAACTGCATCTCAAATGTTTCTTCTCCTGCATGCACGGTGAAATACGTTCTGCCATCCGTCACACGGATATTCTCTGCCCAGTAATCGTTATTCTCACTCAAACCATAATATACTACGCGGAACGGCGCACCCTTCCGGTAAACTTCCAGCTGATCATCTTCGCCGTTCAGCACCATGACCTGATCCGGCGAGAGATAATCCGCCATATGCATCTTCTCTTTGCGAATGTTCTCCCGGGAGCCAAGGTTCTCAATATGGGAGACGCCGATATTCGTCACTACACCCATACTAACTCTGGCGACTGCGGAAATCCGGCTCATTTCGCCAGGTTCGCTCATCCCCATCTCCAGAACGATGACGTCCGCATCCGGATCGGCTTCACTTAAAGTAATCGGCACGCCCAGCTGACCGTTGCTGTTGCCGGTTGTGCTATAGACCTTTTTCTCCGCAGAGAGTGCGCACGCGACCATCTCGCGCGTGCTGGTCTTTCCTACACTTCCGGTAACGCCGATGATCGGCATGGTCAGACGATTCCGACAGAAAGCGCCAAGATCCTGCAGTGCCTTCACAGTATCCTCCACGCGAATCCATGGATGCGTATCTTCCATCTCATCGTGCTCCGAGGTAAAGGTAGCCGCAGCTCCGGCCTGAAAAGCGCCTCCGATAAAACGGTGCGCATCCACCTTTGCACCAATGATTGGAACAAAGATATCGTCCCCTTTCATTGTGCGGGAATCGATGCTGATGTTTCTGATCAGCAGATCCGGCGATCCGCAGAGAAGACGGCCTCCGGTTGCCTGTACAATATCCTGTACGGTTATGTTCTTCATTTATTTATACCCTAATTCCTTTATCATTTCTTCCGCTACTTCGCGGTCCAGGAAGTGTGTCTTTACGCCGTTCACTTCCTGATAATCCTCATGACCCTTTCCGATGATGGCGATGACATCCCCCGGCTCCGCATGGGAAATGCTATAGCGGATCGCTTCTCTCCGGTCAGGGATATCGATGTACTTTCCTTCCGTCGGATCCAGACCGATGTGGATATCCTTAATAATACTCTCCACCTTCTCCCAGCGGCTGTTGTCCGCCGTAACGATCGAGAGGTCTGCCATATGACCGGCAGCCTCGCCCATCTCATAGCGGCGGTGAGGATCGCGGTTGCCGCCGCAGCCAAAGACAACTACCAGACGGTGCGGATTGTAATCACGCAGCGTCGAGAGAAGGCTCCGAGTGCTGACACCATTGTGCGCGTAATCCACAATGACGGTGCAATGATCGCTGGCGTATACCAGCTCCATACGTCCGTCCACCTTGATGGAAGCCAGCGCACGGTCGATGGCATCTGAACCGATACCAAGAAGCACTGCCACACTGACTGCCGAAAGCGCATTATATACGCTGAACATACCGGGAATATTCACTTCCACGGGGAACTCCACCTTTCCCTTCAGATCAAAACCGATTCCCATAAAGCTGCCTTTCTTCAGATGGCGAATATTCACCGCCTCGAAGTCTGCCTCCGGCGTGCATCCAAACGTATACAGCTTGCAGGTATGTCCCTTCACGATATTCTCCCAGTTCGGGTCATCCCGGTTCACAATACCGGTAGAGCACATGGTAAAGAGCTTTCCCTTGCAGGCCATATACTCTTCGAAGTCTGCATGTTCATTCGGGCCGATATGATCCGGAGAGATATTCGTGAAAACGCCATAATCAAAGGAAATGCCTGCCACACGATTCATCTTCAGTCCCTGCGAGGAGACTTCCATAATCATATATTCGCAGCCAGCCTCCACCATCTGATGAAAATACTGCTGCAGCTCATAGGACTCCGGCGTCGTATTGTTCGTCACATAATGCTTCCCGGCAATCACAGCGCCGTTCGTGCCGACCAGACCAACCTTCTTCCCGGCGGCCTCCAGAATCGCTTTCAGCATATAGGTGCTGGTTGTCTTGCCTTTCGTTCCGGTCAGACCGATCGTCGTCATCTTCCGGGTGGGATGATCGAACCAGGCGGCGGAAAGCTCCGCCAGCGCCAGACGCGCATCCGCGACACGAATCACTGTCACATTCTCCGGAACCTCTACCTCACGCTCGACAACAACCGCTGACGCGCCCTTTTCAATCACCTGAGGCAGAAATGTATGCGCATCCACCTTTGTTCCGCTGATGCAGATAAATAATGCGCCTGCACAATCTTTTCTGGAATCATAGATAACTCCGGAAATTTCTTTGTCCAAAGATCCCCGGATCTCTTCCACCGTCAATTCCTTTACCAGTTCCTCTAACTTCATGCTTCCATCCTCCTTTAATGTCCGCTCTGCCTTCTTCTCTCTATCAATTAACTAACGGTTCAGTTCCGCCATCAGAGCATCGAACTCCTCCATCGTCATAAGAATCTGTCGGGCCTTGGTTCCTTCCTCCGGTCCGACGACTCCGGCATCCGCCAGCTGATCCATAATACGGGCTGCACGGTTGAAACCGATCTTGAACGCCCGCTGCAGATTGCCGATGGACGCCTTGCCCTTCTCAATCAGGAAGCGGCCGCAGCGTTCAAAATACTCGTCGCGCTCACCTGCGCCGACACTGCCTTCATCCTTTCCTGCACTGTCCAGGTGCATCTCCAGGTTCTTATTCACAGCCGCTGTGCCATCTGTCTGTCCCTTTAGGAAGTCCACAACAGCGCTGACCTCATCATCGGAGACAAATGCTCCCTGGATACGCACCGGCTTCGGATAGCCCGTCGGGTAAAAGAGCATATCACCTTTGCCAAGAAGTTTCTCTGCTCCGACCATATCGATAATCGTACGGCTGTCCACACCGGAAGAAACCGCGAACGCGATTCTCGACGGGATGTTCGCCTTGATGAGTCCGGTAATTACATTCACGGAGGGACGCTGTGTCGCCAGTACCAGATGAATACCTGCCGCACGGGCCAGCTGCGCCAGACGGCAGATGGATTCCTCCACCTCGGAGGCTGCCACCATCATCAGATCAGCCAGCTCATCCACAATCACAACGATCTGGCTCATACGCTCGTATTCGCCGCTGTCATCCTCGTCCACCTTATGATTATATCCCTTGATGTCTCTCACGTTCATCTCAGCGAACTTCTTGTAGCGGTCAGTCATCTCGGCCACCGCCCAGTTCAGCGCTCCGGCTGCCTTCTTCGGATCTGTTACCACCGGAATCAGGAGATGCGGGATGCCGTTATACACGCTGAGCTCCACGACCTTCGGATCAATCATGATCAGCTTCACTTCATCCGGCTTCGCCTTGTAGAGAATGCTCATAATCAATGTATTAATACATACTGACTTACCGGAACCTGTCGCGCCCGCAATCAGAAGATGCGGCATACGCGCCAGATCCGTCACAATCACCTTGCCACCAATATCCCTGCCGACACCGAAGCCCAGACGGGACGGGAATTTTTTGAATTCCTCGGAGTCCAGCAGCTCACGCAAATATACTGTCTGGTTCTCCGCGTTCGGCACCTCGATTCCCACAGCCGCCTTGCCGGGGATCGGCGCTTCGATACGGATATCCGCCGCCGCAAGGTTCAGCTTGATATCATCCGCCAGTGAGACAATCCGGCTCACTTTCACGCCCTGCTCCGGCTGCAGTTCATAGCGGGTAACGGAAGGTCCGCAGCTGATATCCGTCACAGTAACGCCGACACCGAAGTTCCGCAGCGTCTGCTGCAGCTTCATCGCTGTTGCCTTCAGTTCGGATTCCTTCACACCGGACTTATGGGTGCCCTGCTTCAGCAGACGGATCGGCGGAAGGAAATACTCCTTCTTTACCGGAGGCGCCGGTACAACTGACGGTTTCGATGCTGCAGCGCTGCCGCTTCCGCGGAAGGTCACACCGGAGTTTCCGTCCTTGTTCTCTCCCTGACGCCAGATACTCTCTGACGCAGCCTTCTTCGACTCTGTCCTGGGCACAGCCTCCGTTAACGGCATTTTCGCCTGCCGGATCGCTGCCTCCGGGGAAGGGGTATCAAACACATCATAGGCTGCCATGGGATCGTCCACAAACTCGTCATCTACAGAATCCGCTGCTTCGAAGTCTTCGGCAGATTCCGTTCCGATTTTGGATTCGAATTTGGATTGCTGTCCGAATTCTGAAGTCTCCGGGAATTCCGAAGATTCCGGCTGCTCCCAGGCGAGTTCTCCGGTGATCTCCAGCTCCTCGGATCCATGCACAAAGCTTTCCTGCTTTGCTTCTCCCGAATGTGACATAAAAGGAGTAAACTGCAGTTCCTTTCGCTCTTTTTCTTCCGGAATTTCAACAGCTTCCCCGGAAAGTTCTTCCGGCACCAGAGTTCCGGCTATTGTGATATTCATTTTTTCACTATTCGCATCGGCATGAATCAGCTCCGGCCGGGCGGTTGTCTCTTCCACCTTCGGAGAATCCGTAAATTCCTCATCCATCTCCCGCTTGATCTGCGCGTCAAGTTCGTCCAGTTCCGCCAGTGTCCGATGATCTCTGGGAGCTACCAGCTCCGAACCGGAGATATAGATATTCCCATGGAACGCATCCACGGAATTCGCTGTCTGCGGATCAGGAATAAAAGCTTCCGCACCTGCAGCCCCAGAAGCAGGAAGCTCCGGCCCGGAACCCGGCTCCAGACGCTCCGGCTCCCTGGGAATCACAAAGTTGCCTGCACACTCATGCTTCGTGCGGGCTTCCTGCCGCTCAGCCTCCCGGCGCTCCTTCTCTGCACGGCGCTCCTCCATGCGGACTTTCTTCTGCGCGGACATTGCTGCCTGCTGCTCCTTCAGCTTCCCCAGATCCTCCTTCGCCGCATGTGCCATCTTCGTGCTTCCGCGATACAGAGGTTTTATCACCGAGCGCTCCGTAATAAAGACAATCCCGGCGATTGCAGCCACCACGAAAATGACGTACGCGCCGATCACACCGATCTTCGGTTCCAGAAATCGGAACAGAAAACCGCCGATCAGACCGCCGTTCAGACCGCTCGTACTGTTGTGATAGTACTCTGCGACATTATACGTGCCCTTCATGCTGCGGCCGCCAAAGAGCTCCACAATCCCGCAGCAGATCAGGAAGGTGAAGAACCCCGTCAGCACTTTGCTCATCGCCGCCATCGGGTAGTTATGATTGGAAATCATAAAACAGATCGCCCAGAATAAAAGAAATGGAAACACATACGCCAGTGTTCCGAAAAGTCCGAACTGAACGCTCCGCAGAACACTCCCGACCTGCCCTGCCAGGTTCAGCACACTCAGGAAAAGGATCACGGAAGCAGCAAAAAAAAGGAGAATCCAGATCTCCTTAGCAATCGCGTTCTCCTTCTTGTTCTTACTCTGTCTGCCCTGTTTCTTTTGGTTACGATTGCCGGATGCTGTCTTTCCAGTCGCCTTTCTTCCGGTTCCCGCTGACTTCTTCGCAGTCGCCGCCTTCTTTCCCGACGATGGGGAACCTTCCTGCTTTACCGATCTGCCGGCCGCTTTCTTTGCCTGTGCCACAAATATACCCTCCGATAACTTATCACTATCCATTATAACCGATTGACCGACAGTGTCAAGCTGATGCCTAAAAGAAAACCGCCCACCGAAACGGTGAGCGGTTTTAGATTGAATCGAAATTATTTGATCAGGATGCCGCCGTATGCTGCGAACAGAGGTGCGAACACCAGAGAAACAACGGTCATCAGCTTGATCAGGATGTTGATGGAGGGGCCTGAAGTATCCTTGAAGGGATCGCCAACGGTATCGCCGACAACAGCTGCCTTGTGAGCCTCACTGCCCTTGCCGCCGTGGCTGCCTTCCTCGATGTACTTCTTCGCATTATCCCATGCGCCGCCGGCGTTACTCATGAAGATAGCCATCAGAACACCAGTAACCAGGGAGCCTGCCAGCAGACCGCCCAGAGCAGCCGTGCCAAGAAGCAGACCAACGATTACAGGAACAACAACTGCCATGATACCGGGAACCATCATCTCCTTCAGAGCAGCGGTCGTAGAGATCGCTACGCAGGAAGTGTAATCGGGCTTGCCGGTACCTTCCATGATGCCGGGGATGGTGCGGAACTGGCGACGAACTTCCTCGATCATGCTGTATGCAGCCTTGGATACGGACTCCATGGTCATAGCAGAGAACAGGAACGGAAGCATACCACCGATCAGGATACCAATGGTTACATTGGAATCCAGAATGTTGATGGCTTCCAGATTAACTGCCTGTGCATAGGACATGAACAGAGCCAGAGCAGTCAGAGCTGCGGAACCAATCGCGAAGCCCTTACCCATAGCAGCAGTGGTGTTGCCGACTGCGTCCAGCTTATCTGTGATCTCACGAACGGAGTGATCCAGACCGGACATCTCAGCGATACCGCCGGCATTATCCGCGATGGGACCGTAAGCATCTACAGCAACAGTGATACCGGTGGTGGACAGCATACCTACAGCTGCCAGCGCGATACCATACAGACCTGCGAACTTGAAAGCGATAAAGATACCTACGCAGATCAGAAGAATCGGGATTGCAGTGGACATCATACCAACGGCAAGACCGCTGATGATGGTCGTGGCAGCACCGGTCTCGGACTGCTCTGCAATCTTCTTAACAGACTTGTAATCGCCAGAGGTGTAGATCTCGGTAACAATACCGATGATCAGACCAACGATCAGACCTGCGATAATTGCGATTGCCTGCTCAAAGCCGCCGAAGAACATCTTGCTCAGTACAACAGCAGCAACTACTACGATTGCGCTGGATACGTAAGAGCCCATCTTCAGAGCCTTGTGAGGGTTGGAGTTATCATTGCCCTTTACAAAAAAAGTACCAATAATGGAAGCCAGGATACCAGCCGCTGCCAGTGCCAGCGGGAAGATCGCTCCCTTCACCTCAAAGCTTACAATACCAAGAGTCAGAGCGGAAACAATAGCGCCTACATAAGACTCAAAGAGGTCAGCGCCCATGCCGGCTACGTCACCTACGTTATCGCCTACATTATCTGCGATAACAGCCGGGTTCCGGGGATCATCCTCAGGGATGCCTGCCTCTACCTTACCTACCAGGTCAGCGCCTACATCTGCAGCCTTGGTATAGATACCGCCGCCTACACGCGCAAACAGTGCGATGGAGGAAGCGCCCAGGCTGAAACCGGAGAGAACATCTACGTTACCGGTGATGATGTAGAGCACACTCGCGCCCAGAAGGCCAAGTCCTACTACGCACATACCCATAACGGAGCCGCCGCCGAATGCTACGCCCAAAGCCTTGTTCATGCCGCTGTTCTTCGCTGCATTCGCAGTGCGGACATTTGCTTTCGTTGCTACGTTCATACCGATGTAGCCGGCGCAAACGCTGAATACAGCGCCTACAAGGAAGCAAACGGCGGTGAGCCAGTTGATTCCCAGGCCGATAGCTACAAAGAGAACAGCCACGAAAATAACCAGAATCTTATACTCTGCAAAGAGGAAAGCTCTGGCACCTTCACTGATCGCGGAAGCAATTTCCTTCATGCGGTCAGTACCTGCGTCCTGCTTGGATACACTGCTTGCCTTAACGAAAGCGAATACCAGAGCCAGTACCGCCAGTACAGGAGCAGCGTAAAGCAGATTGTTGATTACGTTTTCCATTTCTTCAATCCTTCCTGTGATTTACTTAATGACGTGAAATAATGATACACCAAAAATCGAATTCAGGCAATAGTCTTTTGTGAAATTTTTAATGATTTTTTTATTATTATTTCGATTTTCTTATTTTTCTAAGGTCATTTCTTTCACTCTGTGAAATTTTTCATGTTTTAAGCTCTTTTGAAGACTTCTGGCACAAGCCGTAATTTTTCATCGAAATCAATTCTGATTGCCTTTCTCACAACTCCTGCTATAATATAGAAAGATAATCACTGAAGGAGGCAACCACTTGAAGATATTAATTGCCGGATCGGGCAAGGTCGGCACCACGCTGACCCGTCAGCTTTCGGCGGAAGGCTACGACCTTACTCTGATCGATACCAATTCCAGCGTTCTGGAGCAGAGTCTGGAGCGCTATGATGTTATGGCCGTTCACGGCAATTGCGCTGCGATGGAAACCCTGAAGGAGGCCGGCGTTGAGAAAGCAGATCTGCTGATTGCTGTCACGAACGCAGACGAAATGAACCTGCTCTGCTCCATGACCGCGCACGGTGTCAATCCCAGGTTGCACACGATCGCGCGTATCCGCAACCCTGAATATACGGATCAAATCTATGAGATGCGCAATGTGTTCGCACTCTCCCTCTCCGTCAATCCGGAGCGCCAGGCAGCTATGGAGATCGAACAGCTCCTAAAATACCCGGGGTTTCTGAAGAGAGAAGCATTCGCCAAGGGACGCGTTGAAATTGTAGAGCTGAAAGTAAAACCCGGAAGTCCGCTGTGCAATGTCGCACTAAGTGATCTGAACAGTATCATCGGCTGCAAGGTTCTGGTATGCACGGTACTGCGCAAAGGTCTGGCCGCCGCTCCTGACGGCAACTTTATCCTCTGCGAAGGCGACCGCATCTTCGTAACAGCAACCACCAACACGCTTACCACCCTGCTGAAGAACCTGGGGATCATCACCCATAAGGTTCGCCGCGTCATGATCTGCGGCGGTAGCCGTATCAGCTACTATCTGGCGGAGCGCCTGCTGAAAAGCGGCATTAACGTCCAGATTATCGAACAAAACTATAACCGTTGTCTGGAACTTGCCAACCTGCTTCCGCAGGCCTGCATCGTCCACGGCGACGCTTCCAACCAGGTGCTCCTCACCAGCGAGGGACTGGAATCCTCGGACGCGCTTGTCACACTGACTGGACTGGATGAGCTGAATATGATAATTTCACTGTACGGAAATGCCTGCGGAATCCCCCAGGTCATTACGAAAGTCGGGCATCTGGAGAATAATGATCTGTTGGACAGCCTCTCTCTCGGAAGCGTCATCTGCCCGAAGGATCTCTGCTCCAATACGATTGTGCGCTACGTCCGCGCCATGAAGAAGCAAGAAGGCGCTGCCCTTACGATTCATTCCATCGCAGACGGACAGGCGGAAGCCATTGAGTTCATGGTAGATGACCAGACACTTCACTGCGGAGAGCCGCTGAAAGCGATTCACCTGAAGCGAAATGTCCTGATCGCATGCATTATCCACGGCTCCCGCACAGAGATTCCTGCCGGTGATTCCGTATTTTCTCTGGGCGACACACTGATCATCGTATCCGTCAGCAGCCAGGTCATCTATCAGCTGAACGATATTTTCGAGGCTTAAGAGAACCAGTCGATGATATTTTCATCTATACGACAATACGAATGTGCAGACGAAAGGAATTCCTATGAATTATCGAATGATGAGCCGCTTCATCTCCCTGATCCTTCTGGTGGAAGTGATCTTCATGCTGCCGGCTCTTGCTCTTGCTCTCTGGGATCACAATATGGTCGTTGCCCTGGCCTTTCTCGAAGGCATGGGCGCAACCCTTCTGGTCTCCGTGATTCTTCATGCGTTCAGCCGGAAGGCGCGCAAAGGCTTCTTCGCAAAAGAAGGACTTGTCTGCGTCGCCATCAGCTGGATCGTTATGAGTCTTCTCGGCTGCCTTCCCTTCTTCCTGTCCGGAGAGATTCCAAACTATGTCGACGCTCTCTTTGAGATTGTATCCGGCTTCACCACTACCGGCGCTTCAATTCTGCCGGAAGTGGAGAGCCACTCCCGTGCGGTTCTCTACTGGAGAAGCTTCAGTCACTGGCTGGGCGGTATGGGCGTTCTGGTATTTCTGCTTGCGATCGCCCCTTCCGGCGGAGCTGCTGGAGGCTTTACCATGCACCTGCTCCGTGCTGAGAGTCCAGGCCCCAATGTCGGCAAGCTGGTTCCCCGGATGCGCGAGACCGCGAAGATCCTCTATATTATGTATATCCTGCTCACTGTAGTGGATATCTTCTTCCTGCTGCTTGGGAATATGCCCCTGTTCGATGCTATCTGTACCGCATTCGGCACGGCCGGAACCGGCGGCTTCGGAATTAAGAATGACAGCATCGCCAGCTACAGTCCATACATTCAGAATGTATGCACGGTGTTCATGCTGCTCTTCGGCGTCAACTTCAGCTGCTATTATCTGCTGCTGATGCGTCAGGTACGCAATGTCTTTAAAGACGAAGAGCTCCGCCTGTATTTTTGCATCGTTGCCGGAAGTATCCTGCTGATCACACTGAATCTGAGAGGTTTCTACGGAACAGTTGAAGAGACCGTACGCCACGCAGCCTTCCAGGTATCCAGTATCATCACAACGACCGGCTATGCCACGGCGGATTTTGACCTGTGGCCCAGCTTCTCCAAGGCGATTCTGCTGGGACTCATGGTAGTAGGCGCCTGTGCCGGAAGTACCGGCGGCGGTCTGAAATGCGGCCGTGTTCTTCTTCTCATGAAGAGCCTGCGCCGGAATATCGGCCGCGTGCTGAATCCTCAGAAAGTTCAGGTAATACGCAACAACAACCAGGCGGTGGACGAAAAGATTCTGGATAATACCAATGCCTACCTGGCCGCCTATGTGATCATCGTCCTATTCAGCTTTATTGCGATCTCAATCGACGGCTTCTCCACGACCACGAATTTCTCCGCCGTGCTGTCCTGCTTCAACAACATCGGACCCGGGCTGGAAGCGGTCGGTCCCACCTGCAACTTCGGCGGCTATAGTATCTTCTCCAAGTTGATTCTGATCATCGATATGCTGGCCGGACGCCTGGAGATCTTCCCGATCCTGATTCTGGCCTCCCGCAGCACCTGGAAACACCGCTAGACTGATCTGCCGGATGATTCTGTACCACTTTCCCGGCAAAACAAAAGAAAAGAGCCATCGGCTCCTTCTGTTCTCATGCTTCATGTTACAGGAAGGGTTCGATGGCTCTTTTCCATTCATCAATCAGACGATCCAGACTCCAGGCGGCATTCGCCGGACTGGTGGATGGCAGGCAGACGGCGTTCCGCCCGGTCTGTTTCTCACAATATTTCCGGTACATGCGATCCGCCGTCTTCCCGTTCGTGAAGATCTGACGAATATTCGCTGCCACAAGAATTGGCGTCAGGTCATTTGGCACGGCGTTTCGGATGCTGCTGTCGCTGGAGCCGGTGATCTCACAGCTTCCAATCACATCCCACGCGGCGATGTGATGCCGTAGCAGGAACGCCCGCTTCTCATCCACAGTCGCCGGAACTTCATCCTCCGTAATTGCCGCAAGCACCCGCCAGTAGCGGTTCTGCGGATGCCCGTAGAAGAAACGGCTCTCCCTGGATTTCACGGAAGGGAAGCTTCCCAGGATCAGAATACAGGAAGAATCATCATACAAGGCTGGAATCGGATGCACCACATGACTGCTTTCCATTATTTCGACACCAGCCTTCCTACATTATTCAGCACGACTGTGATCGTCCCGTCCGGATTCGTAATAAATTCCACGGCTCCGGGCTGACGGTACTGCTCCATCGGAATGCGGATCTCGATACCGGACTCCGTGGTGATGAACTGCTTGTCAAATTTCTTCATGGTGCGCTCGCTCTGCGGCGCGATCGGCTCCGTTGTCAGATTGTACTTATCTACCTTCTCGATAAACTGTTCCCGCATCTCCGGCGCTTCCTCAAAGATCCGATCTGCCACGAAAGGAAGATCGATCTCACCTTTCTCTGAGAGCTCCTCCTGAAGGATACTCTTCGCCTTCATCGCCTCCAGCGCAAGCTCCGCTTCCCCGTAATAATCCTGCTGCACCTTTTCGACCGCTTTCTCCATAATCGCAAGCTTCGCCTTGCTCGACAGGCTGGCGCCGCCGTCCAGGAATCGCTCTGAGAAATAATTCTCCTTCTGGCCGTTCACCTCATACTTCTTCTCAATTAGAACAATCTCCATGTCTGAAAGACGGATCAGAGCCGCCTCCGAAAGCTTCTGGTTCTCGCCCGGCAGAATCGTGCGATGAGGGATCAGATCATTCACATTGCCCCACTCGCCCGCTTGCGTCATATGCGTGTAGCCGCTGCGGTAATTCAGCTTCAGTATCGCGAGCCACATCTCATGATCCTGTTCGTACAGGACGAAGACGCCATCCGCCGGTGGAATCGCCGGATTTCCGTTCATAATCATATACAGCTTCTCCGCCATGGCACGACTGACCTCCACGAAGTCTGCTGTCCCATCCGCCAGACTGCTCAACCAGGCTTCCACCTCCGCGCCCTCATGAAAATGAAACAGCTTCGTATCATCTCCCCCTGCAATCCGCTCAATATGAGCCCGTAGGAAATCATTGAAATCGGAGCCATGCTCCACCTCCACATCCGAAAGCACCGGGATTCCTACACTGGAATCCAGAATATGTATAATCACACGATCAATCCGAATATCGCTCATAAAGTTCTCCCCTTTCTCTTTTCTGTGATCCATTCACTGACACGGATACCGGCCCATCCGGCAAAAGCGCCTAACAGAGCCCCTCCCAGAATATCCGTTGGATAATGTACATACAGATACATCCGGGAAAACGCGACCAGCACTGCCAGACACCCTGCCGCAATCCCCCATTTTCGATTCTCATGCCACAGCACCACAGCCAGCAGAACCGACACATGCGTGTGTCCGGAAGGGAACGAATAATCCTTCGGCACCGCAATCAGCCCGATACTCTCCCGAACCCAGCAGGGACGGGGACGCGCAATCACATTCTTCAGGATCAGATTTCCAAGTACAAAAGCAATCACCAGCGCAAACGCCAGGCTGATACCCGTCTGCCGGTATTTCTTCTTCATGCCGAAAATCAGAAGGATAGCGATCAGGATCGCCAGAATTCCGCTGTCTCCCAGATGCGTAATTGTCGCGAAAAAAGAATCTAGAAAGGAATTCCGTATCTTTTGTATGGCGTCCAGGATCATAAAATCTAGATCAGTTATGCTCATATATTTTCTCCTTACCTATGCCTACGCTCCATCTTACCACAACCGTCCTCTTTTTTCCATGCCTGTTTTTTTTCGACAAAATCCATACTCTTGTAAACTTTATTGTAAAAAAAACTTGCTCTCCCTCCTCATGAGTGTTATAATTATGTCAATAGATAGTTCAGCCGCCGTACAAACCGGTGCGCAGCGAAAAGAAAAGAGGTCCAGCTGCTATGAATCGAGTATTGAATTTTTTACGTGAAAGCGAAGTTTTTTATATCGCCACTGTAGAAGGCGATTATCCGCGTCTGCGTCCCTTTGATGCCGTTATGAAGTTTGAGAACCGGCTCTATATTCAGACCAGCCGTGAGAAAGATGTCTACCATCAGCTGAAGGCGAATCCTCATGTAGAGATCTGCACCGCAGAGCCCGGCCGCAAATGGATTCGTATTATGGCGGACGCCTATGAAGACGACCGCAGAGAAGCCAGATGCCAGATGCTCAAGTGCATGCCCTTCCTGAAGAACCGTTACAACGCGGACGACGGCAAGATGACAGTCTTCTATCTGACGAACATCAAAGCTGCCATCTACACAAACCATGCTCCCACGGAAGTCATCGAGTGTGATGACGGAAAGTTCCCGCCGCAGGATAAGAAATAATAATTTATTTAAAAAGCGTCTGTCGTACCAGCTGACTGGTCTCGGCAGACGCCTTCTTTTTCTACTCCGACTTAAATGCTTTCCAGTAACGGTTGTACATCCGATTCACATCGTCTCCCAGATCATGATAGACTTCACAGCGCTCCAGAATCTTTTTATCCGGATTCACGGAAGGGTCTGCCTTGTCCGCCTCCGACATCATTGCCAGTGTGCCATCGTTCGGCGTGCTGTAATGCAGATATTCAAAGGTCTTCAGGCCGATCTCCGGGCGGCACATGAAGTCAATAAAGGCTTCCGCATTTTCTTTATTCCGGCAGTTCTTCGGAATCACCCAGTTATCGAACCAGACGTTCGTGCCCTCCTCCGGAACAACATACTGCAGATCTTCATTCTCCTCCTGACAGTAGAGCACCTCGCCGGAATAAATTACGCCGAGCATAGCCGATTCGTTGATCATAAAATCACGGATCGCATCCGTTGCGTACTTATACACCAGAGGCTTCTGCTCGATGAGAAGCTGCGTTGCTTCGGCAATCTCGCTCTCACTCTCCGTATTTGCCGAGTAGCCAAGAATCTTCAGCGCTACCATATAGATATCCCGCAGGCTGTCCTGCATCATGATCTCGTCACTGTATTCACTCTTCCACAGATCCTTCCAGCCGGTAATCGTCCCTTCGGGAAGCATTCTTGAATTATACAGGATGCCAACGGTTCCCCAGTTATAGGGAATCGAATAGCGGTTGCCCGGATCAAAGCTGTCCGCGAACTCCCGGCAGGTATCACTGATATACTCCGCATTCGGAACCTTATCGTAATCGATCTCCTCCAGCAATTCATTCTGAATCATGCGTTCTACCATATAGTCTGACGGGCAGACGACGTCATAGCGCACCGAACCGGACTCAATAATCGGATACATCTCCTCGTTCGTATCGTAGGTATCATACACGACCTCGATACCAGTCTCCTCCTCAAACTGCTTCAGGACGTCCGGATCGATATAATCGCCGTAATTAAAGATATAGACCTGTCCTTTCCCTGCAGAGGAATCCTGCGCATCTGAAGCGCTATCATTCCCCGACGACTGACAGGCGGCAAGCAGCGGACAGGCGGCAAGCAGCACCAGCACCATCCGGATTTTATTATTCTTCATCGCATCTGCTCCTCTCTCGCCTTCTTTCTGGCACGGTATCCCGGAAGATAGTTCGCAATCAGAAGAAGGATCAGCACCGTTCCGAATACCAGCGTGGACAATGCATAGATGCTAGGACGGATGCCCACACGCACCTGGCCGTAGATCATTGTGGACAGCGTGTTGATTCCCGCGCCCCTGGTAAAATGCGTGATGATAAAATCGTCCACCGACATGGTAAATGCCATCAGAAATCCCGACACCATCCCTGGCCGGATCTCCGGCAGGATCACCTTCCAGAACGCATAGGCCGGACTCGCGCCCAGATCCAGGGCGGCCTCATACGTATAGCCTCCCACCTGCTTCATCTTCGGCATCACGCTCAAGATTACATACGGAATACAGAAGGTAATATGCGAGAACAGCACCGTCCCCATGTTTAACGAGATACCGAACGCCAGGAAAGTAAGCATCAGCGCGATACCGGTCACAATATCCGCGTTTAAAAGAGGAATCTGATTCAGCGCAAGGATCACACCGCGTGTTCCCGGCTTCATTTTCTGAATCGCCACACAGGCCAGCGTCCCGATCAGAGTTGCCGTTACCGCGGACACCAGCGCGATCACCAGAGTATTCTTCAACGCCTCCATCATCGTCTCGTCCTGCAGCATAGCGGCATACCATTTCAGCGTAAAACCGCTCCAGCTCCCCATGGACCGGCTCTCGTTAAAGGAAAGCACGATCAGCGTCAGAATCGGAGCATATAGAAAGATAAAAATCAGGACGAGATAAAACTTTTCCAGAAATTTCTTCATCAGAACGTATTCCCCTCCCCGTTCTTATCAAATTTTGCGATAAAGGCCATGCTGACCAGAATAAAGATCATCATAACCAGGGAAAGTCCCGCGCCGAGATGCCAATTGTTGCCAACTGTAAACTCCTGCTCGATGACATTGCCGATCAGCAGGATCTTGCCGCCACCCAGCATATTCGAAATCACGAATGTCGTCAACGCCGGAACAAATACCATCGTCACACCGCTGACGATGCCGGGCACGGAGAGCGGAAGGATGATATAGCGGAACACCTGGAAATTATTCGCGCCCAGATCTCTGGCTGCTTCGATCACGCGGTCGTCAATCTTCGCCAGCACGTTATAGATCGGCATTACCATGAACGGAAGGAAATCGTACACCATACCCATCACGATCGCAGTCGGCGTATTGATCAGGCGCAGCCCGGAGAATCCCAGTGACTGCAGGATCGTATTGATCACGCCCTTCTTCTCCAGGAGCACCTGCCATGCCATCGTGCGCAGCAGGAAATTCATCCACATCGGCAGCACGAACAAGAACACAAGAAGTCCCTTCTGCCCCATACCGCTCTTCTTCAGAATCAGTCCCAGCGGATACGCCAGAAGAAGACAGATCACCGTGCTCACCAAGGACAGCAGCACGCTGGTCCACAGCGCCTTCGCATGTCCCGTCTCGGCTATAGCTGCAATATTGGAAAGTGTAAATCCGCCCTGATCTCCGGTCAGGCCATAGTAGAACACCATTGCCATAGGAATCAGAGTTCCGCACAGAATCCACACCAGATATGGAGCGGACAGCAATTTTCTACGCATCGATGACCATAGCCTCCTCATCCTCGGATTCCGGCTTGTGCATGATCTGGATGTCGAACGGATCCACTGCCAGACTGACTTTCATACCTACCGGCCAGCACTTCGTGCTCTGCACCAGCCATTCGAAGCCCCCGGCCAGAACCTCCATCTCATAGTGAACGCCTTTGAAGATCAGATGCGTCACCACACCGTCCAGACTTCCGGCTCCCGGCGCACCCAGACGCAGATCCTCCGGGCGGATCACCACATCGACCGGTCGGTTCGTACCGAAGCCTTCATCCACACAGACGAAATCCGTATTCAGAATCCGCACCAGACGGTCGTGCAGCATTATGCCTGGCAGGATGTTGCTGTCACCGATAAAATCCGCCACGAAGGCGTTCTCCGGCTCGTTATAAATCTGCTCCGGCGTACCCATCTGCTGGATATAGCCCTTGTTCATGACAACGACCTGATCCGACATGGTAAGCGCCTCCTCCTGATCGTGCGTGACGAAGATAAACGTAATGCCCAGCTCATTCTTCAGGCGGATCAGCTCGTACTGCATGTCCTGGCGCAGCTTCAGATCCAGCGCGCCCAGCGGTTCATCCAGAAGCAGCACCTTCGGCTCATTTACGATCGCGCGGGCGATCGCGATTCTCTGCTGCTGACCGCCGCTTAAGGAATCCACCGAACGCTTCTCGAAGCCGTCCAGATTCACTAGCTTCAGCGCGTATTTAATCTTGTCCTGTATATAGGATTTGCTCTTGCCGCTGATCTTTAAGCCGAATGCGATATTCTCCTCGATGCTCATGTTCGTGAACAGTGCATACTTCTGGAATACCGTATTCAGAGGGCGCTTATTCGGCGGAATCTGTGTAATATCCTTCCCCTCGAACAGCACCTGTCCCATATCCGGCTTCTCGAACCCGCCGATGATGCGGAGTGTGGTCGTCTTGCCGCAGCCAGACGGCCCCAGAAGCGTAATAAACTCATTCTCATGAACCTTCAGATTCAGATCATCCAGAATGATATCCCCGTCAAAAGCCTTACTGATATGGCTTAATTCGATCAATGGCGTACTCATCTTATTTATCTCCCTTGCAGACATACCAAAAGCCAACCGTATGATTCCTGTCATCAGGTCAGACGGTTGGCAGTTCGGCCACATTCTTATATCATAGTTGTTCTACGATAGAAATGTCAATATGATTTTCTAAATTCTTTGATTTCCACTTTTTTCGTATTTCTTCGCGATTTGCCTGGTATAGATGACGTCGACAATCAGGCAGATGGCCAGAATTCCCATGCAGAGCATAAAGCAGCGAAGTCCCCTGGTCATAAGGCTTGCCAGGATCATAAGGATTCCGCTGATTATAGAAGAGATGCCTCCGAACCGCTGACTCTTTTTCCAGGTCTGCTCGTTCTTCATGCTCCAGGAAGTCCGCAAGCCGATCATGGAATTCATCCGCAGCTTCGGCATGACATTTCCGATTATCAGCATGCACAAACCGAAGAATCCGAAGATCAACTGATTTACGTCGAAGGCTGCCTCCGACAGGTTCTCCACCTTATAAAAATCCGTGTACAGAAAATATGCCGTCATCAGGTTAAAGAGCGCCAGGGAGACAATTCCAGTGATGAGGCATACGTTCTCGTTGTTCTTCCCGCTCTCCTCATGCTTCGCTGCGTATCTTGCCATGGCAAGCAGAAAGAGGCCGAGTACAATGGTCAATATCGGTAACAATAATGCTTCGTATTTGCTGCCCCAGCGTGTCACCTGGTTGTCGAAGCCGTAATGCGCTGGAATCTGATCCGGCAGAAACGGCAGAGCCGCTAACACCACTGCCAACGGAAGAAACATCAGAATACCGAATATGATTCGCTTTCCCTTCATGTTAGGATCTGCCTCCTCTCAGGTTGTCGATCCACAGGATGGTCTCATCCAGGATCGAGAGATTTAACTCGTAGTAGATAAAGTTCTTATAGCGGGTCTCGTAGATCAGATCCGCCTTCTTCAGTTTTGAGAGATGATACGACAGTGCCTGCGGTGATATTCCCAGTGCCTCTGCCAGTTCTCCGGAACTGATCTTTCCTTCTCTTAATTTCATCAGTATGTTCCGCCTGGTATCATCCGCCAGCGCAGCCAGCACCTGATTTACTGCCACAGTATCCCTCCTGCCCGCACAGAAAATGAGTAAAGTTATTTCAAATTTTCTTTAAATAGAATATAGCACATAACTTCGTAAAATTCAACTACTTTTCGCGGGGCTCCGCACGAACCAGGGGAACTGGCTCCTTGGGGAGTTTACTGCAAGTTCTACTTGGGGGCTCCGCGCAAACCAGGGGAACTAATTTTCAGGGAAATTTACCTCAAGCTCTACGGGTGGGCTCCGCGCAAACTCCGGGACAAGCCGAACCCGTCTTCACACGGCCACGAGTGCTGCGTTTCCTGAAGATTGTATTGATAACTTGCACCAGTCTGAAATTTAGAGAAACTCTGCAAGTTCATTCTATTTTCTTCTCTTCGTTGCCTTTATAAAGTCCTGCCGGATTTCTTCATTCGGAATGAACGCTCTCCCACGATCCTGATCATAACCCAGGTACCCCAGATGAATCAGATATGTTAAAACATCATCCCGACCGGCAAAGCTCACCATATCATTCTGAAAGGAGGATACGTCAACCTCAGTCGTGCCGCCTGCCAGCATTTCGATAATTACATTCTTCAGGCCATCAAAATCCATATTAATTAACGGCACAATCGTTTCATAAGTTCCTGTCTCTGACCAATAGCTCTGAAAACGATTCCAGAGCATAACTTCCACCACTGCTTTCGGATTATACACCTGATATTCTTCCAGCAGATAGCCGTCATACCAGCGTTTTACCTCTTCAAAATTTCTTCCGTATTTGGCACAAAGTTGCTTAACTTCCTCTTCCACAAACCCAACATACTTTGCAAACACTCTCGCGTTCAGCATAGTAAACTCATCGAAATTATTCAATGCCGACTGTGTCTGTATCTTCTTGATCGGAAGAATCCCGGTAAGATACGCAAGGTGAAGGAATTTTGACGGCTCGCTTCCCTTGAACATCCCCCGCAGAAAATTAATATACTCCTCCTGCACCTTCTGATTTTTCGCCTGTTCGCGGATCAGAACATCCCATTCATCAATAATAACAATGAACTTCGCGCCAACTGCTTCGTGAATGCAAGACATAGCTCCATAAGCATTCTTCTCATTGTCCAGAGGAACTTCCGGATACATTTCTTTCAGTTCTGCGATCAGATTTCTGTTGATATAGGAAACCGTCTGCTCCGGTAAACCGGCATCCATCATGCACCACTGCACATCAAAATGGATCACATCGTACTGATTCAGATGTGTTCGAAAGCTTTCGCTGTTTCCGATCTCCAGATCTGCAAAAAGAGAGTCGGAATCACAATTTTTACTGTAATAGGCGGTAAGCATATCCGCTGTCATGGTCTTGCCAAAACGGCGCGGGCGGCTGCTGCAGATAAACTTTCCAGTCGTATCCATCACGCGGTTTGTGTACTCCAGAAGCCCTGTCTTATCCACATAAATTCTGGAATTCAGAGCCTCCTGAAATAGACTATTGCCAGGATTTACAAAACGTCCCATACCTTCTCTCCCTTTCTGCACTGCATAATTCTTGTCGTTACTCTCATTATATCGGATTATCCGCAGACAGCAAGAATTTTTTTCTCGGCTTCCATCACTCGTATTAAAAGCGGAACAATCCTGACTGGACTGCTCCGCTGCTGCGTATATCCCCTGAGACCTTATTCCATAATACTTCCGCCATCCAATCGGTGGATTTCATCGCACAGGATATGGATATCGTCTTCATTGTGGCTGGCGAGGAGGATGGTCTTCCCCTGATCCCGCAGTTTCAGGAACAGCTCACGCATACTCTCCACGCCAGCCTTGTCCAGGCCGTTCATCGGCTCGTCCAGGATAATGATATTCGGGTCTTCCATGATCGCCTGCGCGATTCCCAAACGCTGCCGCATTCCCAGTGAGTAGTGACCGACCCACTTCTTCATACGCCAGTCCAGACCGACCATCGCCATGGTTTCCCGGATTTTCTCCTTATCAATCTTATGCTTGATGCTCGCCAGATAGCGCAGGTTCTCGAAGCCGGAGCAGGTATACAGAAAGCCCGGCTGCTCGATAATTAAGCCCATGCTCTCCGGGAAGTCAATCTCCTCTCCCAGCTTCTTGCCCTCGACTTCCACCGTACCGGAATCCGGATTGACAAGACCGCAGATAATCTTGAACAGAACGGTCTTGCCGGAGCCGTTCTTACCTACAAATCCATAGATGTGCCCCGGACGGCACTTTACGGATACGTTCTTTAATACCATCTCTCCGCGAAATGCTTTACTTACATCATTTACAATAATGCTACATTCCATATGGTAGTCCTCCTCGTATAACCACGTTTTTTTCATTTACGAACTGTCCGTTGTATCCTTAGCGTTTCTTTTACTTTCCTGCGTTTTCTTATCGCTTTACTTTTCCTGCAATCCATTTGGGCACAGCCAGAATCAGCGCCACGATCAGTATGATCTCACTTCCGACGAATACCATCAGTTCCTTCTGTCCGTTCAGGCGGTAAGACATTCCAAGATACGGTAAAATCAAGTGGCGAGCACTCTCTGAAAGAAAAGAAGCTCCATAGATCAGCACAAACTGTGCAAAGCAGAGAAGCGGAACGCCTCCGTCGAACAGAAATATCTCCCACAGAAGAAGAAACAGTAATAAGAACACGCCGGAGCTTATGATATGCACCAGAACGGTTGTCACCATGCTTTTCTCCGGGGAGAGCCACAGTTGCCAGGCCGCACCCAGACAGATAAAATATAATGCCGCTTGGACAAGAATCATCCGGCACCAGCACCGCCACCACCGGCCGTAGGACTGACAGCGAACCAGCAGATACGACCGGCTCTGCTTATGCCGGTGCAAATCGAAACCAATGCTGACATATAGCGGAAGCAGCAGGCACAGCCAGCGGCTGAAGGTAAGAAGCCCCACGCCCTCGCTCCCGCCGTTGATTCGGATGCCGGACAGTGTTACCGGCAGGGCATTCTCCCGGTAAATCAAGAGAATCAGCGCGATTCCCAGCCCCCAGATCAGCGCTGTGATACATATTCCTTTTCGTTCTGTCATAATTCCCGACCTGCTCTTCCTGTGTTGTAGTCCATGTGCTTCAATATAATCCGGCCTGCCGCAAGAATCACTGCCGTCACAATCAGATAGATCAGGACATTGTCCACAAAGCCGACAATGCCGGATTCTGTTACTGTATATTTTGTGATCTGGCTTCTCTGATAGAGTGATAATTTTTTCAGAAAACCAAAACCTACGCTTTTGTATATTACAACTCCCACCAGATGCAGTAAAAGCGCTGCAAAATTCCCCGCGCTGTTTCTGTGGTTCATATTGATAACATAGGCAGTCGTCAGCAGAACGGCGCTGTACAGAATCTGCAGGCACATCAGAATCAGAAAGACCCGTGCAGGCGATAACACACTGATTAAGGCACTTGCATCAAAATCAAGGCCCCATATTTCCAGCGCATCCATCGGACGCTGTGTCGCCAGCCGGTATGCCATCACGCTCCAGCTGTTGCGCAGATACATTCGCGAGAATCCGGTGGCCACTGTAGCCGCAAATATAAGAGCATAATAAACTATAATTTGCGTATACATATAGAACAATGTACCGCTGTACCAGCTCTTCCGGCTGCCTCTTGTAACAAGATAAGGCGTTCTTGCATTGATGAATGGAGCATCCAGCAGGGTCAGCAGCAACCCCAGCATAATAAAAATGCTGTAACTGGGATCAGACAAGGCAATGATAACCGGCTCAAAAATCTGTACATTTCTCCCATTGGCATATCCCATGTAATTGCCCGCTATGATTAATACCATGGAAATCCCCACCAGATAGCCCATATATGTTCTTGGGGTCAGCAATTCCCCTTTCCATTGTTCCAGGCAGGTTCGAAATACCGCTTTTATCCTTCTATTTATTTTTCTATTTTCCATTGCACTTCCTCCACAGAAAAATGCCATTCAGAATTACAAGCAGCAAAATCACAAGCCCCTGAATCGCATAAGGAACATAGAGCGCGGAATACCCGGCCCAGTCACCACGAAGCAGATAGACCGGATTGATGGCCTTTCCCTGCCATACATTCCATAGAACCTGATAAATGACAAATGGAAATACGATCGCCGCATAACGATTTGTATAAATAGCCGATACCAGAAGCGCCATCAGCGACCAGATTGCGCCGTGAAGAAAAGCGAGCAGAACCTTGAGAAACAGCACAAATTTGCCTCCCCATATCAATACATATGGCATCCAGATGGTATTCACATAGAATTCGGAAATCTCGGTATCCGGTGTTACCGCTTTTCCCCCGATAGCAAGGAAAGTGAACACAATCGCAAAAGCAAACGCCGTCACACAGCCGCCCGCAATCAGATTCGCCAGGATTTTCCGGGTAATATAGGAAATTCTCCCCGACCGTGGAAGCGTAAAACGAATGTAATTTGAATTGTATTCTTCCGCAAAACGAATCCCACAGGGAATCATCGGAAAGATACAGGCAAACGGAGTAAATCCAGAAGCGGCCATTGGATCTATAATAAGGTCCAGAACATCATAGTGAGACATATATCTCCACATATTCTTTAGAAATACAACATCCAGATAGAACGGATTCATCAATATTGCTACCACTAAAAAAACAGCCAGCGCCATGCGCCAGCTGCATACCGCATTCCTGATCTCTGTCATTCAACTCCTCCTATGTGATGTTCTACCAGTTCGCCCGTGCAGGCATTTAAAACCACGTAACGCGTTACATGCGGATCATCTCCGCCATCTTTTAACCAATCGGCGACATACGGCATCTCAAAATTCCATACCGGATAAAACGTATAATTTTTTCCTTTGGATTCCGCCATATAGCAAAGGCGAATTTTATTTACGGTCTGACCGCTCGGAGCCGGTGCAATCATTCCGCTGTCCATCAAGGTTTCAAAAGACTTCAGAATATCAGAAAACCCAAGCAGAGAAACTTCATTCTCTTCTTTTATCATATAATCGGCATTGATGGATACACTTCCAAGTTTTCCATCGATCAATGTTCCACTAGAAGAATACGCATAGGAATACGATTGTTTCTCCAAAAGTGTGCCATGAATCATTGCTGTCGTCCAAAATTCATAAACATCTCCATTTTTTCCATGATAAGAATTTTCTTCTTTTACAACTTGTTCGCTGCCAAGCTGCTGCATCAGCTCATTTGCCAACTGTTGATATTCTACCGCATTCTGCAGTTCTTCTTCGGATTCTGATTCCTGATTTTTTTCATAACCAGCGTTATAAATGGTAATCAAATCCGACTCCATGATAAAATTCAACTGTTCAACATCATCTACAAATTTGCTATCCTTCAAAAGCTCTTTGATCTCTTTCTCAGAGAAATCTCTCGGTTCTAGTATTCCTGTCATAAATGTTCCTTCCGGCAGGATAACCTCTGCATCGATTTTCTGCGTGCCTTCACTTGATGTAAATTCTTCGGTCACAGTTGTCGGAACAGCCGCCAGAATCTCCGCCTGACTAAGAGGAGCCGCTTCCGTTGTCGCCTCATTTCCGGATTCCTTTACAGCCTGGGTCTGTGCTGCCGTCATTGCTTCTTTCTGTGCTGCTAATGAATCTGAAGCATCAGCACAGCTACTCAACATCACTGCTATCAAGAACAATATATTCACATATTTCAAAATATTTTTCATACGCATCTTTCTCCATATATTTCAAACATTATTCAAAATATCCGGAAGATCCTTGTTTCAGCAATCTTCCGGATATCCAAATCTTGTCAACTGCATTTTCTATTCCACATTTTACAAGAAATGCAGAATCACAGCTTGACATTTAGCACTATTTAAATTTCTTTGGTGCTTACCCAGGCCAGCTGCTTACATAGTCTGAATTCCAATAGCCCGTCGAATATCCGCTACCATGAAGATCATCATCAATACGTGCGCCTAATTTGTATGTAGTGAGCGCAGGGCCATAATCTCCAAAATTACCATAAGATACACCAGTGCTAGTCCTCCACTGACGTCTACCGGCTACGCTGCTGCCTCTCAAAGGAACAAAGGCGATGCCATATCCCTTATCGCTGCTTGAAAAGCTAATCGTTTTTACTTTCAGGCTCCACGTATCTGCATCATACACCTTACGATTCGCCGTTTCATCCAAACTGTTGTATGTCTGTCCAGTATTTCCAGAATAGAACGAATAGTATTTGCTCTCTGCCATCGCCGAAGTGCCAATGGTCAAAACGCTTGCCGCGGCCAGAATACCACAAAGTCCCTTCTTCATTGATCTAATGATCATTAAACATCATCTCCTTCCTTGTAAATTTTGTCTTCTTGTTTCGTGATATACAAAACCCTGCCCTGAGTTCTGCTATCTTTCTACAGAAAAGATTCTTATCCTGGGCGAAGCATCCGGTACCATTGATGCAGGATAAGCGCCTTCTATAATCTTCAGTTTGTGTTTTATTTTTTTCAGTTCCAACTGTCTTTATTTTAGTACATTTATTTTAAAAAATCAATAGTTTTTTTTTAGTAAAAACTGTATTTTTTTGATTTCATAGAATTTACCCTTGCTCTCATTGCCCGGTACATTCATATCTCCAATCTTCAGCATAAAAACAGCGGACAGTTTTCTGACTCTCTGCCCGCTGGATACTCTCATTTTTTATTTCATTTCGACTATTTTCTATAATGTCCACCCACATCAATAGAAGTAGTGGTTCTGTTCTCTACAAAAACGCTGTAGTAACCGCTCGTATCAATCGCAAATTCATGCGTGATATCGCCGCTTCCGATGATATAACGTTTGGATCCGTCCGAATCAATAATCCCCACGTTCACATTCTTATCATCCGGATCTACCGATACCGCTACATAGATACTTCCTCCGGCAGACACATAAAAAGAAGACGTTTTCTTCAATATCTTAGAACCAATGTTCCATGAAAAAGTCGTATACTTCGCTCGCGCATTCATTGCTGACTCCGGAACTTCGATTACTGTTGTATGGGCCTGCCAGCCATCAGCCTCATAGTACTCTTCCATCTCCTTTAAGGGCTGCGGCTCTTCCACGTACTCTACAACCGTTGCATTATAAAGCACATCATACGCAGCCGCAACTCCGTTGCCTGCCGCATAGGCCACTGTTGATCCTGCAAGAAAGAAACCAACCACCAGCGCAGTTGCCGCACTTCGCTTCATTTCCTTCGCGATCTTATGCTTCTTCATCTTGTCAATCCTCCTTAATACATCTGACTGTGTCTCACATATATTTACGCTGACGGCGTACTTATATTTAGCTGCTGCTATGGCTACACTTAAAAGTACTTTTTGATATTCCTTCATATCCACCTGCTGACATACACTGACGTCGCAGGCATCCTCCGACCACATCCGGTACTGTTCTCTTGCTTTTCCTTTTCGGAAAAACGGAATAAACCAGTAAATGCACGATAAGAGCTGCAAAAGATACAGCATCCACAAATCCCTGTGCAGAAAATGCGTCAGCTCATGCATAAAAATCAATCGTAACTCCTGCTCGGAATACTCCATACTTCCCAGATATATGCCCGGGCGCAGTATCCCCTGCATAGACGGAGTCAGAGACATATCTCCCTCATAAAGCCCTATTTTTCGCCGGATATGCTGCTCCCGACACACTTCCTGATAAATTTCCCATCGGCTGTCTGTAACTGCCTTATATGTGTGCTGCAGACGAAACGCAAGATGCTGCGCACACAGAAAACGACCAAGTGTAATACAAAATCCAACAAGCCAGACCAGCGCCAAAGGAATGGCAATTTTCTGTATCAGCGGCGTAGGCGTCGCGAAACTTCCAATATCATATCCCTGATCCTGATTCTGTTTCCGTATCACAAGAAAAAGAACAGGAAATGCATAGAACAGCCATACGGCTTTCTGAAGAGAATACATGAAATAACACAGACGATACCCTGAAGCGAACCTTACTAAGGTCGCCCAGAACAGCCATGCAGCTGTACCTGTGAACAAGGTCAGAAGCATAGCTATTTCAAATTCAAGAATTATATCCATCCAACAGTTCCTTCATCTTCTGCAGATCCTCCGGTGATATATCATCTGTCTCCACCAGAGCAGCCAGTACTCCGGATGCAGAACCATGATACCACTGGTTTTTCATCTTGTTCACCTGCGCGTTGCGGAATTCATCCAACGTAACCTCCGGGTGATACTGGTGAGAATGATGCTTCTTGTAACGGCTGACAAATCCCTTCTTCATCAATACTGTCATAAAGGTTGCTACCGCATTATTCGCGTAATCCTTTCCGTAGACTTCATGCAGCCGCTCCGTGATCTCATAGACGGTTAAATCTGCTCCGGATTCCCACAGGCATTGCATTACGAGACTTTCCGCCGGTGCCAGTGTAAGTTCCATAATCATCACCTTCTTACTTTTTTTCAGTTATTGCTGTTTTTACTTTAGCACATTCATCTTCACTCTTCAAGTGTTTTTTCATATATTTTATTAATTCTCAAAAAAGAGCAGCCCCTTCTGGAACTGCTCCTTCTGTACATATATAATACAACAATATTCTCCTGAGCTATTCCAGCAGCCCTCTCTCCTCGCAGAAGGTCACGATATCTTTCACGTATTCCTCACGGAACCGGTTCGGGAGATCGACATGGTCGGCGCCGTGGTAGATGATGAGCTTGGAATCCTCCACGGCCCGCAGGGTACGCACCATAAGGTCGGGGCCGCTGATGGTGTCCTCGGAACCGCCGAGCATCAGTGTGGGAACGTGAATGTTCTTTAACACTTCAATCAGCTCTTCCTCGGTTTTGCACTTCGGGAAGGGCTTGCGGGGATTTAAGAGAGCGGATACGGCAGGCATATCAATCCAGAACTGAATCATCTGCTCTCTGGCGGCTCTTGCCTCCTCGCCGATCACAGGATCGTTCTCCACCCGCTCGAAATACTTGGCGCAGTAGGCGCCCTGCTTCTTCGCATACGGCTCCCAGGTCTCCCGGCTCTTCGCCGCGTTGATGGTCTCCATGCGGGCTCCGCCGGTTGCCTGGCCGTCCTTCTTATGCGGGCCTGCTGCGCTGGCAAAGAAGCCACGCAGGCGCTCCGGATGGTTCACGCACAGATGCCAGCCGATGCCGGCGCCGTGCGAATGTCCAGTGTAGAAGAACTTATCAATTCCCATGGCGTCCGCGAAGTCGCACACATCCTGCGCCCATACATCGTACCAGCTCTCGCCCAGATCTTCTGTGATCAGTGTAGACGGCGCGTAGCCGCGGATGCGGATGATGTAACCGTGGAAGCCCTCCTTCTCCGCCAGATCCTTCACGTAGTTTAAGTGGCTGTTGATGAACTGTTGAGCCTGGATCACATAGCGCTCTCCTTCCCCGTATTCTTCATAGTATAACTCTATTTCTTTTACTTTTAAAATCGGCATATGGTCTTTCTCCTGTTAAATATTAATGGTAAATGTTCCACAAAATTTCCGGTTATAGATAACTCCTGCTGTATTACACATTTTGCAGGCTTCTGATTCCCTCGATCGGCCGGTCGGTGTATTCGCGCGGCTTCATCGGAATCCGCTTTCGGATATGACTGAGCTTCTCCATGTTGGATTCGATTGAGAGGCTGAGCCGGTCGCCGTTGAAGCGGCAATAGAAGGTGTGGTAATCCATCCAGTCGGACGCGCGCACCTGGAAGACGAAACAGAAATCCGACGCCCAGCCGCCGCTGACCCGGTAGACAGGCTTTGTGATTCCAAAGATCTGGTTCAGTCGGTCGTTCTCTCTCGGCATCGGCGGGAAGGCTTCGTTCTCCTCCCATTCGCCGCGCAGTCCGCAGCGAACTGTACAGGCTGTGCCGTTTTCTGCGGTCAGTGTAATCTCCGGAAGATTTTCATTTGCTTCATTCGTTTTCTGCATTTCATTTTTTTCATTCTCCCAGTGAAGGGAAAGAGCTTTGATCCCATAAGGATTTTCCTCCAGTGTGTACTGACAGTCGTAGTAGTCATCCCGCTGATACGGGTGGCCAGCCAAATGTGGAGAGCAGGACCACGCCTGCAGATACTCATTCAGCGCTTGATAACCTTCGCAGGAAGCCGCCTCCGCATCCGCCTCTGCAATCGCCGGATACATCGTCTCCCACAGGATACGCGGGATCAGGCCGCTGTCCTCCTCGATGGCGTTGCACACGATGGCCAGACTCTTCTCCGGGAAGATGAAACCAAACTGGCTCCGGCCGCCGTCGAGGCGATAGCCTTCTCTCGTATTCCGCCACACCTGGTATCCATACCCGGCGAACTGGTCTTCGTGCATGAAGGAAATGGAGCTGCATCGACCGGAAGGTACCTGATACGATCCGGCTGCCCGAACCAGTGCAGGATCCAGCAGCTGCTGCCCGTTCCACATGCCCTCCTGCAGGTAGAACAGTGTGAGCTTTGCGAATCCTTCCGCCGTGCAAACGGTTCTGGAGCCCTCCAGCTCGCCTTTTTCTGTTTTCTCAACCGTGCAGAAGATTTTCAACGGTTCCAGCAGGCGCGGCCGCAAATATTCGATGTAGTTCATACCAGCGGTACGCTCTACTGCCATTCCAAGGATGTGAGGCACACCGTTGTTATAGAGAAAATGTGTGCCCGGCTCAAAGTCCAGTGGTTCCTGCAGGAATGCTTCCACACTGCGGGTTCCGTTCAAGATCGGCCGGAAAGTATCCCGGTCATGCCCGGTCGTCATCGTCATCAGATGGCGGATGGTAAGCATTTCAATCCTGCGCTTCTGTACCTCCGAATCCACTTCTGGTACCTGCTCAGGGAAGAGCTCCGCGATGCGGGTATCCAGGGAAAGCAGTCCCTCCTGCACGGCGAAGAGCACGGCCAGTCCGGTCAGAGCTTTCGCTGCGGAATAAATCCGCCGCGGTGTATCCGCCGTATAGGGCTTCCGGTTCGCACCGACAAGCTCATATCCATTGCAGAAGATATAGAGACTCTGTATATCCACCTGGTGCGTCTCCATCGTCCTCAGAAAGTGAAGAATCGCTCCGGAGGGAACGCCCTGCGTATCCGGCAAAGCCTTCCGGAATACGCCGTTTTGATATGGTACGTATTGCAATGATATTTCTCCTATAAATATTTCTCCTGTCACTATTTGTTTCTTGTTTCTCATTCTACCAGCGCAAAGACGCCGAGAATCGCCAGCAGGAACAGCACCAGTGCGAAGACGCCGGACAGGATCGTCTGCTGCTGGATCAATTTCCGGCGAATACTCTCATCCGTACACCCGGTCAGGGCGGCGGCTCCGCCCTGTGAGAACGGACTGATGCTGCTGGCTGTCAGTCCCATCTGGGCTGCGCAGTAGATCATGGATACCGATGTTCCGGAAGCGGAAGCAAATATCTGCAGCAGCGGAAGCATCATCGGGATGATGACGCCGCCGGATACGAAGAAACTCAGCACGCTCATCGCCAGCACAATTCCCGGAAGGATCAGTGCCGGTGAGATCTGATTCTGAAGGACATCAGACATATAAGTTACAACTCCCAGCGCGTTCGCCAGCGCCATATACATGCCGGTCAGCGACAGCATCAGCAGCGTATCCCACGGAACGGCTTCTTTCAGGACACGGTCATACTCCGCCGTCTTCCAATAGATATTCATCACGATTCCCAGCGCCGCCAGGAACTGAAAGCTGCAGATCCTGCCGATCTGTGCCGCCCAGGAAACTTTGATCATAGTCTGTAAGAGAGATCCCACGATTACCATCACGATCGTAAACAGAATGATCGCCAGCGTTTTCTTCTGCTTCGCATTGAAACTCTCCGGCTTCTCCAGGCTGACAGTCTCCAGCTTCTTTGCCTTCCATCCACGAAAGACAAGGAAGAGAACTACATAGAGGATCGTATAGAAAACTGCGCGGAATGTGAAGAAATTCATCACATAGCTTTTGGATGCCACCGCGTCAAAATAGATTTCCAGCTGCCCGATATTCGTTGCGTATCCTGCCGTCCACGGTACACTTCCACCGACCATAGAACCGGTCCATACGGCCAGCGGTACGAGAATTGAAGCGATTCCCGCCTGCATGGCCAGACCGAAGCAGATCGGCGAGAGAAAGAACGGAGCCGATCCTCCGGCTCCCATCGCTGCCACGATTACCGTAACTGCGAAGAACAGGAGTCCCATCATCCAGCCAACACCGCGGCAGGCATACAGCAGATGAGCCGCCAGAAGCTTCAGCGTTCCGTTCTTTCCTGCAAAACCAAAAAGGAAGGTTGCAAGAAAGAAATTGAAGAACAGCGTGACCGGGAAGAGGGCAACCACTCCGTTCGCGCTCAGGCCTCCGGCCGTCGTTCCAAGAACAAAGGCAAAAGCCAACGCCACCAGTCCGATATTGATTTTCAGCCGGCTTCCCAGGATCAGAGCCGCCAGTATACCACTGAAGAATAATATGGTATTCGTCATTTTCCTGATTTCCTTTCTTTCCTGTCTTTTCGTAAGAATTTAACGTCTCAAGGCTCTGTTACGCCAATATTTTTTCCTGCTGCGGCTTCCCGTTCCAGCATCCGGTAGAAGGTTGCGCGGCTGACTCCCATCAGCTCTGCTGCCTTCTTCCGGTTGTTGCCAGCTGCCGCAAGTGCTTCCTCCAGGGTATATGACGTCCTGGAATCCAAAATGTCTGCTGGACAGGACTTTTCTTTCCTGCTGTTTTGATGACATGCGCCTCCGCTGTCCTCTTCCGGTTCGGTCAGCCGCCGGTTTTCAGCGATGTAATCCCGGATCAGCCCTCCGCCGATCTCTTCCTCGTCACTGATTACCGTCAGGCGGCGCACCATGTTCTGAAGTTCACGGATATTGCCCGGCCAAGAATATTCCCGCAGCAGATCCTCCGCTTCTTCAGAGAAATAATATACCCTGTGATTTCTCACAGAGGCTTCCGCCAGAAACTCCTCCGCCAGCGGCACAATATCGTCCCGGCGCTCTCGCAGCGGCGGAATCTTCAGTCCCAGCACATTAATTCGAAAATAAAGATCACTGCGGAAGTTTCCCTCTTTCACCATGCATACCAGATCCCGGTTCGTCGCCGCGATCACGCGGATATCGACCGGCGTGGATTTCTCTCCACCGACACGGCGGATCGTCCGCTCCTGCAGAACCCGTAGCAGCTTTCCCTGAATCCCCATCGGAATCTCTCCGATCTCGTCCAGGAAGATGGTTCCTGTGTGCGCCTGCTCGAACAGGCCGCGCTTGCCGTCGCGATCCGCTCCGGTGAAGGCTCCCTTTACATAGCCGAAGAGCTCGCTTTCCAGGATGCTTTCCGGAAGTGACGCGCAATTGATGGCGACGAACGGCCCCTTCTTTCTGGCGCTGGCCTGGTGAATCCCCTGTGCGAAGAGTTCTTTGCCTACGCCGGTCTCTCCCAAAATCAACACCGTCTCCTCGACACTTGCATACTTCAGTGCCAGGCGCAGCACCTGCGTCATGGAAGCACTACGTCCAAAGATCTGATCCAGACTATACTGTGCCTGATTCGATGGAACGGTGAGCTTCCGGCGGATACTTGCCTCCGCCCGCAAAACGGTGTTTACATCCTGGAAAGTGACTGTAACACCCTGCAGTTCCTCTCCGTTCACCACTGGTTCCGCATGGTACAGAAAGGTTTTTTCATCGATCTTCGTGATCTGGTTCATATAGGAGCGATGGTTCGCGATCACATCTTTAACGCGCGTAAACTGCGGGCAGACGTCCTCCATGGAGAAAGATACCGCCGTCAGCTGGCTGACTCCCAGATATTCGGATGCCAGCCGGTTCATCATGATGATGCTGCCGAAGCGATCGACCGTGATGGAAGCGTAGACGGAAGACTCCGCCGCATTGAACGGCTCCGCTGTCTGCGTGCTGTCCTGGCCTTCCAGGTAACTGCAGGCCATGGATATCGCCTTGCGGATCTCCTCGTAGCGCGGCTTTAGTACCACGCAGGAGATTCCGTACTGTCTGGCCAGATCCGCCTGATAATAACCGCCGACCAGCACATCATCCTTCTTCAATCCTGCGATCACCTCCGGAAGTTCTTCCGGCATCACTGTCGGAATATCCAGAAGCTCTACATTCAGGAGGCTTCGGATGCGGAAGACGTCATGAAGAACTTTACGGAAGCCGACGATCGCAATCCGCTGTCCCAGCTCCGCCGCCTTCAAAATTCCATCAAGCACGTCTTCCGGACAGATATCCACCATGATTACCGGCACATCCACGTTCTGACGCACGATCTTGGCAAACATGCCGAAGGCGATAATCACGCCCGCTCCCCGGCGTACCTGCTCTTTCGCTGTCGACGGAAGCGCCCCCAGCCCGGAATAAATCACCGGGCAGGTGATGTGCATCGTGTGAAGTACTTGTCTTACTGCCTCCGATCCCTGCAGATCCGAAGTGATAATTGCAATTTTCTTTTCTTTCAAATGTTCTCTGTTTTCCATAAGATCTGTATCCCCTCTGTATTTCTTCTGTATTTCCTCTGTATTTCTTCTGCATTTTCCCTGCCCTGATTCCGACTTTTACATTACTTCCACATTTCTGATTCGAATCTGGTTCTGATTCTTTCGCAGGTTGCTTCCGACTTTATTTTTCTGCTTTTTCGTTTTTACTTACTTCAAAGTCCACAGTTCTTATAGAAATATAACATAAATTCAGTTTTTTTACTTTGTTTTTCCTGTTTTTCTCCTATGTTTTCTCAGATTTACTTCGCCTTCTCCTTCTTATCCAGACGTCCCAGATACCAGGCTGCCACTACCGTTGCCAGCATAACCGGAACGATGAATGCTGCAAAGCCCAAGCGATAGCCGAAGGCGGATACCATGAAGCCGCCGGCGGTCGCTGCTACTGCGGAACCGATATCCATACCCAGATAGTTCGTGGAGTTGCCGGCTGCTTTTCTCTCTTCCGGAACGGTTCGCATGGAGATTGCCATCAGTACCGGGCTGATACCGTTCTGTCCGAAGCCGATCAGGATACCGGCGATACAGAACATGGCCAGGTTCTGTGCCATCGCCAGACACAGCAGACCAGCGGAGAAGGAGATTCCGGCTGTGATCAGTGTTGCCTTCGGTCCCTTCTTATCCAGCAGGCTTCCCAGGAAGGGTCTTGCCACCCAGCCGGTGAAGGATGCAAATGTTGCAAATAGTCCAATGTTCTCCAGTCCCAGTTCCTCCAGTGCGAATGCTGCCATAAATACGGTGATTCCACTTCGTGTTCCCTGATAAGCCACATTAATCAGCATGGGCATAATCGCCTCTTTGGCGAACAGGTTATTCAGTTTGATACCGCTGAACATGGAGCCGCCCTTTCTCTCTGGCGTCTTCGTCGGGGAAGTCAGCAGCACCAGAGCCGTGCCGACTGCTGCAACAACCGTGAAGATCAGGAACATGGTGTGATAACCGAACTTTCCAGCCAGCGCGAAGGCTATGGGCTGAGAGATCGCAGAAGCGATCATCTGCGATACCATGAAGAATCCGAGCGCTGTTCCATAATCCTCTCTCGGAACATACTCACTCAGAGTAACAGCCGTTACCGTGGAAATAAAGGTCCACGCGATGCCGTGAATCAGCTTCGTCGGCGCCGCCCATGCCGTATTCACCATACTCTGCGCATACATGAAGATCGCAACGGTGAACAGTCCTACCGCGAACAGATAGATTTTCTTCTTGTTGCCGCGGTCTACGATCGGCGCGGAGAATGGACGGATGATGAAGGCCGCCCAGCCCTGGATACCGCTAATGATACCGATGACGCTCATGTCCATCCCCATGGTCTTCCAGCCTGCACTGGCGGTCGCCTGTGTCATGGAATGCGCCACGCAGATTACAGTGTACGCAATGAACAGCATGATAAAGTTCTTGTTGGCGATCTCAAAAAATTTGTTTTTCTTTGTTGTATTCGCTTTTTCGCTCATACCTGATTTTCCTCCTTTGTCTCACAATGTACCGTGCTCTGTTTTCTTTTTTCTTCTGTGTTTGCTTTTTCTTTCTGTTGTTTGTTCTGCGAAAAGCCTGCCTGTTTTTTAGTCTTCTGTCCTTTGTCCTTTCTTTTGCCTGTCTTGTCTTTCTTTTGCCTGTCTTCTCTCCCTTCTATGAAATAATTTGTTGCCCGCAGAACACTTTTAAGATATCGCTTTTCAAAAGCTTTCGTCTGATTATTTTCTCCTTCCGGCGCTTCGCGGGTGCCATATGGTCTTACCTATAAATAAAGCAATTCCTATGCCAGGTGCATTTTTCCACCCGATTCTCATGATTTTTTCCTGATTTTTCATGAAAATCCGCCGGAAACCGGGCAATTTTCGTGTTTCATATCCTGTCTCAGATGTCTTTCTGTGTCTCATCCTGTCTCATCTGTATTCTCAGTGTCTCACATAAAATGTCTCATCCCACCGAAATTTTCCGGAATACTTCCAGAGAATGAACTTCTTTCCAATCGGTCGGAACTGTGTTACAATGAATCTATCCGGAAATATGCAGTGACAACGAAATCACCGAAAACTCCGGACGGCTACATTTCAGCAGGGAGGATTACTCATGGAAAAGCAATATGTGGTTTATGTCGGTTCGCACACCGATACCTGCGACAGCAAGGGAATCACGATTTTCGATATGGATGTTGAGCGCGGCGCGCTCAGAAAAAGAGGGGAAGTCGAGATCGACAACGCCTCCTACCTTACCACTTCACCGGACGGACGCATCCTGTACTCCATCACGGATAAGGGCGTCGCTTCCTTCCGGATTCTGCCGGACGGCAACCTGAAGCGTCTGAATACGGCAGCAATCCGCGGAATGCGCGGCTGCCACATTTCCACAACGAAGGATAACCGTTTTCTGTTCGTGTCCGGCTACCACGACGGCAAGATCACCGTTCTGAAGATCAATGAAGACGGTTCGGTCGGACCAATCGTACAGGGAATCTTCCACAAGGGCCCCGGCAGTGTCGCCGAGCGCAATTTCAAGCCGCACATCCGCTGCGCACAGCTCACACCAGATGAGAAATATCTCTGCGTGCTGGATTCCGGCATTGATCAGATGAAGATTTACCGTTTTAATCACGAGACCGGCATGCTGACGCCCTGTGATATCGTCCGCTGTGTGCCGCAGTCGGCGCCCCGCCGTCTGATTTTCTCTTCCGACGGCCAGTATATGTATATGATTAAGGAGCTCAGCAATCACATCGCGGTCTTCCATTATGACGGAAGCGGGAAGCTGCCGGTGTTCGAGAAGATCCAGACGATCTCCACACTCGGCAAGAAGTTCACGGAATACAGCGCGGCGGTTGCTCTCCGCTTCGCCAGAGAAGAGAACTACCTGCTGTGTACAAATGCCGGGGATCACAGTCTTGGTGTCTTCCGGAGAAATCCGGAGACCGGCCTGCTCACGCAGCTGAATGTGCTCCCGATCAGCGGCCGCTATCCCACGGATGTAAACCTTTTCCCGGATGAAAAGCACATCTTTGTGACAAACTATGATTCGAATACGATTACGATATTCTCTCTTCATTATGATAAGGGAAATATCGTGATGGCAGGCGCTCCGATCCCGGTCGGCCAGCCCAAATGCTCTCTGGTGGTGGAAGTGCCGGCGGAATAGAATGATACCAGGGGTCAAAAGGTCAAAAAGTCGATGCAAGCTCGCTTGCAAGAGAATTTTTGACCTCTTGACCCGCCAAAAACATGAGTAAGTAGCCATTTTTCGAAGAAAAATGAGCGGATTACGAATGTTTTTGAAGATTGCGGGAGTGCAAAGCACGTAGCAATCTGGTATCAAAGGGGTCAAAATACCTTTTGACCCCAACATCATAGAATGGCACATTTATTCACCCGAAATAAATATCAGGAGTACGAATTAAGAAGCAATGCAACTATAACAATTCAGAAAGGAAAAAATCACATGAATCAGAAATTTGAGCAGTTAAAGCCCTACCTGGAGAACTGGGCGGCACTTCAGGCGGCGCTCCAGCTCTTCGGATGGGACATGGAGACTCTGGCTCCGGAGGGAGCCGGGAAGCGCACCTCTCTCGTATTCGGCGTGCTGAGCGACCGCCTGCGCGAAGAAACTCTGAAGCCGGAGACAAAGGCCATCGTCCGTGAGCTGCTGAAGGACGAGACGCTCTCCGATGCGGAGCGCTCCATTGCGAAGAAGATCCAGAAGGATATCGACGACCTGGAGCTGATTCCCGCCGATGAGTACCGTGCTTTCACGGAACTGCAGTCCACGGCTACCACCATCTGGGCGAAGGCGCGTGAGGAGAAGAACTTCGACCTCTTCGCCCCGATTCTGGAAGAGATTCTTCGCTATACCAGAAAGTTCGCTGGTTATAAGGCAAAAGAGGGGCAGGCTCTCTACGATGTGCTCCTGGAAGACTTCGAAAAGGGCTTCCCCATGGCGGTGCTCGATCCGTTCTTCGATCAGCTGAAGGAGACGATCCTTCCGCTTCTTCAAAAAGCAAAGGAACGCGCGGATCAGATCCCGGATGATTTCCTCTTCGGTCACTTCGACATTGACGCACAGAAGGAATTCAACGATTACATTCTGGACTACCTGGGCTTCGACCGCAGCCGCGGCGTTGTCGCTGAAAGCGCGCATCCCTTCACGACAAACCTGCACAAAGATGATGTCCGCATTACGACACACTACTACGAGGAGCTTCTTACCAGCGCGATCTTCTCCAGCATACATGAGTGTGGCCACGCGCTGTACGAGTTCGATATCGCAGATGAGCTCTCCCAGACTCCGGCGGGCGGCGGCGCTTCCTGCGGAATGCACGAATCCCAGTCCCGTTTCTTCGAGAACATGGTCGGCCGCAGCCTCTCCTTCTGGAAGCCGGTCTATCCGAAGCTGCAGTCTCTCTTCCCGGAACAGCTGAAGGATGTATCCTGCGAGAAGTTCGTTGCCGCAATCAATAAGGCCGTCCCCAGTCTGGTACGCACGGAGAGCGATGAGCTGACCTACTGTCTCCACATCATGATCCGCTATGAGCTGGAGAAGCAGCTGATGGACGGAAGCCTGGCTATTACCGATCTTCCCGCCGCCTGGGATGATCTGTACGAGAAGTATCTCGGTGTACGCCCTGCAAATGTCGCCGAAGGTGTACTGCAGGATATCCACTGGTCCCAGGGTTCGATCGGATATTTTCCCTCCTATGCGCTGGGAAACGCCTATGGAGCTCAGATCGCCCACCGCATGGCGGAGGATATGGATATAGACGCTCTGCTGGAGCAGGGGAACGTATCTGTAATCACCGACTGGCTCCATGAGCATATTCATCGCTTCGGCGCGGTCTATGATGCCAGAGATCTTCTTATGAAAGTTACTGGTGAGGACTTTAACCCGAAATATTACTTCGAATATCTGCAGAGGAAGTTTGGATAAATCCGGACAATCTCAGATCATCCGTTAAGTTCCGGAATTCCGAATCATCCGAAAAAGATCGGAATATTCGATTCAGGCAGGAAACGGGAACTCCGTCAGCGGACGGAAGGAGTATCCCATCTCCTCCCATCTTGTCAGAAGTTCATCCAGGATATCCGCGTTCGTGCGGGATGTGCTGTGCAGAAGCACGATCGCGCCTGGATGAATTCTTGACAGGAGCTTCTCGAAGGCTTCCGCCGGTTCCGGCTGGTTATTCTCATACCAGTCTACATAGGCCAGACTCCAGAAAAAGGTCCGGTAGCCCATCTCCTTCGCCAACGCAAGGTTCGCTTCGCTGTATACGCCGCGCGGCGGCCGGTAAAACTTTACCATATCTTCACCGGTCAGTTCTTTATACTGCTCTTCCAGCTCTGTCAGTTCTTTAGAAAAAGCTTCCTTCGACGAGATTGACGCCATATCGGGATGATGACTCGTATGATTTCCAACTATATGCCCTTCTTCCACCATCCTCATCACCAGCTCCGGACTTGTCGAGATATAATTTCCCACCAGAAAAAAGGTCGCAGGAATCTCATGCTTCTTCAGTGCATCCAGAATTTTCGCCGTATTCCCGTTCTCATACCCGGCATCAAAGGTCAGATAGATCACCTTCTCCCCACTTGTATCCACATAGTAGGCGTTCTGCTCCGCCATTTTCTCCGGAGTGGCATTCCCCACCGGCGTCTGTCCCGGCGTGGGAAAGCTTAAGCCCCAGTTCTGCTCTGTTGAAGCGGATACGCTTACATCGTCAGGCTTTTCATATGTATAAGACGCGAATGTCCAGCCCAGGACATAAGCCAGGCAGAGCAGAAGGATCGAAACCGCAAATTTTACCGGAATCCGAATATTTTCCCGCATAGAAATACCCACCTGCTTTTTGTCCACTATATGTGGGAGCAGGTGGGTATTATTCTTATTCCAGCTCTTTATTTCTGCCCATAGTAGGCGTTCGGGCCGTGCTTTCTCATGAAGTGCTTATCCTGCATGTACTGAGGCGTCTGGCAGTCTCTGCCGCCGATCATCTCGGTCATCCATGCCATCTTTGCGACTTCTTCCAGAACAACCGCGTTGTGTACCGCTTCCGCCGCGTCCTTTCCCCAGGTGAAGGGGCCATGGTTCTTGCACAGTACACCGGGTACGTGGATGGGATTCCGGTCCGCGAATACTTCCACGATGCTCTTGCCTGTGTTCTTCTCGTAGGCTGCCTCCGTCTCCTCCGGTGTCAGATTTCTGGCACAGGGAATCTCGCCATAGAAATAATCTGCATGGGTTGTACCGTAACAGGGAATGGCCCGGCCGGACTGTGCCCAGGCCGTTGCGTGCGTGGAATGTGTATGTACGATGCCTCCGATCTCCGGGAAGGCGCGGTAAAGTTCCAGATGCGTCGGCGTATCCGATGAGGGGCGCAGGCGTCCGCCCACCTGATTACCATCCAGATCCATCACAACCATCATCTCCGGATCTAATTCTTCATAGGGCACGCCGCTGGGCTTAATGACAAAGAGGCCTCTCTCCCGGTCGATTCCGCTGACATTTCCCCAGGTATACGTTACTAGCCCCCGGCGGGGAAGCTCCATATTCGCCTCATACACCATTTCCTTCAGTTCAATCAGCATCTCCTGCTTCATCTTTCGTATCCTCCTTACAGATGCTCAATGGCTGCCCGTTCAACCGCAAGTCCGGAGCGGAATGTGTTCATGAACGAAGTGAACTCCTCCTGCTCCTCCGTTTTCGGTTCGATCACGCTGCTCTTCTGACCGCTGAATACTTTCTTCGCCAGGTAATCATTCAGAGACTCATTCTCATCCTTCCATACCCGGTAGCCAGCCAGAAGCGCCGCGCCCCAGGCGCCGCCCTCTCCGGCCGTCTCCATCACGGCAACCGGTACGCCTGCCGCTGCCGCCATCAGGCGCTGTCCAACTACCGGTGTTTTGAAGAAACCACCGTGACCGATCAGCATATCCAGATTTACGTTTTCTTCCTTCGACAGGATATCCATACCTGTCTTCAGGGTTCCCAGAGATGCGTACAACTGTACCTTCATGAAATCCGCCAGCGCCAGCGGAGCGTCCGGTCTGCGCACGAAGAGCGGGCGTCCCTCCTCAAAACCTGTGATGTGCTCTCCGGAGAGATAATTGCAGGAAATCATGCCGCCGTCGGCCTTTCCTTCCAGCGCCTTCTGATATAAGCGGGTAAATACTTCTCCCGCATCGGTTTTTAAGCCCATCAGCTCCGCGAACTCGCGGAACATTCCGGCCCAGGCGTTCAGCTCGGATGTACAGTTATTGCAATGAACCATCGCAACCATATCTCCGGCCGGAGTTGTAACCAGATCGAGCTCCGGGTGCACCTTCTTCAGAGGCTTCTCCAGGACTACCATTGCGAATACACTGGTTCCTGCGGAGACATTTCCGGTACGGATCGCCACGCTGTTCGTTGCCGTCATACCAGTGCCTGCGTCGCCCTCCGGCGGACACATTGGAATGCCTGGCTGCAGATTTCCGCTCGGATCAAGAAGAGCCGCCCCCTCCGCAGTAAGCACGCCGGCGTCCTCACCGGCTGTCAGTGCCTTCGGCAGGATATCCGCCAGCTTCCAAGGCATATGCTCGTCCGCAATCAGTTCGTCGAACTGACGAATCCGCACGGGATCAAAGTCGTGCAGAGCCACATCAACAGGGAACATACCAGCCACATCGCCGATGCCGAGCACCTTCTGTCCAGTCAACAGCCAGTGAACATAGCCCTCCAGCGTCGTTATGAAGCGGATATTCTTCACATGAGGCTCCTTCTTCAGGATGGCCTGATAGAGATGCGCGATGCTCCAGCGCTGCGGGACCGGATAATTGAACAGCTCTGTCAGCTTCTCCGATGCCTCCGCTGTCATGGTGTTGCGCCAGGTGCGGAATGGAACCAGCAGCTGATCTTTCTCATCAAAAACCAGGTAACCATGCATCATAGCGCTGATGCCGATGGCTCCCACCGTGTGCAGAATCACTCCATAAGTATCGGCGACGTCCTTCGCCAGCTTTGCGTAAGCATCCTGCAGGCCAAGCTTTACACTCTCCAGTGAGTACGTCCATACGCCATTCTCCAGCTGATTCTCCCAGTCGTGGCCGCCGGAAGCGATCGGTTTATGATCGCTTCCAATCAGAACCGCCTTGATTCTGGTCGAGCCAAACTCGATTCCAAGCGCCGTTTTTCCTGCTTTGATTTCTTCAATCCGGCAAATGTTCTCATTTCCTGTTTCTGTCATCGAATGCTCCTCCTCTTAACGGTAATAGATCGAATTCCAGCGCAGCTCATTCTGCAGTCCGCGAATCGTCGTATCCTTGTCAATATATACCGTCTCAATACCCATGGCAGCTGCCCAGTCTCCCATCTGCTCTGCCGTCAGGTCGTAAGAGAATGCCGTGTGATGCGCGCCTCCGGCCAGAATCCAGGCTTCGGCTCCCGTCTTCAGGTTCGGTTCCGGCGTCCAGAATGCCGTTGCTACCGGCAGCTTCGGCATAGGCTTCTCGGTCTTGCCGCACTCTACCTCATTGATAATCAGACGGAAGCGATTGCCAAGATCTACCAGAGAGGTGGCGATGCCGTGGCCGCTCTTCGAGGTGAATACCAGGCGGGCAGGGTCCTCACGGTTACCCATGGAAAGCGGGCACGCCTTGATCGAGATAGAACCGTCGTGAATGCTGGGGCAAACCTCCAGCATATGTGCCTCCAGAATTCCCTCCTTGCCGGGTACCAGGTTGTAGGTATAATCCTCCATAAAGGAAGTTCCCTTTGCATTCTCCATGTTCTGGGTCATCAGCTTCATGATACGAACCATCGCCGCTGTCTTCCAGTCACCTTCCGCGCCGAAGCCGTAGCCATCCGCCATCAACCGCTGAATCGCCAGACCCGGCAGCTGCTTCAGACCGCCCAGATCACCGAAATGCGTGACAACCGCGTGATAATTATTCTCTTCCAGGAAATTCCGCAGTCCCAGCTCGATCTGCGCCTGTACCTGTACATGACGGCGGAACTCCGACGGGCTCTTATCGCCCAGCTCAATCAGATACTGATCGTAATACTCATCCGTCAAAGCGGAAGCCTCCGCATCCGGAACCGCATTCACATAGTCCACCAGCTCATTCACCGGATAAGCATCCACTTCCCATCCGAATTTCAGCTGCGCCTCGACCTTATCGCCCTCGGTAACGGCAACATTGCGCATGTTATCGGCGAAGCGAACCACCCGGACGTGACTGCTCTCCACGATGCCGACCGCCGTGCGCATCCAGTCTGCCAGGCGCTTCCTTACATCCTCGTCCTCCCAGTAGCCGCAGATCACCTTTCTCTCGATTCCCATGCGAGTCATCATATGGCCAAACTCACGGTCTCCATGCGCCGACTGGTTCTCATTCATAAAGTCCATATCGATCTCACTGTACGGGATTTCGCGGTTGAACTGCGTATGCAGATGGCAGATCGGACGGTTCAGCTCCTGAAGCCCCAGAATCCAGGACTTTGCCGGTGAGAACGTGTGCATCCACGTAATGATGCCTGCGCAGTTCTCATCATTGTTCGCCTCGCGGAACGTGCGGCGGATCACCTCACTGGTGATCATCGTAGGCTTCCACACTACTTCATAGGGAAGCATCCCAGACTCATTCAGGCTCTCCACGATCACCCGGGAATGCTCCGCTACATGAGCCAGGCACTCATCCCCGTAAAGATCCTGAGAACCGGTACAGAACCAGAACTGATATTTTTTCGTCTGCAGCATATTCATTATCCTCCTTAAAACACTGTTGGAATTTTTCATACAATCCGGTACCATTCCCCCTTACGGTTAAAGAGAAATATTCCGAAATCTTACCCAGATTTATTATACACGCTATTTTGATTCGCTTCAATTTCCAACGACAACTATTTTTACTAATGAGTTACGAAAAACGACTTTTTCCCTGTATTTTTGCAGTAATCGAAAGTCGCCTCCCGCTTGCCGCTTTCTCCTGCATGGATTGTGATGAACTGCGGTGAATGCCTGACGATTTATGAAAGTCTGACGATTTATGATTGTTAATGATTGAGACTTGACATTTCAGAGACGTTTTCGTAAGATAATCACTGACGCCTAAATTGAACGATAATGAACGATGGTGAAGCATACAGAATCATTCTGATGCTTCAGAGAAACAGGGAGGACACGGATCATGGAACGAATGATCGATCTGAAAGAAATCTCAGACGGAAGATTATATACCGCAGATGACATGGTAAAAGCAGACTGCCAGGACTGCAAGGGCTGCTCCGCCTGCTGCCGCGGCATGGGAAGCTCCATTATCCTGGATCCTTATGACATCTACCAGCTGGAGCAGGGGCTGCATCTTTCTTTTGAGGAGCTGCTTGCCGGTTACCTGGAACTGAATGTTGCGGAGGGTATTGTACTTCCAAATCTCCGTCTTGATGGCCCGGAGGAGAAATGCCGCTTCAACAATGACGATGGGCGCTGCAGCATCCACGAGTTTCGCCCCGGTATCTGCCGTCTTTTCCCGCTGGGACGTTTCTACGAGGACGGGAGTTTCCGCTATTACCTGCAGATCCACGAATGTAAGAAGACGAACCGGAGCAAGATCAAGGTGAAGAAATGGCTGCAGATTCCGAATCTGCCGGCCTACGAGGCATTCATCTGCCACTGGCACTATTTTCTGAAGGAAATCAGCGCAAAGCTCGCAGAAAATACCGACGATGCTGCCGCGCGCACCTGCAGCCTCACCCTATTGAAAATCTTCTTCCTAACACCCTGGGATACCGCGCAGGATTTCTACGCGCAGTGGGAAGCCCGCATGGCACAGGCAGAGCCGCTGATCGCCGGGCTGCTGCCGTAAATAATCAGATAAACAAAAGGTCTGCACAGACGGATTCCAAGATATTTTTGCACACAAAAAAGGCCCTCCGGTCAGTGATATGCTACCCTCATATAGGACAATGAAATATAAAAGTCCTATATGGGGGTATTTTCATGTTCAGAAAGAGTAAGATAGAACCAGTAGAAAAAGTAAAAATAGTCGAACGCTACCTTGCAGGAGAAATTGGCATACGGCAAGCAGG
>JAJEQR010000099.1 GCA_020687485.1 Hominifimenecus microfluidus | reverse complement strand
TCCTCGATAGCTCAATGGTAGAGCACTCGGCTGTTAACCGAGGGGTTGTAGGTTCGAGCCCTACTCGGGGAGTTTTGGTCCGCAGAATCTCTGCGGATCTTTTTTATGCCTTCTTTTCAAAATAATACCATTTATATAGGTAATGCTATACTATCACAGCAGAACAAACGGCGGTTGAGGCGGCGGAACGGGTGTCTTTTGAGGCAAAATGGCGCCTGCTGGCGAGAGTGGGAGTCCGCTGCTATATTCTGATTTCCAATGTATCAGGTGCGGTAAAAGTAGCCCCGCTCCAGATTCTTCAATTTCCGGTGGTGCTGCCGCACAAGTTTCAGGACGCGGAAAAGTTCAATTTGCAGTTCTCAGACTTCTCAGAAATCACCGAAACAGCGGACAAGCTGCGCTGGCTTCGATACCAGAAAGGCCTGCGCCAGAGAGATGTTGCAGACTACGCAGGGATAGACCGGAGCACCTATGTCCACTATGAAGAATACGGAAAAGACCTCTATCCGCTAGAGCACATGGAGAAAATCGCGCAGCTTTTTGAAGTGCCGGTCGAACACATGCAACAGTAGAGAAAATGCGGCGTGTTGACACGTGGACACAAGAAGAACGTGAAGCAATATTTGAAATTGTGCTAAGCAACAGCCAGGTACGATACATCATTGGCGATTTAGATGTAAAAATGTTCTATTTAGGACTTTTGCGGAATTGCCAGAGCCTATCAGAAAAAGCTATGGAAGTAAAGGCGATGTTAGAAGGTTAAAAGAAAATAGCCGTTAACATTCAAAATATACGAGAGAGAATGACATGGAGAAAATAACAAACTATGGACCCATACTCATTAGAAAAGGCCCATATAAGGGGAAAATAGGATATTATGATGATACCGATATGGATGGTAAACTAATCATCTATCCCAATGTGCCGATTTATTGTAGCGATTATTATAAAGTCAGCCAATCAGCAGCAACATCTGTTATACCGACAGCATGCCTTGCAGAGAGATTATCTGATATTGATCACGAACTGTATAAAAACTGTAGCTTGGAGTATCTGCCGGCCGAAGAAGAAATCATGTTGTTACACGAGAGAGTTTTTTGCTCTGACATGCTGACTGCGAGACATCTTCGCTCTATGCAAAAATTCCAGGATCAAAATAAAACCGAAGTCTTTATATCCCATTCTTCTGTTGATTTGGCTTTTTCTAGGGCCATTGCTACAGATTTAATGGATGCAGGTTTTTCTGTGTTTTTAGATGATTGATCAATAAACATCGGCGAGAGAATTTTCGAAAAAATCAGCACAGGATTATGCGAAAGTAAAGCTCTTATCATGATAATCTCTAAGGACTACCTGAAATCAGTGTGTTGTACAGATGAGTGGGGCGCCTTTTACGGAAAAGCGCTTCATGATAAATCCTGCGTAATATATCCGATCATTATTGATGATTCTGCACCTCCAGCATTGATTTCTCAAATAAAGTATCTCCGATTTAATGGTGATGAGTATGCATCAGCGCTATCAACACTCTTGAGATCCTTGCGAAAACAGTTTTCGAAATGAACAAGTTATCTAACCTTTCGATGCTTTCTCTTGTTTATATACCCCATTATATCCTTGATTTCGAGGGTATAATGGGGTATAATTCTGCATAGAATAGTATCTCACAGGAGGTGCGCTATGGAGTTATCTGAAATGCAAGCGCGGGCGGCGGAGCTGGAACAGCAGATTTCTGCTTTGCCTGCTGGCTCTGTTACGAAGAAGACTGTCAACGGCAAGGAGTATTTTTACCACCGTTGGACGGAGAACAAAAAGCGGCGGGAGAAGTATATTCCCGCTGACGAATTGGAGAATTTCCGTGCTCAGATCAAGCGGCGAAAGGAACTGGAGCAGGAGCTGAAAGCGCTGAAAAAGCAACTGCCCAAGGCGAAATCTGCGAACCTTTCCGCGTTTATCACCAATGTCCGCGCTGGCGAGGCGCTGCTTTCCTTTGCGGCATCTGTTCGCGGCTATCGCAGGCGCGAGTGCTTCCGGCAGCTGCACGACTTTGTCTGCGGTGAGCCGCAGGACAAGGTATTCATCCTCTACGGCCTGCGCCGGACGGGAAAAACCACCATGATCCGCCAGATTTTCGCGGAGATGAGCGACACGCAGCTTGCCAAGGCAGCATTCATTCAGATCACCGCAAAAGACGCGCTGGCAGACGTGAACCGCGACCTCAAGGCATTGGAAGCGCAGGGCTTTCGCTATGTGTTCCTCGACGAGGTGACGCTGATGGAGGATTTCATCGAGGGCGCAGCGCTGTTTTCTGACGTGTTTGCGGCCTGCGGCATGAAAATCGTGCTCTCCGGCACGGACTCGCTGGGCTTCCTCTTTACCGAGGATGAGCAGCTTTACGACCGCTGCATCCTGCTGCACACCACATTCATCCCTTACCGTGAGTTTGAATCTGTCCTCGGCGTTCACGGCATCGACGAGTATATCCGCTACGGCGGCACCATGAGTCTCGGCGGCGTCCACTACAACGAGACCTCCACGTTTGCCAGCAAGGAAAGCACCGACGAATACGTGGACACCGCCATCGCCCGCAACATCCAGCACTCCCTGCGCTGCTATCAGTACGAGGGGCACTTCCGCCATCTGCGGGATTTATACGAGAAGGGCGAGCTGACCAGCGCCATCAACCGGGTCGTGGAGGACATCAACCACCGCTTCACGCTGGAGGTGCTGTCGCAGGATTGGAAGTCCCACGACCTCGGTATTTCCGCCAGCAACCTGCGCCGGGATCGAAAGAACCCGACGGACATCCTCGACCGCATCGACCTTGCGCTTGTCACCGACAGCCTGCGGAAGCTGCTGGAGATCCGCAACAAGGCGGAACAAACCGTAAAACTGGACGATGTTCATGCGGCGGAGATCAAGGAGTATCTGGACTTGCTGGACTTAACGCGGGAGATCGACGTGCTGCACCTGCCGGATGTCAGCACGAAATCCAGCCGCACGGTGATCGCGCAGCCGGGTCTCCGCTATGCGCAGGCGGACGCGCTGATCCGCAGTCTGCTGCTGGATGAAACATTCAGCGCGCTATCTCTTGCGGAGCGCACCGCCGTGCAGCAGCGCATCCTGACCGAGATCAAAGGACGGATGCTGGAGGATATCGTTCTGCTGGAAACCAAGCTGGCAAACCCCAAGAAGCAGGTGTTTGTCCTGCAATTCCCTGTGGGCGAATTTGACATGGTGGTGTTTGACCCGGAGGCGGGCTCCTGCCAGATTTTCGAGATCAAGCACAGCGAGGAAGCTGTCCCGCAGCAGTATCGCCATTTGATCGACGAGCAAAAATGCGCCCAGACCGATCACCGCTACGGCCCAATCACCGGAAAGTTCGTCCTCTATCGAGGGGAAAGCCAAGTGATAGACGACATTCAGTATCAGAACGTGGAAGAATATTTGAGAAGCCTTGCATGATAAAACCGCCGCCCCAATTTTCCGTTCGGGCGGCGGTTTTTATGATGCAGCTTGTCATATGACAAGCTGTGACGCAAAATAAACTTGACGTATGACAAGTAGCAATGCGCAAAAATCGTGCGGCGAGACTGCAAGAATGCAGTCGATGACGAAAACAATAATGTTCTAAATAGCACGCATCGCTCATTTCATCAATCATTTTCTCAATGCACATGAGCGATGCCCTCCGAACTGGCACAATCAGCGCGCGAAAACCTCTCTCCCGCAGAAATTTTCAGATTCTTCCCTGGGGTACCTTTTCAAATGGATTCCAATCCGTTATGATATATCTACCAACCTAACGAATAGTGCGAGGTGCCGCCATGAAAACGAAAGATACGCCGAAGCAATACGTCATCTACTCCCGTAAGTCCAAATTCACCGGCAAGGGCGAGAGCATCGAGAATCAGATCGAGCTTTGCCGCCAGTACATCGCCATGCACTTTGGCGAGGATGCGGCGGAAAACGTGCTGGTCTACGAGGACGAGGGCTTTTCCGGCGGCAATCTGGAGCGCCCGCAGTTCAAGAAAATGATGAAGGACTCCCAGAAGATCGCCTTTGCCGCCATTGTGGTCTACCGCCTCGACCGCATCAGCCGCAACATCGGCGACTTTGCCAAGCTCATCGAGGATTTGGGCGACCGGCACATTGACTTTATCTCCATCCGCGAGCAGTTCGACACGTCCTCGCCCATGGGCCGCGCGATGATGTACATTGCGTCCGTGTTCTCCCAGCTGGAGCGGGAGAACATCGCCGAGCGCATCCGGGACAATATGCATGAGCTGTCCAAGACTGGACGCTGGCTGGGCGGCACAACGCCCACGGGCTACGCCTCGGAGAGCCTGTCCAGCGTGACGGTGGACGGCAAGGTGAAGAAGGCCTGCAAGCTCAAACCCATTCCGGAGGAAATCCAGCTGGTCAAGACGATTTTCTCCGTGTTCATGGAAACCGGCTCGCTCAGCAAGACCGACCAGTACCTGTTGGAGCACCGCTGCGTCACAAAGCGCGGCAAGCAGTTCACCCGCTTTGCCATCCGGGGCATTCTCACGAACCCGGTCTACATGATCGCCGACGAGACGGCGTATCAGTATCTGAAAGAGAACAATGTTGACCTATTTGCCGAGCGCTCGGAGTTCGATGGCGAGCACGGCGTCATGGCGTACAACCGCACGCTCCAGCGCCCCGGCAAGGCAAACCAGATCCGTCCCATGGAGGAATGGATCGTGGCGGTGGGCAAGCATCCCGGCATCATCGCGGGCAGCGATTGGGTGCGGGTGCAGGCCATGCTGGACGTGAACAAATCCAAGAGCTACCGCAGACCCCGCAGCAACGTAGCGCTGCTGTCCGGACTTCTGCGCTGCGGCGAATGCGGCGATTATATGCGCCCGAAACTGACCAACCGCAGGAATGCGGAGGGCGAGCTGATCTACACCTACATGTGCTCCACCAAGGAGCGCAGCCACGGCACGGTCTGCTCTATGAAAAACTGCAACGGCAACACGCTGGACGCTAAAATCATCGAAGAAATTCGTAAGCTGTCCGCCGACAAGGAGACCCTTACCCGGCTGCTGGCGCAGACCAAGAAGGTCATCAGCGGCAGCAAGGAGGGCTACGACGCAGAGCTTGCGCTGCTCCGGGAGAAACACGCCGAGACGGAAGAGCGCATCAAGCGGCTGGTGGAATCCCTGTCCGTTGCCAGCGACACCTCCGCGAAGTACGTCATGGAGCAGATCGACGAACTGCATCAGGAGAGCGAGACCCAACAGCTGCGCCTTGCCGAGCTGGAAGCCCTCACCGAACAGAGCCGGATGATCCATCAGGAGTTTGCATTCCATCAGGAAATGATCGAGTCGTTCGCCAGCGCGGTGGATTCTGCCACACTGGAGGAAAAACGCCGCCTGCTTCGGACCATCGTCAAGAAAGTGGTCTGGGACGGCAAAAATGCCTATGTTTACCTCTTTGCGGAGGATGGAGAGGCGGATTTGCCACCCGTAGAGCAGCCTATGTATCTGTTAGGAGAGGATAGCGAATGCAACCGTTATATGTCGAATTTAAAAATTATTGATAACCTCCGATCAGCGCCCGGGAACCGGCTTCCAGATAACGGGCGTGCTCTTCACGGCTGCGGGTAATATATTCGTAAGTGACATAATCCGGCTGAATCCGCCGAATCAGTCCTGGAATCCCCTGGCAGGTGAAAGGCTCATGCCGGTCGATAGCAAAAATGTGCTCATAGCACTGGCAGGCATATACATCCGGATCTTTGGAAAATTCAGGCGGATTTGCCAGGAAATTTTTGATGTATTCGCCGGTCAGGGACTGCTGTAGATGAACGCCGCGAATCCATGGAATGATGGAGGTGTTTTTATCTAGCACTGCGTTCAGATAGGAGATGGCCTCTTCCTGGGAAGCAAGTTCATGATTCATATGAAGAAGATGACCGGTATCAAGAATCAGACCTTTCTTCTTATAGTTAATACGGGAGATCAATTCCTCTGCGATCGAGGGATTAAGGAAGGTGAGTCCCGGCCACCACAGATTCTCCATAAGGAAAAGAAAAGGTTCATCCGGGAAAGCACTCAGAATCCGGTTGATCAGGGGAACGAGTGCATCGATCACCTCACGATCGGTGTGGAGAGGGCGATAAGTCACAATCTCTTCCGTACATACCTGCGTAGCGTGGAAAACAATGTATTCCGCATGCATCTGCCGGGCCCAGGCCATCTGGCTCTGATATTCGGCGATCATCTGATCCATTTGCTCTGGCGTCTGATTCATCCAGTCACTGCGGCAACAAAGATGAACGCCGGTAACCATATCCGGCTGGAAGAAGGAAGAAGATGATATTTCGTCGGCTCCGGGAAGCGTCATTACTTCCAGACCACTGCAGCCATATTTGTGATAGAAGTTACGAAGATCTTCGCGGGAGCTGAAGCGGTTGATATCCTCTGTGGCCATTGATATATTAATGGTTGTTTTCATAAGAAAATTTCCTTTCCAGATATCTATAGATTTATTCTGCAGAGTATTATAGCATAGAAAATAGTGGTTTTGAGCAGAAAGAAGAAGTTTTTGATTTTCTTCGATATTGACACGATGTCAATGTTGGCTTATACTGAAAATGCAGAGAAGGAAAGCTGTGCAGGGTGATATATGTAAGCGCAATTATATGGCAGTTTGGAAACAACACGATATAAAACCTGGAGGTAAGAAGAATGGCAAAGGCATTAGTTGCATATTTCAGTGCAAGCGGAGTAACGAAGAAACTGGCGGAGCGCCTGGCGAAGACAACAGGGGCGGATCTTCACGAGATTCAGCCGGAAGTTCCCTATACAAGCGAGGATCTGAACTGGATGGATAAGAAGAGCCGGAGTACGATCGAGATGACGGACAAGACAATTCGTCCAGCAATTACCGGTAAGGTAGAGAATATGGCATCGTATGACGTTGTATTCGTCGCGTTCCCAATCTGGTGGTATGTCGCTCCTACAATCGTTAATACATTCCTGGAGCAGTACGACCTGAGCGGGAAGAAGATTGTTCCTGTGGCGACTTCTGGCGGCAGCGGCATGGGAAAGACGAACCAGGAGCTGGCACCTTCCTGCCCCGGAGCGATTCTGGAGGAGGGAAAGCGCTTTGAAGCAAACGCAGGTGAGAGCGAATTAAAGATCTGGGCGGAGAAGTTTCTATAAGAACAAATGCTGTCGTATGGAGTATACTTGTTCTAAACAAGAAAAGAAGGTCAATTGTAAAAGTTAATTCCACTTTGTAAGAGTAACTTCCACCTTGTACGAGTAAAATCCACAGGGTGGAGG
>JAJEQR010000098.1 GCA_020687485.1 Hominifimenecus microfluidus | reverse complement strand
TTATACAGCTTAAGCAACAAGATGGATAATTCCTTACTGGCTGTAAGGGATATTAACCATAAATATATTGTAGTAGACAGGAGAAAGCAAAAAGGTAAAACACATATTTCCTTGATGATATAAATTTTGGTTATATGACATTTGAGATAGATATTGGAAAAACAGAAAATAAATGAGTAAGATAGAGTTGTACATTAGATAAAACAACAAACAGAGCAAAGGCGTGAAGCGTTACTTGTTTGAATGTAGGAAAGAGGGTTTCATAACAAAACATCGAATCACAAAAAGAACAGGAGGAATTTATTATGGCATTATTACAGGTTAAGACAGAGTCCGGCATGATCGAAGGCTTGACCGGTTGGAACCAGGCAGTAGGGCTTTTCCGTGGAATCCCATATGCAAAGGCACCGGTTGGTAATCTTCGTTGGAAAGCACCTGAGCCCGTAGAACCCTGGGAAGGAGTTTTAAAGGCCTACAACTGGGGCCCAATCAGCTATCAGGAACGCCGTGCTTCTGAGGGCGGCGGCGATCTGATCGGCGAAGAGTTTTATTGTGTCGAGTGGCCTCGCAGTGAAGACTGCCTGTATCTGAATGTATGGACTCCTGCAAAGAGCGCGAATGAAAAGCTTCCGGTTGGTGTATATCTTCATGGCGGCGGATATGCCCAGGGGTATGGACATTTGAACTGCTACGATGGTGAAGGTTTTGCAAAGCGCGGTATCGTAACAGTTACTCTTAATCATCGTTTGGGTATTTTCGGTTATCTGGCACATCCGGAGCTGACAGCTGAGGACGAGCATCACACTTCTGGCAACTATGGTATGCTTGATATCATTGAAGCTCTGAAATGGGTGAAAAAGAATATTTCCGCATTCGGCGGTGACCCGGATCAGATCACTGTGTTCGGACAGTCCGGTGGCGGCGGAAAGTCCGTTATGATGCTGACGACTCCTCTGACTGACGGTATTGTTAAGGGTGCGATCATGCAGTCCGGCGGCGGTGTGGATATGACCCGCGGTGAGCTTCATCTGAAGGAAGCAGAAGAAAACGGCAAAAAGGTCATTGACTTTATGGGATATGCTTCTGTGGATGAGGCAAGAAAGGCAAGCCCCGAAGAGCTGCTGAAGAAGATTCGTGAGTATTGCGATAACAACCCTCTGAAGATGATGGGACTGTTCGGACCGAATGCAGACGGATATGTATTCCCGAAGCATTGGAATCGCCTGGTTCAGAGCGGTGAATTCAAGGATGTTCCTACCATGATCGGTTGTACTGCGCAGGAATTTGTTGCAGATAAGTTTATCGCAGGAGGAAGCTTTAAGCTGCCGGATCGTGAGAAGGCATTTGCAGACGGCGAAAGAGATCTTGGCGATGGCGAAGCGTATTTAAGGGCCATCAAATATGACACAGATCCTGAGTATGCGGCCAAAATGTATTCCGGCTATGTGCGTACCTATGCGATGTACGCAGCAGATATTGCATTCAGTGAGAGCCAGATTGCAAATGGTCATAAGCCGGCCTATCAGTACTACTTGACCCTGGTTCCGCCAACCGCAGAAACCGCACATCACAGTGCCGAGCATCAGTATGTTTTCCAGACGCTAACCAAGAGCAAGAGACCTTACGCCGGACGTGACTGGGATCTGTCCAATCAGCTGGCAGATTACTGGGCAAACTTCATCAAGTATGGCAATCCCAACGGGGACGGACTTCCTCAGTGGACTCCTTACACCGCAGACTGTAAGCAGGTTATGGATATTGACTATAATCTCCATATGATCGATCTTCCGACCAATGATCTGATTGAACTGCAGTTAGCTCTGGATCTGAAATAGTAAAAAAGAGGCAACTTCCGATTCTCAGGGCGTTCCAAGTGGTGCCATCCTTCGTTTCCTGAAGACTCTGGAACATCGGGAAGAGGATATTCAGAGCCTGTATATTTTCCGCAATGGCTATCAGCTGTTGGGAGCTAACCGCAAACCTTACACGGGAGAAAGTCTTCGCCGCATTTATTCTGCTGCCAAGGCTCTGACCGGACTGGCAGTGCTTTTTTGCTGTTCAGGAATATCTGGTCTCTCTGGAAACAAAAATCGTAGATATTTTTCCTGACGACGTTCCGTAGGTGGAAGAACCGGAGGTGGCCAGACGGATTCAGACCATGACCGTATAGCATCTGATGACCATGACCACAGGACATGATGTGGATACCTTCGGAGCTATCCTGAACGGTTCGAACAGTGTCCGCGATTTCCTGTCTGTGCCGGTACTCTTTGAACCGGGTACCCATTTCCTGTACAACAATGGTGTATCTCATATTCTGGCACTTGTTGTACAGAAGGTTGCCGGTATGGATTATGTTGAGTACCTTCGGCCTCGTTTCCTTGATCCGGCCGAAGTGTACTGCACCGTTGAAGAGACAGAAAGAGGAGAGTTGGAAGGCTCTCGCACCGTAACCAACGCCGAGGGCTTTGCCAAGCTGTCTCTTTTATATCTGCAGGAGGGTGTATGGAATGGAAAGCAGCTGCTCCGTGCCGATCTGGCCAGGGCTGCCTGCGAGCATCAGGTTGCCTCCGGACGGTGTTCCTCTGTTAGCTTCATGCATGAAGAACAGTTTGCCGGCTATGGATATCAGATCTGGAGAAATCGTATGGGCGGTGCCCGTCTGGATGGCGGCCGTGGTCAGTTTGGTTTCCTTTTCTACGATCAGGAGCTAGCGATTGTCTGCAATGCAGTGGTGGCAGACAGCGGTATCATCCCGCAGACCTTTTTTGAGACCATTTACCTGGCAGTGGATCAGCCGGAGGCAGATCAGAGCAGGGAACTTGCCGTGTATCTGGAAAACTGGAATGAGTTGAACGGTCTTTGGTCTGATCCTGGTTTCAAGGATGATTACTACGGTGCCACCTTTACACTGGAGGAGAATGCCTGGGAAATCGAAAAAATGGGCATCGACTGGAAAGAAGGCGTTCAGCTGAAGATTCGCCTTACCGTAAAGGGAGAGAAAATTACTGTTGACTGCGGTCTTGGCGGTGAATGGGTAGAAAATGAAATTCTTCCGCTGCCTCGTGAAAACGATCGCCTCAACTCCATTTTCCGAGTGGAGCATCCGGTCAGCCGTGTCAGCGGTGGATGGCTTACCGGTTTCTGCTTTGTATTCCAGGTTCGTGATACGGACTGAATGGATTATAACACCTTCTACTGCCGTTTTAATGGCAAGAGGCTGAGTCTCAGTGTGGAAGGCAACATGGAAAAGGCAACATATGTGCGTAAGCGCATTCCTGTAGAACCCAGAAAACTTACAGATGCACCGATCGAAGGGTATCGCTTATAAATAAGGAGGAAATCAAAAATGGCATTATTACAGGTTAAGACAGAATCCGGTATGGTAGAAGGCCTGACCGGTTGGAATCAGGCAGTCAGCATTTTCCGTGGTATTCCTTACGCAAAGGCTCCCGTAGGTGAGCTTCGTTGGAAGGCTCCTCAGCCTGCGGAACCCTGGGAGGGCGTTCGCGAGTGCTATACGTGGGGGAATATTAGTTACCAGGAGCGTCGTGCTTCCGAGGGCGGCGGCGATCTGATCGGCAACGAATTCTACTGTGTAGACTGGCCCCGCAGTGAAGACTGCCTATACCTGAATGTTTGGACTCCCGCCAAGAAGGGCGATGAGAAGCTTCCCGTTGGTGTATACCTGCACGGCGGCGGATATTCTCAGGGCTATGGACACCTGAACTGCTACGATGGTGAAGGCTTTGCAAAACGCGGTATTGTAACCGTTACTTTGAATCATCGCCTTGGCATCTTTGGGTACCTGGGACATCCGGAGCTGACCGCAGAGGATGAGCATCACATCTCCGGTAACTACGGTGTTCTGGACATCATTGAGGCTCTGAAGTGGGTGAAGAGAAATATCGAAGCCTTCGGCGGCGACCCTGAAAAGATCACTGTATTCGGACAGTCCGGCGGTGGTGACAAGACGACCACCATGCTGGTAACTCCTCTGACCGATGGTATTGTAAAAGGGGCAATCATGCAGTCCGGCGGCGGCCTTAACATGGTTTTCGGTGAGAAGAGTCTGGCCGATTCCGAGGAAGCCGGTAAGAAGCTGATCGAGGGTATGGGGTATGCCAATATTGCTGAAGCAAGAAAGGCAAGTTCTGAGGAACTTCTTCAGAGAGTAAGAGAGTATGCTGGTCCCGCGCCCATGGCTACTATGCATCTCTTCAGCCCCTGCGCCGATGGATATATCTTTCCGAGACATTGGGGCCGTCTGATTCAGGATGGTCAGTTCAAGGATATTCCTACCATGATCGGCTGTACTTCTCAGGAATTTGTGAAAGATGTGAATGTAAACGGCGGCGATATGGCACTTCCGGATCGTGAAAAGGCATTTGCAGACGGTGAGAGAGACTTTGGCGACGGCGAAGCTTTCCTGAAAGCAATCAAGTACGATACAGACAAGCAGTATGCAGCAGAAATGTATGCAACCTGTGTTGGCATGACCGGAAACACTTATGCCGGTGATCTGGCATTCTGTGAGAGTCAGGTTGCCAACGGCCATAAGCCTGCCTACCAGTACTATCTGACCCTGGTGCCGCCCACCGCTACCACAGCACATCACAGTGCCGAACATCAGTATGTATTCCAGACTCTGACCAAGAGTGCACGTCCTTACACCGGACGTGACTGGGATCTGTCCAATAAAATGGCCGATTACTGGGCAAACTTTATCAAGTATGGCAACCCAAACGGTGAAGGCCTTCCTGAGTGGACTCCTTATTCCGCAGAGTGCAAGCAGGCCATGAATATTGATTATGACCTAAAGATGATTGATCAGCAGACAAACGACCTGATTGATCTGATGGTTGCAACGGATCTGAAGAAATAAAGAACCCAAAGAGGATAATGATATGAGTGATGTAAAAATCGTAAAAATTGAGACTGGCTTTCTGTCCGGTAAATTATCAGAAGATCAGCAGGTTCGTATGTTTTTCGGCGTTCCCTACGCAAAGCCCCCGGTAGGGGATCTGCGCTGGCGTGCGCCCCAGCCGGCTGAGCCCTGGGAAGGTGTGAGAGATGCCCGTTTCCGCGGCAATGTAGACATGCATCGCCGTCCCTCCATGAAGTCCTTCTACGGTAAGGAATTTGATCAGATGGAGTATCCCCGCAGTGAGGATTGTCTGTATCTGAACATCTGGGCACCGAAGGAAGTCAGCGAGACCGAGAAATACCCCATCGCCCTTTATTTCCACGGCGGCGATTCCCATATGAATAAGGCTATTTTCGATGGCGAGGGCTTTGCCCAAAACGGTGTGATCATGATCGGTGTCGGATTCCGCTGCGGTGTGTTTGCCGGTCTTTGCCATCCAACCCTGTCCAAGGAGGCCGAAGAGGAGTGCGGATGCTACACCTCCGGTAACTATGGCCTTCTGGATCAGATTGCTGCTGTTAACTGGGCAATCCGCAATGCGGAAGCCTTTGGCGGCGATCCTGAGCGTGTGTCTGTATTTGGTCAGTCGGCCGGTGCCACCGCTGTTCAGAGACTGATCTCCACGCCTCTTCTGAAGGGCAAGCTGTTCGGTGCGGTTATGCAAAGTGCTGGCGGTATGGATCCCCGCTATATGGCAGTAGAATCTACCATCGAGAAGAGCGAGGCCTATGTTCTTGAAAAATTCCAGCAGCTTGGAATTTTCAGTATTGAAGAAGCAAGAAAGGTTCCGGCAGAGACTCTTCTGGATGTATTTTCAGCAGGTCCTGACGAAAATATGGCTTATCTGTCCCCGAAGCCCGATGGATATTCCCTGCTTTACAGTCCCGATGAGACGGGGTACCGCGGGGCATGGTTGGATGAGGTTCATGTAATGATCGGTACGACCAAGCATGAGGGATTTGCATTCTCCTACCCGAATACCACGGAAGAGAGCTTCAAGAATTTTGTGAAGCATTCCTATGGCGATCAGTGGGAGAAGTATTGGGAGGCTGTGCAGGTGTCCGGGGATGAAGTCGCCAGGCATGTGCGACGTCAGGACAGCGGTGATATCAAGATGGCTACCTGCTATTCCTGGGTACAGCGTCAGAATGAGTTGGGCAAGCCCGCACCTTATGTATATATGTTCACCAAGGAAGCTCCCGGTGAGGAGGGGGTTGGCGCCTTCCACAGTGGCGAGCATGCCTATGTATTCCAGGCAATGGATAAGGTTGCATGGAGAAAATACAATGACAGTGACCGTTTTCTTTCCATGGTGATGAGCACCTATTGGGCGAACTTTTTTAAAACCGGCAACCCGAATGGAGAAGGACTTCCTGTATGGGAGACCACTACCGATTTTAAAAACGATCCGTGGGTAATGGAGCTCGGCTATCGTCTGGGCATGGTTCGTCCGCCTCAGACCAAGGTTTCTGATTTCATCAAGGATTTTGTCCTTGGTTTCTACGAGAACAGATAAGGAGCGGCCGTTATCATGAATTACGAAGGATATTATTTTAATCCGTTACTGCTGATCGTTATGGCCGGTGCAAAGGCAGCCTGCCTGGATCAGTATCAGGTGGAGCTTTCTGCTCCGGCTGTGGAGCAGAGCGGTGATCTCTATTTAAAGAGCAGTGATCTGAATCGAATTCTTGCGACGACCGGTCTGAAGGCTCCGGTTCTGGAGGAAGACAAAAAATATACGGTGGCGGCGGTATTTGCTGCTCTGGGCTGCTCTATTCAGAAGATTGGACCTGTGCATGTGGTTCTTCTTCAGGGACAGGCCGAAATCCCGGAAGAAGCAGAACTGAAAAAGTGGCTGAATCAGGAAAAGTATGCGAAGGGTGATTATTTTGGAACATACTGGCACAGCGGAATGAAGCGTCTGGCTTCCTACCGTGTATATCTGCCGGAATCCTACAATCCGGAGAAAAAGAATCCGATGATTATGGGACTTCACGGAGGCGGCGGAAATCCGAACAATATTTTCAAAAATTCCAAGGAGAAGATCAAGAAATATGCTGAAAAGGGCGGCTATATTCTGGTTGCTCCCGATGGCTCCACCAACAATTCTACCTATGGTTGCGTGGTTCCTCCCTTTGGTATGCTGAAAAATGCGGCGCCGGCAGCGGATCCTGAAAATCCGGCGAACCTGAATGAAACGGAGTTGGCAGCGGTTCACCAGGGACAGGTTGGACTGGATCTGGTTATGGATCTGATGCGGAAGGAGTATTCTCTGGATGAGGGTCATCTGTATCTGATTGGCAATTCCATGGGTGGTATGGGAACCCTCTATTATGCATCTCAGAATCCAGGACTGTTCCGGAAGATCTGCCCCCAGGGTGCGATTCCGGATATGAACTACTTTGACTGCAGCGGACTGAAAAAACAGCAAATCCTTTTCGTTGCCGGTGAGAAGGATTCTCATGGAGTGGAATGGCTCCGGGAGGGCTGTCGTATGATGAAGGAGCAAGGTGTTCCCGTTATATACCGGGAAGTAAAGAATGGTACTCACAGTTCTGCCTGGGTGGATGTGCTTGACGAGATTTTTAAATATCTGGAGCAGTAAAATGGAACCTGTTTCTTTCGCAACCAATGCGGAAGGAGCAGGTTTTTCTGTATGGAGATGTCCTTTGCAAACCAAGTAAGCTGTGGTATACTGACGCAGTAAAACGACAACACTGCAAATAGACAAGGCTGCAATATAGCCTGCAAATAAAAAGTCAAGGCTAAATTGAAGAACATTGAAAATTTTATACAGGTTGAAAATTAGGTATCAA
>JAJEQR010000097.1 GCA_020687485.1 Hominifimenecus microfluidus | reverse complement strand
GATAGCTCGCTTATGCTTGGCACATTGGTGCTATCGAACGAGAACCGACTGTTCGCACTATGCGAAAGGAAGCCCCCGCCTCTATAAGGCGGGGGAGGATGTCACAGCCCCATCTCCTGCTTCACTTCTCCGAAGCAGCGGACAGCGAAATCAATATCTTCCTTCGTAAGTCCGGCGGACATCTGCGTGCGGATGCGATCCTTCCCCTTCGGGACAACCGGATAGCAGAATCCTACGACGTATACGCCCTTCTCCAGCATGCGGCGGGCGAATTCCTGCGCCGTCTTCGGATCGTACAGCATGACAGGGACTATGGGGTGCTCTCCGGGAAGAAGATCGAAGCCCAGCTTCTCCATCCCGCTGCGGAAGTAGCGGGCATTCTCGTGAACACGGTCACGAAGCTCGGTGGATTCTTCCAACAGCTCAATCGTACGGATCGTGGCCGCGCAGATTGCAGGGGCCAGTGTGTTGGAGAAAAGATAGGGACGGGAGTGCTGACGCAGCAGATCGACGATCGGCTGGCGTGCTGCCGTGAAGCCGCCGGAAGCTCCGCCCATGGCTTTGCCAAAGGTTCCTGTAATAATATCAATGCGTCCCATTACGTGACAGTGCTCCGGTGTGCCTCTGCCGTGTTCTCCCATAAAGCCCAGCGCATGACTGTCATCCACCATAGTCAGCGCGTCGAATTCATCCGCCAGGTCGCAGATTTCTTCTAATTTTGCCACATAGCCGTCCATAGAGAACACGCCATCCGTCGCAATAATGATATTCCGGCAGCCTTCTTTTCTTGCAGCTGCCAACTGTGTTCTGAGATCCTCCATATCGCTGTTGCGGTAACGGTAGCGCTTCGCCCGGCAAAGGCGCACACCGTCAATGATGGATGCATGATTGAGCTCGTCGGAAATAATCGCATCCTCTGCGGTCAGAAGCGTCTCAAAAAGGCCGCCATTTGCGTCGAAGCAGGATGAATAAAGAATAGCATCATCCATTCCAACGAAAGAAGCAATCTTTCGCTCCAGATTTTTATGAATCTGCTGAGTTCCGCAGATAAAGCGCACGGAAGCGAGTCCGAACCCCCAGGTGTCATAACTGGCCTTCGCCGCCGCAATCAGCTCCGGGTGGTCCGCCAATCCCAGATAGTTATTTGCACACAGATTCAATACATCCTTTCGCGCAGTCGTATCCACATGCGCGCTCTGCGGCGTCGTAATAATTCGCTCTTCTCTCCAGGTTCCCGCGTCACGGATCTCCTGCAGTCTTGTTTCAAATGTCTCCAGTGCTGTCTTCATTCTACTCTGTTCCTTCCTTTCTTCTCTGCATTTTATCGATTTCTTATCGATTTCCTATCCATTCATTTCCATTCATTTTCGGTAACAAGTCATAGCTTCCATCCGATTTCGCCTGCGCTACATCCAGCTCAGTACAACCTTACCCGATTTTCCGCTGTTCATAGCTGCGAAGCCCTTCTCAAATTCCGTATAGTGGAAACGGTGCGTGATCACCGGCGTCAGATCCAGGCCACCCTGTACCATGTAGCTCATCTTGTGCCAGTTATCCATTTTTCTGCCGTAAATCCCCTGCAGAGTCAGTCCCTTACAGATAATCTCGTTCATATCCAGTTCAATTGGCTTATTTCCCAGTCCCAACAGAGAGATCTTACCGCCGTTGCGCATCACCTGGCACATCTGCCGGAAAGCCGCCCCGTTGCCGGACATTTCCAGTCCTACGTCAAAGCCTTCCACCAGCTTCTGCTCCTGCATCACTTCACGCAGATCCTCCTTCGCGGTGTTGACCGCCGCATCGACATTCATCTTCCGCGCCAGCTCCAGGCGGTAGTCATTCACATCCGTGATCACCACCCGACGAGCCCCTGCGAACTTGCAGATCCCGGCAGCAATGATTCCGATCGGACCGGCTCCGGTGATCAGGACGTCCTCACCGACCAGATCCCACATCAGAGCAGTGTGCGTCGCATTGCCGAAAGCGTCGAAGAAAGAAACCACATCCTCCGGCAGCTCCTCGTCAATCAGGATTACATTCGTTTCGGGAATACAGATATATTCCGCAAAAGCGCCGTCACGATCCACACCGACTCCAATCGTGTCTTTGCACCACTGGATATTGCCGTTGTGGCAGTTCCGGCAGTGATGGCAGGTAATATGACCTTCGCCGGATACTCTCTGACCAACATGCAGCCCGGTAACGCCGGCTCCCAGCCCGGCAATCTCACCAACATACTCATGTCCGATCGTCATGGGCGGATGTGTGATATGCTGCGCTGCCCACGGATCCCAGTTGTAAATATGTACATCTGTGCCGCAGATCGCTGTCTTATGAACCTTAATCAGAACCTCTCCAGGTCCCGCTTCCGGAATCGGAACCTTCCGAAGCTCCAGTCCAGGTCCTGCCGCCGGTTTTACGATTGCATCCATCATACCGTTCATTTTTCTCTTCCTCCATTCCGAAGCATTTTATTTGTTTAATTATTGTACAATCCGATTGAATATGATGCAAGCGACACTTTTTCATGTTATCTATGATAAAATGTAATGGGAAGTAATGAAAATACTCAGAATAAGAATTGAAAGCACAGCACAAAGGAAGCTCCCGGCACTGCATTTCTTCTCTGTCTATTGACGAACCATACGCTTCACAGTAAGATGGTAATTGTTTCGAATGTCCCCATCGCTCCGGGAGGAAAAACTATGGATATTATAAAATGTGAAGCGGCACTGGCCGCTGCCGAGCAGGGAAGCCTGACAGCTGCCGCTGAACTTCTGGGATATACGCAGTCCGGAATTACAAGAATGATCAGCGCGCTGGAATCCGAGATCGGCTTTCCCCTCTTCATTCGCAGCAAAAAAGGGGTACGCCTGACCGAGAACGGCAAAATCATGCTGCCGCTCTTCCGCGAAATTGTCCGCTCCCGCCAGAACGCGGAACAGGTCAGTGCCGAGATCTGCGGCATGATCCGCGGCACGCTCACCATCGGATGCTATTACAGCATCTCCGCCCTGCGCCTGCCCGCTATCCTGAAAGAATTCCGCAGCCGCTACCCCGGCGTCACCGTGCGCATGCAGGAAGGCGGCAACCGGGAAATGTCCCGCTGGCTGAACGAACGCTCCGTAGACTGCTGCTTCTGTGCCTACCCGGAAGCCGCCGACTTCGACTGGATTCCGGTATTCGAGGACGAGCTGGTTGCCTGGCTTCCGAAGGATCATCCACTGGCTCACGCAGATGCCTTCCCTATTGAAAATCTGGAGAAAGAGCCGTTCATCCATACCTCTCCCAATCATGATACTGACCAGGATCGCCTGCTTGCCGCCTTTCATCTGCATCCGCAGACCTGCTTCTCCACGAGAGATGCCTTCACTACCTACAACATGGTAGAGGCCGGACTCGGCATCAGCTTCAATCAGCGCCTGATCTCTCAGAAATGGAACGGAGAGGTTGCTCTGGTTCCCTTCAGCCCGCCGCAGTTCATCCCCCTTGGCATCGCAGTACCGTCTCTGAAAGACGCCTCCCCCTCCGCCCGGCGATTCATTGACTGCGCCGCTCCCGGCTGCCGCCCGTCTTCCCCGGCATAACGCACGGCAAGAAATTTCGCCAGAAACTACGGAACAAGAATTTTCTGAAGCGTTGTACTTAACACATGCTTCTCCTTGATCGCCTTCAGCTGTGCCATATGCGCAGTCTGAAGGTGCTTCTGCTGATCTTCCTCTGAAGCCCACTCTTCCACCAGAAGAATCTTGTCCGCATCTGCTGCATCAAGATAATATGCATACTTCAAAAATCCATCTTCCGCATAGATCTTCTCCAGAATTCCGGCTGCCTGAACCTCTTCCAGAAATGCCCCACGCTCTCCCTGCTTCGCTGTGTACTCTACCAGTAATAATAATTTGCTCATGTTCTTTTCCTTTCTTATTATTTTGCTTTGTATAAAATCCATTCTCATTGTAGCAAATTTTCCCGGCAAATACACCAGGTAAGTTATTTATTCTTACCTTTTTTCTCTTGACAGTCCGGAAAATCTTCGTATAATTATCATTGGTAATTATCTTTGGTAACTAATTGGGAGGGGAATTACGATGACACCAGAAAAACTAAAACGAATGATGGACGCCTGCTACCAGGCCAAACGGATTCGGGATCTTCTCCCGACGCTTCCGGAAGGAGTTACACCTTCCTACATTCACTTTCTCGATATTCTGCAAACACTGGCGAAGCAGAATGAGCCGGTAAAAGTGTCCGATCTCAGCGATGCACTGAAGCTGCCACGCCCCGGTGTCAGCCGAACCGTAAAGGATATGGTAGCCGGAGGCTATCTGCAGAAGATTGCCTCTGAGGAAGACGGCCGCGTTACCTTTCTGCAAATCACAGAAAAGGGCCAGGCTCTTTCCGAGAAATATGACCGCTGGTTCTTTGCTACACTGTCCGGCTATCTGGAGGATATTCCGGATGCGGACGCAGACTGCATGATCCGCACGATTGAAAGAGTTTATCAGGTTATGTCGAAAAGGAGGATTCTCATTGATGAACAATAATGCAGATTTTACTCAGGGAAGTATCTTAAAGAAACTGATCGCCTTTATGATTCCAGTGCTCGGCGCTCTGATCCTGCAGGCTGCCTACGGCGCTGTAGATCTCCTAGTTGTCGGCCGGTTCGGCACGACCTCCGGCCTCTCTGCCGTATCCACCGGCAGCCAGGTACTGAATCTTGTCACTTTTGTTGTCACACAGCTCGCCATGGGCATCACGGTCCTGGTCGCCCGCTATCTGGGTGAGAAGCGCTCCGATCTCATCGGCCCTGTCATCGGCGGCTCGATCGTAATATTCGCGATTCTCTCCTGCGTCCTGTTCGTCGGTATGGTCGGCTTCGCCCGCCCCATCGCCGTCCTGATGCAGGCACCGGAAGAAGCAGTCAGTCTGACAGCAACTTATATCCGGATCTGCGGCAGCGGTATCTTCTTCATCGTCGCCTATAACCTGCTGTCCGCAATCTTCCGCGGACTGGGTGACAGCCGCTCCCCGCTGCTCTTCGTGCTGGTTGCCTGCATCGTCAACATTGTCGGTGATCTGGTACTGGTCGCCGGTCTTCATCTGGATGCGGCAGGCGCAGCGCTTGCGACAGTATTCGCCCAGGCACTCAGCGTTGTCTTCGCACTGGTTCTCCTGAAGAAACGCGGCCTGCCCTTCAAGATTACCCGGCACGATTTCCGTCTGAACCCGCACTGCCGCAAGGCTTTCATCAGCGGTCTGCCGCTGGCTCTTCAGGAATGCCTGACTCAGGGATCCTTCCTGGCTCTTTGCGCCTTCGTCAACCGGCTGGGGCTGGAAGCATCCTCCGGCTACGGTGTCGCCTGCAAGCTTGTCAGCTTCGCTATGCTGATTCCCAGCGCGCTGATGCAGTCCATGGCCTCCTTCGTCTCACAGAATATCGGAGCCGGCAACCGGAAGCGCGCGAAACAGTCCATGTTCACGGGCATCGGTGTCGGACTCATCTTTGGTTGTATCGTATTCGTGCTTGTTCTGTTAAAAGGCGACCTGCTGGCCGGAATCTTCTCCGCTGAAGAAGCGGTCGTGCAGAACGCTTTCGCCTACCTCAAAGGCTTCGCCCCCGAGACAATCTTAACCGCTGTGCTCTTCAGCATGATCGGTTATTTCAACGGCAACAGCCAGACCCTCTGGGTTATGCTGCAGGGGCTCTTCCAGACACTGCTGGTCCGCCTGCCTCTTGCTTACTATATGAGTATCCAACCGGACGCAAGCCTGACCAATATCGGTCTGTCCGCCCCCATCGCAACCGCATTCGGCATTGTATTGAACATAATCTTCTTTATCTTCACAGAAAAGAAAGCTTCAAAGAAACATTGACGATAGTTTTTCTCTGCGATATAATTTATTGTAAGTACAAATGCAGAACCATTCATTAATAATCCTCTTCTGCGCTTGTAAATAACTACGCAATTAGAAAGGAGCATCATGGATTTTACTACATTTCAGGAAATCACCTACACCCGCCCCGACTTTGAGGCACGCAAAGAAGAGCTGCGTCGCTATACGCAGGATCTGAAGAACGCCGGAAGCTATGATGAGCTGAAAGCAATTTTTCTGAAGCACGATGAAGACTCCCGTCACTTCAATACCATGTTCGATGTTGCCTATATCCGCAACAGCATCGACACCAACGACGCTTTCTACGAAGCCGAGATGAACGCGTTCCACGAACAGGAGGGACATCTTGCCATCCTGGCACAGGATGCGGCCAAAGCCCTGCTGGATTCTCCTTTTCTGACAAAATTCGAGAAGGATTTCGGTTCCCTGGTCGTTCAAAACCTGCGTGTCAGCCTGAAGCTGGCGAGCCCTGCTATCGTGGAAGACATCGCAAAGGAAGCGGCCCTCTGCCAGGAGTTCAGCCGTACAACTGCCGGCTGCACCACTGATTTTCACGGAGAAAGCTGCAACTTCTATGGCCTGTTAAAGCATATGCAAAGCACCGACCGCGCCGAGCGCGAGGAAGCTTTTCTGGCCTGGTCCGGCCTCTACGAAAGCGTATCCGGCAAGCTCGACGATATCTATGATCAGCTGGTAGAGCTTCGCAGCTCCATGGCCGCAAAGCTTGGCTTCGACAGCTATGTCTCCATGGTCTATGCCAGCATGGGACACTATGATTATACCCCGGAGGATGTCGCTGTATTCCGCCGCCAGATCCTGGAGGACGTAACCCCGATCTGCCAACGCCTGTATGACGAGCAGGCGAAGAAGCTCGGTCTCTCCCGCCTGGAATGGTATGATGAAGCGCTCGCCTCCCCCGAGGGAAATGCCGTTCCGATTGGATCGCGCGACGAACTGATTGCCAAGGCACAGAAGATGTATCATGAACTTTCCGCGGAATCCGGCGTTTTCTTTGACTTTATGGTTGAGCACCAGCTCTTCGATCTGGACAGCAAGCCCGGCAAACAGACCGGTGGATACTGCGCGTTCCTGTCCGAGCCCCGTGCACCCTTTATCTTCGCGAACTTCAATGGCACCAGCGCGGATGTGGATGTTCTGACCCATGAAGCCGGACATGCCTTCGAAAGCTATCTTTCCAGCCGTATCAATCCGCTGGCTTCCCAGGCATTCTCCACCAGCGAGCTGTGTGAAGTACATTCCATGTCGATGGAGTTTTTCGCTTATCCGTGGATGGAGAGCTTCTTCGGAGAGAAAGCCGATCTGTACCGCTATGATCACCTGACTTCCGCGCTTAAGGTGCTTCCCTACATGTGCTGCGTAGACGAGTTCCAGCACCGCGTATTCGCCGAGCGGCCCGACGCTGCCGGACGCCGTCAGATCTGGCGCGATCTGGAGCGCAAATACATGCCCTGGAGAAGCTACACCGGAAGTGATTTCCTGGAGGGTGGCGGATTCTGGATGCAGAAGCCGCATATCTTCATCAATCCCTTCTACTACATTGACTATGCTCTGGCTCAGATGGGTGCTTTTGAGTTCTATCAGAAGATGTGCGAAGACAAGGAGAAGGCCTGGGCGGACTACTATCGCCTGTGCCAGTCCGGCGGCAGCCGCAGTTACTTCAACACGCTGGATTATGCTGGACTCAGCAACCCGTTCCATGAAGGCACTGTGAAGAAGATCATGGACTTCCTGGAGACGAAGCTATTCTAAATTTCAAGTCGAGCAGCCGCGAGACTTGGCGCGTGATTCTGGTCAGCGTAAGCTGACATATTCTTTACAGAATCACTGC
>JAJEQR010000096.1 GCA_020687485.1 Hominifimenecus microfluidus | reverse complement strand
ATCGCCAGCCATAGCATGGCTGACGATACAAAAATTTATTATTTTTTATTGTCCTCTTGACGGGGAGCACACCAGAGCTTCTGGCAGGTTAAAATGGGGAGAATTTTTTCATTTTAACTTGTACTAAATCTTGACATAGGACCAGAAAGCCTTTTTTCGGTCAGAAATGTGTCAACATCATCTGTTGTCAGAGCATCTATTGACTTATCTGTATATTTTAAAAAGTGAGCAACACTTGTACAGTATGCATGAATAGTAGAATCTCTTAGATTCCGTTTGTTTGCAGCATTTGTAATCTGGCTAAATATTTCGTTGTACATAATAAAATCCTCCATGTAAAATCAGTAGTTAATGAAAAACCCTGCTTACATGGAGGTGCATTAGCATAATAAAACCGCTTGTCAGAAAAGCGGTCAAATGGTATTCTTTTCATAGGCAGTGGTGTCTTTCTGTATTGAATTGTTTTGTGTGGTAACTTTACAATATCAAATACTGGTAAGAATTGCCATTGCCTATTTTATTATTGAGAAAAAGAAAGCTGCGCCACAGCCTTGGCAGGCCATCGCGCAGCGATTTTGTTCAATTGGAAGTTATCTATTTCTCCTCTTCGTTAAGACCTAGTTCATTACATATTACTTACTATCCCTGATACCTTATTCTTTCAACCAGCGTTTCCTTTTTCAGATTACTGCTTAAAACGCAGGAAAGTACAATCTGCAACAGACCGACCAAAAAAATCATAATAAAAATTGGTACGATTGGAACATGATAGATATTCATTCCAAATATTCCATTATGTTTTGCATAGGAAAAAAGTGCATAGCCGAGCGGCAGACCAATGATCAAAGCTACGCATATGGTACCAACCGTAAAAATCAGTCCCTGTAACTGCAGACATAAATTTAATTGTTTATTTGTCATACCCACAGCCTGTAATACACCATATTCCTGCTTTTTTGTCGTAATATTCATGATCATGGTGTTTGCCATATTCATAAAACCGATGAGTCCTACAACCGCCATAAACAGATAACAGCCAAGCTTCATCATGCGAGCTGTAAATTCTGCAGATTGTAACTGTGCATGATAGGTATCCATTTTTATATGCGAAGTATTAGAAATCAAAGTATTCAGACTCTGTTCCACAGATGCAACATCTTTTTTATCACAGTCCACCCACAGATAGCCATAGGCTGTTCCCCTCGGATTCATGGAACGGTATACACCTTCCGGAATGACAAGATAAGTGTCCGCGCTTACAAAGGATCCTGCAATCTTTCCCTGATAGGTATAGGTTCCACTTCCATTCGCAAAGTCAAATGCAATGGATTCACCCGGAGCATATCCATCTTGTTCCATCCACGTTGACCAGCCAAAGAAAATATCACCATTCTTTACCGCCTGATCATAGTCCATAGAGCCAATATCCCCTTCTTGGCGCATAAAATCAAAATCCTTTTTACTCACAATATCAGCCGGAAATCTTGTTCCGTTCAGATTTACAGAGACAATCTCTCTCGTCATGACATCTGTCACTCCCGGAATGCTTTTGATTTCTTCAATCATTGAATCATTCAATGGATTATCCGTCAGAATCGTATCCAGATTATTCTCCGGATATCTTTCATCGTACTCAGCAGAATAGTCAAGCTGCAGTTCAAATTGTCCATGATTAACGGAAAGACGTGCTTCATGCTCCGTGTCAATATTTCCCACATAATTAGAGATAATCACAAACAATACGCAAGAAAAACCCATTGTGAGGATAGTACCAATAGTTCTTTTGGGATCACCCGTTACATTTGCCATTGCCATAGAAAACACGGTGACATTTTTTCTGCCATTTCGTTTTCCTTTTTTGTGTGTTTCTGCATTTTCTAAATACCGTGTTGCTTCGATAGGTGAAATCCGTGAAACAATTTTCATTGGTTTACGCAGTGCCAAAGCAACGGTAAGAAATGATACGAAAATACAGAGAAGCATAACAGGCAGGGAAAACAGAGGCACCTGCTGATTTTGAACTCCCATAGAGCCAGTTCCGGTTGATACAAGGTTTCCCTGTTCTACCAGCCAGTTAAAACCGCATTTTGCAATCAGAAAACCAAAAAGCAATCCAACTGGTATTGAAAAAATTGTCAAAAAAATGCCCTCTCTGAAGATCAGTTGTTTCATCTGCTTTTTTGTCGCTCCCAGAGCCTTGATTTTTCCATACTCCTGTATCTTGTTGGCAATACCGACCTGAAAAATATTATAAATGACCACAACAGAGAAAAGTACAATTGCAAGAATCAAAACCCCGCATACCGCAATCGTTTCATAACTCGGCTGCAAGACCCATTGCAAATAGAGATCATTGACTATAACGTTTTTTTCTTCGATCCCACAAGCTGCTGCAATCTGCTTTATAACCGAATCAATATTATTCATAGATACATTTGCAGAATCATTTAAAGTAAAATAAATATTATACTGTCTGTCATTCTCTGCAACGTGCTCATCATAAAACTCCTGTGACCCGAAAGCAACATAAGATGCCTCGATGGTATACTCATCCCGATCATATAGGATTCCGCTGACAACAAATTCTTCCGGCTTATATTCTGACTGCATCCCTGCGCGGTAATCCAGTGTAACCGTATCTCCGATCTTTACATCACCATACCCCATTGCACGAAAAAATGCTCTTCCTGCGGCAATTTCCTGCATTTTTTCCGGATACTTTCCTTCCTTCAACTCATATTCTTTATTATAAGGAAGCATTTTTCTTGCAGTCTCATCCATGCAGACAAACCCGCCTTTTTCATTGCCTTTTATGATACCTTCGGTGCACATAGTGCCTGTAGCATCTATTTCCGCACGGCGGTTTACTTCTTTTAACTGCGATCCGTCTGCGGAAACAAACAGACCATAATTGCTTCCATATGATCCTGCCGCCTGACTTTTCTGCAAACGTATCATTCCATTTCCCACAGTACTGATAATCACAAGCAGCATCGTGGTCAGACAGATTGCCATCATGATCAGTATACTTCTTGTCCTGTTCCTTTTGTCATTGCTATATGCAATCCTGCTTATTGTCTTCATCTGAAATCCACCACCTGTCCGTCCTCAATCACCAGAATACGGTCAGCGATCTGTGCAATTTCGTCATCATGGGTAATCATTACAATTGTCTGTCCATATTTTTTTGCTGTCATCTTAAGCAGGGCAATCACCTCATCACTGGTCTTAGAATCAAGATTGCCTGTCGGCTCATCCGCAAATATAATTTCCGGACGATTCACCAGTGCTCTTGCAATCGCTACTCTCTGCTGCTGTCCTCCGGATAACTGATTTGGCAGATTGTAAATCCTCTTTTCAATTCCCAGAGTTGCAATAATATCATTTACATACGCTTCATCCACTTTTCTTCCATCCAGCCCCAGTGGCAGTACAATATTTTCCCAGACATTAATAGATGAAACCAGATTAAATGCCTGAAAAACAAATCCGATTTTTCTTCTGCGGAAAACAGCAAGGGCATCTTCCTTCATCCTGTATAAATCTTTCCCTGCTAAAGTAACACTGCCTTTTGTCGGGGTATCAAGCCCTCCAAGCATATGAAGTAATGTACTTTTACCGGAACCTGACTTTCCAACAATTGCGACAAATTCTCCCTGCTCAATCTGAATGTCCACCTGATTGACCGCTTTGACCTGATTCTCACCTGCGCCATAAAACTTACAAAGCTGCTTGGTTTCTAATATTACACTCATGTGTTGTCTCCTTTTCAATTCTGTAAAGCGTACTTTTTCAGCATGCTTTCTTTGCCTGTTTATATATTGGGTCATTTTTCAACCTACATCCAAATTGTATCAGGACAATCTTTCATTTCACTTTCAAAAAATGAGCAGAAATCTTACAGAATTGTAAGATTTCTGCTCACTTAAAATTTAACCAACATATGGTAATTGAATCACAAACGTGCTTCCTTTTTTCTTTTTGCCGGAGGTTACCGTAATCGTACCTGCGTGTTTTTCGATAATTTCTCTCGATAGAAAAAGTCCGATTCCTGTACCACTCTTTTCCATGACCTCCCTGGAACTTTCTCTGTAAAATCGTTGAAAAATTTTGTGATACTCATTCTGCGGAATACCAATTCCCTGATCCTCAATTTCCATTCTTACAAGATCGTTTCTTTTTTGTAACCGGATAAATATTTTTGAACCATCCGGGCTGTACTTGATTGCATTATCCAGAACGTTGATCACAGCTTCACCAAGCCATCTTTTATCCTGCATAACCATGCATGTTTCCAGCTCTTTTGCATAGTCAAAAACGAATTCAATTTCTTTCTCATCCGCTTTTGGATAAGTACAGTTCACAGCAGATATGACAGTATCCATAAGCGGAAGTTTTTTCTTATTAATCTGAATCAGTCCAGTTTCCATCTTGGATATTTCAAGAAGCGACTGCAATAATGTCTCCAGTCCATCCAGAGCACTCCGACAACGGATACGAAACTCCTCCTGTTCTGTGGCACTTAAGTCATTCTGCATCAGCACACTAAAACATGTATCCAAAGCTGCAACCGGTGTCTTTAACTGGTGAGAAATATCAGAAACCATTTCTTTCGTGTTCTCCTTTTCTGCCCTTGCTTCTTCCTTTATCAACTGAATATGATGTCCGATTGCTTCAAGCTGGTCATTCAATTTTTCCAGTTCTGCATGATTTTCCGTTTTCAGTAAATAATCAAATTTATTTTCACGGAATCTGATCAGAATTTCTTCCAACTGGTCTAAAATTTTCTGATGACACGCATCTTCTTTTTTCTTCCAATAAAGTAAAAAAGTCAAAAGAAGCACGCATATCACAGTGCTTACAGCACCGGTCATCATAACCTGATGCCGGAATTGCGAATAAAATGCATTCCCTTTATTCCCCCAGTATCCATATTGCTCCAATAATCGCCTTCCCTGTTCGTTAGTTTCAATATCCTTATCCTTAAGCAATTCCGAAACAGCATCCAGCCCGGAAAATTCTTCCTTTGCAGCAATCTCTGTCATAAGATTCATTTTATATTTATAATCTTCATAAAACACATACGTGGTAAAGCAATTTAATATTGCAAACAATAATATGACAGGTAATACCAAGGAGAGCACTACTGTAATCTTCTTGCGATATCTCTTTGTCACTGCCTTACCGCCTGATTCCATATATACCCAAGACCTCTGATATTCTTTATATAGACCGGTGCAGCCGGATTGTCTTCGATTTTCTCACGGAGTCTTCTGATATTGACAGCGATTGTATTTTCATCCACAAAATCCCCTTCCAGATCAAACACATTTTCCAATATTTGTGTTTTTGAAAGAATCTGTTTCGGATTCTGAAGAAAAAAAGTCAGCATTTTCAACTCCGTTTTTGTCAGACTGATTTCACGACTCTTTATCAGGACTTTCATTTCTCCTGCGATAAATACGATATCTCCCGAAATCATCTTTCCGGCTTCCGTTTTCTCCTGTCTGCGGCGGAAATGTGCTTCTATTTTCAAAAGAAGTACCGAAAGACTAAACGGCTTTGTAATATAATCATCTGCCCCTGCTTCATATCCCATGACCTGATCCATCTCCTGATCTAGTGCTGTAAGACAAATAATGTATGTATTATAATTGCATCTCATCCACCTTACAAATTCCAGTCCATTCCCATCCGGAAGATTCACATCACAAATGGTAACATCCACATTATTATCACTTGCAATTCTTTTCGCTTTTTTCACTGATTCTGCTGAAAAAACCTCATATCCGGATTTTTTCAGTGAGAATGTAATTCCACGATTTAAATTTTCATCATCTTCAACCACGAGTATACCTGGCATAGCATCTGCACCTCTCTTTATTAACTATTCATCTTAAAATGCTTCAATGCCTCCACAATTGCACTCTCTTTATCTTCTGGACACTGCGGTTGCCTGCTATCTTCATTTTTAGGTAAATTAGGACTTGGAACAAGTTCCAAGTCTGTCGCGGCAGTCGTCGAATTGCCCTGCAAGCAGTCCATTCTCCTCGTTGCAACGCGCAAATTCTTTCCAACTTCAATTCCGCATTTTCTCTTTACCTGTGAGATATACAGATTGGAAACCTTCATGCCGGCATTATGTTCAGCCACATACTTCTTTATCTCATCATATGTAGCCTTAGTCTCTGCAGATGTTATATCCACATCATCAAGTTCAATCGTGACATTAATATAATCATCTGGTTTTTTGTTGGGACAAAAGAACAACCGTCTCATTTTGTGTATCATTGTCCAAACTTAGTGTAAACTCTTTTTCTATAATCGGCAACTTAAATTCTATAGATTTCAGCCACTGACCATTCTCTTTGCGTTCTTCGTAAATCTGCACATTATCCACTAACTGCGACAGGAACTCCCGTTTCTCTGCTTCGTTCATTTGAGCATACAATTTATCAAAGAACACGAGTGCCTTGTAAATGTTATCACCTGTAATCTTATCTGCCAGCAGAGAGCGTTTCTTAGCCTTTGCCGATACCAGCAGTTCCTCTGCATCATCTATTTTATCATAAGTCTTGTACAAATGGTTCTCTAAATCTGTTTTTCTTCGCTGATAATGCTTATCCTCATAATCAAGAGAATCCATATCTGATAAAATAGTATCTTTATTATGATATAGCTTTCTTAATTGTATTTTATAATTATCTATTTCCTGATCTAATGCACTAGTATCTACTTCCATATTTATTTTGTTGCGGATTAAATCCGAAAATTTAGGATTACTAACCAGTTTACTAATCACCTCTGCAACAGAAGCATCCAGCATTTCTTCATGCACCTGTTTTTTGTAATCACACTTATGACCTCTAGTCATATTTCTGTGTTTGCAGCCATAATAATAAAAATCCTTATAGTTACTTCCATCCTTGCGTTTCTTAATAGACTTGTTGCCATACATTCCTGCACCGCAGACAGGACATTTCAAAATTCCTGATAATAGATGAATCTTTTCTCTCTTGTCACGATTGACCTTTTCATACTTTTTAGCCTGTGCCGCCACCTTGACATGCGCCTGCTCCCATACTTCTTCTGATACAAGAGCTTCGTGCAGACCATCTACTAACAGGTAATCGTCTTTCTTAACCTGCCTATACTCATTTCTTGTACCATGAACCTTTTCTGTCCATCTTCTTCCATAAGAGATTTTGCCACTATAAACCGGATTCTGTATAATCCTTCTGATAAGAGCAGCATCAAATAACGGATTTTTACCATTCTGTCTGGCTATCTTATGGATTCCATGATTTTCAAGATACTTTGCAATTCCATTTGCACCCAAATCCGTATTTACATATTGGTCAAATATCATTCTGATGGCAACTGCTTCTTCCTCACTTCAATTTACATATCACCTTCAGGAAGTGCCGAAACTGCCGACAGATTGATACTGACTAATGTATCCATCTGCCTGATTGCCAAATTTCTAAGCAATATAAGTCTTTCTGATTGAGATTTCCCCTGCTCAATTAAAATAGCATTATAACTTTCCATATTTGCCAACACCAACAACTGATTTAAATTTGCATCATCACGCACATTCCCCTTTTTACCCGGATTATTATTTTTCCATTGCTTTGCAGTCTGACCAAATAAAGCAACATTTAAAAGATCTGCTTCACTGGCATATGTATAAGCAATCTGTTCCGGTGTTAGCTCTGGTGGAATCAAATTTTCCTTCACCGCATCCGTGTGAGTACGGTAGTTCACCTTTGATAAAGCCCTGTTCAAGTTCCAGTCCAATGAAAATCGACTATTTTCATCTGTCAGACCAAGGACACTCAGATCAAAGCAGTCAAAAATCGCAGATACATACAGTTTCCCATTGGATGCCGGGATCTCCGTGATATCT
>JAJEQR010000095.1 GCA_020687485.1 Hominifimenecus microfluidus | reverse complement strand
ACAGAATCACTGCGCATCCTCGCGGAGCGTTTATCTCAGTCGGAGATTGGACTCCCACTGAGACAAATTTGCTGTCATTCGCCACCTGAAAGAGGTGGGAGTCTTCTCGACTGAGATAAAAATTTCCCGCAGGAACACTCCGGCTCCTGCGGGAAATTGTCATCGTACGCCGACACTTCTAACGGAAATGTCTTGCTTTCAATATCAGCTTTCCGTCCTTATCGTAGCGGGAGCCGAACACATTGCGGATGGAGTGGCGCTCTGCCTCATCAGCGGCATCTTCCACAACTTCCTCCGCGACAGCCCGCGTCAGGCGGTCGCCGTCATCCAGGATCTCATCGATCACATCATAGATCGCTTCCATCGCGCCGTCATCAATTGCGCAGTCAATCGACTCCGCGTATCTGCGAATCCAGCCGGCGAACTGTTCTTCACTCAGCTCTCCATCCGCCGGATATACCGTATGGTTCTTCGCAGCAGGTTCTGCGCCTTTTGTCTTCTCCGGTGCCGGAAGGACCTCCCGGCGCTTCTCCAGCCTGCGTTCCGGCTCACGTTTTTCCGGTTCTCTGCGTATCGGTTCTTTCTTTTTCCGCACTTCCGGCGCCGGACTTACCGGATCCGGTACCGTTTCATCCGCAAGGATCGATGGTGTCTCTTCCTCTTCATATTCACAAGGAAAAAGCTGCTCCATACGTTCCTTCAGCTGGCGAATGGCTGCGGGGCGATCCAGCAGGACAAAGTACTTGTCCGGATCCAGCTCTTCTCTGACACGCATAATCTCACGCAGGATCTCATCGCTCAGTGTACTGGCTCCGTCAATGATCAGATCCTTTCCTTCCAGATTGGAGAGGGAGCGGACCAGTCCGCGATTATTCAGCTTCACGCTGGAGATCTTCGCCACCTGCGTCAGCTCGCCGTGCCGCTTCTCATACGCCTGATGCAGCGCATCAACCGCCATATTCAGACTGTCCGGTGCATTGCTGCAGCCCACGTAGAGAAGTTCTCTGGAAGCCTGATGAGCCGCCTTCTGTGCCTTCTTCTCTGCTTCACGCTGAAGATGCTCTCTGCGGTGCTGTTCTTCCTGTTCTCTTTCTTCCGCCTCACGCCGGAGCTGTTCCTCCCGGCGTTGCTTCTCCTGCTGTGCTTTTCGCACTTCCGTTTCGCGCCGGAGCTGTTCTTCCTGACGTTGCTTCTCCTGCTGTGCTTTTCTTGCTTCCGCTTCACGCTGGAGCTGCTCTCTGCGGCGCTGCTCTTCCTGTTCTCTCTCTTCTGCTTCGCGCGGAAGCTGCTCTTCCTGTGCGATATCCTGTTCCGGAAGTTCTTCCTCTGGAGCATTCTCTTCGAAAATTCCCAGCTCCGGTTCTTCTACAATCGCTGTTTCCGGTGTCTCCGCCTCTTCCGGCTGTACTTTCGGTTCTTCCGCTTCCGGCGCGCGGAGAATAATCTTCGCCGCCTGCGGGCGATCCATATGACTTAACGGCATTTCAATGGTCCGTTCTTCCTCCGGTTCCCGTGCAGCCGCGTTTTCCGCTTTCTTTTTCTTCTCGTCTTCTTCCGCGGATTTTTCCGGGGCAGCCGTTGTGGGAAGAGCATTCTCCGAGCGTGCTGCTTCGCCTGCCGGATTCTCGGTTGCCTCATCCTTCAGGATACCCTCATTTTCCGGAATTATACCGTCCTCCGGAAGTTCTTCGAAAATTGACGGCGCCGGCGCATTGGCATAACTCTCCACCGTCTTCTTCAGCAGTTTTTTGTCAACTGCAGTCTCATCCTCCAGAACCGTGGAAGCATTCTCCTGCTTCTTTGCATCCGCCATAACGGATTCCACGAACTTTCCGATTGAAAAAGTTTCTCCAGGCATCCCACTCTTCTGAGAATCCTCAGATTCCTCCTTAACCGGCTCGAAAACTCTCGTCCGAGAGACGTCATTCCCCTCAACAATCTGGCGGGTCTTGTCCAGACTTGCCGGAGTTTCTCCGAAAATGCTCTCCGCGTCACGCTGCATTTCCTCTTCTTCACTGATAAAGGCCGAAGCGTCAAACTCCACCGGTGTATCATCCGAAATTGCGACACGGGGCAGATCATCATCTTCCATTTTCGATTCTGCTCCAGGTTCCGAAACTTCCGGCTCCTGCGGCGGCACGACGGCCGATGCAAAACTCTTCGCCGGAGCAACCGCCTCCTCCGCCTCAGATTCCCGGGCCACCTGCGCAATTTTTTCCTCATAGATCTCTCGGTGCTCTCGGTGCTCCTTCTGACTCGCGGTCAGCGGCTCATATTTCTCCTTGATCTCCATGGCGCGATCCACACAGGGACCCACGCCAAACCAGAGGATGATCTCATCGCACAGCCGCACGCAGTCCTCCCGGCGCCCGGCTTTCTGATAGAGCTCTGCCAGACGGCAAGCCCACTCTTCGTCAAACTCCTGACGCCGATAGGTCTCAAGAATCGCAATACGCTTGTCCAGCGGCTCGCCCTTGGCTTCCGCCAGCTGATAGCGCAGCAGATAGCGACTGGCGTCATCTCCTGCATCCTTGATATAGCTCTTATAGTACTCTTCCGCTTCATGGATGGAACCAGCAGCAATCGCCAGCTCCGTCAGCTTATAAAGGAAGCGTTTGCCTACCGGAGCTTCCTCATAAGCCATCAGGAGGATATCGATTGCGCGATCATATTCCTTCACATGCTCATATACGCTGGAAACCAGTGTCAGCATACGCACACTACGCACCTGATTCCAGTCAATGGTATCGCAGATCTTTGCGGCAGTCTCATAATCCCCGCGGCGGGCCTGCTTCTGTATCTTCTCCGCCTTCATATTGTAAACATTTTTATCCACGCTGTTCACCTCACCGGCATGCCTTAAAACCTGCCGCAGTCGCTCCTTTTCAATTTGATATTTCCAGATACTGCGACCTATAATTCTACGCGCCCGTCAAGCGCGCGCAGCAAAGTAACTTCATCAATATATTCCAGATCACCACCTACCGGCACACCGCTGGCAATGCGGGTCACGCGTATCCCGGTCGGCTTCACCAGCTTGCTGATATACATTGCCGTTGTCTCGCCCTCCAGGCTGGAATTCGTGGCGACAATCAGCTCTGAAACCGGTTCGCTCTGAAGGCGCTGCATCAATTCCTTCAGCCGGATATCCCCAGGACCGATTCCCAGCGCCGGAGAAATCGCGCCGTGCAGCACATGATACAGCCCATTGTAACGGCCGGTCTTCTCATAAGCTGCCAGATCCCTGGGATTCTCCACCACCATGATGGTGGAAGTATCCCGCGAAGTACTGCTGCAGATCGGGCAAAGCTCCTGATCCGTCAGCGTACAGCATTTTTTGCAGTAGCAGACACTGTGCTTTGCCTCGGTTATACTAGAAGCCAGGCGATCCACCGCCTCCTCCGGCATATTAATAATATGAAAAGCCAGGCGCTGTGCCGACTTGGGACCGACACCGGGGAGCTTCCCCAGCTCCTCGATCAGCCGGCTGATCCCGCTACTGTAATAATCCATTAGAAGCCGAAGCCTCCCAGTCCGCCCGTCAGCTTGGACATGGCCGCCTGAGACTCACTCTCTGCCTTGCGGTATGCTTCATTAACAGCCGCTACGATCAGATCCTGCAGCATCTCGATATCATCCGGATCCACAACTTCCTCCGCAATCTTCACAGAGAGAAGCTCCTTCTTGCCGGAAACTGTCACTTCTACGGCTCCGCCGCCGGCAGCAGCCGTATATTCCTTCTCCTCCAGCTCCTTCGTGGTCTCTTCCATCTGGCGCTGCATGCGCTGTGCCTGCTTCATCAGATTGTTCATGTTGCCAGGCATACCGCCCGGAAATCCGCCTCTCTTTGCCATGGATTATTCGTCCTCCTCAATTTCAATTTCTGTATGGAACACCGACAAATCCGCATCACTGACGTATGTCGGTGTCTTCTCTTCAGTTGCCGCAAGACGGGCATCAAATTCCAGGGTCTTGCTATAATGTTCTTCTACATACTGCTTCACCTGTTCCAGCGCCCCTACTGTCCTGCACATGTTATAGTTCATATTATCATAAAACACAATGCCGAGATGTCCCGCCCCCCGCGGTTCTACACGAGTACCGGCCAGCGACAGTTTGGCAATCCGTTCAATGCTGTTCAGAATACGATCCCACTCTTCGGTGATCAGATTCAGCTCTTCCCACTCCGCCTGCGGAAGTACCACCGGCTTCTCATCCGCTGCTGCCTCCTTCGGAACCGGAACTGCTGCATCCGCGGTGACAGTTCTTACAGTCACGCCCTCGCGCACCTTCTGCTCCAGCTGATCCAGGCGTACCAGGACGCTCTCCAGATCCTGCTCCATCGCAGGTCTTGCAGTCTTGATCGCCGCAACCTCCAGCAATACCCTCTTGTTCACGGCATTGCGCATCTGATTATACAGTTCTGAGTAAATGCGGATCAGACGCATCAGCTCATCCTCGCTGCAGCTGCGGCTCTCTTCCTGCAGACGAATCCAGTCCTCCTCTGTCAGATCAAGCACATCGCTGCCAACCTCCGACGTCTTCAGCAGCAGAAGATTTCTCATATACCATACCAGATCCTGCACGAACTGAGAAAGCTCTCTTCCGCTCATCACGATCTCCTCGATCTGAAGAAGAAGTCCCGTTGTGTCCGCAGCAAATGTGCTGCGCAGATACTGGCTGAATACTTCATTATCCACCGCGCCGAGCACGGTCAGAACCTTGTCATACGTCAGTGTCTCCCCGATATGGAACGCAATACACTGATCCATCAGGCTCAGTGCGTCGCGCATGGCGCCGTCCGCTTTCTTGGCAATATAGTGAATCGCTTTCTCCTCAATATCCACCTTCTCGTAATCGGCCAGCTCCCGCAGACGGTCGGCGATGATATCCGCCGTGATCCGGCGAAAGTCGTAGCGCTGACAGCGGGAAAGCACTGTCACGGGAATCTTGTGCGGCTCCGTGGTTGCCAGAATGAAAATCACATAAGCCGGAGGCTCCTCCAACGTCTTCAGCAGCGCATTGAACGCTCCCGGAGAAAGCATATGCACCTCGTCGATAATGTATACGCGGTACTTTCCCTCCGTCGGAGAATACTGCACCTCGTCCCGGATCTCGCGGATATTATCCACGCCATTGTTGGAGGCCGCATCGATCTCAACCACGCTCATGGACGTCCCGGCGGCAATGCTGCGGCAGACCGGACATTCCCCACAGGGAGCGCCGTCCACCGGATGCTCACAGTTCACAGCCCGCGCGAAGATCTTCGCAATTGTGGTCTTACCGGTACCTCTCGTTCCGCAGAAAAGATATGCGTGTCCGATCCGGCCGGTAAGAATCTGGTTCTTTAAAGTTGTTACAATCGGATCCTGACCCTTTACATCCGCGAAGGTCGTCGGACGCCATTTGCGGTAGAGTGCTGTATACGCCACCGGAGCTTCTCCTTTCCTGCCATATTCAAAACTTTAAGCGATACTTAACAGATACAGGAACCATTCATATTCCCTGCTCAATTCCGCCTCCGGGCAATCAATAAAAAAACCGGGCGCACGGTCTGCCTTGTGCGAGCACAACGCAGATATGCATCCGGCAATTTGCACTGCTCGTAGCTTTTTCGCGTAAAAAATCCGCGCATCCTGCTTCGAAAACACATCATGGACGTTACCTTTGCAGTTAACTCAGCCCAGGCACCCCTACGGCACACGGAAGGTTTTGCTTAGTGCTGCTTCGTTCCCGACCTGACACGGTTCACAAATTCCCGTTGCGTAAGACCAAGACATCAACGCCACTTACAAAGGGCAGCCCCACAATGAAGAGTCCTCGGCAGAATATCACCCCTGCTGTAGCGGATTGCAGGTACAGGGCACCGCTAACTCCCCGGCTGCGCGGAAACTTTATGGCTATATGATACATTGATCCAGGTAATCAGCCGCAGCTGACACCCTTCGTAATATGATACCATTAGACATTACTTTATGTCAAGTCTTTCCGGGCTTCTTCAGGCGGATTTTCTCCTGATCGGCCGGATTTTCCTCTTCCACGCTCTCTTCCGGCGGGAGCTCCGGGAAAGCAGACAGCGTCGGCTGCAGCTTACCGGTACGCACCAGTTCCTGCGCCTCCGTCATATTGGCTGCCATTCCATTCTCAAATACCTGAATGAGCTGCTCCAGCTTGTCCTCCTGCAGGAACTCCCGTCCCAGACGCGGCTCATACTCCTCCGCCACCCGCATCGAAAGCACCTTTACCCTGGCCAGGAACTCCGTCAGCGTCTTCCCGGACGCCGCCGCATCCTCCTCCAGGTGGGAGATTCTCTCCTGATTATTATCCGTAATTTCCTTTGTAATTAATACCTTACCGCTGTTCTCGAAGTTCGTCAACGCATCTTGCTTCTGATCCGCGATCTCCTTCTTCTCCGCTTCCAGACGCGCGATATTCTCATCGAAGTCCTCCAGACCGTACATATCCTCGTTCTTGTCCTTGCGGATGCTGTTCTTAATCGCCTTGATTTTCTTCTTGCCGGCGCGGATCTGATTGCGAATCTTCCGCCCCTGGCGCAGCGTCTCATGGTACCGCAGCTTTACGTGATTGTTAATGGCAAAATAAATGCCTCCGAATACCAGAATATCCACGATATAGATCCCGGCCAGCCACAGTGTCCGCCCCTGACCGATCAGATGATATACGCCCAGCGGCACAGCAGCGAAACAGATGACAAGCGTTATCAGAAAAATCAGGGCCTCCCGAAGCCCGCGGGTATAATACAGGGCGTAGAAGAAACGCGTATTGCAAAACCGGGGTACATCGTGCTGCCGGAACAGTGTCTTCAGCTCCGTGGAAAGCCTGCGATTATCCTCCCGCACATCCGCCGTCTCTTCGTCCATCCGCTCCTTCATGCCCTGGTTCTTGGCTTTTTCTCTCTTCGCCTTCACCTTCCGCAGCTGCACCTGCGTCTGTTCAATCTGGGAATCATAGCTGTCGGTGATCTCTGACTTGCGCTTGCGGATCGTCATCTCAATACTGTCTGCAACGGCCTTCTTCTCCGAGGCCAGGCTCTTCTCCAGACGCTTCGTCTGCAGATCCTGTTCCCTCGCCGCCTCCTGCGCCTCCTTCAACTCTGCCAGCGCCTCCCCGGCTTCCCTTAAAAAAGCAATGTTATCGACATTCTGCTCCGGCATGCGATATCCTCCTTTGTTTCCGTCGTTTTTATCATACCATAGTTTCCCAGGAAAGTATACATTGTGAAAAATTTTTCGTTTTTCGCAATCTTTTCGTCATGATTTCAATCGTTTCTCTCACAGTCCACACTTGACCTTTTCCCTGTAAGCTTCTATACTGAGGATACATGCTTCCACATATGGAGTACACGAGAGGTATCACTCGATGAAATATAAACGACCGAAAGGATGCCGCCGAAAATTTTCAGGAACGTCGGAAGGAGGGCTAATGTGACCACGCCAGATACCACAGAATCGCAAATCAGCGAACAGGATACCACCCGCCACTTCTTCGCTCTCCTGTCCCGTTTTATTCTGACATTAAAGAAGGACGCGCCCGGCGAGAGCAGCCTGAAGCTGCACTCACACCTGTTCTTTATTCTTTTTACATTAAATCAGGCCGATCAGGGCATGCTCACTCTGGGAGATCTGGCGCGCGAGCTCGATATCTCCAAGCAGCAGCTGACGAAGCTGGTCAATGACCTGGAGAAGCGCGGCCTGGCCGCACGTATGCGCGGCGAAGAGAACCACCGCAAATATTACCTGCAGATCACAGAAGACGGAAGACAGACACTCTCCGGAATGGTCGGCAGCCTGATGGAACCGGCCGAACGGACATTTTCGTCTTATACCGGAGACGAGAAGCAGGAACTTCTTCGCAGTATTCTCTGCCTGGAACAGTTTCTGGAGGATATCCGCACAGGTCTGGCAAATACATAACAAAATGCAGGAACTATTTAAGGAAGGAACAGCATCAGCAGAGAACAAATATTTGAAAACTGCGCGCCGCATTCTCGTTACTTCAGTGATGAGTTAGGCGCACTAATTTTTTAATAAAGAGCAGAACAAATGTTTATTTTCTGGATTGCATGTGGTAGAATATCGATATGGAAAGAGATGTATTTGGCATCA
>JAJEQR010000094.1 GCA_020687485.1 Hominifimenecus microfluidus | reverse complement strand
AACGCCATAACGCTCGAATTCCCGTTCCTGCCGATAAAACGGGAGTGCATTTACGTACTTGGCATTCAGAATTGCTGTTTCCAGAGACTCCGAAACCAAGTTCCCCTTTAAAAGAGGCTGCGGATGATCCGCACGAATGATCTTATTGACTGGTTATTTCCCATTTACACACAAAAAGCCCTCCCAGCTTTTACACCGAAAGGGACCTTCTGCATCTCTTTTTTATTTGTAAATCCATATGGCGAAAAGCCACAGCAAGATGTAGCCGTAAGCGTAACAATATCCTTTGGGGCAACAAGCTACAACAATCGCCTAAAATGAGGAGTAATTATAGCAGAATGTGATGCTTTTTCAAATTTTTCCTTAATAGCATCAGTTGAATTACTCACTATCGCCAACACAGCTTCCTCCGCACATTTATAAAACAAAGCAGCCACATATGGATAATATTTAACTAGCCCACAAAAACCATTTAGAATATTCCATTGTTTTTGTTCTGAACATAACGTAAGAAAATAATTCCAGATTTCTTCAATCTCGGCTTCATGCTCTGTGGGAATTAGCAAATAAGCACCTGCCTTGCTAGTATTTAACTGTTGAATAGAGCTTTTTGAAAGTCCTAAATAAACAACCTTTTCACCACATTCAACTCTACCTGAAAATTCTCCCTTAGCTAAATCAAGCAATCCCCACACCTGCTTATAATCGGTAACACGATTACAATTATTACGCCATCGCGCTTCTTTATAAATTTCATACATACTATAAGATGTAAAAAACGATTGAATCACTTCATCCCAATAAGCCGGGGTTGCAAAATCTATTTCTTCATCTGTATGTTCAAAAACAAATAATACATCGCAAGATATTCTAAGCAGTTGTTCTGATAAAGTATTAACAACTGTATTTCCAAAATTAATAATCATATCTTAATACCAAAAATGACGACCATTAGAGATTGGACGGCCATTTTGTCCAACCATTTTAACCGATTCTACATAATCCGGTGTCGCAGACATTGGAATATGTACACTTCTTTTGGCTTTACGCATTGCAGCTCTTCGTGTACATGTATTGTGAACAAGAATGCCCTTTCCAACATAATATGTATGATAATCTTCAACCTGAAAATTATAAACGTTAATAGGCGATTCTAAAATTTCATGTTGAATTTTCTCAACAATAACATGTTCTCCATTGACAAGTACAAGATTGTCTCCTGCCCGAAGGTCTACTGCCTCTGTCCATCCTTTAACTGGAGAATATCTCTTGTTTTTGTCTCTTCGCTCCAGTATCAGCTGATCCCTTTGCATACCCAGCGATATTCGCCGCGATCTATGCTGAAAGTGTTTCCGCATGCGCCGCACTTATAGTTTCCGGCAATGTTTCTTTCCTGCCAGTAATCTAGTCCGTAGACAAGATTGTGTTCGCAATTTCTTGTCTCTCCGGTGGTCTGCCAGGGGTTATACGTTCTGCTGATCCGATAGCCGTTTTCTTTCCCGCAGGCTGTACAAGTCTCTGCATCTGCCAAAGCTGTACTTGTAGTATTCTTGCTTGCAGAAACCACACCTGCAAATGCCTCATCTACAGCGACCGCCTTCACAGGAACCGTATTTGCCAAAGACAGCGCAAGAGCCAGCGTCATAATTCCATACAATTTTTTCGCTTTGTTCATAGATACACTCCTTCCCATAGAAGATTGTTAAGTTTTCAGATTCATAATTTCCATTTTTTCACTCTTATATCCTTCGCTCCTTGTTTTTTCCTGACCGTACATGAAAACAAAAACGCATACACGTTCCATTTTTGTTATCCTTAATCTGCAAACTTCCTCCCATACGCTCCATGATTTGTCTGGCAAGGTTTAGCCCTACACCATTTCCACTTATCTTTTCATCCATCTTATTTTCAGAACAAAAGAATCGCTCAAAAACCTTCTCTCGTTCACTAACAAGAATTCCGCTGCCAGTGTCTTCTATTTCCAGTATCGCACTTTCATTCTCCTCCCATGCTTTGAAAATGATACTCCCCCCTGCCGGTGTATGTTGAATAGAATTACGTAAAACATTAATCATTGCCTGTCTTATCCAGAATTCGTCTCCTACAAGCTCTACGTCTTTCGAAAAATCAATTAAGACCGACAAATTTTTCTTTTCCCATTCTCCTTGAACCTCTTCAATAATGGCATTAGTCAACTTCATTATTGAAATTCTTTGTATGTTCAGCTGCATTTTACCGGCCTTCAATTTCGCAAGATGCAGCAATGCAATCACCATCTGTTGTAACTGTTCAATTTTATCATGGCACGATTCCAGCAATTTTTTTGCTTCTAAATCATCGGTCATCCCCTGGAGAACTTCCAGATATAGTTGAATTCCCGTTAGAGGTGTTTTCATCTGATGTGATATATTCTCTAAATTCGTCTGAATCTCCCTTTCTGCCAGCTTGAGTTGTTGCTGTTCTCTTTGAATAAAAGATATCAAATCCTGAATTGCGTTCCACATACCTATGGTATCAGGAAAATGGAAGCTAAATTCTGGATTTCTATAAATTTCTTCATGTTTTCCCTTTGCATATTGTTGTAAATATGCAATAATAGTCAAATGTTCTTGACTGCACTGCCGGTTTCGCCGATTTTCTCCCAGGAAAGTCAGTATTAAAACCATGGTTCCGCTCACTAAAAGGCCTATAAAAACAGTCTCGTAGTATCCCATTGTCAAAAAATTTATCGTGCTGTCCCCGTAGCCCTCTGATGCCAGAAATTTTACTCCAGCAAAATAATCATTTTCAGCTTCTGGCTGCCGCATAACTTGCAACAACTTCTCAGCTGACAGTTCCGATTGCGTTGCTACTTTTCCAAATAAAACAATCGTACAGCGCTTATTTATCTGTACAATGCCCCGCCAACTAAGAAAAACCGAACTCATCCATATAATTGCCATAATAAGATATAATAAATTTCTAGTACGCTTTTCTCTTCTATAAACTATATTCATAATATCCTCTAATGCTTTTCCACTGGCAATATCCACCGATATCCATATCCTCTGCTTGTTTCGATAGCACCTGCCAAGCCGATTCCTTCTAAGTGTTTACGCAGTCGGCTTATAATAACGCGGCTCGTATTTTCTTCCACATAATCTGCGCCCTCCGCCCAAATTGCTCGACAAAGTTGTTCTTTTGATACTATCTTTCCACCCGCTCCTAGAAGACATATAAGCATTTTCCACTCTTCAACCGGAAGACGCAATGTTTTATCGCCTCTGCAACAAAGTCTGCTTCCCATATCCACGACAACACCGTTACTTTGATAACTGCTTGTACCCTCACTGATTCTATTTCGGCGAAGCAAAACTTCAATCCTTGCCAGAAGCACAGGAGTACTAAATGGTTTCACAACATAATCGTCTCCGCCACACTTCAATCCTTCTACCGTCTTTGACTCCTCCTCACAGGCTGTAAGAAAAAGTACCGGCATTTCGCTTTTCTTCCGAATCCACCGACATAGATCGAAGCCATCACCATCCGGAAGCCATAGATCCAAAATACACAAATCCGGCTTCTGCTCACTTAAAAATTCCATTGCTTCTTTAACACTACATACCAGGTATGTTTCATATTTTTGAATCTGAAGAATCGACTTTAAGCCATTCCCCAGCATCTCATCATCCTCCACAATCAATATCTTCTTATTTTTCAGCTGATCCACATCACTATACATGGATTCAATGACCCCCTGCTTCTTTCAATACTTTCTTTAGCATAATCCTGCTTCTTTTCATGTGATTCTTTACCGATCACATTAATACAAGTTATCAAACTATCATAAGTATATCAGTTTGCTATCGAAAAGTATAGTTATTATTCCGAATTTAAATAGCAGCAATCCTAGAAAAGTCGTTATTATTTATATCTAAGTTAAAAAGCTGCTATGAAGAAACGGTATCATAGCAGCTTAAAATTCATCCCACATGCAGTTTATTTATCGCTTAATATTTCAACAGCACATCAAGTTATCAGGTCATGCCTTTACAGATCCAGCGATACTCATACGACTCAGAACTATAGCCATTTCCGCATCCACTGCACTTATAGTTCGCAATTTTTTTTCTTTTCTGCTCATAGTCATTTCCATAAGCATGATTATGCTTACATGATCTCGTGTTACCAGTCGTAGACCACACGGTATAGCTCGTGCTTACCAAGTTGTAATGTCCCCCACAGATACAAACATTTGCTCTTGCAAAGGCCGTATTCGCAATGGGATTTTTTTCAATTTTTAATTTTCCCGTCCTCCATCGCGATCACCCGGTCGGCGTAGGAGGCACATTCGTTATCGTGCGTTACCATCAGGATTGTCTGACCGAATGACAATCGGCACTCCGTTATCAGATTCATGATCTCCATTCCCGTTCGGTAGTCCAGATTTCCGGTCGGTTCATCCGCGATGACGATGGAAGGCTTATGTGCCATCGCACGGATGAGCGCCGCCCGCTGCTGTTCGCCGCCGGAGAGCTGATCCGGATAGGCATCCAGCTTCTCCAGAATCCCGCAGCGTTCCGCCAGATTCTGAATATATTCCTCATCGACTTCCATCTGATCCAGAGCCAGCGGCATGCAGATATTCTCCCAGATGGTATAGGATGCGAGCAGCCGGTACTGCTGAAAGACGAAGCCGATTTCTCTTCTTCGCAGCTCCAGGATTTCTTTTTCAGTCATCTGATCCACCTGGCGTTCCCGCAGGAAATAAGATCCGGCAGTAGGCTTTTGCAGAGTTCCGATGATATTCAGCAGCGTGGATTTTCCGGAACCGCTTCGCCCCATAATCGCCAGGAACTCTCCCTCCTCTACGGTCAGATCCACACCATTTAGTGCATGTACCTCTCCATGGGAGGTGAGATAAGTCTTACGAATTCCTTCCAGTCTTACCATACCCATGCGGTCACACTCCTTTCTTTGTCCGTACTTTCTCTGTCCATTCATATTTTCTTCGCCCGTTCTTGTTTTATCCGGTTCGCCTGCCTCTGAACCATCAGAATCACTGCCAGATACAGCAGGCAGATGAATAGATACCAGCCTGCGTTCATACCTACATCAATCGAAAATTCTATCGTACTCACCCGCAGTCTTGTCTGCCAGGTGTAAAAAACGGACAGTCCCAACGTGACAATGCCAATCGAAAGCAGTCCGGGAAGAAGAGTCTCCGCGATGCCTTTCCCATTCTTCCAGCTCTGCTTCATCCCCAGGTGAGCGAACAACTCCTGTTCCTTCGCCTGATCGCTGCTCCGGAAAGCTGCCATACTGTAGAAGATCATCAGGCACAGCACGCTTCCCAGCCCGCACAGAACCCCATAGAATCCAATGGATGCGTAATAGTCCTGCTTCATCTGCGCCAGTTCTTCTCTTCGGTTCGTAAAGATATCACTTTCCATGCCTGCCAATGCCTTTTCCACCTGTTTATCTGTGATATAGTCGGCATCCATCGAAGCGTCTATCTCCACATACTGATAGGAGCTTCCGTTTTTTCCACTGACAATTCGTTCGAACATGGCGTCGCTGCACAGGACGGCGAACGGGGAAGCCATCAATACCCGCAGATCATCCGCCTGATCCAGCCCATAGAGGATTCCTCCCACCGGGATCTGTGTCTCTTCGCCTCCGTACTGAACCGAAACCGGCTCTTCCGGGGATAAGCACTTTACATAGACTCCATCCTCCGGATTCTGGTATTGTTTCACATTCACCGTATAATAAGTATCTCCATAAAGATCGCTCGGCTGCTGCCACGGCGCCAGGAGAAGAACCGCTTTCTCGCCGGACAGAAATTCTTCTTCCGTGATCGCCCCTGCCTCCAGGTTACGCAGAATCTTTCTCAGTTCCGTCTCATCGGAAGTGCTGTAGAAATCCAGCGGATAATAACCATCCTGCAGAGCCTGCAGCGCGTTCTCATTCGCCTGCAGATCCTTTTCCAGCGCCTTCCGCTCTCTTTTCCCGGAATCAGAATCTGGATCGGCCCATTCGATCTGCTGCTGAATCTCTTCGGATCTTGCCTGAAGGAACTCCTCCCGAAGAGCGAACGAGAGGGCAACTGCCTCGTCATCCAGGTATGCACTCAGGTCAATCAGCATGCTTTCACTGATCTCATTGCTGCTCATCTGCAGTCGGTGCCAGGCGCGAACCTCTGAAACTCCGTAGATATCCTTCAACCGGTTCAGTCGTTCTTCGTCCACTCCCGTATTTCCATGCTTGTCATTATCAAAGATATAATCGCTGCTCCGACTCTCGATGACCCGGATTTCCTGCGCTTTCGCTCCAACCATATGCACGCCGATACATGGCATCGCCAGAATACCAATCAGCAGAACCAGCTCGGCAAAGAACCAGAGCGGACGTTCTCTCTGCTCGCGGAACCAGATCGACCACATGGAGGGAACGCTGCGCTTCATTCGCCGATATCTGCATTTTCTGCGCATTTGCTTCTCTTTCCGACTTCCGTCCGCAATCCGGCGAAGACGCAGAACCGGCAGGAAGTAGGCGATTGCCACCGATGCGCTGCCAATCAGAGCAGTTAAGAGAAGATGGAACCAGGAAAGCTGAAAATACAGCTGTGTCTGCTGCAAGCCCGGAAGCAGCGCCTGGCCTCCGGTAAAGAGCAGCAGGGCAAGCCCCAGACCGATCCCTATGGAAATCAGTGCGAAAATCAATGCTTCCTGAATCAGATTCCTTCGCAGCAGCCGGATCGGCGCACCCAGTGTATACAGATCCTGCCATTCCGTAAACCGGCTTTTCGCCGAATACCATACGGTAATGAGCAAAATCAGCGTTCCCAGAAAAATACTGATCAGACGCAGGGAAATCATCATCGGCCCCAGCAGAGAATCTGCTTTATCCGCATCCGGATAGGCGTAATAATTCGTGTACTTTCCGTCGCGCCCTGCACGGAACATCTCTTTATCCGGATTCATGGCGAAGCTGTCCATATCCTCCCGGATGCTCGTCCACTCCGGCCTGCCTTTCATCAGCAGCGTGTTATGCGCTCTTGCCAGTTGGGGATCTTCACTGGAAGGAAGTTCCAAAGCATGAGCAGTCGCTGTTTCTTCCGTGATAAAGACTCCGGGAAGCTCAATGTTGGTGCTGATACACCACCCGGTAGAGTAGTCCTTTATGATGCCGCACACCGTAAGCGTAATCTCACGGATTTCTTTGTTTTTGCCGGATGTTTGCTTTGTTCCTGAAGTGTCGTTAGATTTTTGATACGGTGCAATCTCCAGAACGATCGTCTCACCGACCCGCATTTCCACGCCCAATTTCTTCAGGATCGTCGCCTCCACTGCCGCTTCTCCTGCCTTCTCTGGAAAATATCCATCCACCAGCGTAAGGCGGGATAAGTCGATTGCATTCTCATCCATACCGCCGATTGCAAATGCGCCCTTTATGGCTTCATTTTCGATATCGCCCGCTGTCCAGACGGTTCCGGCCTTCTCCAATAGCGGCAGTGCGAAAATCTTCGCTTCATCCTCCTCAGAAATGTGCTTCAGCGCATACTGCCACTCCCCATAAGCATCCATCCTGCGCTCCTGCATTGTCAGCTCCAGGCTGTCACTGAAAAGAAATGTCATCTCAATCAGGAAGAAGCAGAGACTCATCGCTGCAAGAATCAGAAATAACTGCTTTCGGTTTTTCCTCCATCGGCGCATCCCGGGGATATGATCGTTCCTCATGTGTGCTCCCTCCTCTTCTTTATGTTCTCTTTTACTTTCTTTAATAATTATACAATACCATAATTTCCCCGTTTTGTGCCTTACACTTGCCTTACACTTTCTTGCTGCATCACCACAAGAAACAAGATAAGAACACCTAATAACTATCTTACATACAACTTTTCCTGGCAAAACAGCCGTGCAGTTCTGATCCTACTGCACGGCTGTCTGTCATTTCACAATTTTCAACTCTTCTTTGTTCCTTCATTGTATTTTTCCGCTGGTTACTTTCTATATTCTCCGCTGCAAATCACTTTCTATTCCTGCCCCTCGACCTTCACTCCAGTAAGCTCCATGAACGGCCCCATATCATACAGTGGAATCTGGAGCACATAATCACCGGAGGCATCCTGAATCGGCACGTTATAATAATG
>JAJEQR010000093.1 GCA_020687485.1 Hominifimenecus microfluidus | reverse complement strand
AGTAAGGATTGTTCGCGAGAACATCCAGAGTCTCGATATGTGAGTATATTTATACATATTTTGAGTAGCAGGAATGAGGTATGTTTTTAGAGCATCTATTGACGATTATATCTTTCTTTGTATTTCCAATATTCTGTGACTTGTTTTTTGGGAGAGAAAAGTTTAACACAAGTAGACAAGAAGTCCCCCTCTTCTAAAGTGGTGGGATGAATTGTTAAAAGAAACATAACGGCAGTGGCGGGCGGAGAGAAATCGGTATCCTCCACTGACATGAGGCAAGTCACGGTCGAACTATTTTCGACATGTCAGACTCCGTGAAAATACCGACTGTGAGTTGAAACAAAGAAAAACTCTCAAACCGAACCAGCTGCATAGAAATTATTATTCTGACGCTGTGTACATTTGCACTCTTCCAGGCGGTCTTTAAGATCCTGTGGCTTGGATGACAGGTCTTGCGTGGCCGGACTGTATCGTAACATATAACAAAATAGAGAATAAGGGAAAGCGGCTGTTTCTCACATTAATTGTGGAAGCGGCCGCTTCTTTCGCTGCAATGAGGATTGCGAAAAGGCGTTGTTACATTGCGATTTTAGAATCGAAAAGTGCAATATGTTGCAAAAATCTATTCTAAAAAGCTGCGGACATATTGATTTTCGAATATTATCTGGATATAATGGAAAAGAAAAGTGCAACATGTTGCAATAATCTTTCGCAAGGAGGTCTTCAAATGGAGATTCGCAGAGATTTTTATTTGGATAAATTGATAAAAAGGAAGACGAATGGATTGATTAAGGTGATTACCGGTATCTGTCGATGCGGTAAATCATATTTACTGAATAATTTGTTTTATCATCACTTACTGGATAGCGGAGTCGATGCCGATCACATTATCCGTTTTGCATTTGATTCAGCAGATGATCTTTATCTTATTGGAGAAAGTCTGATTCAGATTGAAAAGAAAAAGCGTGGAGTTGATCCTGAAAAATTCATGGCATATATACGTTCCAAGGTTGTTGATGAAGGCATGTATTATTTGCTGCTTGATGAAATTCAGATGTTGGATTGCTTTGAAGCTGTTTTAAATGGTTATCTTTGCAAGAACAATATGGATGTATTTGTGACTGGAAGTAACGCGAAACTCCTGTCCAAAGATATCGCCACTGAGTTTGCAGGTCGTGGTGATGAGGTTCATATGTATCCCCTGAGTTTTGCGGAGTTTATGTCTGTCTATAACGGTGATAAGTATACGGGATTATCGGAATATATGTTATACGGCGGCATTCCTCTGGTTGTTCTTCGGGAAGGAGCAAACGATAAGGCGGTTACATTACAGAATCTGTTCAATGAGATTTATCTTCGAGATATTACTAAACGTAACCGAGTGAAAAACATCGGAGAACTGGAAGATTTGCTGAATATTCTTTCTTCTTCCATTGGCTCTCTGACTAATCCGGAAAAATTGAAGAATACCTTTAAGACGGTAAAGAAATCCAGAATCACTTCCAATACCATCAAGAAGTATGTGGATTATTTTGAAGATTCTTTCCTGATTGAATCAGCACAAAGATATGATATTAAAGGAAAGGCATATATTGAAACGCCAAAGAAATATTATTTTTCTGATCTTGGACTTCGCAATGCCAGAATCAATTTCCGACAGTTTGAGCCAACACATTCTATGGAGAATGTAATTTATAACGAACTTCGTATGCGTGGCTACAGTGTGGATGTAGGTGTAATACCGATTACAGAACGAGATCAGGATGGCAAGGTTATCCGAAAACAACTGGAAGTTGATTTTGTGTGCAATCTTGGTTCTTCCAGATATTATATTCAGTCGGCATATTCACTCCCTGATGAAGTAAAACGTACTCAGGAGACCAGGCCGTTCAGAAAGATAGATGATTCTTTCAAAAAAATTATTATCACAAAAGATATTGTGCAGCCTTATTATGATGATTATGGTATCTTGACTGTGAACATTTATGATTTCCTTTTGGATACGAAAACTCTCGAAAGCTAAGCAATACAAGAAAAAGTTTTCTCTTTTGAGGTGATGTAAATTGAAGGCAGCCGCTTCTTTCGTTGCAATGAGGATTGCGGAAACGGCATCGGTACGTTATAATGGATAGAGGCATAAATACGAATAAGAAAGAAGAGTGTAAGATAAATGACTGAACAGGAAAATAAAAAGCTCGCTTCGCCTGGTGTGCATGAGCACATCCGCCCAGATGGGAGCGTGTACACTCATACGCATGAGCACAACGCGACGATGGGGCATCCGCATACACATTCCCATGAACACACGAAAGCGGTTCTGAATCGCCTGTCGCGGGCGATCGGGCATTTGGAATCCATCAAGCGTATGGTGGAGGACGGCAGGGACTGCTCGGAGGTGCTGATCCAGCTGGCGGCGGTGCGTTCGGCGCTCGGCAGCACGGGTAAGGTGATCATGGAGGATCACATCAATCACTGCATTATTGACGCGGTGGAGAGCGGCGATATGCACGCAGTAGAGGAATTGAACAAGGCAATCTCTTATTTTATTAAGTAGGCGGGGAGCGATTTACCGGGTAAATCGCTCTTTGTTCGTAAAGGAGTAAATGTAAAAGTATGACAGAATTTTTGCCAATGAACCGGAAGGAAATGGAGGACCGCGGGTGGGATCGTCCGGATTTCGTATATGTCTGCGGCGACGCATATGTGGATCACCCTTCTTTCGGGGCGGCGATTATTACGCGCCTGCTGGAATCCCGCGGCTACCGGGTGGCTTTTCTGGCGCAGCCGGACTGGCGGAATGAGGACTCCGTGCGGGAGTTTGGAGAACCCCGGCTGGGCTTTCTTGTCTCTGCCGGAAATATGGATTCCATGGTGAATCACTATTCGGTATCGAAGCGCCGCCGCGGGACGGATGCGTATTCTCCCGGCGGGCAGATGGGCTTGCGCCCGGATCGGGCGGTAATCGTATACAGCAGCCTGATCCGCAGGGTTTATCCGAAGGTTCCTATCATTCTGGGAGGCATCGAGGCCAGCCTTCGCCGCATGGCGCATTATGATTACTGGTCGGATAGTCTGAAACGCTCCGTGCTGGTGGAGTCGCAGGCGGATCTGATCTCCTACGGTATGGGCGAGCGGTCGATCGTTGAGATTGCGGAGGCTCTGGAGGCAGGGCTTCCGGTCTCTTCCCTGACGTATATTCCGGGTACAGTGTGCCTGGTGCACCGGGAGGAGGATCTGGGGGATGCTGTCCGCCTGCCCTCGTATGAGGAATTAAAGGCGGAGAAGCGAAAGTACGCGGAGAGCTTCTACACGCAGTACCGGAATACCGATCCGTTTTCAGGAAAGCGTCTGGCAGAGCCATACGGAAGAAAGCTGTTCGTGCTGCAGAACCCTCCGGCGAAGCCGTTGACACAGATGGAGATGGACGATATCTATGCGCTTCCCTTTGCAGGAACCTATGCGCCGGTCTATGAACAGGCAGGCGGAATTCCGGCGATCCGGGAGGTGAAGTTCAGCTTGGTGAGCTGCCGCGGCTGCTTCGGCGGCTGCAGCTTCTGTGCGCTGACGTTCCATCAGGGCAGAATTATCCAGACAAGGAGCCATGAGTCGCTTCTGGCAGAGGCGAAGCGCATGACGCAGAACCCGGATTTCAAGGGCTATATCCACGATGTCGGCGGCCCGACGGCGAATTTCCGGAAACCGTCCTGTACGAAGCAGCTGACACACGGCGTATGCACGAACCGGCAGTGCCTCTTTCCGAAGCCCTGCCAGAACCTAAAGGCAGACCATAAGGATTACCTGTCGCTGCTTCGCAAGCTGCGGAAACTCCCCGGTGTGAAGAAGGTGTTCATCCGATCCGGTATCCGCTATGATTATGTGATGGCGGACCCGGATGATACCTTTCTGCGGGAGCTGTGCGAATATCATGTGAGCGGTCAGCTGAAGGTGGCGCCGGAGCATGTGTCCGACCGGGTGCTGTCCCGGATGGGGAAGCCGGAATTTTCGATTTACCAGGGATTTGCGGATCGCTATAAGAAGATGAATGAGAAGCTGGGGAAGAAGCAGTACCTGGTTCCCTACCTGATCTCGTCGCATCCCGGTTCCACGCTGAAGGATGCGATCGCGCTGGCGGAAGCTGTGCGCGATATGGGCTATATGCCGGAGCAGGTGCAGGATTTCTACCCGACGCCGTCCACGATCTCGACCTGTATGTATTATACCGGCCTTGATCCGCGCACGATGGAGGATGTGGCCATCATCCGGAACCCGCACCAGAAGGCGATGCAGCGCGCGCTGATCCAGTACCGGGACCCGGCGAATTATGATCTGGTACGCGAAGCACTGGAGACGGCCGGGCGCAGGGATCTGATCGGCTACGGGCCGCACTGCCTGATCCGTCCGGAGAAGCCGAAGGGCAGTGGGCCGAAGGCAGTGATCAGTGGTCAGAAAAACAGTTGCCAGAAGGCAGCAGTTGGCAGTCAGAAGAACAGCGGCCAGAAGGGCAAAGTGGCCAGTGGTCAGAAGAAAAATTCTCGCAAGCCCATCCGCAACATACACAAAAAGAAATAGAAAAACAGTTCCGATTCCGGCGGAGACTGCATATTCTGAAAGTAACAGGATTGGCAGAAAGGAACGGGACTATGATGGATTTTGACCAGGAGGATTACGGCCTGATTGCGGATTCGGAGGAAGAGCGCTCGATTGGTCCCTTTGCGCGAGTGCGTTTCATGCACGCGGCATCCGGATATGGCCCGATGAATATTCATGTAGATGACCTTGCTGTGAACCAGCTGAATTTTGGGACGGCATCTACATTTGCGACCATACCGGACGGCTTTGCCATGGTGACAATCAGCAGCTCGCGGATGCCGCGGGTTGCGCTGATTCGCCGGAATATGCTCTTTCCGGCGGGAAGTGTGTTGACGGCAGTGATCGTAAATTCTCCGGACGGATTGGATCTGAAGTTAATCCCGGAGCTGTAGAAACTTACATCCAGAGAAGACAATCCAGCGAACGGGGATCAGCATGCTGCGGGGCGCTGCAAAGGCGCCCCGAAATCACAGAAACAGAAAGCAAAAACGGGGGAAATAAAGATAAGATGAAACAGATATGGAAGCCGGGAAACATGATCTACCCGGTACCGGCGGTGCTGGTGACGGTGCCGACGCCGGACGGAAAGGGGAACATCCTGACGATCGCCTGGACAGGAACGATCTGCACGAATCCGGCGATGACCTATATCTCTGTGCGGCCGGAGCGGTATTCCTATCCGTTCCTGCGGGAGTCCGGAGAGTTCGTGATCAACCTCACGAATGAGAAGCTGGTGCGCGCAGCGGATTACTGTGGTGTGCGTTCCGGCAGAGATGTGGACAAGTTCGCGGAGTGTCATCTGACGCGCGAGACGGCGGAGCATGTATCCGCGCCGATGATCGCTGAGAGTCCGGTGAACATCGAGTGCCGGGTACGCGAGATCCATGAGTACGGATCGCACCATATGTTCGCGGCGGATGTGCTGGCCGTGCATGCGGACGAGCAGTACATGGATGAGAACGGGCGCTTCGATCTGGGACTGGCGAACCTGATTACATACAGCCACGGCGAGTATTATTCCCTGGGGAAGAAGCTCGGTACATTCGGCTATAGTATAAAGAAGAAAAAGGCGAAAGAGAAAGCAAGAGATAACGTGCAGGCGAAGAAAAAAGGAGAGAAACAATGACGAAGATTATGGATTTACACTGCGATACCATCAGCCGGATTCGCAGTCGGAGAAATGAAGGACATATCTGCGGTCTGCAGGATAATCATTTTCATGTGGATCTGAAGCGGATGAAGGAAGCCGGTTACAGCCTGCAGACTTTTGCGCTGTTTACCGATGCGGCGGAGGAGGAGAGCCCTTTCTTCGCTTCGATGGAGCTTCTGGATATCTTCCGCGAGGAGATGAAGAAGAATGATGACTGGATTCGTCAGGTCATTACCTATGAAGATCTGGAGAAGAACGAGGCGGAGGGAAAGCTGTCCGCACTGTTATCCGTGGAGGACGGCGGCGTCAGCATGGGACTGCCGGATATCCTGGAGGAATACCGCAAGGCGGGGGTGCGCCTGATGACACTGACCTGGAACCATGAGAATGTGCTTGCGTATCCGAACAAGGTTGGTGGTCATCCGAAGAACGGCAGAAACAACTGGCCGGACGAGCGCGGCCTGAAGCAGAAGGGTTTTGAGGCGCTGGAGAAGATGGAGGAGCTTGGCATTATTCTGGATGTGTCGCACCTGAGTGACGGCGGCTTCTTCGATGCGGCGAGAGTCAGCAAGAAGCCGTTCATTGCCAGCCATTCCAATGCGCGCGCTGTATCCAGCCACGTAAGAAATCTGACGGATGATATGATTCGTGTGATTGCGGAGCGGGGCGGCCTGATCGGCCTGAATTTCTGTACACCCTTCCTGCGCGAGGGATGGAAACCTGGAAGCCTTCCGGCGGGCGGCACGATGGAGGAGATGCTGGCGCAGCTGCGCTACCTGATTCAGGTGGGCGGTGAGGATTGCATCGCGCTCGGTTCGGATTTCGATGGCATCGAGGAGACGCCGGAGGAGATTCCGTCCTGCCTGGCCATGCCGCGTCTCGCGGAGGCTATGGAGCAGAACGGATTCACGCATACCGAAGTCGAGAAGGTCTTCTCAGAGAATGTACGCAGGTTCCTGAAAGAAAACTTGTAACTATTCAGAGCCATGCGGATTTACAATAAAGGTATGAACCATGCTTGCATGAGTGAATACCTTTTTGGAAAGCCATATGGCGAGAAGCCACAGCGAGATGCAGCGTAAGCGGAATCGAGCTGGGGCTCTGAATAGTTACAAAAGCCTGTAATTATTGCGCATTAATTTTTTCCGCCAGTTCGTTGAGATAGACCCAGCGTTCCATCTTCTCTTCGTACTGGCGTTCCAGTTCGGCCTTCTCATCCATCAGCTCGGAGAGACGGCCGTACTGACTGGCGGAGGCTTCGATCTCCGCCTCTTTTTGTGCGATTTTTTCTTCCAGATCGGCGATGACTTCATCGATCGTGTCGTATTCCCGCTGCTCCTGATAGGAGAACTTTAATTTCTGGCTGCGGGGCTTGGCGGAAGCGCTTCCTTCTTTTCCGTCCTTTCCGGAAGCGCCGGATGCCCTGCTGGCGGAGACTTTTCCACCAGCAGAAGCGGTAGCGGTGGATTTCTCCCCGCTGTCCGGGCGGTTCGGTGAATAAAAGTAATCCGTATAGCCGCCCTCGTATTGGTGAATCTTCGTATCCTCGAAGGCGAAGATGCGGTTCACGACACGGTCGAGGAAATAGCGGTCATGGGAGACGGCGATCACGATGCCGCTGAAGTGATCCAGGTAATCCTCCAGGATCGTCAGCGTGGCAATATCCAGATCGTTCGTCGGCTCGTCAAGGATCAGCACATTCGGGGCGGACATCAGCACGCGCAGCAGATACAGGCGGCGTTTCTCTCCGCCGGAGAGCTTGCTGACAGGCGTGTACTGCATGGCGGGCGAGAAGAGAAAGCGTTCCAGCATCTGAGAGGCGGTGGCGGTTCCTGTGGTGGTATGGATGACTTCGGCAACATCGCGGATATAGTCGATTACGCGGACATCTCCATCCATGTCCTCGACTTCCTGGGAGAAGTAGCCGATCTTAATGGTCTCACCGATGGTAACGCTTCCGGTGTCCGGCGGAACCAGTCCGGTGATGATCTTCATGAGTGTGGACTTTCCGCAGCCGTTCGGGCCGATGATGCCGATGCGCTCATCGCGCAGTACGATATAGGAGAAGTCTCGGAAGAGCAGGCGGCCGCCGAAGCTCTTGGATACGTTCTCGATTTCGATGGTCTTCTTGCCCATGCGGCTGCCGACGGAATTGATCTCTACCTGCTTCTCGGCTTCAGGGCCGGAACGGCTCTGTAGCTCTTCGATGCGCTGGATATGAGCCTTCTGTTTCGTGGAGCGGGCGCGTGCGCCGCGGTGCAGCCATTCCAGCTCGGTGCGCAGGATATTTCGGCGCTTCTGCTCGGCGGAGACTGCCTCTTCGATGCGCTGGGTGCGCTTCTCCACGAAGCCGGAGTAATTTGTCTCGTACAGATAGAGGCGGGCATCGTCGATCTCCAGGATCTTGTTCGTAACGCGGTCGAGGAAGTAGCGGTCGTGTGTAACCATAATCAGGACACCGCGGTAGCGGTTCAGGTACTGCTCCAGCCAGAGCACCATATCCGGATCAAGATGGTTGGTCGGCTCATCGAGGATCAGGACATCTGCCGGATTCAGCAGGGTCCGCGCCAGCGCGACGCGTTTCTTCTCGCCGCCGGACAGGTGGCGGGCCGGTCGGTCGTAGTCGCTGAAGCCCAGTTTATTTAAGATCGTCCGTGCGTCACTTTCGGTTGTCCAGTCGTCTGTTCCATCCAGCTTTCCTTCCAGTACGTGAGCAAGAATCGAAGCGTCTTCATCGAACTCCGGCGTCTGGGGTAGGTAGGCAATCTGGACGGAGCTGCCCTTTGTGACGGTCCCGGTGTCCGGTTCGATGAGTCCGGCGATAATCTTTAGCAACGTGGACTTGCCGGTGCCGTTGACGCCGATCACGCCAATCTTGTCTCCTTCATTGATGCCGAGAGAGACGGAGTCGAAGAGCGTCCGTTCGCCGTATGCTTTCGTGATATTTTCCAGTACGAGTACGTTCATAATATGATATTTTCATCAGCCGGGGCTGATTCCTTTCCGGTATTTTGCAATGCCTGATGGTGATGGCACATGTTTTCTTAGGGTATTGTACCACGGGATTTCATCTGGGTCAAAAGGTCTTTTGCATGTTGAAAAAAGTGCTTGACATTTTCTTGTCAGACTGATAGAATATATTTATCATTATTAATAAAGCTCCGCAGACAATAAATGTCACTCTGATATGCTACCCTCATATAGGACAATGAAATATAAAAGTCCTATATGGGGGTATTTTCATGTTCAGAAAGAGTAA
>JAJEQR010000092.1 GCA_020687485.1 Hominifimenecus microfluidus | reverse complement strand
CATGGACGCACCCTGAAAAAAGGCGGTATCCCGCCAGATTTCAGATGCTCTGGTAACTCAGTTGCCGAGTAGTTCACCGTTGGTTTCAGGCATCGTACAATGCGAAGAAAGCTTTTGGGAAAGGATTTCATATGAGTAAAGCAAACAAGGACAATATCATTTTGATCGGTATGCCGGGCTGCGGCAAGAGCACGGTCGGCGTTGTGCTGGCCAAGCATATGGGCTATCGCTTTATAGATTCTGATCTGCTGATTCAGGAGAGAGAGCATCGGCTGCTTTCCGAGATTATTGAGCAGGAGGGGCTGGATCGCTTCGATCAGATTGAGGAGGAAGTAAACGCTTCGATTGAAGCGGAGCATGCAGTAATCGCAACAGGCGGAAGTGTAGTATACGGGCCGAAAGCGATGGAGCATCTGCGCAACATAGGAACTGTAGTATATCTGAAGCTTTCCTATGAGGAGATTGCTGATCGCCTGGGAGACCTTACGGCGCGCGGTGTATCCGTGCGCGAAGGGCAGACCCTTCGCGACCTGTATGATGAGCGGATTCCGCTGTATGAGAAGTATGCGCATGTGGTTATTGATGCAGAGCATCAGTGGCTGCGTGATACCGTAAAAGTGATCCGGCAGAGACTAGAACAGCTTTGATGTAAATGTTAAAGCGCAAAGAGAGATAAATAGAACAACAAAATAGAACAACAAAATAGAACAACAAAATAGAAAGTATACTGCAAATTTGGAGGGAAAAGAGAATGGTACAGAATTTATCTGAGAAAATTACACTGGCGGATGGCAATCAGATCCCCGGCTTTGGCTTCGGCTGCTACAACTCGTTCGGCGATGAGATTGCGGACGCTGTGCGCATGGCTGTAGAGAACGGCTACCGCTATATTGATTCCGCGACATTTTACGGTAATGAAGACGCCGTCGGCAAGGGAATCGCAGAGTGCGGAGTGGATCACAGCGAGCTCTTCGTGCTGTCGAAGACCTGGCCAAATGCCTATGACAAGGTGGAGCAGTCTGTCATGAACAACCTGAAAAATCTGCGTGTGGAATACCTGGACGCCATGCTGCTGCACTGGCCGGGTACGGATGAGACTGCTCGCCTGCATGCTTTTGAACAGGGGCTGAGGCTCAAGGAGAAAGGCGTGATTCGCAGCATGGGCGTATCGAACTTCCAGATGGATCAGCTGGAGCGCCTGTATGAAGAGTTTGGTATCTGGCCGGTGATTAATGAGCTGGAGCTGCATCCGAATTATCAGCAGCGCGAGCTTGCAGCATTCTGCCGGGAGAGAAACATTCAGCTGATTGCGTATTCACCGATTGCCCGCGGAGCTTATGTGGATAATCAGGAGCTTCTTGCGATTGCGTCCCGCTACGGCAAGAGCACGGCGCAGGTTGTTCTCCGCTGGCATACGCAGAAGGGCATCATTCCGATTCCGAAGTCCAGTCATGAGAACAGAATCCGTGAGAATGCGGATATCTTTGATTTTGTTTTGACAGATGACGAGTTGGCTGCTGTGGATGCGCTGGAGTGCAACGGACGTATGGGACAGGACCCTTACAAGTTCCCGCCGGCAGAATTGATGAAATAAAGAGAACCGGTATGATCTGTAAGACACATGAAATAGGAGCGCTTGGAACATACAAATATGTAGTTGTACTTTCTTGTTATCAGGGCAAAATCCTGCTCAGCCGCCATAAGGAGAGGGATACATGGGAGACGCAGGGCGGTCATATCGAGCCCGGAGAGACTCCGCTGGAAGCGGCCAGGCGGGAACTGTACGAAGAATCCGGAGCAGCAGAATATGAGATCTCTCCGCTGTGTGATTACTGGGCTGGCAAAGAAGATGAAAGCGCAGGGGCAAACGGCATGGTTTTTCACGCCTGTATCCGAACGCTTGTGGCAATCCCGGAGAGTGAGATGGCGGAAGTCAGAACCTTCGAAAACCTGCCGGAGAACAATATGCTGACTTATCCGGCAATTACACCGGTGCTATTTTGCAGGCTTAGGGAGGAAGCAAACTGAAATTTGCAGAGCTCTACCATTTCCTCTGACTTTACGTGGGGCTCCGCATAAGCCAAGGTAACTGGCTAACTGGATAGTTTACTACAAACTCTACTTGGTGGCTCCGCACAAGCCAGGGAAACTGTTTCCTTGGGAATTTTACCTCAAACTCTACTGGGGAAGCTCCGCACATCCCATGGGAAGTATTGTTAAGGAAGATATCCCAAATGCCTAACTTGCAGACTCCGCGCAAACTCCGGGACAAGCCGAGCCCATCTTCACACGGCCACTGGTGCTGCGTTTCCGGCAGGGGCCTGCACGCCTATTAATCGCCAGTCGCCCCGGCGTGCCTCTTCGAGGCTTGAACGTGGGGCTTTGTGGCGATCGCTAGCGCAGCCCTGCGCACGGAATCCTCGCAATGTGTCCGTGTAGAAGAGGGTCGGCTTTTTCCCGGAAATAGCATCGATAACGTAACTTTAATGCATTTCCGATGCATATAATAGCTTAATGGTGAATCATTTACATCGGAAATTAGATTTATCATCTTTATCGATGCCTCTTTGACTCTTCCGGAGCCAGTTACCTCACGCAGCAAAGTTCCCTGCCAGGAAGAAAGCAGAAAAGAGCTCGTGTCCGGGCACATTGCGAGGATTCCGTGCGCAGGCGACGCGCTAGCTGCTGCCACAAAGCTTCATGTTTGAGCCCGTAAGGGCGAGTCGAAGCGACTGGCAGCTAATAGGCGTGCAGGCCCCTGCCGGAAACGCAGCACCCGTGACCGGACTGAGCCTTTTCTGATAATTCCGGCAGGGAACGAACTGCCGCGGAATTGAAGTTCCGCTGATAACTTGCTCCAAGGTAGAACTTTGAGGAATCCCGCTGGTAACTTGCTCCAGAGTAGAACTTTGAGGAATCCCGCTAATAATTTGCTCCAGAGTAGAACTTTGAGGAATCCCGCTGATATCTTGCACCAGGGTAGAGCTCGACAAATATCAGTTTGTTTGGAAGCAAAAAGTAAAAAAGAGGAATCGTGAACTTTTGCACGATTCCTCTTTTTCGTATAAGTCGTGTTGAATTTGAATGCAGAAGGGCTTATCTGTCCTCGCGGAAGTAGTTCAGTCCGCAGCTCTTCGGCTGCGCCAGTTCCTTACTCTGACGAATACTGGTGATAATCAGTACCAGGATGGTAGCGATGTAAGGCAGCATATCATAGATCTGCGTCGCCACACCAGGGATGGATACATACAGACGAAGGATCTTCAGTCCACCGAAGATCAGACCGCACAGCAGTGCGCGGGAAGGGCTCCAGGTGGAGAAGATAACCAGAGCAACAGCCAGCCAGCCGTAACCGTTCACGCAGTTGTGAACCCATACGCCGGAGCAGGTAACCATGGAGATATACATACCTGCAATACCGCAGATACCGCCGCCGATAATCGTAGCAGCATACTTGTATTTCGTAACATTAATGCCGGCAGCATCTGCAGTGGCCGGGCTTTCACCGACTGCACGCAGATTCAGTCCCGTGCGAGTCTTATTCAGGAACCACGCCATAGCGATCGCCAGAATAATGGACAGGTACACCAGCCAGTTGTACTGGAACAGCAGCTGACCGATCACCGGGATCTTCGAAAGAGGTCCGAAGTTCATCGCGCCAGCGAACGCATTCTTTGTCTCAGTTGTAACCGCAACAAAGTTGCCGGCCTTCTTGCCGAGCAGTTCGCCGAAGAAATTACCGAATCCGGTACCGAAGATCGTAAGAGTCAGACCGGTAACATTCTGATTCGCACGGAGCGTAATCGTAAGAAAAGCATAAATCAGAGCGCCGAGGCAGCCCGCAAGGAAAGAAGTGATCAAGCCGACGAACGCCGCCGCAAAGCCGCCGCCGGAGAACCACTGCTCCGTGAACCAGCTTCCCGCGATACCTGCGATCGCGCCCATGAACATCATACCTTCCACACCAAGGTTCAGGTTGCCGGATTTCTCCGTCAGAATCTCTCCCAGTGTACCCAGCAGAAGAGGTGTGCCGGCCAGAACGGCGGCAGTCAGAAGATTGAATACGATATCCATTAATTTTCTCCTTTCTTACCGCGATGAACCAGGCGGTAATTGATAAAGAACTCACAGCCGAGCATAAAGAACAGGATGATTCCGGTCAGCAGGGAGGCTGCAGAGCTAGGGATTCCGTGGCTGGTCTGGATACTGCTGGAACCACGTTCCAGGACAGCAATGAACAGTGATACAAGAACCATAGCGAAGGGATTCATCTTGGCGAGCCAGGCAACCGTGATTGCGGTAAAACCGACGCCGTTCGCGGTATTCTCTGTTAGGGTTCCGTCAGAACCGGAGACCTGAAGGAAACCGACCAGACCGCAGAGCGCTGCGGAGAGGAACATGGTGCGGATCAGAACACGGCTGACATTGATGCCTGCGTAGCGCGCGGTATTCGGAGAATCGCCGACAACGGAGATTTCATAGCCGTGCTTTGTCTTCGCGATATAGATGTAAGCGACGAAGACGAGAATCAGGGAGATGATCCATCCGATATGAACACCGAATACCTTCGGCAGGTAAGCAGAGGCATCGAGCATGCGGATCTTGGGGAAAGAAGTACGCTCTTCCTGCCAGGCCGGCTGATACTGCAGGAACATAATGAACTGGATGGCAATATAGTTCATCATTAGAGTGAACAGTGTTTCGTTTGTTCCCCATTTTGCCTTAAACAGCGCGGGAATCATACCGTACAGGCCGCCGACAACAATGGCAGCAGTTGCCATCAGGAGAAGCTTCGGTACATGGGGAAGACTGGTGCCATAGATAGCAACCGCGGAAGCGGCTACACCGCCCATCAGGATCTGGCCTTCCCCTCCGATATTCCAGAACTTCATCTTGAAGGCAAATGCCAGGCCGATACCGGTAATCAGCAGAGGAATCGTCAGCTTTACGGTCTCCTGAATGGCGATCTTCTTGCCGAAAGCGCCGCTGATCATGCTGGCATATACTTCAAATGGATTGTGTCCCAACAGTAAAATCAGCAGTGCGCCGGTGAGTAATGCGCCGAGAAGCGCGAGGCCGCGGATGGCCCATGCCTTTCCGGCTGTGATAGAGCCGCGTTTGGTAATGCGGAATAAAGGTTCCTTTATTTCTTTGGAGGCTTGTGCGCTCATGCCTGATTCTCCTTTCTGTCATTGTCTACATGAACCATCATCATACCGATCTCTTCCTTGGTGGTGGTCCGGGGATCCACAATACCACTGACCTCGCCGCCGCACAGAACCATGACGTGGTCAGAGATCTCCATAAGAACATCCAGATCTTCACCGATGAAAATCACGGACACACCCTTCTTTTTCTGCTCATTCAGCAGGTTATATACCGTATAAGAAGAGTTGATATCCAAACCGCGCACCGGATAGGCAACGACCAGAATATGCGGATTGCCTTCAATCTCACGGCCAAGCAGAACTTTCTGTACATTGCCGCCGGAGAGTCTCCGGATTGGTGTATGGATACCGGGAATTACGATCTCCAACTCTTTTACCAGGCGTGTGGCAACATCTGCTGCTGCCTTACGGTCTACGAAAGGGCCGGAATGATCGCGGTAAGTGCGGAGCATCAGGTTATCAACCATATCAAGGGAAGCAACAAGTCCCATGCCAAGGCGGTCTTCTGGAACGAAGGCCAGAGAGATATTAATGCCATTCTTCTGAAGTTCAGCCGCTGTGTGACCGACCAATTCTTCGTCACCGCCTTCCGGACGATGGAAGACAATGGAGGAGCCGGGCTGTGCGGGATAGAGTCCGGCGAGTGTTTCGCACAGTTCCTTCTGGCCGCTTCCGGCAATGCCGGCGATTCCAAGGATCTCGCCGCCCATTGCATCAAAAGAGACATCGCGGATGGCGGGAACGTTGTCCTCACTCAAGCAGGTCAGGTTGCGGACACTTAAGCGGCATTCCTTTTTCTCTACGACCGGACGATCGATGGAAAGGCTGACGCTGTGGCCGACCATCATATCTGTAAGAGACTGCTTGTCGGCTTCTGCTGTATTTACAGTCGCGATATATTCACCTTTGCGCAGAATTGTGACACGGTCTGAGACTGAGAGAACCTCATTCATCTTATGAGTAATAATAATAATTGCTTTTCCATCTTTCTTCATGGCTTTCAGAATGCGGAAAAGCTTATCCGTCTCCTGAGGAGTAAGAACTGCTGTCGGCTCATCCAGGATCAGAATGTCGGCGCCGCGGTAGAGCACCTTGATGATTTCTACGGTTTGTTTCTCCGATACGGACATGTTATAGACCTTTTTATCCGGGTCAATATCGAATCCGTATCGGGAAGAAATCTCGCGGATCTTTTCGGAAAGAGCCTTTCGGTTGATGCGGACACCGCCAGGAAGGCCGAGCACAATATTCTCCGCCGCCGTCAGTACATCGACCAGCTTGAAGTGCTGGTGGATCATTCCGATTCCCAGGTCAAAAGCGTCTTTCGGAGCACGGATCGAGACTTCCTTTCCATGAACATGAATCTCGCCGCTGTCAGGGAAATAAATGCCGGACAGCATGTTCATCAGAGTTGTCTTACCGCTTCCGTTCTCTCCAAGGAGAGCCAGAATTTCGCCTTCGCGCAAGTCCAGATTGACATTATGATTGGCAACTACCGAGCCGAATGTCTTTGTGACATTGCGCATCTCAATCGCGTATTTTGCTTGGTTATCCAAAAGTTTTTCCTCCTCTAGAAAACGCAGAAACAACAAACAGGGTCACAGTCCTAAGAAGTGACCCTGTTTGTTGCTTTTTATTGCGTGAATCAATTACTCAACTACAGTGATTCCCTGAAGAACCCAGGTGATGCTGGGAGCGGACGCCGGTTCATGGAAGGTCTCACCTTCTGCAACTACGGTGTTGCCATCAACATCTACCAGAGGACCGGTGAATACATCCCAGTCGCCGGATACGATCTTAGCGCGTGCAGCATCGATTGCTTCCTGTGTTCCATCTGCAATAATTGCCTCGTTCAGAGGGGAAATATCGCAGACGCCGTCAGCCAGACCCTTACTCCAGTCAACATCGATCGCTTCACCATTCATCACACACTCAACGGCGTAGGTCAGGTACTGAGACCAATCCCATACTGCGGAAGTCAGAGAAGCGTTCGGAGCAGCATCTCTCATATCGGAGTTGTAACCAACATGGAATACGCCGGCCTTCTCAGCAGCGGTAGCAGGAGCCGTGGAATCGCAGTGCTGGCCGATAACATCGCAACCCTGAGCAATCAGAGCCTGAGCCGTCTGCTCTTCCTTTACCGGATCGTTCCAGGAACCGGTATACATAACAACCATTTCTACATCCGGGTTAACACTCTTGGCACCCAGATAGAAAGCATCATAACCACTGATAACCTCTGCATAAGGTACAGCAGCAACATAGCCGAGCTTGTTGGTCTCTGTCTTCAGACCAGCAGCAATACCGGACAGATAACGTGCCTGATAGATCTCACCGAAATAATTATGTACGTTGGAGAGTCCGCAGGTAGCTGCTTTGTAACCGGTTGCATGACAGAACTGAATGTCCGGATAGTCAGCAGCAACTTTAATAACATAGTCTTCGAAACCAAAACTGGTAGCGAAGATGATCTGGCAACCTTCTTCTGCAAGCTCGCGCAGAGCGGTCTCGCATTCTGCAGATTCGGGAGTGTTGTACTTGTTGATGATCTGATCCGAAGACAGGCCAAGGCGCTCAGCCATATCGTTGGTACCACGATCATGGTTATAGGTGTAACCCATATCGCTGGGGTCGGAAACGTGTACGAAACCAACCTTCAGATCCTCTTTCGCAACGCCATTGCCGGTCGCTTCCGCAGCGGCAGCAGTTGTGTCTGCGTCCGCAGCAGTGGTAGTATCAGAGGCGGCAGCAGTGGTAGTCTCACCTGCAACAGTAGTTTCTCCAGCAGCAGCAGTGGTCTCAGAGCTTCCGCCGCCACAGGCAGTAAGGCTGAGTGCCATTGCACCGCAAAGAAGAAGGGATGCAACTTTTTTCATTTTTTTTCCTCCTTTTGATTGGGTATGTGATTCGAATATACCCGCGGTTTTTCCGCATGTTTACGGTGTCTTGCAAGAAGTCCCATAAACATAGAAATCTTAGCACAAAAGGGGAGAGCATGTCAATGCGGGAATGTGGGAAAATGTCGGTTTTTGGTGAGTTTTCGAATATTTTCCGAAAGAAAATTAAATAAAAATAATAGCCAAAATCAAAAGATCGCCAGCGAATACCGATGGTCATAAAATCATAGAATCTGTGTATGTCAAAGAAACGAGACCTCAGCGGTTTCGTGGAAGAACCCGTTCCATCAGGTTCTCGGCGCGATTCGTGCGGACAAAGCCGCATTTCTCATAGAAATCGTGCGCATAGGTGGTAACGAGCATCCACTGATAGACATCGGTATAGTCCGGATGATTCAACATATACTGAATCATCTGCTCGCCGATTCCGGAAGAACGAAGTTCTGGTGTGATAATCACATCCATAAAATACGCAAAGCGGGTCTTGTCGGAGACAAGGCGGGCGAATCCGATCTGCTCATCCGCTTCATTAAATATACCAACGACCAGGGAAGAATTGGAGGAAGCCTTCTCTACCTCCGCGCGTGAAATTCCATGACTCCAGTGCGTGGCGGCCAGCAGCCGGGTAACGGCGTCAAAATCCATCTCGGCAAAACCTTCTTTTATATAGTAGTGTTCCATGAGCTTTTTCATTTTCATTCCCCCTCTGCGTTTGGCGGACAAAGTTTATCCTGTATTCTCTTATTTCTTTCTCCGCACGATTTTATCATAACCAGAGAAATTTGCAATATAAAAATATGTTACTATTAAAAAGACAAGGGAAGCACTGTCCTTGACAGATGATTCTTTTCGATGTAAGATTGCGGGAGCATACGTAGCCATTTGGGGTCATGGGAATCAGGCAAGGGTTCTGAATGGTTATATGATTCTTGCATCATACTTTCATTATAGCCTGCAAATAAAAAGTCAAGGCTAAATTGAAGAACATTGAAAATTTTATACAGGTTGAAAATTAGGT
>JAJEQR010000091.1 GCA_020687485.1 Hominifimenecus microfluidus | reverse complement strand
CTGCTGCACAAGTGCAGCAGCCCCGCTGTTATTGAGGTGAAAGATGACAATGGAACAAAATCTGGTAATTCCGAATCATATCGCGATCATTCTGGATGGGAACGGTCGCTGGGCGAAGGAGCGGAATCTGCCGCGTAAGCTGGGACACAAGGCCGGGTGTGAGACACTGGAACAGATTGTAGAGGACTGCGCGCGGCTGGGTATCGGCTATCTTACGGTATATGCGTTCTCGACCGAGAACTGGAAGCGCTCCACGGAAGAAGTGGGCGCACTGATGTCGCTGTTTCGCATTTACTTGAAGAAGATTCTGAAGGTGGCGATGGCTAACAATGTCCGCGTGCGCATGATCGGCGAGAAGAGCCGCTTTGACGAGGACATTCGCGATGGTATTGACAATCTGGAGGAGAAGACGGCTCAGAATACCGGTATGACCTTCGTGATCGCAATTAATTACGGCAGTCGGGATGAGATTACACGCGCCGTGCGCAGTCTGGCGAAGGATGCGGTAGCCGGGAAAGTACAGCCGGAAGGAATTACGGAGGCTACTGTGGCTTCTTATCTGGATACAGCCGACATGCCTGATCCGGATCTGATGATCCGTACCAGCGGAGAGCAGCGCCTGTCCAATTATCTGCTGTGGCAGCTTGCCTATGCGGAGTTCTACTTTACAGATGTTTACTGGCCGGATTTCAATAAAGAAGAATTGCTGAAGGCGATTGAGGCATATAATAACAGAAACCGCCGCTTTGGCGGAAGATAGAGGTCGATTTATGTTTAAAGTACGATTAAGAAGCAGTATTGTACTGATGGCAGTCACGATCTTTCTGATGGTAACCGGCGGAGATATTCTTTTTGCCGGTATGGCGGCTATCTCACTGATTGGTATGATGGAGCTGTACCGGACGCTGGACTTTCATAAGACTCTTCTCGCGGCAGTTTCCTATGTGGCTGCCGTGGCTTATTATGCGCTGCTCCGATTCGGGCAGGAGGAATATTTCCTCCCATTCTTTATCGCGTATCTGGTGCTTCTGATGGCCGTGTACGTGCTGACATTTCCGAAGTTCGAGGCCGCTCAGGTGATGAACGCATTCTTTGGCCTGTTCTACGTGGCGATTATGATCTCCTATATTTATCAGACCCGTATGGTGGAGAGCGGCGCGTACCTGGTATGGCTGATCTTCATCTGTTCCTGGGGTTGCGATACGATGGCGTACTGCACGGGCATGCTGATCGGCAAGCATAAGATGGCACCGATCCTGAGCCCGAAGAAGTCGATCGAGGGAGCAGTCGGCGGCGTGGTCGGGGCGATGCTGATCGGCGTAATCTACACGCTGATCTTTCAGAATCACATTACGATCTTTCAGAATCCGGTTGTCAGTGTGGCGCTCCTTTCCGGAGTGGGTGCGCTGATTTCCATGATCGGAGATCTGGCGGCATCCGCGATCAAGAGAAATCATAAGATCAAGGACTACGGCAAGCTGATTCCCGGCCACGGTGGAATTCTGGATCGCTTTGACAGTGTGATCTTTACCGCGCCGGTGGTATACTATCTGGTACAGCTGATGCAGCATATCGGATAAGGCAGGGAGGAATATACGTGAGAAAAATAGCTATTCTGGGATCGACAGGATCGATCGGTACACAGGCGCTGGAGGTTGTCCGCGCCAATAAGGATATGAAGGTGACGGCGCTGGCTGCCGGCGGTTCTTCCATTGATCTGCTGGAGCAGCAGGCCAGAGAGTTCCAGCCGAAGATTGTATGCGTATGGAACCGGAAGATGGCGGAGCAGTTTCGCATTCGCACCGGCGATATGAGACATCGGGTCGTGTGTGAGATGAAGGGTCTCCTGGAGACGGTAGTGGAAAGCGGCGCGGATATCGTGCTGACAGCGGTTGTCGGCATGGTAGGAATCCAGCCGACATTGGCTGCGATCAACGCTGGCATGGATGTTGCGCTGGCGAACAAGGAAACTCTGGTTACGGCAGGACATCTGATCATGCCTTTCGCCAGGGAAAAGGGCGTGAAGATTCTTCCGGTGGACAGCGAGCACAGCGCCATTTTTCAGGTTCTTCACGGCGAGCGGCCGAATCCGGTCAGCCGGATTTTGCTGACCTGTTCCGGAGGCCCCTTCCGCGGCCGCACGAAGGCGGAGATGCGCAACGTTCAGGTGGAGGACGCGCTGAAGCATCCGAACTGGGCCATGGGTCACAAGATTACGATTGATTCTGCAACAATGGTGAATAAAGGCCTGGAAGTTATGGAGGCTGGTTGGCTGTTCCGAGTTCCGCTTTCCAAAGTAGAAGTAGTGGTGCAGCCGCAGAGCGTGATTCATTCCATGGTGGAATTTGCGGACGGAGCGGTACTCGCACAGCTGGGCACGCCGGATATGAAGCTGCCGATCCAGTATGCTCTGTATTATCCGGAACGGCGATTCCTGGCTGGAGAGCGCCTGGATTTTGCGAAGCTTGGTCAGATTACATTCGAAGCGCCGGATATGGAGAATTTCCCCGGACTTGCGCTGGCTTATCAGGCGGGCACGATCGGAGGCACGATGCCAACGGTATTCAATGCTGCAAACGAATGGGCGGTTGCCCGTTTCCTGGATCGTAAGCTGGGCTTCCTGGAAATCACGGAATTGATTCAGGCGGCGATGGAGCAGCATACCGTGACGGAGAATCCGACTGTGGAGCAGATTCTGGAGACGGAGCAGAGTGTATATGAATTTTTGAATCATTCAGGAAAGTAGGGTTTTGAATTTGAGCATTATTTTCGCAATTATGATATTTAGCTTTCTGGTGATCACACATGAATTCGGGCATTTCCTTATGGCGAAGAAAGCTGGTATTGGTGTGATCGAGTTTTCGGTCGGCATGGGGCCAAGACTCCTCCATTTTCAGAGGGGGGAGACGATGTATTCTCTAAAGCTGATTCCGTTCGGAGGCTCCTGTATGATGGTGGGAGAGGACGACAGCAGCGACGCAGAGAACGCGTTTGGAAAGAAGTCCGTGTGGGCTAGAATTCTTGTGGTAGCGGGCGGTCCGCTGTTCAACTTCATCTCCGCCTTTATACTTGCGCTGATTCTGGTTCTCTGCGAGGGAGAGAATCCGGCGAAGGTAACGGCGGTAGCGGATACGTACGGCGCAGGTCCTGCCGGAATCCAGGTCGGTGATGTCATCACGGAGATTGATGGGGATTCCATTACCATTGGACGGGATATTGCATTGCACTTTATGCTACATCCGCTGGATGGAAGCACACTGGCTGTAACCTATGAGCGGGATGGACAGGAGTATACGACGCAGCTGGATCCGAATTATACGCGCTACCGGACTGGCATTACCTATACGGCGAGTAATGCGGCGGCGGTTCTTTCAGCGGTAGAGGACGGGTTGCCGGCAGCAGAAGCCGGGATTCAGGCTGGCGATGTCATTACAGCGATTAACGGAACAGAGATCGTAACCGGTCAGGATTTGCAGCAGTATTTCGATGAGCATCCGCTTGATGGAAACACATTGACGATTACTTATGAGAGAAACGGTGCTGCGTATGAAGCAGAACTGACGCCGGTACTTGGAAGCACGCCGGCGCTTGGTATGACGGCTATTTACACGCATGAGAAGACCGGACCGGTCGGCACGGTTGTGGGCGCCTGGCATGAGATGGGCTACAGTGTAAAGACGGTATTTGCTTCTCTGAAGATGCTTATCACCGGTCAGGCTAGCGTAAAGGATATGTCAGGTCCGGTGGGAATTGTTTCCGTGATCAGTTCCACGGTGCAGGCATCGGAGCCGGACGGCTTGTACTATGTATTCCTGAACCTTGCGAATCTGGCGGTTTTCTTAAGCGTGAACCTGGGGGTATTCAACCTGTTCCCGCTGCCGGCGCTGGACGGCGGTCGTCTCCTTTTCCTGCTGATTGAAGCTGTGCGGAGAAAGCCGATTCCGCCGGAGAAGGAAGGTATGGTGCATACGGCAGGCTTTGTGCTTTTGATGTGCCTGATGGTATTTGTTCTGTATAATGATATTGTAAGGCTCTTCCAGTAGAATCACCGGAGATCCGGAGGAAGAGCATATACGGGGAAGGGAGAGATAGATATGTCCCGTAGACATACAACAGAAGTCAGGATAGGCAGTAAAATAATTGGCGGAGATCATCCGATTGCGATCCAGTCCATGACGAATACGAAGACGGAGGATGTGGAGGCGACGGTTCGCCAGATTCTCGCACTGGAAGAGGCCGGATGCGATATCGTCCGTTCCACGGTTCCTACGCTGGAAGCGGCGAAGGCGCTGGGAGAAATTAAGAAATATATTCACATCCCTTTGGTGGCGGATATTCACTTCGATTATCGCATGGCGATCGCAGCCATGGAGAACGGAGCGGACAAGATCCGCATTAATCCCGGCAATATCGGAAGCAGGGAACGTGTGCGCGCTGTGGTGGACTGCGCCAGAGAACGGAATATTCCGATTCGCGTAGGAGTAAATTCTGGTTCGCTGGAGAAGGATATCCTGGCAAGATACGGCGGTGTAACCGCAGAGGGACTGGTGGAAAGCGCGATGGACAAGGTACATATGATCCAGGAGATGCAGTACGATAACCTGGTCATCAGTATCAAATCCTCAGATGTACTTATGTGTATCCGTGCGCATGAATTGATTGCAAATCGGACGGATCTGCCGCTTCATGTTGGAATTACGGAAGCCGGAACCGTAAAGAAGGGAACCATCCGTTCCGCGGTCGGTCTCGGCGCGATTCTTTCTCAGGGGATCGGCGATACGATTCGTGTATCCCTGACTGGAGATCCGGTGGAAGAAGTGGAGGTGGCGAAGGAAATCCTCTCATCCCTTGGCCTGCGTCGCTCCGGGATTCATGTTGTATCCTGCCCGACCTGTGGCAGAACCAGCATTGATCTGATTGGGCTGGCGAACCAGGTCGAGGAGCTGACTGCCGGATATGATCTGGATCTGAAGGTGGCTGTGATGGGCTGTGTGGTAAATGGTCCCGGCGAGGCAAAGGAGGCAGATCTCGGCATTGCCGGAGGCAAGGGCGAAGGTCTGCTGATCATGCACGGCGAAGTGGTGAAAAAGCTGCCGGAGGAGGAACTTCTTCCGGCGCTGAAGGACGCGTTGGATCACTGGGAGGAACAGTAGCATATGGAGAAAACTTTTCATGAGGTGCTGCCGGATCTTCAGACGTCCACGCATATCATGGAGCTTCTGGATGAAATCAGGATCAGCCGGATCACGATGCCGCGTGACCGGAGCTCGATCCGGATTTATATCGAGTGCCGGACTCTGATTCCGAAGAGGGATATCTATGTGCTGGAGGCAGCCATCAAGAAGCAGTTCTTTGCGAACAAGCCGATTGTCGTGAAGATCATCGAGCATTACCATCTGGGCGGTATGTCGCCGGAGGAGGCGATGAAGGCCTACCGCGACAGCATTCTTCTGGAACTGAAGAATTATCATCTGATCGAGTATAACCTGTTCCGTCATGCCAGCCAGACTTTTACGGAGGATGGCATCCTTGTGCTGGAGGCGGAGGACAGTGTGGTAAATCATTCCCGCAGCCAGGAGCTGGCACGGGTACTGGAGAAAATATTTGTCGAGCGCCTGGGCATTCCAATGGAGGTGCGCGTCAATCTGGGCGAGCATCGCCGCCATGCACCGGTAAGCTTCGACGAAGACCTTATGGCAGCAGAGGCGGCGCGTATCTCCGAACAGGTAAAGGAAGCACGCGAGGCAGAGGCTGTCAATGTTGTAAAGGAAACGAAGAAGAAAGAATATCATCGTCCGCACAAGGGCCGCATGCTGGACTCTTCCGAGGGTTATGGCCGCGACTTTGAGGGGGAGTCCATTCCTATTTCCCAGATTCAGGAAGAAATGGGCGAGGTTATCATCGAAGGCGAAGTTATCAAGGTGGATACCCGCGAGATTCGTACCGGCAATACAATTGTTATGTTTGTAGTAACGGATCATACGGATTCCATTACCACAAAGATTTTTGCTACACCGGAGCAGAAGGACGATGTACTGGCACTGGTTGCAACTGGAAAGCATGTCCGCATCCAGGGCAATACGATCATGGACAAGTTCGATAAGGAACTCACGATTGGATCCGTCAAAGGCATCAAACCGGTCGAGGGCAGCGGCAGTGGACGCATGGATACCAGCCCGGTTAAGCGTGTCGAGCTGCACTGCCATACCAAGATGAGCGACATGGATGGAGTCAGCGACGCCAAAGCTATCGTAAAGCAGGCAATTCGCTGGGGGCACAAGGCGATTGCGATCACTGACCACGGCGTGGTACAGGCATTCCCGGAGGCAATGCACGCGGCGGAGAAGACGGATATCAAGATCATCTACGGCTGCGAAGGATATCTGGTCGATGACCATCCTGGTGATACGACCGAGGATATCTGCAAGGCGAAGACTTACCATATCATCATCCTGGCGCAGAACGATATTGGACGAATCAATCTCTACCGACTGGTCTCCGAAGCACACCTGACGTATTTTCAGCGGCGTCCCCGGATTCCCCGAAGCCTTTTGATCAAGTACAGGGAGGGACTGATCCTCGGCTCCGCCTGCGAAGCGGGAGAAGTCTTCCGCGGGATGGTGGACGATGACGTCAGTGAGGAAGAGCTGATCCGCCGAATTAATTTCTATGATTATCTGGAAATTCAGCCGATCGGCAACAATGAATTCATGCTTCGTGACGGCAAATACGGAGTAAAGAGCAAGGAAGACCTGCGTGACTTCAACCGTCGCATCGTAGACTACGGTGAGCGCTTCGGCAAAATGGTCGTGGCGACCGGAGACGTCCATTTCCTGAACCCGGAGGATGAGGTCTACCGCCGGATTTTGATGAAGGGCAAGGGCTTTGCCGATGCGGATTTGCAGCCGCCGCTTTATCTGCATACGACCGAGGAGATGCTGGAGGAATTTTCTTACCTCGGAGATGAGAAAGCGCGGGAAGTGGTTATTACCAATCCGAACCGGGTGGCAGATTCCTGCGAGAATATCTTGCCGGTTCGTCTGGATAAGTGTCCGCCGGTCATCGAAGGCTCTGAGGAAGAGCTTCGTGATATGTGCTACAAGAAAGCGAAGAGTATCTATGGTGATCCACTTCCCTCTATTGTAGAGCAGCGTCTGGAAAAGGAGCTTGGCTCCATCATCGGCAACGGTTACGCTGTTATGTATATTATCGCGCAGCGGCTTGTAAAGAAGTCCAATGAGGACGGTTACCTGGTAGGCTCCCGTGGATCGGTTGGATCCTCTTTCGCGGCAACCATGTCCGACATTACGGAGGTAAATCCGCTGAGTCCGCACTATGTCTGCCCGAACTGCAAGTACAGCGATTTCGATTCCGATGAGGTCAAGGCCTATGCCGGTGGTGCCGGATGTGATATGCCGGACAAGAACTGCCCGAAGTGCGGAACGAAGATGAAGAAAGACGGATTTGATATCCCGTTCGAGACGTTCCTTGGCTTCAAGGGCGATAAGGAGCCGGATATTGACCTGAACTTCTCCGGCGAGTACCAGAGCCATGCGCATGCCTACACAGAAGTACTCTTCGGCAAAGGCTATACTTTCCGCGCAGGAACCATCGCCGGTCTGGCGGATAAGACGGCCTATGGCTTTGTCATGAAGTATTACGAGGAGAAGGGAGAGGTCAAGCGTCGCTGCGAGATCGAGCGAATTGCGGCCGGATGCGTCGGCGTCCGCCGCTCCACCGGTCAGCATCCTGGCGGTATTGTCGTTATGCCGCATGGCGAAATTATCTATTCCTTCACACCGATACAGCATCCGGCGAACGATATGACGACCGATACGATTACGACACACTTTGATTATCATTCCATCGACCAGAACCTGCTGAAGCTTGATATCCTAGGGCATGATGATCCTACCATGATTCGACGCCTGCAAGATCTTCTGAAGATGGATATGACGACGATTCCTCTGGATGACCCCAAAGTAATGTCCCTCTTCAAGGACACATCAGCACTTGGCATCCAGCCGGAGGATATCGGCGGCTGCAAACTGGGAGCACTCGGCGTACCGGAATTCGGAACAGATTTCGCGATGCAGATGTTGATTGACGCGAAGCCGACCTGTTTCTCCGATCTGGTTCGAATCGCCGGACTGGCGCACGGTACGGACGTATGGCTGGGTAATGCGCAGACCCTGATTCTGGAGGGCACGGCGACGATTCAGACAGCGATCTGTACCCGTGATGATATCATGCTCTATCTAATTTCCATGGGTGTAGAGCCGAGCCTTTCTTTCAATATTATGGAGTTTGTCCGTAAGGGCAAGGGACTGAAGCCGGAATGGGAAGTGGCGATGAAGGAGAAGAATGTTCCGGACTGGTACATTGAATCCTGTAAAAAGATCGGATATATGTTCCCGAAGGCGCATGCGGCTGCCTATGTTATGATGGCATGGCGTATCGCCTACTGTAAGGTATATCATCCTCTGGAGTATTACGCGGCTTACTTTGCAATTCGCGCTTCGGGCTTCAACTATGAGCTGATGTGCCTCGGACGCGATCGCATGGAGCAGAATCTGGCGAATTACCGGCGCAATCAGGATAATCTGACGGATAAAGAGAAGCTGACGCTCCGGGATCTTCGTATTGTGCAGGAGATGTACGCGCGCGGCTATGAGTTCATGCCGATTGATATTTATCGCGCACATGCGACGGATTTCCAGGTCATCGATGGAAAGATCATGCCGAGCTTCGCCAGTATTGACGGCATGGGTGAGAAGGCGGCAATCGGGCTGATGGAGGAGGCGAAGAAGGGGAAATTTCTTTCCCGCGAGGATCTCTGCCAGAGATCCAAGGTCAGCAAGACACTGGCGGATCAGATGGCGGATATGGGGCTTCTCGGTGATATGCCGAAGAGCAATCAGATCTCGCTCTTCGATATTGACTTTCTGTAGGGGCTCCGCGCAAACTCCGAGACAAGCCGAACCCGTCTTCACACAGCCACGGGTGCTGCGTTTCCGGCTTCGGGCCTGCGCGCCTATTAATCGCCAGTCGCCCCAACGCGCCTCTTCGAGGCTTGAACGTGGGGCTTTGTGGCGATC
>JAJEQR010000090.1 GCA_020687485.1 Hominifimenecus microfluidus | reverse complement strand
AATCAGTTTAGTCCGCTCGCTCCGCATCGCGTCCGTTTTGCTCCGCAAAACCGTCTGGTGGAGTCCGCCGATTGCAGCTTATAGCAGGTATTGATAAATTTATATCATTCTGATGAAATATTATATTTCATTTTTCACGTTAATGATGTAAAATTATCAATGTAAATATCAGGGCATATTCGAATAATCATTTCTAAACTTTTTCAAATATGCTCCGGAAAGGAACTTTTATACTAATGAAAACCAAGATTCAGGATATGACCTCCGGTTCACCGGGACGGTTGATCATTCTTTTTGCAATTCCCCTGATGCTGGGAAATCTCTGTCAGCAGCTTTATACAATGGTGGATACCATGGTTGTTGGCCAGGTTGTAGGTGTGGAGGCTCTTGCCGCACTGGGTGCTGTTGACTTTCTGATGTGGGTTGTCACAGGAATATCCACAGGACTCACTCAGGGATTTTCTATTCAACTCTCCCAGTATTATGGGGCAAAGGATTTCGAAAATCTGCGTAAATCTCTGGCTCACAGTTACCGGCTGACCGCATTCATCGCAGCCGGAGTATTGATTCTCAGCCAGTCATTTGCTTCGCTGGTATTAACAGGGCTGCATACACCTTCCAATATTATCGGAATGTCTCTGTTATATCTGCGCATCATTTTCTGTGGAATCCCCGCTACAGCAGCCTATAATATGTTTGCCTCTGCTCTAAGGGCTATGGGAAACAGTAAAACACCGCTGACCGCAATGGTCATCGCATCTGTGCTGAATGTCTCACTGGACATCCTTTTTGTGGCAGGCTTCGGATGGGGTGTGGCAGGAGCAGCAATCGCAACTGTGATTGCACAGAGCTTCTCCGCTGTTTACTGTTTCCTGATTTTACGCAGAATTGATATCGTTCATCTGACCAGAGCAGATTTTATGCCTGCCTCCGGCATGAATGCCTGCCTGATGAAGCTTGGTATTCCTGTTGTATTTCAGAATATCATCATCGGTGTGGGCGGCCTGGTAGTCCAGTATGTGATCAATGGCTACGGTTTCCTTTTTGTAGCAGGATTTACAGCTACAAACAAGCTTTATGGTCTGCTGGAAATGGCTGCTATTTCCTATGGATATGCCATCGTTACCTATGTGGGTCAGAATCTGGGAGCCGGAAAGATTGACAGGATCAGAAAAGGCGTCCGCAGCAGTATGCTGCTTTCCCTGCTTACCTCACTGATCATTTCTGCTGCCATGCTTTTATTTGGAAAAAATATTCTCTCACTTTTCATCTCAGGTGAACCGCAGCAGACACAGCAGGTACTGGCAATTGCTTTTAAATACCTTTCTATTATGGCTGCCATGCTCTGGGTTTTGTACTTTCTGTACGTGTACAGATCTGCACTTCAGGGGCTGGGAGATACCTTAATGCCTATGGTAAGTGGTATGGCTGAATTTGTCATGCGTATCAGTGCTGCACTGATCCTTCCCCATTTTATCGGACAGGACGGTATTTTCTTTGCAGAGATTGCAGCATGGAGCGGAGCCACTGTGATCGTATGCATCAGCTATTATGTACGGATGCATAAATATCATTAAAACAAAACAGGGAGCTGTCGGTAAATAACGTTTTTTAGAGCTGACAGCACCAAACAAAAATATCCTGACAGTTACAGAGCTTTCTGGCTCTGCAACTTGTTCAGGATATTTTTATTTTGATAAATACTTTCTGTTTTTGGCCGCAAAAAATCCTTGTTTGGATTTTTTCAGCCGCATTTTTTTCTAGGCAGTTTTTCCTTCAAATTTTCTCAGTTTTTCGTATAAAAAGCGATGATATTTATTTATATTTCTTCCAATAGCATACAGCATGAATTCTTTATATGCCTTATCTGCCGAACGGTAATTAAAACGCCGGAAGTTCTCATTTTCCTTTATATCTCCAAAATGTCCTTCCGTCTGAATGGAACGTGTCTGGCGTTTCAGGATCCCGCGTTCACTCTGGATATTGGCATGCGATCTTTCTTTCAGTTCCTCCCATTGTTCATTGATCTTCATGACTTTGTTCTTTTCGGCATCTTTCTCCGCATCATACTTATACAGACAGCGCGCTTTATGTTCACATCCGCTGCAGTCTGCACAACCATATACCTCAAAGGTCTGTGTATATCCATCCTGCTCTTTGCTCTCTGTCCTGAGATGCCGCAGTTCACGTCCGTCATGGCAGATATAGAACTGTTCATCTTCAAAGATCCCTGTCCTCATGTTGTAATATTTACTGATATCTTCTGAATAAGCGCGTGTTTTTCGCTTTTCATGATCCTGCAGTTTTATATAACTGGATATTTCATTCCGTTTTAAATAAAGCAGATTTTTTTCACTACAGTACCCGCTGTCCGCAGTTACTTCTTCCAGAATACTCCCGAAAGCATTCTTATGTTTTTCAAGGACCGGGATCAGGGTATTATAATCGGTGCGGTCGCTGCTTACATATCCATGTACGATATAATAATTCTCTACCGCGATCTGAACATTATATGCTGGCTTTAACTGTCCGTTCAGCATGTGATCTTCTTTCATACGCATAAAAGTCGTTTCCAGATCTGTTTTGGAATAACTGTTTCTGTTTTTTCCCATGATCTCAAAGCATTCTTTATATTCCATCAGTCGTTTTCCGCATTGTTCCAGTTCCTTATGCAGCTGTTGAAGTGCAGGTTTTCTTTTTCCTTTTCCGTAAACGAATTCGATTCCCTCGTTGTCTGCGATCATCGTGAGATTGTTCTGGAGTTTCCGTATTTCAAGCGGTGAACAGTTATCGATCTCTATAATACGGTTATTTGAAAGCTTTTTATGTTTTACAAGCTTTCGTTTTCTGTTCTTTTCGATCACTTCCCGGACTTTATCCATCCCTTCGATCACAAACATCTGTGCATTTCCCAGCTCGTACTTTGTTCCATAATCATTCTCCTGCAAAAAAGAATTATATTTTTCAAAAAGCTGGTCGATAGAGTCCAGAAGTCCTGCCAGATGATAATTGATGCTTCCACGCCATACAAAAGTATAACGGTTCGCATTTGCCTCTATCTTTGTACCGTCAATAAAAAGTTCTTTTAATGTGACCAGCCCTTCTTTCTGCAGCCGCCGCATAAACTGGTAATTCAGGTCATCCAGGACATCAGATGTCAGCTTCCTGTTTTTAAAGTCATAAAAAGCATTACGTTTCGGTTTTTGTCCGCGCGTCAGCCAGATAAAAGCATGGTCTCTTTCACACAGATCAACAATACAGTCAACAGAACGTATTCCCCGCATATTTGCATAGGTAACTACAGCATACATCATAATTGGGTTGTACCCGGTTCTTCCCTTATCTGAACAATTGGCTAACAAGCCAGAAAAATCTAATTCCTCCATCACTTTTTTCAGGGTATAGACTGGATCGTCGTCAGGTAAACTCAATTCGAAGAAACTAAAGTTAATTTTCTGTTGCCCAAACTCAAAAAATCGTTATAATAATTAGTTGTTAGCATAGTTACATTATAACATGTAACGGAGAGAAAGATGGTTGTCGTTAGCCATCTTTTTTCTTTTTTCAGATAAATTCAGAGAGGGTATGACTCGTTGTGAGCCATACCCTCTCTGCTTTGGAACTATCTATTTCCCGACAGCCCCTATTTTTTGACTTTTACAGTTCTGAAAATTGTATCAAAAATTTTTTCAAAAAGATTCTTAACTAAATCCCCACCTTTTGTATTTAGGAATTGAGCAGGCCACACCATCATTTAAGTCGTGGCAGCTTGCGTACAATGACAACTTAATGAGCTTGCCAATTCGCCGGAGCTGCTGTAGAGAGTTCCGGATAGTCCGTAAGGATAATAGAAACAGAGGTCTGCATATGGCTTTTCTATGGAAAGCTGCGGATCAATAATGATACTCCCGATGATGCCGGTCAGATAAAGTGAGGAATCTGAAGACCATACACGATATGGCTGAGACTGCCTGCAATGGCGTGAACGGATTGGGTGAACCCTGAAATGGGTTACACATGTGAAAAGACAATCTAGCACTGTTTTCTGAAATGATGACAGCCCTGGTTATCGCCAGGGCTGCTGACAATAGAAGCTGTGCGGCAGATTGGTTTTTATTTCGTATCTGATCTGCCGTACTCTTGTGTTGCCAGTAAGGCAGCAAATAGAGTAAGAAAGGGGGGAAGGATGGATGAATATGGTTGTACTTATTGGACGTCTGGTGAGAGATCTCAGTTATAGTGAAGTCGAGACAGAAAAAGGAAAGTATCATATTGCATCATTTTATCTGGCGGTGCCGAGAAATTTTAATAAAGGTGTCAATTATATTAAAATTACAACGTTTGGAAAACAGGCAGATTTCGCAAGGGATTACCTGACAAAAGGAAAGCGTGTTGCAATACTTGGTGAGCTGATGATCGGAAGCTATAAAGATAAGGAAACAGATAAAACGGTCTATACCACAGAGGTAACTGCAAGCCGACTGGAATTCGCTGACGGAAAAGATGCTAGTGGGAACACTCCGATACCTTTTCCAGAAGCAGATGCAGATGGGTTTCAGCATATCCCGGATGGATATGGAGAAGAATTACCGTTTCGATAAGGAGGGCAAAATGAATCAGGTAGATAAAGAACTGATGCAGGAAAAAGGAATCCTGACAGAAAATGAAAAAGCAGATGAATATGAAATCCAGAAGGCAGCCATGAAAGAGGCTGTTTTTTTTCTGGCTGCGATGCTGGAGAAAAATCTGGATATGTCAGAACTTCAGACAATTTCCTTATATCTGAAGGAATTATCCATGAAACAGCATTATATGCACATTCACCTGTATGTTCAGCAGCTTTACAGAAACAGCAGACCGCATGAGGAACTGGAAACATTCTATGCAGCATCTTTGCAGGAAGAAGCGCAGCGAATGTACAGCACTTATTTTGTTGCGTATCTGAAAATGCTGATTGGGCGGTTGAGTGAAATGGATGATCTGATCAACTTAAAAAAACTTATGAAAGAGGAGGAAAATCGTGAATAATAATTCAGAATTTATGCCGGTAGAGTGTTTGAATGTTCCGAAAGTGCTTTTCTATGATAAGCAGTACGAGGATTTATCTATGGACGCGAAACTTATCTATGCACTGCTGTTGGACAGAAAGGAAATGGCCATCAGAAATGAGTGGGTAGATGAGTATGGAGACACTTATGTGATTTATCCAAAACAGGAAATGAAGAAATATCTGAATATATCCAGATATCGGATTGACCAGGCACTTGCAGAACTGGAAGAACATGATCAAATGGTAGAAGTGACAGTACCTTATCCGGGGAAAGCAATTCCAAAGGGAGAGCGGCTATAACGATGTATTCATCCCCGCAATGCAGAGGCTTAGCCCCGCTTATCGCGAGTATCACAAATCCCTGCAAGCGGCGAATGAGGTTTTCTTGCGGCATTTCCAGCAGGAGTGATTTTGCAAAAAAGTTCATAGAACAATTCCCACCCAGCAAAGCGCAATCGGCGAAAAGCGGTTGCGCTTTTTCACTGACCGCCCCATACAGCGAGAAACGCCAGAGAGCCGCCAGCGAAGCGGCAAAAGCACATACCGATAACTTGTCACGCACTATTCAAAAAGATGTGGTATGATTTTTTTGAAAAAGTTTGAGATTTGATGTAGTATTTGCAGCTAAAACCGTAGTATATAGGTGTAGCCGGAAAGGAGGCGATGTGATGATAACAGATGAAAATATCATTGAATTGTTTTTCGCGCGTTCAGAACAAGGCATACGGGAACTGGACATAAAATACGGAAAAGACTTCCACAATCTTTCCTACCATATCGTAGGGAGCAGGCAAGATGCGGAAGAATGTGTAAACGATGCCTATTTAGGCGCATGGAACGCGATTCCCCCGGCGCGCCCCAATCCACTGCTGACTTATATCTGTAAAATAGTTCGGAACATTTCATTGAAGGTTTATTACAGAAAGGAAGCAGCAAAACGAAGCAGCCATTACACGATTGCTATGGAGGAAATCGAAGCCTGCATAGCAGCCCCTAACACAGTAGAAGCAGAGATTGAGGCCAGAGAGTTAGCCCGTATCATTGAGGAATTTTTGAACACGCTGACGATCGAAAACCGTGTTATCTTCATGCGCCGCTATTGGTTCTCTGACAGCTACAAGGATATAGCCGAGTTTGTAGGGCTTTCAGAGAAAAATATCTCTGTCCGGCTGACCCGTATCCGAGAGAAGATGAAACAATACTTGATTGAAAGAGAGGTATTCGTATGAACGCAAAGAAGTTTTCCGACGCTATGAGTGAACTTGATACGAAATATGTTGATGAAGCCCTTAACTACAAAAAGAAAGCAAAGAAACCCGGTTGGGTTAAGTGGGGAGCTATGGCGGCTTGCTTTGCAGTAATTGCTGTTTTAGGCGTAGGCGTATTTCAAAGTGGATTGTTCGGGAACAAAACTGACATTGCCACTTTGGACAACGGAAATGAAATCATCTTTGTAAAATCGGAAACTGCTGGCTCAAGCATTGACATTGACGGGACTATAACAACAAGGCAACTTACGGAAACGGAAGCTGCATCTCTTTTTCCAAACTTGACCGTTACAGCTCATGCAGTTTTTCGTGTTGATGATACTGTTTCCGACAGCAACAAAGAATTGATTGGTTTTGAGGGAAAAATCGAAAATGCCAAAGTGGTAATATCTACAACGGATATAGCACTAATTGATACGAAGATTGTAGGAAGTGAAGAAAGTAGCGAAGTAAATGGCACAAGCGTGACGGCAGGATATTTTGTAACAGACCGGAACAGCGTGGGAGAACAGAATGTAATTTACTATGCGACCTTTAAGTTGGGAGATAGCACCGTATATGTTGAAAATGCGGGTGCAAAAACTGAAAGCGAAAGTGTGAAAAACGATTTGGCTACCATTATCCAAGAGCTGATAAATAATGGTGCGCTTGACCTAAGTTCTTTTAACGGATAACCCCATGAAAATTTATACAACATCAATTTCTTGACCGAGCATTTTTTGCAGGAAATGGTAAGTTTGAGGGAAAACTTGGTGTTGCTGTTGTTAGCTGTAGACGTGGTGGAGCATCAGCAACCTTTGATCAGTTAAACAAGTACTTTACGATGAATAGTATGCCTGTTGTTTCATCGCAGTATTGGAATCAGGTACACGGATTTACACCAGATGATGTAAGACAGGATTTAGAGGGAGTGCAGACAATGAGAACACTTGCCAATAATATGGCATGGTTATTAAAATGTATTGCACTTGGAAAAAAGCAAGGAATTGAAATGCCTGATACAGAAGAAAAAATACTGACTAATTTTATTCGGTAGTACAGATTCCAGTTTGGAGAATTGAAAAAAACGGAATTTACCTATTAAGACATATAAACTCTTGACAATAAAGCTCCTATATAGTATGTTTTTAATAAACTACTATATAGGAGCTTTTGTATGGAAATGAATGGAGGATTTCTTGTCACCAAAATAAAACAGCTTGGAGACCGGATTTTCGAGAAGATTCTCAGTGAAAAGAATATTGATGCGTTTAATGGAGCCCAGGGACGTATTCTTTATGTGCTGTGGCAGGAGGATGGTATCTCAATCAGGTCACTCTCGACTAAATGCGGATTAGCGATAACATCTCTTACTACGATGCTGGAAAGAATGGAAAATCAAGGGCTGATAAGCCGTGTTCAGTCTGAAACGGACAAAAGGAAAACACTCCTGTTTCTGACTGAGAAAGCACATGCCTTAAAGGGCGAGTACGATTCTGTATCTGATGAGATGGGCAGTATTTACTACAAAGGTTTTTCAGAGGAAGAAATTATCAGGTTTGAGGAATGCCTCGACCGCATCAGAAAGAATCTTGAGGAGTGGCAGAAGTCATGAGTATTTGTATCAAAGATCAGATTCAGAACATGAATATCGTCATCGGCTGCACAGTGGGGTGTACATATTGCTATGCCCGCAACAACGTGAAACGCTGGCATATGATTGATGACTTCGTTGACCCGGAATTTTTTCCGGGTAAGCTCAAGATGATGGAAAAGAAACGTCCGCAGAACTTTCTTCTTACCGGCATGAGCGATCTTTCCGGATGGAAGCCGGAATGGAGAGACGAGGTATTTGCAAAGATCCGTGAAAATCCACAGCATCAATTCCTGTTCCTTACCAAGCGACCTGATTTGCTGGATTTTGATACCGATCTGGAAAACACATGGTTTGGCGTTACGGTGACGAGGAAAGCAGAACTGTGGCGTATCGACGCTCTTCGGAAAAACGTCAGAGCAAAACATTACCATGTTACCTTTGAGCCGTTATTCGACGATCCCGGTACAGTTGACCTTTCCGGAATCAATTGGATTGTTGTCGGTACCATGACCGGAGCTCAGAGCAGGAAGATTCATACGGAGCCGGAATGGGCATGGTCTCTGGCGGATCAGGCACACGCACTCGGCATTCCGGTGTTTATGAAGGAAGACCTTGTCCCTATCATAGGGGATGAAAATATGATTCAGGAAATGCCGGAGGAATTCAACAAAGTGTTGGAGGTGCAGAGATCATGGCAGAAGTAATCGATGGAATCCTCATTCGTGAGGTGGAAACAAAGAACATCATGACCAAGTCCAGTCTGCCGGTAGGCGGTTACTCGGTCAATCCTTATGTAGGCTGTACACATGCCTGCAAGTATTGCTATGCTTCTTTTATGAAGCGCTTTACCGGACACACGGAGGAATGGGGCACTTTCCTTGATGTGAAGCATTGGCCGGAAATTAAAAATCCGAAGAAATATGCCGGACAGCGGGTAGTCATCGGTTCTGTGACAGATGGCTACAATCCACAGGAGGAGCAATTCGGGAATACCAGAAAACTTCTGGAGCAGCTGATCGGCAGTGACGCAGATATTCTGATCTGCACAAAGTCGGATCTTGTGGTACGAGATATTGATTTACTGAAGAAGCTTGGACGTGTAACCGTTTCATGGTCAATCAACACACTAGATGAAAATTTCAAGAACGATATGGACTCTGCTTCGAGCATTGAGCACCGTATCGCTGCTATGAAGCAGGTATATGAGGCAGGTATCCGTACAGTCTGTTTCGTATCCCCGGTATTCCCCGGTATCACGGATTTTGAAGCAATCTTTGAGCGGGTAAAGGATCAGTGCGATCTGTTCTGGCTCGAAAATCTCAATCTTCGAGGCGGTTTCAAAAAGACAATTATGGATTATATCGCCGGAAAATATCCTGATCTTGTACCACTTTACGACGAGATCTATAACAAGCATAACCGCAGCTACTTTGAAGCACTTGAAGTAAAAGCTGAGAAAATGGCTAAGAAGTATGATTGTGCTTTTGTGGATAATGAAATGCCTTATGGCAGAGTCCCGCAGGGACATCCGGTGATCGTAGATTATTTCTATCATGAGGAAATCCGTGGGACAGAGAATACCGGAAAAAGAAATCGCTAACTTCCAGTTGAACAAAATCGCTGCGCGATGGCCTGCCAAGGCTATGGCATAGCGATTTTCTTTTTTCTATAACAAAACAGTGGA
>JAJEQR010000008.1 GCA_020687485.1 Hominifimenecus microfluidus | reverse complement strand
GAAACATCACGACAGAGATGTAAACGCTGCCATAAACATCAGAAACGAGGGTATGCGGTTGGTAACGGCATAACATCAAATAAAGAACCGTGGGACACACGGGGATAGCTCGCTTATGCTTGGCACATTGGTGCTATCGAACGAGAACCGACTGTTCGCACTATGCGAAAGGAAGCCCCCACCTCTATAGGCGGGGGAGGATGTCACGTTAGAATTCGTGAGAAATATTATTACACAGGAGAATTTGTATGACCTTGTTTCAGCACCATCTTTTTATTCCTATCCTGGATCCGTCTGCGGCAGAACAATCATTTTCATCCGCACACACGACAGTATCGATTTCAGGAAAGGATTTTCATTCCCATGTATAAAACATTTTTCAAATATGTTCTGCAGAGTATTGCCGGAATGCTTGGTCTTTCTGTCTATATTCTTGCTGATACCTTCTTCATCTCTGTCTGCTCCGGCTCGGACGGACTTGCCGTGCTGAACCTGATGCTTCCGGTCTACGGCGTGCTCTTCGCGATCGGCTCCATGGTCGGTATCGGCTCCGCGACAAGATACGGCATCAGCCACGCCAAGGAGGAGAAGACGGATCACTACTTCTTCCAGTCGGTTGCCTGGAGTGTACTGTTCAGCCTTCCTTTCGTTCTTGGCGGTCTGTTCTGTCCGGAAGCGATTCTCCGGCTTCTGGGAGCGGATGCCGGACTTACAGAGCTGGGACGGCCCTATCTGCGCATCATCCTGATCGCTGCTCCGTTCTTTATGAGCAACTACAGCTTCACCGCTTTTGCCAGAAATGATAACGCTCCCTCAATTGCGATGATCGCATCCCTCGCAGGCAGCAGCTTCAATATTTTGTTCGATTATATCTTTATGTTTCCGCTGAAGATGGGATTTCCCGGCGCAGCGCTGGCAACAGCGCTCTCTCCCGTTGTTACTATCTGTGTATGCAGCACCCACTATTTTGGGAAAAACTGCCAGGTTCGCTTCCGCAGCTGTCGGCTTTCCTTCCGTCATCTGCTCTCCTGCTGCAGTCTCGGCTTCTCCGCCTTTGTCGGAGAAATGTCCTCAGCTGTCATTACGGTCGTTTTCAATACACTGATCCTTGGCATCACCGGAAATATCGGAGTCGCCGCCTACGGTGTGATCGCGAATCTATCCGCCGTCGCCATGGCTATCTTTAACGGCCTGGCGCAGGGAACCCAGCCGCTGATCAGTGAGAATTACGGTCGCGGCAATACCGCGCAGGTAAAGCAGCTGCTCCGCCTCGCAGTGATCGTCTGCCTGGGAATCGAAGCCCTGCTTCTGGCCGGCTCCTGGGGGATGACGGATTCACTGATCGCCATCTTCAACAGCGAACAGAACGCCAGCCTTCTGGCTTACGCCCATACAGGGCTGCGTCTGTATTTCCTCGGCTTTCTCTTTGCCGGGCTCAATATCCTGCTGATTGCCTGCTTCTCCGCGATGGACCGCGCCCGCCCGGCGATTGCAGGCTCTCTGCTGCGGGGCGCCGCAGCGATTGTTCCGGCTTCAATTGTGCTGACACACCTGTTCGGAATCAACGGCACCTGGCTTTCCTTCCTGGCATCTGAAGTCATTACATTCGCCGTAATTCTGATTCTGTCTCTGAAAACTCCTCTTCGTTGACAGATTCGTCAGATTGTGCTATGTTTTTCTTACCGGATTCCAATGCGGAGCCCAACAAAGACGGCAGCTTTCTCTGATCTGAATCTGCCGCATATAAAGGAGGAAGTATCATGTTAAAAGTAACAAGCACAGAAAAAGCACCTGCAGCAATCGGACCTTATTCTCAGGCGATTGAGTTCAATAATATCCTTTTCACTTCCGGTCAGATCCCACTGGACCCCGCAACCGGCGAAATCGTAGGCACTACGATTGAAGAGCAGGCAGAACAGGTTATGAAGAACCTCGGCGCTATCCTGGAAGCAAACGGCATCGACTACACAAATGCGATCAAGACTACCTGCTTCCTGGCAGAGATGGCTGACTTCGGTGCTTTCAACGAAGTATACGCAAAGTACTTCACCGGCAAGCCCGCACGCTCCTGCGTCGCTGTAAAGCAGCTTCCGAAGAACGTTCTGTGTGAAGTAGAGGTTATTGCCGCAAAATAAGATATTATCCATAACCATCTTTCAACAGAATGGTTCCTGGCCTTCCGGTTGAAAGAAAAAACCGCTGAATGGATTACAACCATCCAGCGGTTCTTCTTTATCCGTAAACACCCGTAAACACAACAATTCCAGCGAATTACGCCAACATCTCATCTTTCTTCTCAAGGATTGCTGCAACGGCTGCGCATGCCGGGCAGTCACAATACTTCGCGCCTGCCGCCTTGATCTCCTTTGCGTGAGCCTCTACTTCCTTCGCCTTCTCCGCGCCGAAGACCTTCTCGCCGCCCTCAGAACCTGCAAACGCAATCAGACCGTCGATCGGAATGATATCCTCCTCCAGCTCTGCGATCAGAGCCTTCGTCTTCTCCGCTTCCTGGTCTGTTCCGGCTGCATCCAGCCATGCTTGTCCGGCTGCCTTCGCCTCTGCACAGCAGGAATATGCACGGATCAATTCCCTTACTTTTGCCTCTGTATACTGTCTTACTTTTGCATCCATCTCTTATCTCCTTTCTGTCTGCAAGATAGCAATTCAATCAGATATTAGTAATTGCAAACATTAAAAGCAGAAATCAAATCGTTACAGGAAGATTTTACTACACATTTTTTCTTTTGTGAAGTATTTTTCCGCACTTTTTCCATTCTTTTGATTTTGGGAGAATTTCAGCGAACTTTTCAGAGCATACAGCTTACACATGAAAGCGATCGTACTGAGAATAGCAATCCACGCAAAGCTTCTTCCCTCCGGCCAGCCGAATCCAGTTGGCTCCCGTCACTTCCCCGCAGCACTCACACACATAGGAATCGAAGATCCTGGCCGGTTCCGGGAGCGGAATCATTGTTTTCTTTACAAGAAATAATTTTTCTGCTGGAAGAGTCAGATAGCAGTTCAGCGATTCTTCTCTGGTTCTCTTTCCCTCCGGTTTCTGAAGGAGCAGACGAACCGATTCGCCGGTCTTGCGGTTATAGAAGGAAAATGCCTGCTTGCCGGTCATGTGAAACAGGAGATTACCTTTTCCAATGCTGCAGCCCAGCACCGACTGGATGGCGTCACAGCCGCAGGCATCATTTTCGGAAATGCAGACGGTTTCCTCGTCCTTTGCGAAAGTGAGATGCAACAGTTCTGCTGCATATAAAGCCGCACGATACCCGATCGCCAGACCAGGGCAGACATGGCCATGAAAGTCGATTGCTTTCTCCCAGAGTTTTTGTTCTTCTGCGTTCATTGTGTTTCCTCCGTTCTTCATCTAGGTAACTACTGGCTAAGCTTTTCTATAATAAGCGGATTGCTCCGTGCTAACGCACAGCCGCTGTCCGGACTTTTATAGAAAAGAAAAGACCGGATTTCTGAAAATCCGGTCTGAAGTAGCAGGGGCAGTAAGAGTCGAACTCACATCGACGGTTTTGGAGACCGCTGTTCTACCATTGAACTATGCCCCTTTGCGACTGCCTTATAGTTATACCATAGAATACACTCATATGTCAAGTACTTTTATAATTTTTTTCAATATGGTATAGTGACTCTATGAGATTCTGCATCTCACTGCAACTTTGTTTTACGAAAGGAAAGATAACTATGTATTGCGCAAACTGTGGAAAAGAACTGCCGCCTCAATGTAAATTCTGTACCCGGTGCGGTACCCAGACTGCCAGACCCGAAAATAATTCCCACTCTCAGGAAAACACTCTGTCTCAGGGACGGCCTTACCAGAATCAGCAATTTCCGGATATGCCATTCCAGAATCAGCAGTTCCAGAACAGCAACCCACAATACTCCAATTCACCATTTCAGGACAGCAATCCGGGGAGTAATGGATTCTCTCAGAAGCCAAATTACCAGAACCAGCCGTACCAGAATCAGCAATTTCAGAATAATAATACGGGAAATGCTGCTTTCGCAGATGCCGCGGCACGCGGAGCCAGCAACATTGCCCATGAAGCTGTACATACTGCCGGACGGACAAAACGCACTGCGCTCCTTTCTCTGCTCGTTGTTGGCGTATTCGCGATTCTGGCTGTGCTCTATGTCCTGTTCATAAAAACCGGCACGCCGGAGGATACCATTGCAAAGCTGGAGAAAGCTCTAAACAATCTTGATCAGAATGCCGTGCTGGAGTGCTTCGACGAACAGGCGAACAGTCTCTATTCCGGTGCGCTCGGCGTAGGCGAAGCCCTCAGCGATCTTCCGCTGGGCGATCTTGCTGATCTTGCTTCCGGCCTTAGCGGCTTTCTCTCCGCCGCTGGTCTCACACCGGATATCAGCATTGATATCGAAGACATCAGCTATGCTTCTGATAAAGAGAGCTGCGTCGTCTACGTAGAACTCACAATGGAATACATGGGTGAAAAAGAGAAAGAAGAAATCGCCCTCCCTATGGTTCTGACCGGCCGCGAGTGGCTCATCAGTACATCCGCGCTGGAGAATTTCAATTAACACAGTTAAAGTTTACTGCAAACTTTACTGGGAGCTCCGCACAAACCAAGGAAATTGACTTCCAAGCAAGTTCACTACAAGCTTCCGGAGCTCCGCACAAACTCCGGGAAAAGCCGATCCCATCTTCACACGGCCACTGGTGCTGCGTTTTCGGCTCCGGGCCGCGCGCCGATTAGCCGCCAGTCACCCCAACGCGCCTCTTCTAGGCTTGAACGTGGGGTTTTGTGGCGGCAGCTAGCGCAGCCCTGCGCTCGAAAGCCTCGCAATGTGTCCGTGTAGAAGAGGCGCGGCTTTTTCCCTGAAATTGCATCGATAATGCAGTTTTTTAGCGTTTCTGATACTTTTGACAATTTCCGGAGCGATGTATTCTGCGCAACAAAGTTCCCTGCCAGGAAGAAGCAGAAACGAGCTCGTGTTCGGGCACATTGCGAGGCTTCCGTGCGCAGGAGACGCGTTAGCTATCGCCACAAAGCTTCATGTCTGAGCCCGCAAGGGCGAGTCGAAGCGACTGGCGATTAATAAGCGCGCGTCCCCCGCAGGAAACGCAGCACCCGTGACCGGACTGAGCCTTTCCTGCGGATTCCAGCAGGGAACTGACGTGGAAATTGAAGTCCCGCTGATAACTTGTACCAGTATAAAACTTAGCCTAGAACAGCGCCTCGATGGCTTCCTGTATATTGGAGACTCCGATGAGCCGGATGCCTTCGCGGTTCTTGCCCGCGCTCCGGTTGCTCCTCGGAAGGATACAGGTATCAAATCCCAGCTTCACAGCCTCATTGATGCGCTGATCCGCCATACCGACGCCGCGTACCTCTCCGGACAGGCCGACTTCACCGAATACCAGCGTCTTGCCGCTGATCGGCGAATCCTGGTAGCTGGATACCAGCGCCATCACGATGCCGAGATCCAGCGACGGCTCCGAGATCCGCATACCGCCAGCGATATTCAGGTAGGCATCGCACTCGGACAGTCGCATACCCAGGCGTTTTTCCAAAACCGCCATCAGCAGGTTTACACGGTTATAATCTGTTCCCGCCGCGGTACGCCTCGGCATGCCGAAATTCGTGCGGCATACCAGAGCCTGCACTTCCAGCAGAATTGGGCGACTGCCCTCCATCGCGCAGGTGACCACCGACCCGGAAGCCTCCTCCGGTCTCCCGTTCAGCATATGCTCCGACGGATTCGCGACCTCTTCCAGACCGTGCTCTCCCATCTCGAAGACACCAATCTCATTCGTGGAACCGAAGCGGTTCTTCACACCGCGCAGAATACGGTAGGAAGCATTCCGCTCACCTTCAAAGTACAGCACCGTATCCACCATGTGCTCCAGCATCCGTGGACCGGCCACCGTGCCTTCCTTCGTCACATGACCGACAATAAAGATCGTGATGCCAAGTCCTTTGGCCAGCTGCATCAGTACATTCGTGGATTCCCTTACCTGACCCACGCTGCCCGGCGCGCTTCCCACATCGTCACGGAACATCGTCTGAATCGAATCGATAATCACGACCTCCGGCTTATACTTCTTCAGGACTTCCGTAATCACATCCAGGTTTGTCTCGCTTAAAAAACGGAGATCCCCCTCAAAATGCCCCATGCGCCCGGCGCGCAGCTTAATCTGGCGCAGAGACTCCTCGCCGGAAATATAGAGGATATGATGCCCCTGCATGGCCATATTCCGGCACACCTGCAGAAGGAGCGTTGATTTGCCGATGCCGGGATCGCCACCGACTAGCAACAGGGAAGCCGGAACAAGTCCGCCGCCCAGCACGCCGTCCAGCTCCTTAAAGCCGGTGGACATCCTCTCCTCCGGATCGCCGTCGATTGCGTCCAGCCCTTTCGGCTCCGCCGCCGACGCGAATACGGCAGCCGGTCCCTGAATGACAGCGCGCCCGGGCGCAGCTTTCGCTGCGGCGGGCGCTTCTACAAAACTGTTCCATTCTCTGCAGGCAGGGCACTGTCCCATCCATTTTGCGGATTCATAACCGCATTCCTTACAGAAGAATGCGGTTGCTTTTGCCTTTGCCATAAATTAACGCTCTACCACCTTTACATTTACCGGAGGCATGGGCAGCTCCACGCTAAAGGAAAGCTTGCCGCTCATGTTCGTCTCCATCAGGCCAACCTGCTCATTATCTACATAGATGGCATACTCCGTGGATTCCGCCAGTTCCAGCGTGATCTGAATATCCTTGTTGCTTTCTACCTGGAAGGAAACGCCGTTCTCCTTTTCTGTAAATCCGGTCACCGCGCTGCCCGGTACGGACTCATATACGAATAATCCGTTCTTCTCCAGCTTGGTGATCTCATAGAAGGTCTTTACCTTGTAAATATCTCCGCCATGTTCAAAGTTATCCAGCTTGGCTTTCTTATCCAGAGTGTAATCACCAAAACTGATGCTTCCGTTTTGCTCGCCGCGCAGCAGCTCTTTTACTACAGACATTTTGTCCTCCTAGTCTCTTGTGTATTTCTATCGTCTAGTATAGCGCAAGTTTGCGTTTCATTCAATCATTGACTGAGAAATTTAATGCATTTTTCATACAGCCGACCGTTACGGTATCGCCGTTTTTCACTTTGCCGCTCAGAATCTCATCTGTCAGCGCGTCCTCGATATGCGTCTGCAGAGCCCGGCGCAGGGGTCTGGCCCCGTATTTCTCCTCATAACCGTGCTGCAGCAGGAAGGCTTTCGCCGCTCCAGTGAATTTCATCGTGATGTTCTGCGTCTCCAGAATTCGTGCGGAGAGGGAATCCAGCATCAGCTTCAGGATCTCCTTCCGATCCTCCTCACCCAGTGAATGGAAGACAAGGATCTCGTCGATCCGGTTCAGGAATTCCGGCTTGAAAGTATGGCGTACTTCTTCCATAACTCCGTTCTTCATGGCCGCATAATCCGCCTTCTCGCTCTTCTCAGCGGAGAAGCCCAGGTGCTTCGGCGTCATGATGCGCTCTGCTCCGGCGTTACTGGTCATGATCAGAATCGTGTTCTTAAAATTCACTTTCCGTCCCTGCGCGTCCGTGATATGGCCATCGTCCAGCACCTGAAGAAGGATATGGAAGACATCCGGGTGCGCTTTCTCGATCTCATCAAAAAGGATCAGGGAATAGGGACTACGGCGCACTTTCTCGCTGAGCTGACCGCCTTCCTCGTAGCCGACGTATCCGGGCGGCGATCCGATCAGCTTGGAGACGCTGTGCTTCTCCATATATTCCGACATGTCCACGCGGATCATCGCGTCTTCGCGCCCGAAGACGGTCTCTGCAAGCGCCTTGGCAAGCTCCGTCTTTCCCACGCCGGTCGGGCCAAGGAACAAGAACGAGCCGATCGGGCGGTTCGGGTCTTTTAAGCCGACACGACTGCGGCGTACCGCGCGGGCGACGGCAGAGACCGCCTCCTCCTGCCCGATGACACGTTTATGCAGATCACTCTCCAGATGGCGCAGATGGACAGATTCGCTCTCCGCCAGCCGTTTTACCGGGATGCGTGTCCATTCAGAGACTACTTCCGCGATGGTCTCTGCGGTTACGGTCTTCGCTTTCGCTCCGGGGCGACGCCCTCTGCGGTGATGCTTCGCACGCTCCTGCAGCTCCTGAATCTTCTGGTGCAGCTCCTTTACCACTGTGAAATCTTTCTCCCGTACGGCGGAGAGCTGCTCCGCTTCCAACTGTCCGATCTCTTCCGCCGTCGAATCCGTATACTTATCAGAAAAAGTCATCCGCACCTGGGACGCCGCCTCATCAAGCAGATCCAGCGCCTTGTCCGGAAGGAAACGGTCGTTGATATAGCGGGCGGAAAGCTGTACCGCTGCCGTCAATGCCTCATCCTGGATCGTTACGCCGTGATACTCCTCATAGCAGTGACGAAGCCCCTTCAGGATCTCCTCTGCGTCCTCCTCATTCGGCTCTTCCACAAGTACCGGCTGAAAACGCCGCTCCAGAGCCGCGTCCTTCTCAATATGCTTCCGGTATTCCTCCACAGTTGTCGCTCCGATCAGCTGAATTTCTCCGCGGGAGAGCGCCGGCTTCAGGATATTAGCCGCGTCCAGCGAGCCCTCCGCGCCTCCGGCTCCGATCAGGGTGTGAATCTCATCCAGAAAAAGAATCAGCTGTGGATTCTGGGCCGCTTCCTGAATCACACGCTTCATGCGCTCCTCGAATTCACCACGGTACTTCGTCCCGGCAACCATCCCGGAAAGATCCAGCGCCAACAGGCGATACCCTTTCAGAGTCTCCGGTACCTGATCTGAAGCGATCATCTGCGCCAGGCGCTCCACAATCGCCGTCTTTCCCACGCCCGGTTCCCCGATCAGGCAGGGATTGTTCTTCGTCCGGCGGCTCAGAATCCGGATCATTCGGCGCAGCTCTGACTCCCTTCCGATCACAGGGTCCAGCTCTCCGGCAGCGGCCAACGCTGTCAGATCTCTGCTGTAGCGATCCAGCGTCGGTGTCCCTGCTGCCGTTCCGCCGTCCTCCATCTCCTCCTGATAGATACGCCCGTCCTCACCCATTGCCTCCGCGAGATCCACCATCACACGATTCGGGTTCACATCCATCGTGTGAAGCAGGCGCACCGCCACGCTATCCGTCTCTTTTAACAGCGCCATCAGCAGATGCTCTGTCCCGATGCTACTCTGGTGTCCATGCCTTGCCTCACCAGCGCTCTGCGCCAGCACAGCGGAGAATCGCGGCGTCGGTTCCGGCAATATGTCGCTGTCTTCCTCCACGAATTCCGGGGCTACCAGACGCCCTATTAACTCCCGGACGCGCTCCTCCGTGACTTCGTGCAGCTTCAGTACATAGGACGCCAGGCACGGAGAGGATAAAAGACCGAGCAGAAGATGCTCGGTTCCAATGTATTTATGATGCAGCCGCCGCGCCAGGTGTTCCGCCTGGCGCAGCGCTGCCTCTCCTTTCGGTGTAAAAGGATAAGGTGTTTGAAGCATAAAAGTTTCTCCTCATTTATTGTTGGCGGATACCGTACTGCTCACACAGGCGGATAAATTCCTGAGAGCCGATAAACCCGTTCAGGATCTGATTTCTGCTGGAACCATTCTTAAGGTTTCTCAGCCAGTCCGCCTTTCCGGCCGGATCGGAATTCCGGTCAAACAGCGTCAGATACAAGCGCTCCACGAAATCTTCATCCGACAGGTTCTTCTTCAGGAACTCCTGACTGTTGAAGAAACCTCTCACAACATCCGCAGCAGAATTGCTGCCGTTCAGCAGAAGGCGAATCCAGTCTCTGCGTCCGGAAGCATCTGCGCCTCTCTGCAGGCATACGGTATACATGCGGGTCACAAATGCGGTTACTCTGGCATTCTGATCCTCCACCGCCGTCAGATTCCAGGTTCCGGCGGTGATTCCATAGCTATCGCAGAGCTTTCCAAACTCGTTGGATCCGATAAATCCTGCGAATATGTACTGTCTCGTCACACCGTCATCCAGAAGACCGCACCAGGAATTCAGGCCGCTCTTATCCGGCGAGCGGTCCAGCATGGTATTGTAAAGCATAGTGACATAATCCTTATCACTCTTGTTCTTATTCTGATACTCGTCGCTGAATACGAATCCGGCCGCAACCTCTGCTGCAGTGTTCTCGCGAGTCTGCAGCAGTTTCGACCATGCATCTAGTCCCTTCGTATCGGGCTTTCTTCCCAGTATTTTCTCATAAAGTCTCGTGACAAATGCACGGATCTGCTGCGTATTTACAGGATCCTCATCGCCGGTCGGCATGGTGGCCGCAGAGGACGGCATATTGTTGTATACCGGAATCCGGAAGGTCATACCGATCTCCTTACGCATGGATTCCGTATAGGCTCTTCCGATCAAACGTCCCTCGCTGGCCGCTCCCTGTACATCTGTCGAATACTGATGATTGTAGCGGCCGTTCTCCGTCATGTTAAAGCGCTTCAGATACACATTCGTCTGGTCATAATCCGTCAGGTAACGCGCCAGGTACTTCGCGCCGCCGGTAATCGCCGCCTGTCTGGTCGTCCAGGGGCCGTCATAGGCACGGCCGTTCAGTGTCTTATGATAGCCGATCCACAAGCCCCTCTCATAGGCATGTGAGAATCCGGTATCCGTATAAGCGCCGACATTATAGTAATTATAGACGCCAGTATAGTTCACTGTAACCGTTCCGTCCGCATTCACCGTATAAGCCGGGCAATAGCTGGCATAGATGCTGTCGAAAATGTTCCGGCTCACCGTCCAGGACGCCGTTCCGCTGATGGTGGTCTTCTCGCTTCCATTGGTTCCCAGCTCCTGCGTCAGCGTCGCCGCCAGGAAGATGGGATTGATGCCCGCGCTCTTACCGGCTTCCGCAATCACTTCCGGATAGTTGATCACATCTCCGTTCGCATGCTGATGGGTTCCGGAGAGCCAGGATGAACCCATGCTGGCTGCCGCCTGGCTGACATAGGCAGCCGTCTGTGTCGAATCATAGGTCAAATCCAGGAACTGGAAGATGCCATTATTATCCATAAAGTTTCTGGGGTCCATATAGTAAGCCACTAGCTCGCGCGACGCGATCGCCCAGTAATCGCCATCCCAGTTCGTAACCCACTGGCCGGTGGACCAGTCAAACGCGCCCTCCTCCATGGACTTCCAGGAGGAAATGCTGCCTTTATATACCAGGCTGCGTGCTTCCGTGCCCATACCGGAAAGCTCGCTTCCGAACTTGCTCTCCTCATCCACTGCAGTCTGCCAGTCGATGCCGGTCTGATAGGCCTCGAACTTCCAGTTGGGATACTGCGCATGGAGTGCTCGCAGACTTTCACGGTAACTCTCCGGGAAAGCAGCAAGTGTCTGTTCGAAGGCTTCCTCGGTATCGTAAGCCTTCTCGATCACGTTCAGATAAGAACCGCTGCTGTATCCCATGATGCTTCCATCGCTGATCAGATACCAAATGGTTCCGTCGGATGCCTTCTTCTCTCCATAGACCGTAACAGTCACACCAGCGCGGATCGCATCAACCACTTTGTATTCACTGCCGGCATCTGCACGGATATTCAGCCAGTCGGTATTCACCACCGTCGCCAGGCGGTACGTCCCCTTCTGATAGAGTGTCAGCTGATCAACAGAAATCTCCTCCGCAATAATCTCCGCCAGAAGTTCCTCATCATCCGTAATGGGAAGAGTTTCCCCGATTCCGTCCGTATTCGAAGCCGTTTCCGCAGCGACTGTTTCGCCTGTGCCGGATTCTGCTTTTTCTGATTCCAGTGTCTGAGAAGCAGGCGAATCTGCTTCAGATGCTGCTGCCTCTGTATGTTCTGCTGCTTCCGCAGCTGCTGTCGTTTCTGCTTCTGTTCCCAGGAAAACGTCATCCCGCGCGGCGTCGGTCTCCGAAACTTCCTTTTCCGATACAGTACTGTCCTGAGCTTCAGCAAAAGCGGGCGCTGCCGGCGCGATGGTTCCTGCTGCCAGAGAGAGGGTAAGTACAGTTCCTGCCCCGCGAAGATACAGGGTCTTTTTGACATTTTTAAATTTCATTTTTCCTCCATAAATACAGCCTGAGAGGTTTCATATACAACTTTACTCCATAAGTATAAACGGTGAGTGCCCGCAAGTCAACCGGACACTCACCGTCTTTTGTTTTCTTATGAATAACTTTTTCTGATTAGAACTTCTTGCAGAAATTCTTCGCTTCGATCAGGCGAACACGGCTGACGCCGTCGATAGCGCGGATCTTATCCGCAAGATCTGCCGAGAATTCGCAGTCAACATCGATCAGACCGTACGCATACTCACCGCGGCTCTTATCTGTCATGTTCTCAATGTTGATTCCATTCTCATACAGAATTGCCGTAATCTGACCAATCATATTCGGGATATTCTTGTGGAAGATGGAGATACGTCCGGTTCCGCGGATCGGTCCCAGGTCAGTGCGGGGGAAGTTCACGGAATTTACGATATTTCCAGCTTCCAGATAGTTCATCAGCTCTCTGACTGCCATTACAGCGCAGTTATCTTCCGACTCCGCCGTGGAAGCCGCCAGATGAGGAAAGATGATCGCGTTCTTCATATTCGCGCTTACCGGATTTGCGAAATCCGATACATAACGATGAACTTTTCCGGATTCCAGAGCAGCTGCCATCGCTTCCTCCTTCACCAGAAGATCGCGGGCAAAGTTCAGGAATACAACGCCGTCCTTCATCTTGGCAATCGCAGCCTCATCGATCATTCCGATCGTGCCGTCCATCGCCGGAACGTGAATCGTGATATAATCACAATTCGCGTAGATATCATCCAGATTATTCACTCTCTGCACATGATGATCCAGACTCCATGCGCCTTCTACCGAGATATAGGGATCATATCCCATAACGCGCATGCCAAGGTTCAGTGAAGCGTTCGCTACGAGCGCGCCGATCGCGCCGAGACCGATCACGCCGAGGGTCTTACCCTGGATTTCTGTACCGGCGAAGTTCTTCTTTGCTTTCTCCGCAAGCTTTGCAATATCCGCCTCATCCTTATTCTCGCGAATCCAGGTGATGCCGCCATAAATATCTCGGGCTGCCAGCAGCATACCTGCCAGCACCATCTCCTTTACGCCGTTGGCGTTCGCTCCGGGCGCGTTGAATACGACAATGCCCTTCTTTGCGCACTCATCCAGCGGGATATTATTTACGCCGGCGCCGGCACGGGCAATCGCAAGAAGTCCGTCCGGAAGCTCCAGCTCGTGCATGGAGGCGCTTCTTACCAGTACGGCGCTGGCTTCCGCCAGGTTTTCCGTCATCTCATACTTTCCGGTGAACAGATCCGTTCCGATCGAAGCGATCGGATTCAAACGAGCTACTTTAAACATGGTATTCTCCTCCTGTCTGCTTTACTGATGCTTTTCCTCAAAGTCCTTCATGAATGCAACCAGCGCTTCCACGCCTTCAATCGGCATTGCGTTGTAGATGCTGGCACGCATACCGCCGACGGTACGATGTCCCTTCAGATTCTCGAAGCCGGCCTTCTGAGCTTCCGCTACGAACTCCGCATCCAGTTCCTTGCTGCCGGTGACGAACGGTACGTTCATCAGGGAGCGATCCTCCGGAACAACCGTGCCCTTGAAGAGCTTACTGGAATCCAGGTAATCGTACAGAATCTTCGCCTTCTTCTCGTTGCGCTCCTTCATCACTTCCAGACCGCCCATCTTCTTCAGCCACTTGAATACCTTGCCGCAGATGTAGATTGCGTAGCAGTTCGGCGTATTGTACAGGCTTGCCGCATCCGCCTGCGTCTTGTACTGAAGCATGGTCGGTACGCCAGGCAGCTCCTCCTGCGGGATCAGATCCTCACGGATGATCGCGATGACAAGTCCTGCCGGACCTACATTCTTCTGTACACCGCCCCACAGCATACCGTACTTCGTTACATCCACCGGCTCCGAAAGGAAGCAGGAAGAGAGATCGGCTACCAGGGGTTTGCCCTTGGTATTCGGCAGCTTCTTATACTTGGTGCCGTAGATCGTGTTGTTCTCGCAGATATACACATAGTCGGCATCCTCACGAACCGGAAGATCCGAGCAGTCCGGAATGTAAGAGAAGGTTTTGTCCTCACTGGAAGCGATGCACTTCGCGTCGCCAAACTTCTGTGCTTCCTTGAAAGCTTTCTTCGCCCACTGGCCAGTTACAATGTAATCCGCTTTGCCGTTCTTCATCAGGTTCATGGGTACCATGGCGAACTGCAGGGAACCGCCGCCCTGAAGGAACAGCACCTTGTAATTATCCGGAATGTTCATCAGATCACGGATGTCAGCTTCCGCTTCCTTAATGATCTGATCGAACATCTTGGAGCGGTGACTCATCTCCATGACGGACATACCGCAGCCACGGTAATCCAGCATTTCCTCCGCCGCCTCTTTCAGTACCTCTTCCGGCAATACTGCCGGACCTGCCGAAAAATTATAGACTCTCTTCATGTTTCCTATTCCCCCTATAATATAGTATTATATTTTGACAAACCCTAATATCCATGAAACGCCCATGGTTGGGATTATCCATGGACGTTTCACGTATTAATGCTTATTAATATCAGAGTTTCTCATGCGTAGAAATTGTCATAACTGTAACGCTTCAGAGCCTCAGCTCGATTCCGTATGGTTCTGAATCGTTACATGTCTTCCGCACTGAAGACATCATCAATGCTGGCTCCGGGAGCCACCATCGGGAATACCTTATCGTCATGATCGACAATACACTCAATCACAACGGGGGCATGGAGCTCCATGGCTTCCTTTAAGGTCGGCTCCAGCTCCTCCATACTGCGGACACGATACCCCTTCGCGCCCATGGCCTCTACCAGCTTTACGAAGTCCATCTTGTCTTCCAGAATGGTATTGGAGTAGCGCTTTCCGTAGAAAAGCGTCTGCCACTGACGAACCATTCCGAGTACATGATTGTTGATAATCACGGTAACGATCGGAAGGTTGTTGCGGGTAATCGTCGCAATCTCGTTGAAGTTCATGCGGAAACATCCGTCGCCGGTAAAGTTGATGACTCTCTTATCCGGATGCGCTACTTGCGCACCGATGGAGGCACCTACGCCGTAACCCATCGTGCCAAGGCCGCCAGAACTCAAAAAGGTACGGGGTGAGCGGTATGTATAATACTGAGCGCTCCACATCTGATGCTGACCAACATCCGTGGTGATGATCGCGTCGCCCTTCGTCAGCTCGGAAACCTTCGCGATAACGCCGGGGCCGGTCAGTACATCTGCCGGGTAAGTCAGCGGATACTTCTGCTGCATATCACTGACATGTGCCAGCCATTCCGGATGATGCTGCTCACCCATACGGGAATTGAGGACATCCAGGATCAGCTTTACATCGCCGATCACAGAAGCGTCCGTCATCACATTCTTGTTGATCTCCGCAGGATCCACATCCAACTGAAGGATCTTCGCGTTCTTTGCGAACGTCGCCGTGTTGCCGGTACAGCGGTCGCTGAAGCGAACACCGATGGCAACCAGAAGATCGCACTCGGTCACCGCATAGTTGCTGGTCTTCGTACCGTGCATGCCGAGCATGCCGGTATATCTGGGATTTGCCTGATCGAAAGCACCCTGCGCCATCAGAGAGCAGGTTACCGGCGCATCCAAACGGCGGGCAAACTCCGCCAACTCCTCGGAAGCGTCGGAAAGGATCACGCCGCCGCCGGCGAAGATCATGGGGCGTTCCGCTTTCTCAATCAGATCCAGTGCCTGGATGATATCCGGCTCCTGGATAGAAAATTTCTGTCTTGCGATAGGTTCCGGTTCTACTGAAAGGTATTCGCACATCGCTCCGGTGACATCCTTGGTAATATCCAGCAGAACAGGGCCTGGACGGCCGGTCTGCGCAATGCGGAACGCCTTGCGGATGGCGGGAGCCAGATCCTTTACGTTCTTAATAATCATGCTGTACTTGGTGATCGGCATCGTTACGCCTGCGATATCGATCTCCTGGAAGGAATCCTTGCCAAGAAGCGCGGTTCCTACATTCGCGGTAATCGCAACCAGCGGGATCGAATCCATATACGCAGTTGCGATACCGGTAACCAGATTGGTTGCGCCGGGGCCGGAGGTGGCCATACATACGCCTACCTTACCAGTTGCGCGGGCATAACCGTCAGCCGCATGCGAAGCTCCCTGCTCATGAGAGGTCAGGATATGACGGATGCGGTCGGAATACTCATACAAAGCATCGTAAATATTCAGGATGGCGCCGCCCGGGTAGCCGAATACGGTATCTACCCCCTGTTCCAGCAGGCATTCCATCACGATCTGTGATCCATTTAACTGCATTCGAGTGATTTCTCCTTTTATATATGTGAGATGCGGACGATAATTACTTAAGCTCAAGAATAGCGCCGCGATCCGCAGATGTTACCATCTTTGCATAGCGTGCCAGGTAGCCGGTTGTTACCTTCGGCTCGCGGGGCTGCCACTTTGCTCTTCTTGCTTCCAGCTCCTCATCCGATACCTTCAGCATCAGCTTGCAGGCATCGATGTCGATGGAAATAATATCGCCCTCTTCTACCAGCGCAATCGGGCCGCCCATCGCTGCTTCGGGAGCAACGTGTCCGATAGAAGCGCCGCGGGAAGCACCGCTGAAACGTCCATCGGTGATCAGGGCCACACTGGAGCCAAGACCCATACCTGCGATTGCGGAGGTCGGATTCAGCATCTCACGCATACCGGGGCCGCCCTTCGGGCCTTCGTAACGAATAACAACAACATCGCCGGGAACAATCTTGCCGCCCTTGATGGCTACGATTGCGTCATCCTCACTGTCGAAGACACGCGCCGGGCCTTCGTGCTTCAGCATCTCCGGAACAACCGCGGAACGCTTAACGACACAGGCATTCGGAGCCAGATTACCGCGCAGGATCGCCAGACCGCCGACCGGGCTGTAGGGATTGTCGATGGGACGGATAACTTCCGGATTCTTATTTACACAACCGGCAATGTTCTCACCTACGGTCTTGCCGGTCGCCGTGATGATATCCGTATGCAGCAGGTTCTTCTTATTCAGCTCATTCATAACCGCGTATACGCCACCGGCCTCATTCAGGTCTTCCATATAGGTAGGGCCTGCCGGAGCCAAATGACACAGGTTCGGGGTACGTGCGCTTACTTCATTCGCGATATCCACATTCAGCTCCACACCGGCTTCATGAGCGATCGCCGGCAGATGCAGCATACTATTGGTGCTGCATCCAAGAGCCATATCTACCGTCAGGGCATTCATGAATGCTTTTTCGGTCATGATATCTCTGGGGCGGATATTCTTCTCCAGGAGCTCCATAACCTTCATGCCGGCATGCTTCGCCAGCTTGATACGCTCGGAATATACTGCAGGGATCGTACCGTTGCCCTGAAGGCCCATGCCGAGTACCTCAGTCAGGCAGTTCATGCTGTTCGCGGTGTACATGCCGGAGCAGGAACCGCAGGTCGGGCATACCTTATGCTCGAACTCTCTGACATCCTCCTCGGTCATCGTACCGGCGCTGTAGGAGCCAACTGCCTCGAACATGCTGGACAGGCTTCTCTTCTGTCCCTTGACATGGCCGGCCAGCATCGGGCCGCCGCTTACAAATACGGTGGGGATATTCACACGGGCTGCCGCCATCAGCAGACCGGGAACGTTCTTGTCACAGTTGGGAACCATAACCAGAGCATCGAACGCGTGCGCCATCGCCATCGCCTCGGTGGAATCCGCGATCAGATCACGGGTTACCAGAGAGTACTTCATACCGATATGGCCCATGGCGATACCGTCGCAGACTGCGATCGCCGGAAATACGATCGGGGTTCCGCCTGCCATGGATACACCCAGCTTAACAGCCTCTACGATCTTGTCCAGATTCATATGACCGGGAACGATCTCATTATAGGAGCTGACGATGCCGACCAACGGACGGTTCATCTCTTCTTCCGTCAATCCCAGCGCATTAAACAGAGAACGATGGGGTGCCTGCTGCATCCCCTTTGTTACAGAATCACTTCTTCTCATTACAACTTCTCCTTATAAAAACAAACCTTACAGTCTCTCAATGATGGCAGCACCCATCTCTGTGGTGCCAACCTTCTTGCAACCTTCAGACCAGATATCTCCAGTACGGTAACCATCTGCCAGTACCTGCTTCACCGCATTCTCGATGGCATCCGGTTCTTCCTTCATATCGAAGGAATAACGAAGCATCATCGCCGCGGACAGAATCGTGGCAATCGGGTTCGCAATACCAAGACCCGCGATATCCGGAGCGGAACCGTGGCTCGGCTCATACAGCCCCAGCTTGGTAGCGCCCAGACTTGCGGAGCTCAGCATGCCGATGGAACCGGTTACTTCGCTCGCCTCATCGGAAAGGATATCGCCGAACATATTCTCGGTCAAGATAACGTCGAACTGACCAGGAGTCTTCACCAGCTGCATCGCGCAGTTATCTACCAGCATATGGGACAGCTCTACATCCGGATACTCCTTCGCCACTTCCTCTACGACCTTGCGCCACAGGCGGGAGGAATCCAGCACGTTCGCCTTATCCACGCTGATTACCTTGTGACGACGCTTTCTGGCGATCTCAAAGCCCTTGATCGCGATACGGCGGATCTCGTTCTCATCATAAGTCAGAGTATCGGTTGCCTTCTGCACACCGTTCACTTCCTCCGTGAAGCGCTTGCCGAAATACAGACCGCCGGTCAGCTCTCTCATGATAACCATATCGAAACCTTCGCCAATAACCTCATCACGCAGCGGGCAGCGATCCTTCAATTCCGGGTAAAGATACGCCGGACGGATATTCGCAAATAATTCCAGTCCCTTACGCAGTGCCAGAAGACCAGCTTCGGGACGCTCCTGCGGCGGACGATTGTACCAGTTGGACATACCCACATTACCGCCGACCGCGCCGAGCAGTACGGAGTCGCTGTCCTTACAGGTCTGCAGTGCTTCCTCCGTCAGAGGCACGCCGTGAACATCAATCGAGCAACCGCCCATCAGCACCTTCGTGTAATTGAATTCATGTCCGAATTTCTTTCCTACGGCATCCAGAACCCTCTGAGCTTCGCCCACGATCTCCGGGCCAATTCCGTCTCCTGGAATGACTGCGATATTATACTTCATCTTCTTCTCCTAATGTATCGTAAATTTGGGATGCCAGGATGGCACAAATCCCTGATATCATAACAAAAAATGTTATCTTTAATAATAGCGTACTTTTTCCTGTTTTTCAACTGCTAATCCGTCGATTTTCTCCGTTTTCTTATATAATTGTTAAATTTTTGCCATTAAAATCGCTATAAATCGGGCAAAAAGCTCAGGAAGGGCAGAAAAATAAAAAACCGGAGAACGGACTGATGTGTCCTCTCCGGTTTCTATGCCTGATTTCTTACTTACGATTACTCTACACTGGGCTTCTCAATCTGAACAACCGCAGACTTCTGCATCGGGATGCGGCAGTTCTTGTTGCTGCCGAACTCTACGATCACCATATCGTCGGTGATGTCGATGATTACGCCGTAGAAACCGCTGCTGGTAAGCACGCTGTCGCCAATTGCCATGCTGGAGAACAGAGCTGCCTGTTCCTTCTTCTGCTTCTTCTGCGGGCGGATCATCAGGAAATACATAAATGCTACGATGATGACAATGTAAACCACCCAGAATCCTATACCCATGCCGCCGTTGGACTCAGTTGCTGCCAAGAAATTCATAAATCTTCCTCCTAAAACTTTTGTTTCTTGAATCGTTATTTTATATCAGATCAAAGCCTACGGCTCTGTTCTCTCTCCGCTTACTGCCGTCAGCTTCCACTTCTTGTACTCCGGCCAGCGATCCTCATCCAGCGCGTCGCGGATCTCCTGCATCATCGTATTATAGAAGTACAGGTTGTGCAGGACGCACAGACGCATGCCCAGCATCTCGCCAGCCTTCAGCAGGTGACGGATATACGCGCGGCTGTAATTACGGCAGGCCGGACAGTTGCAGCCGGGTTCGATGGGACGGTCGTCCAGCTCGAACTTCGCGTTCAGCAGGTTCTTCTTGCCATAATTCGTATAGACATGTCCGTGTCTTCCGTTCCGGCTGGGATATACACAGTCGAAGAAATCCACGCCGCGATCCACCGCTTCCAGAATATTCGCCGGAGTTCCGACTCCCATCAGGTAGGTCGGCTTCTCCAAAGGCAGATACGGAACCGTCTCGTCCAGGATATGATACATCTCCTCGTGACTCTCGCCAACCGCCAGGCCGCCAACCGCATATCCTGCGAGATCCAGCTCGGAGATACGCTTCGCGTGCTCGATCCGGATGTCCGCATACGTGCCGCCCTGGTTAATGCCGAACAACATCTGGTGCGGATTCACTGTATCCGGCAGGCCATTCAGGCGCTCCAGCTCCGCTTTGCAGCGAATCAGCCAGCGGGTTGTGCGCGCCACACTATTCTCCACATATTCCCGCGTGGACGGATTCGGGATGCACTCATCAAACGCCATGGCGATCGTAGAGCCGAGATTCGACTGGATCTGCATACTCTGCTCCGGACCCATAAAGATCTTCCGTCCATCCACGTGCGAGTGGAAATGTACGCCTTCCTCCTTGATCTTGCGGAGTCCCGCAAGAGAGAATACCTGAAATCCACCGGAATCCGTCAGAATCGGGCGATCCCAGTTCATAAACTTATGCAAACCACCCAGCTTCTTCACAACCTCATCACCGGGGCGTACATGCAGATGATACGTATTGGACAGCTCCACCTGCGTACCGATCTCATGCAGATCAACAGTAGAAACAGCCCCCTTGATGGCGGCTGCTGTACCAACATTCATAAATACGGGTGTCTGGATCGTCCCATGAACGGTCTCAAACTGCCCTCGTTTTGCTCTTCCGTGTTGTTTTAATAAAGTATACATACGGGTAGTATATCGAACAATCCTTTCTTTTTCAAGTGGTTTCACCGTTTTTTCAATTTTTTTGCAAAATTCACGAGAACATTCCCCCCAGCATTCCTCCGGCGGCGCAAAGAGCCAGCGGAAGCATGGCCTCCGGATTCCAACTTCCAGACAGGATCCGCCCGGCAAGAAACAGAACCAGGAAATATATAAGGCCCAGCAGCAGCCCCCACAGAAAGCGCCGGCTCATCATTCGCTTTCCCAGCAGCATGGCTCCGGCAAAGGCAGATACCGCTTCCAGAGTCAGACAGAGTCCCCTCAGCACATCACTCCCAAAATGAAGACGGCTCATCGTGAAGCTGATCGCCAGAACTCCGAGGAATGTAACCATCAGGCTAACCGTCAACGCATACAGCCATTTTCCTGCTCTGCTCTCCTGCCTGCTGCTTTTCACTTCTTCCCCCATTTTCTTCTCCTTTCTAATCTGGAACGCATTAATCCGAAACGTATGATTCGTGCATTTGCTAAAAATCCGTATGGTTCTAAATCGTTACTGCTTCTACATTCTATGGCCGCTGCGTCCTTCACATGCCACATTTTTTCTTCTCCTGCCTAGAATGCGCCCGCAAATATGCCCCCGTAATCTTGACATTACTTCATCGTTATTGTAGAATGCTTTCATGGTATCATGGGTTGTATTTTGGAATAATCTGTAAACCCTGATATCAGTTTGCAGTTACCATTTTTTATTACAGGAATAGGAGTGATTATACTTTGGACCCAAGTGACGTCTGGCTACTGATTGTTCTACTTATGCTGATTTATCTGTCTTCATTTTTCTCTGCCTCGGAGACTGCGCTTACAACCGTGAACCGCCACCGCCTCCGCTCTCTGGCTGAGAACGGCAACCGAAAGGCGGCTCTCGTACTTGAGATGCTGGAAGAGCAGGGCAAGATGCTGACAACCATCCTGATCGGCAACAACATTGTAAACTTAAGCGCATCTGCACTCGCCACGGTGCTTGCCAACAAGATTGGCGGCAACCTGGCCGTTGGGATCGGTACCGGACTCTTAACGCTGGTCATACTTATCTTCGGTGAGATCTCTCCGAAGACGATCGCTACCATCCGCGCGGAGCGGCTGGCACTCAAAAACGTATCTGTCATCCATTTTCTGATGACAGCTCTAACCCCTCTGATTTTCATTGTGAATCTCTTCTCCAGAGCGTATCTCTTTCTCATGAGAGTAAACCCGAATGAGAAGGGCGAGCTGATGACGGAAGATGAACTTCGAACAATTGTGGAAGTCAGCCATGAGGAAGGCGTCATCGAATCCGATGAGAAGGAAATGATCACGAATGTGTTCGACTTAAGCGACTCACAGGCGAAGGATGTTATGATCCCCCGTGTAGATGTCGTATTTGCAGATATAGAGACTTCTTACGAAGATCTGCTGGATATCTTCCGAGAAGAACGCTTCACCCGAATCCCGATCTATGAGGAAAGCCCGGACAATGTCGTCGGCATTCTGAATATGAAGGATCTGGTTCTGTATAAGCAGGGAACGCCGTTCGCCATCCGCGATTACATGCGGGAAGCGTATTACACGCACGAATTTAAGAATACACACGAGCTGTTCCATGAGATGCGTCAGGCGACCATCCCGATGTCGATTGTACTGGATGAATACGGAACAACCGTCGGCATCATCACGATGGAGGATATCCTGGAAGAGATCGTGGGTGATATCCGTGATGAATTCGATGAATCCGAATTGAATGATATCCAGAAGGTTCGCGACCGCGAATATCTGGTGGCCGGTTCCTACCGCCTGGATGATCTAAATGATGAGATCGGCAGTGACCTGCAGAGCGAGGATTACGATTCCATCGGCGGCTATCTGGTCGGCCTGCTGGATCATTTCCCGGAGCAGGGCGAATCCGTCACGAGTGAGGACGGCTATCACTTCAAGGCCGAGAAAGTAGACCGCAACCGTATCGAGCTGGTGCGCGTCATCCTGCCGGAACCGAAGGAATGTCCGAACGAAGATGAGAATGAGAATAAATAAATGCGAGGGGCGCTGTTATCGTTACGGCGCCCCTTTTATTCAGGCAATATAACAATCAAAACCCGCCTGTTCCCATAAGCCTTTTAAAAGCTCTAATTGTGCCTCTGAGGGCGGCGAAAATTTTTCCATAACTCCGGTATCTTCTCCCAGAGAGATCAGCTTGGATATTCCCAGGTTATGAAACGGAAGAAGCCATACCTGTTCGATCAGCCCTTTCAGTGTCTTCACGAAATGAATCCGTGCCCTCATTTCTTCAACAGAATCATTGATATCCCGAATCAGAGGCATACGTATCCACACTGGTTTCCTCAATTCATCGGAGAGATAGCGCAGATTTTTGAGAATCTGTTCGTTGGAAACGCCAGTTAATTCTCTATGCCGATCTGCATCCATTTCTTTTATATCAAACAGAAATAAATCCGTAAATTCCGCTGCTTTCCTCAGATTTTCTTTTCCGGCATATCCGCTTGTTTCTATTGCAGTATGTATATGATTTTCCTTGCAAAGTTCCAAAAGCTCTGAAGCAAATTCCGGCTGACTTAACGGTTCTCCTCCGCTTATAGTAACGCCGCCTCCTGACTGCCCATAAAACAGCCGATCCTTCAGCACCTCTTCCAGAACTTCCACCGCAGACATATCCTGTCCCACACATTCAACCGCATGTGTCATACAGCTTTCTGCGCAGGCCCCACATGCCATACATTTCGTATGATCAATTACAATTTTGTCTTTTCTTTTTGTAATGGCTCCACGCGCACATCTCTTTACACAATTTCCGCAGCCTACGCAGAGATGTTCATGATATATCGTCTGAGGCTGAAAAACATTGGACTCCGGATTATGGCACCATCTGCAGCGAAGCGGACAGCCTTTCAAAAAAACGGTTGTCCGTATACCCGGCCCGTCATGAATCGAAAATCGCTGAATATTGAAAACCGTTCCCATCACCAGATCACCTCCACATTCTCAAAAATCCTAGTAGCTGGTGCGATCGATTACTTCCTGCTGTACATTCGGACTCAGAGAAACAAAATAGGTACTGTACCCGGCAACACGAACAATCAGATCTCTGTGATCCTGCGGGTGCTCTTTTGCATCGATCAGCGTTGCCTGATCCACTACATTAAATTGAATCTGTTTTCCACCGCTCAACATATAGGTTCGAATTAACATTGCCAGTTTTTTCATGTCTTCTTCGGTTTTCAAGGAAGAGGGATGAAGCTTCATATTGTGCAGACACGCCTGCAGTCTGTATTGCGGCAGCCGAATTGCACTATTAATAACTGCTGTCGGGCCAACGGTATCGGTTCCCTGTGCCGGAGAAATGCATCCATCTGCGAGAGTCTCTGAGCAATAACGTCCATCCGGTGTTGCTCCGGTTAATGCTCCGCCAGGATCATGTGCAGTAATCGAAAGCCCGCTTGCATTATACTTTGTGCCTCTGTAGGAATCAATGCTCTCACAAATATCAATAAATCCATTGTATACACTGGCTACCATATCATCTACTTCTTTGCAGTCATTTCCATATTTCGGCACGGACAGGCACAGATCACGAATCCTCTGATTTTCTTCACCTTCCCAATTGGCGTCGATCGCCGCCATAAGCTCATCCATAGTAATTACTTTTTCCTCATAGACCAGCCTTTTAACAACAGCCATAGAATTTCCAATATTGACAGTACCAATGCCAATGTTAAATGTCGGACCAATCTTATAAGGCATCTCTCTGAACCAGCCGCCCTTTCCCACTTTCGCACCATCAGAAAATACCGATACGGGGAAGGCATCCTGTAAAACATTACGATACGTCAGATATCTCAGCTGGTTGTCCTCTGCCATTCGCTCGATGAAGTATCTGCACTGCTCCATTGCTTTCCGGAAATATTCATCAAATGTTTTCATTTTTCTGACATCCCCTGTTTCCGGTCCGACCTGTCTTCCCAGGACAGGACTGTATCCATTATGCATAAAGCAATCGTAGGCAAGTGTCATTACCATCATGGAATAGACATGTCCAAAGCCCTCCGGAACCGTTGCCTCCACACAGCCAACAACCATATAATCTCTGGCTTTTTCAATGGGAACTCCCTTGTCCGTCAAAAATCGAATATAGCAGGCATCACTGTTGAATGACGGCATACCAATCCCGGTCTTTACCAGTTCCAGTGCTTTCATCAGAACTTTCATCGGAGTTTTTTCATGAACCCGAAGATGCAGCGTATGATGCGGTGTTCTGCAGCGATATGCCGCTTCTATAAACAAAATGGTCAGTTCATTGGACGCATCGTTTCCGTCCTTATCCACCCCACCCAGAGTAACACCATTCCAGCGTGCCTGGCCGGACCACTTCAGGCGGCTTTGTCCACCGGAAGTATTCTTCATCTGCATAATCTTCAGGCGATAGCACTGCATATATTCCAGAACAAGCTCATCATCCAAAATACCTTCGGCAACATCCTTTTTGTAAAAAGGATACAATACCTGATCCAGTCGTCCCAGAGGTGTTGTAGTCTGCCTAGACTGCATAAGAAAAACAAAATAAAGGAACTGAAATGCCTCTCTGAAATTTTTTGCCGGTTTTGCAGGTACATTCCTGCACGCCTCACTCATCTCCAGGAGTTCTTTTCTTCGCTTTGCATCCTCACAGGCTTCCGCCTCTTTCTGAGCCAGATCCGCATATCTGTTCGCCCAGCGAATTACTGCTTCATCAATAATAATCATCGCCCGAAGAACATATACCTTATCCAGATCTTCCTGTGTCTTAATCTTTCTGCTGTTCATCCGTTCCAGTTCTTCTCTGGCTTCCTGAATCTTTTTCTCCAGTCCGGTATGAACAATATAGGCATGATCAATCTGATAACTGTCATGGTCCGGAAGAATTGCCATGCCATTGCAGGCATACCCCATACCGGCAGCCTCCTCCAGAGTATTATTAACAGGAAGCAGAAAACCGGATTTTTTCCAGCGCCACATTTCTTCATCATACAGATCATACAGCTTATACTCTGCAATCTGTGTCCGCCAATAATCCGAAAGCTCATACATCTTTTCAGCATCCTCATCCGAGATATCATATTCTTCTCCGCGAAGCGCTTCGATGCCTTCCTTCAGCCAGACCCCTTTGGTCCAGAAGTCCGCCTCGATTCCCATCGGTTTTGACGCCGGAGCGCCTGCAATCAGATCCCCGGGAAGAATATAAATCGGAATATGATCCAGCATATATGCCTGTGCCTTTGCCGTCCGGATAATATCCGGTTCCCCATCATACTTCTTATACGCTTCTGTAAAGAGAGAAGCTTTTTCTACGCTAAAACGGATAGGCGTATTTCTTACAATATCATAAATTTTCTTTATCCGCTCCGTCATGCAACGTTTGTTTTCCATCTTCTATTCCTTTCTGTGCATCCTGTTTTGTGCACTATATTTTTGACCTTTCTCTTCTCATATGCTATCATTATGCTGTCACGAGATCATATAACAGGAGAATTTTCTATGACATCATTAAACTACTATTATTATATTGAAGTTTGTAAGGATATGAATTTTACTGTAACTGCCCGAAGACTTTATGTCTCTCAGCAAAGTATCTCCCGACACATTGAGGCACTGGAGAACTATTATCAGACACGCCTTTTTATCCGTAAGCCACGGCTTGCCCTTACGGAAAGCGGACGAGAAGTTCTCAAAACCGCTCAGCTGATTTTTGATGCAGAACGCCAGCTGAAGCAAACACTTGCGCAGATGTCTGATCAGTCTGCTGAAACAATCGTAGTAGCAAGCACTGCCAAGAGAGCTTCCATCTTTCTGCCTGCAGTAATGGATAAAATCTGGGCCGACTACCCGAATCTTTCTATCAGCCGTGTCGCCTCGCGCTCTCAGCTTACTGTGGAAGATCTTCTTTCCGGAAAAGTTGATTTTCATATTGGTTACAGAAACAACATGTCTTCGTCAAACGGACTTGATATTCATGATCTGATGCAGGACCCCGTTGTCTTTGCAATTTCCCGTTCGTTGTTTCACAAGACCTTCGGAGAAGCAGCAGAGATTTTATCCCGATCAGAATCCGGAGTGGATCTGGCAGTATTTAGAAATATTCCATTTCTTGCCAATACACAGCTGTCTGAAACTTCTGAGAGCTATTACCCTTACATTCAGGATGTTATCCGATCCTGTTTTTCCAGAATACGCGCTACATCCATCAGTTCTCTGGACACGATGCTTGATATGTGCGCCCGGGAATCCGGAATTATTTATCTGTCCAAAATGTCTTTGTATGACTACTTAACGCGCAATCCCTCCTTTACAAAAAAACACTTTTATTATTTTGCTGCCAAATATAACGAGAAGAATCTCGCGATGAACATGGCGGTTTCTTTCCGAAAGAGTATTTTACATACATCGCCATGCCATCGCAGATTTCTTGATATAACTATTGATGTCTTCAAAGCAATTGATGCAAACAATCACCAGATCTGTTTTGATAACGGCAATGTTACGCTGCTTAACGAGACGGGCATCACATAGGGCCATACTGAATGATCTGTGCAATAATCAGCATAACGCTTCCGGTAATGACCCAAATTGTAAATACCTTCCACATGTATTTCATCCATGTAGTATATGGAACATTGGCAACGGCAAGATTTCCCATCAGTGCCGATGCTGTAGGAAGAATATAGTTACAGAATCCGTCACCAAAATTGAATGCGAGAACTGCTGTCTGGCGCGTCATTCCTATCATATCTGCAATAGGAGTAAATATAGGCATGACAGCAGTTGCCTGTCCGGTTCCGGAACCAATAAAGATATTAACAATAATGTTGGCAATAAACATAGCCGGAGGAGCCAGAAAAGAAGGAACGCTCATAAGAAGATTTCCCATTCCATATACGATCGTATCCATTACCTGCGCTTCCGTCAGGACAACACCAACCGTTCGGGAAACGCCAACAATCAGGCAGACACCAATCATTTTCTTCGCGCCTTCCGTAAAAAGCTCGCATATCTTATTGGCGTTATATCCATAAAACAGACCAGCGATAATACCCTCACAGAGGAAAACCATACTAATCTGATCCATTCCCCAGGAATGCTTCAGGCAGCCATATACCATAACCGCAAGACTTCCCATTACCGTCAGAATCACCAGCCATTTTCTTGCTGTCATGCTTCCCATTCCTTCAAGCGCATCCGAAGCATTAATTTCACTCGTACTCTGCCCGCCCAGCTCATACATAGGGCTAACTGCCGGATTTGCTTTCACTTTACGTGCATACCAAATCAAAAAGATATCAGTGACTACCATAAACACGGCAAAGCAGACAAAACGGTAAGTAAGCCCGGAATAAAGAGGGAGGCCTGCGATTTCCTGTGCGACAACCGTTGTCGTAGCATTCAAAGTTCCTGTGGAAAATCCAATCGCACCACCAAGAACTACCAGCGATACTCCAAGAATCGCATCATACCCCATGGAAATGGCCATCATAACAATAATAGGAGTAAATCCAATAAAAGTAACCACAGACTGAGAAGTTGCAATCAATCCGAAAATCAGAGTCAGCAGCGATATGAATATGATATCTTTGCTGCCAAATTTTTTAACAAATCCTGCGATTAAACTCTGAAGTGCTCCACCTTCCAAAACCACCGTAAACGCACATCCGGAAAAGATTGTCATAAACAGCATAGACGCCACTGCCAAAAAGCCCTGCACAATATAAGATGGAACATTCCAGGGTTTTAAATAAATTTTCTCCAGGAAAGAAAACTGATCCGGCACAACAACTTTCAGACCTGCCTCATTAACTTCCCGGACAAATTCTCCGGAAGGAATCAGCCATGTAAGTACAACCGCTGCCAGGACAACCAGGGTAATTACCCATAAAGGATGTGGAAACTGCTTTTTAACTTTTGTATTTGATCCGCCCACTAATCTTAACTCCTTTCAAAATTGTAAAAGGAAATGAGCTCTTCCGTCATTGCGCGCCCTGACAAATTATCCCTTTTCCTTTGTTTGTATTATATACAATCTTTCTCCTCAAGGCCAACACAACTTCTATCCATCTGTCACAACAAAATCGTTGTGGTAATTCTGTTATGATTATTTGCTAAGAAAATGCAAAAAAGCTGCCTTTCCATATATATAAAAGACAGCTTTCATAATATCTGTAATTCTATTATATTTTCACCTTCTGATATCATTTTATGATATTATCCGGTGAAAATATGGCATTAAATATTTTTGTTTTTTCTCGTTTCCTTTTTCATAAACTGCCGGTAGAATACAACTCCGGCCAGAGTGGTGATCATCTCTGTTACGGGGAAGGTCAGCCAGAAGCAGTTCAGGCTGATCCGTGAGAAGAAATATCCCAGCGGAACACTCCGCAAGCGGCTCTATTATAACATTTCTATTCTGATTCAATACTCCGGCAGCTACCGCAACATTTTCACTGTTTTTCGTAGTCTTTAATCCAGCTCGATTCCGTAGTTTCTGCAGAGCTTCATGTACTCCTGTGAGTATACAAATCCAACTACTACTCTTTTCCGGCTGGCGCCGTCATCGATCTGATCCTGCCAGTCCTGCTTGCCTGCGGCATCCGCCTTGCGGTCGAACAGTGCGCGGTAGCAGATATCCAGGAAATCGGAATCGCTCAGATCTTTTCGATCCATCTCCTGACTCAGCAGGAAGCCCTTTGCGATATCCAGACCATTGGAATCACCGTTCAGGAGCTCCTCCACCCAGGCATACAGGCCGTTCTTATCCGGCTTGCGGTCCAGGCAGGTCTCGTACATACGTACCACGAAAGCAGTTACATCCGGATTCTTATCAACAATCTCTGTGGACTTGTAAGAACCAGTCAGGATACCGTAATCGGCACACATATCCTTGAATTCGATCGAACCGGTAAATCCGGAGATTACATGGTTGCGGCTCTGTCCATTTGCAAGAACCCTCAGCCATGCATTCTTTCCATTGGGATCCGGCTTGCGGTCGAAGATCGTGCGGTACAGAATCGTCACAAACTCGTCATCACTGATATCCTTGCCAAGGAACTCCTTGCTGAAGAAGAAACCGGCGACAGTTCCGGAGCCGGTCTGCTTGCCGGTTGCAAGTTCATCAATCCAGGCATTCAGACCATTCGTATCCGGATCACGCTCCAGGATATTCTTGTACAGGCGCGTTACAAACTCCTTGACTGCTGTACGATCTACAACTTCCTGCTCTGTAATAACATGAACCGTGCAGGTGCTCGTATAGGAACCGGCCTTCACCACAATCTGTGCCGTTCCGGCGGAAATGCCGGTTACTACACCACCAGATGTAATCGTTGCCACGGAAGGCTTCTTCGTGCTCCAGGAAGTAACGGAAGTACCGGTGTTATTGGTAAGACTCAGTGTCATGCTCTTACCTGCGTACAGGTATACATCCTTATTCTCAAAAGAAACCCGATTTCGACAGCTGCTGGAGCAGTAATCGCCATCGATCGGAACCGTGCAGTCATGCGTATACTTGACAGAATCTCTTGTCTTGCTGCGGTAAATCACATATCCGCCATTCTCGATATAACGGGTATACAGATCCGACAGAGACTTCTCACCGCCGAATCCATAGCGGGTCTCCTTCGTCTTCGGAGGCGTCTGCTCCATAATATCGATATAAACAATATCGCCGTCATCATCGTAACCGATATCCTCTACCAGGATAACATGCGAACCGGACTTATCCAGCGCATCACCGACCTGAAGGCCGTACAGATTCTGAGGCGTTACCTTCGTAGCGAAATAAGGGATCGAACTTGTCGTCTGGCGGGAAGAAAGCCCCCACGCCCAGGAGACAAACGCGCTGCAGTCAGAGGAATAATAAGGCGCACTCCGATTATAGGTGGAACGGCTGGTATACATCTTACTGTCTTCATTCTTCACTGCTGCTACAAACTCTTTCAGAGTGGCATTCCACGGAACATACTTCGCATAGACCGGCTGTCCGTAGGGAAGTCCATTATAGGTAACTCCCTTCTGGAAAGTAATCACATAGCCGTCATCGCGCTTCCAGGATACAATATCCTGAAGCGGCGTCCACTCAACTTCGTGCATCTGTCTGGCACGCTTTACAATATTCTTCTGACCATTGCTTACATTCGCGTAAGCCGAAATTGCTGTGACCTCCAGAGGTTCTTCATCGGCAACAAATGTCTCCGCTCCGGAAGCAATCAGCTCTGCATTCTCATCGCAGACCACGCAGTCCTCTGCCTCGTGGAAGATCTCATCCGCCGTAACCTCCTCGCCGATGCTGTATGTGCTCACAGCTTCTGCGGAATATACGCCGAACAGCTCGGATACGCTCATGCGCTCATCCGCATCCGCCGTGCTGATATACAGATCGCCGTTCTCTGTGTAGAAACTCCATACGCCGGACTTTACTTCCATCTCGCCGGCATAGACCGTACGGTCAAAGAGATCGCCCTTCGCGTAAATCAGTCCATATTCGGTCGGAATAAATCCGGTGATTGCCCCATCTTCCCTTACCAATACCGGAGCACCATTCGCCTCTTCAACCAGGGAGAATGCCCAGACAGAACCGTCCATCAAGAAGTAAACGGCTTCCTCATTCACCACATAGAGCTGGTGGATTGTATTCTCCGCCGTAAAGATGGTCTCCACGGAACCATCAGCCCGTGAGAGGCGCATCAGCGCTTTCCCGTCCGTATAGTAAATATAATCGTCAAAGACATTCAGATTCCGGCCATTTACCTGCGCCAGTACCGTCACATTACCGTCCGCATCTGTCTGCGTCAGGCAGCCGTCTTCTTCATCAAACGCAATTGCGCTGTCGCCTTCCATGGCAATCGTACCGCCATTCAGGATATATGCGCTGCCATTGCCCGTATTCCAGGAAGAAACAGGAATCGAAACCGGCGTCTCCGCCGCCTCCAGTCCTGTACTCTCCATCTCTGCGTTGTCAGTATCCGCAGCTTCCTGCTGCGAGGAGCTCTCCATCTCTGAAGCATATACGATGGTTCCTGTCGGAGAAATGCAGGTAAATGTCAGAGAAAAAGCAAGCAAACATACTACATACTTCTTTTTCATTCGTTTTCCTTTCGTGTTGCCAGGTTAAAACATATCTTTCTGGTAAATATTCTACTAGTGCTAAGCACCAATTTCAAGCATTTTAAAAAAATCTTAAAAATGTTTACAACTTTGTTACATTTTTATTTCTTTCTGTTTCTATAGTTGATTATCTACCACTGATATACTTTCATCAGCTGATCCAGCATAAGTTCCGTAGTAAAATTCTTCTGTACTCTCTCGCGCGCCGCTTTCCCGTATTGCTCGCGAAGCGCAGGATCTGCCGCTAGCTTCTTCATCGCATCCGCCAGAGCGTCCACGTCACCAGGATTTACCGTAAGTCCAGTCTTCCCGTTCAGGCTGACATAAGGCACACCACTCTTCAGCCAGGTATTAATCACAGGCTTGCCATATGCCATCGCCTCAATCTGAACCAGGCCGAAGGCTTCGCTGCGCTCCACCGAGGGAAGCACAAAGACATCAGAATTCTCAAAGGCAACTGCCATCTTACTATCCGGCAGATCCGTCTCAAAGCGTACCCGTGAAGCAATGCCCAGCTCCTCCGCCAGATTCTGCAGCTCTTCGAGCAGCACACCGTTTCCGACCATCGTCAGGCGCGCATTCGGGACCTTCGCGAACGCACGAAGCAGGACGTCACAGCCTTTGTAATACACCAGGCGTCCCACGAAAAGGAATTCCACCGGTGCGCCCGGAATATACTGCTTCGGTGTGCTCTCCTCCGCTTTTCTTCTCAGATATTCGCTGACCGCATACGGCACAACCACACACTTATCCCGGTACGGTCCCAGATAAGCAGAACCGTCGATATGCCCTCTGGTAGCCACCACGATCGCGTCCGCACGCTTCAGCAGCCGCTCCATAATCGGCCGGTACAGCACCATCAGTTTCTTCTGACGTACAACATCGCTGTGCCAGCTGACAACCACCTTTCCCTTGAAACCGCTTAAGAGGATTCCCAGATCTCCCAGAGGAAATGGCATATGCAGATGGATAACATCGCAGTCCCGGCTCATCGACCGCAGCTGACGGAAGAAGCTGAAGGATACCGGCATGGAGAAATACACACCCAGGCTGGATGCCCGGTGAACCTCCACGCCATTGATGGTATCCACCTGCCCCTTGCCCTTCTTCCGGCAGACAAGCACCCTCATATCTGTGCGCTCATTCAGACCTTCCGCGATCTGCTGCACCAGGCGTTCCACGCCCCCGGTGGCAGGATAATACATCTTATTCACCTGCAGAACACGAAGCTTCTTCTCGCTTGCGCTGTCCTTCGGTTCCGCCGGAACTTCCGTCACTCGATTTTCTCTATTCGCATCATCACTTTTCATAACACTAACTTATGGATGCAAAGACATCCAGCAGAATTTCTGCTCCTTTCTCCCAGGTAAACCCTGCGGCTCGCTCAATTCCGTCCTTCGAAAGCTTTTCCCGGAGCGCCCGGTCGCGGCAGAGCTTTAAGATCCCGTCCGCAATCTCATCCTCGGAATAAGGATCCGCCAGAATTCCGGCTGTTCCGACCACTTCCGGAAGGGATGCTGCGTTCGCCGTAAGCACCGGCGTTCCGCACGCCATCGCCTCCAGCGGCGGGATTCCAAACCCTTCATATAAAGAAGGGAAGAGGAACGCCAGCGCACCGTTCAGCAGAACCGGCGGCTCATCCGCATCAATATAACCGGTGAAGATGATCTTCTCTTCCAGCTTCAATTCCTTCACTCTCGCGAAGATCTCATCGTACATCCAGCCCTTCCGGCCAGCCAGCACCAGCACAGGAACCGAAGGGTCCTCCGCCTGCGCCTTCGCATAAGCATTGATCATCCGCACGATGTTCTTCCTAGGCTCCAGCGTACCGAGGTAGAGCAGGTACTCCTCCGGCAGATGGTACTTCGCCCTCACCGCGTCGATCCGCTCCTTCGGACATCCGGGACGAAATACCTCGTGATTCACACCCAGGTGCATCACTACCATGCGATCCGGATCCACGCCCAGGTACTTATTCGTCTCATCCTTCGTGAACTGCGAAACGGTGATGATCTTCTCCGCACGGCGGCACGCTTTCTCCATATTGGCATTCAGCATCATCATCGTCCGCTTTCGCACGGTCTCCGGAAATGCCTTGTAGCCCATATCGTGGAATACCGTGACCGGCTTTCCCTTCACTCCCGGCGGAATATAATAATTAAAGAAGAAAGAAATATCTGAATCCTTCCCGAAGAAGGAAGAATACGGATACGGAATCCAGTTCCAGAGCATCTTGTACAGGCTGTAGCTGCAGAAGGCCCGCTTCTCCCGGAAGCCGAGATTCAGGTACTCCTTCATCGCTTCCGGCGTCCCGTTCTTATAATCTCTCAGCTGGAAATAATTCAGCTGCAGATCCATCTCCGGATCGATCCGGCGCATTTCCCGCAGCAGGCGGTCCGCCATCCAGCCGATTCCCGTCTTCTGTGCCTCCAGCAGAAGCTGTGCATCAAACGATACTTTCATTCCACGTTGTCCTTTCTGTTTCTCCGGCTGCTGCGTACCCGCCGGAGTCTGAAGCAGCTGCTTCTTTATCGATGGTATCATACCATATTCTAATGTCCGGGTCAAAAGGATTTTTGGCCGGATAATTTTTCTGTTGTTTTTCCGACATGATTATTGTATACTTTATGCGTATTATTCTGTCTTAACACGACACAGTATTTCAATCAAAGGAGAACTAATAATATGAAAGCAACCGCTTTGATCATGGCCGGAGGCCGTGGAGAGCGATTCTGGCCCAGGAGCCGTCAGGCACTTCCGAAGCAGTTTCTCTCTCTGACCGATGACGGAAAGACCATGATTCAGCTCACGGTCGAGCGTATTTCCGCTCTGGTTGATCTGGAAGACGTATACATTGCCACCAACGAGGCTTACCGCGAGCTGGTACTGGCTCAGCTGCCCGGACTTCCGGAACAGAATATTCTGTGTGAGCCGGTCGGACGCAACACGGCTCCCTGCATCGGCCTCGGTGCCATGCACATCAGCCGGAAGTATGAAGATGCCCTTATGATGGTTCTTCCTTCCGATCATCTGGTACGCTCCACTCCCACCTTTGTCCGCACGATCTGCCAGGGTCTGGAGATCGCTGAGACCAGCCCGAACCTGGTTACCATCGGTATCACGCCGAACTATCCGGAGACCGGCTACGGCTATATCCGCTACAATCCGGACGAGACAAACGGACATGCTTTCGCGGTAGACCGTTTCGTTGAAAAGCCCTGCCTGGAGAAGGCACAGGAATACCTTCGTTCCGGCGACTACCTCTGGAACAGCGGCATGTTCCTCTGGCGCGTATCCAGCATCCTTGACAATATAAAGATGCATATGCCGGATCTCTATGACGGTCTTCAGACCATCGGAGCCGCCATCGGAACTCCCAGCGAGACCAGGATTCTCAAAGAAGTATTCCCGACGCTGCCCTCCGAATCCATCGACTACGGCATTATGGAGAAGGCTTCTCACATCTTCATCCTGCCCGGCAACTTCGGCTGGGACGATGTGGGCTCCTGGCTGGCCATGGGGCGCATCCGCAAGTCGGACGCTGAGGGCAATGTGCTGCGCGGCAATATCGCCACAGTGGATACCAACCACTGCATCATTGAGAGCAGCGGCAAACTGATCGCCACTGTAGGCATCGAGGATCTGATCGTAATCGATACGGATGACGTCACCCTGATCTGCGACAAGACTCACGCCGGTGATATCAAGAAGATCCTCGCAAAGCTCAGAGAAGAAGGCCAGACACAGTATTTGTAAGATTCATAAAGGAGAATATAAATGAAACATGCATTAATTACCGGTATTACCGGTCAGGACGGTTCTTACCTGGCAGAGCTTCTGCTGGACAAAGGCTACGAAGTATACGGTCTGATGCGCCGCAAGAGCGTCGTAGACTACGGCAATGTCGATCATATCAAGGACAAGATTCACTTTATCTATGCGGATATGACGGATCAGACCTCTCTGATCCACGCCATGACGATCTCTCAGGCAGACGAAGTGTACAACCTGGCGGCACAATCCTTCGTAGCAACCAGCTGGGAGCAGCCCCTTGCCACCGCTGAGATCGATGCCATCGGCGTCACCAACATGCTGGAAGCCATCCGTGTCGTAAAGCCGGAGGCTCATTTCTATCAGGCTTCCACTTCCGAGATGTTCGGCCTGGTACAGGCAATCCCACAGTGCGAGACGACTCCGTTCTACCCCCGCAGCCCTTACGGCGTAGCGAAGCTGTACGGCCACTGGATCACCAAGAACTACCGAGAGAGCTACAACCTCTTCGCCTGCAGCGGTATCCTCTTCAATCATGAGAGCGAGCGCCGCGGCAAAGAATTCGTTACCAGAAAGATCACGAATGCTGTTGCCCGCATCAAGCAGGGCGTACAGGACTGCGTAGAGCTCGGCAACCTGGATTCCAAGCGCGACTGGGGACATTCCAAAGACTATGTTCACGCGATGTGGCTGATGCTGCAGCAGGATACTCCGGACGATTACGTTATCGCGACGAACGAGACCCGCACGGTTCGTGAATTCGTGGATACCGCTTTCGCATGTGCTGGCATCGAGATCGAGTGGTCCGGCGAAGGCGTGAACGAGACCGGTACCGACAAGGCCACCGGCAAGGTAGTCGTTAAAGTAAATCCGGAATTCTTCCGTCCCGCTGAAGTAGATATCCTCCTCGGCGATCCTTCCAAGGCAGAGAAGACTCTGGGCTGGAAACGTGAGATCCCGTTCCAGGAACTGGTATCCCGCATGGTGAAGAATGACATGGAGCTGGTAGCTAAAGAGATCGCCTTCTCCCGTCTGTAAACAGAAAGGAGGGCTTTCATGCAGGCTCTGATTATCGGCGGTGCCGGTTTCGTGGGAAGCTATCTCGCCGCTCATTGTATGAACAACTGGCACTGGAAAGTCGCCATCACCAAGATGGACTCCGAATCGCTGGAACTTCCCGGCACGGATGTCTATAACCTGAACCTCCTGGATCCCACGCAGATCCGGGAAATTCTGAACACGGTTCACCCAGACTATATCTTCCATCTGGCAGCGCAGAGTTCGGTTGCACTATCCTGGAAGAAGCCGGGGCTAACCATCGATGTAAATATCAAGGGCAGCGTCAACCTGCTGGATGCAATCCGTGAGCTGGATTATAAGCCGCGTACGCTTCTGATCGGCTCCGGCGAGGAATACGGCCATATTCGTCCCGGCGAAACCCCCATCAACGAAGACAATACGCCCCGTCCCGGCAATATCTATGCAGCGACGAAGACCTGCCAGAACATGATCGCAAAGATCTACGCGGATGCCTACCAGATGGACAACATCATGGTACGTGCTTTCAACCATATTGGTCCAAACCAGGCACCCATGTTCGTGGTTGCAGATTTCTGTAAGCAGGCCGCTGAGATCGAGAAAGGTCTGCGGGAACCGGTAATCCGCGTCGGCAATTTAAGTGCCATGCGCGACTTCACCGACGTCCGCGACGTGGTCCGCGCCTACGCGCTTCTTGTCCAGAAAGGACAGGCGGGCGAGACTTACAATATCGGCAGCGGTCACGCCATTGCAATCCGGGAAATTCTGGATCAGATCTGTGCCATGACAGATCACGACATCCATGTGGAGGTCGATCCGGAGCGCCTTCGCCCGGTGGATATCCCGATTATCGAGGCGGATACCCGCAAGCTCCACGCAGCGACTGGCTGGCAGCCAGAGATCCCGCTGTCTCAGACACTGAAGGAGACTCTGGATTACTGGCGCGCGAAGCTGTAATTTTCCTGTAAAAACAAATTGCAGCTGGATTCTGAATAATGCTGTGTATTCTACAGAGTCTGTCCACGGGCAGGCTCTGTTTTTGGGTTATTCCACTCACATACCTTATTTTTCTTTTTATTTCACAAAAGTTTCTTTCTTTTTCTACTATTCATAGTTCATTTTTTCTGTTATACTATTAACAATTAGATTTTTTCATATGTTTTTTTGAAAGGAGTGTGCGATTGTACCAGAAACAGATTCTACTGGAAAAGCTAAAAGAAGCCTGTGCTTCCGTTCTTCCTATCAGTCTGATCGTACTTGCGATCTGCCTCTTCCTGGTTCCCATGGATACAGGGCTTGTCCTGTCCTTCGTGCTGGCCACCGCCATGCTGATCCTGGGGATGGGATTCTTTACGCTCGGCGCTGAGATGTCCATGAGCCGCATCGGCAACTACATGGGGTCCAAGCTGACAAAATCCCGCAAACTGTGGCTGATCCTGTCCGTCAGCTTCGCGCTCGGCGTCGCCATCACGATCGCCGAACCGGATCTGCAGGTTCTCGCCGGAAATGTGCCGGAGATCGATACGATGGTTCTGATCCTTACGGTATCCGTCGGCGTCGGATTCTTTCTGCTGCTGTGCATGGTAAGAATCCTCTTCGCAATCTCGCTGCGCCGGATGCTGCTGATCTTTTATGCGATCGTATTCGTCGCTGCGTTTCTCTCCGACGAGGGTGTTCTCTCCGTTGCCTTTGATTCCGGCGGTGTGACCACCGGCCCGATGACAGTTCCCTTTATCATGGCTCTCGGCGTCGGCGTAGCCTCCATCCGAAGCGATGAGAACGCCAAGGCGGACAGCTTCGGTCTGGTCGGCCTCTGTTCCATCGGCCCGATCCTCTCTGTCCTGATCCTTGACTTTATCTACGAGACGCAAAATACGCAGACAGATCTCATGGTCATCGATTCCATCTCCACAACCGTTGAGATGGGGCGCGATTATCTGCACGCCCTTCCGGAATACCTGAAGGAAGTTACGATGGCTCTCCTCCCGATCTTTATTTTCTTCCTGATCTTTCAGGTAGTATCTTTGCGGCTTCGAAAGTATCCGCTGCTCCGGATTCTGATGGGTGTTCTCTATACCTATGTCGGCCTGGTACTCTTCCTGACCGGCGTGAACGTCGGATTCTCTCCTCTGGGCTACGCACTGGGAAGCGCGCTCACCTCCGGCTGGAAGATCTGGCTGCTCGCACCGCTGGCAATGCTGATGGGCTGGTTCATCATTAACGCGGAACCTGCCGTACATATCCTGAACAAGCAGGTTGAGGATCTGAGTGCCGGAGCCATCTCCGCCCGTGCGATGGGAATCAGTCTTTCCATCGCCGTATCCGCTGCCGGAGGGCTCGCCATGCTTCGCGTAATTACCGGAATCTCTATCATGTATTTCCTGGTTCCCGGCTATGTGATCGCGCTCGCTCTGAGCTTCTTCGTCCCCCGTACGTTCACAGCTATCGCCTTCGACTCCGGCGGCGTGGCCTCTGGACCGCTGACGGCAACCTTCATGCTGCCCTTCGCAATGGGAGCCTGTAAGGCGCTCGGCGGAAATGTTATGACAGATGCTTTCGGACTTGTCGCTCTGGTCGCTATGATGCCTTTGATCACGGTACAGGTCATGGGTGCAATCTACGTTATGAAGTCCCGCCGTATGACGGAAGAACCGATGCTTCCGGATTTTGGCGACGACGAGATCATCGAATTGTGGGAGGCCTGACGTTATGGAACTGTATTATATTATCTCGATTACTGATCATGACAAGGGCGATATTATGAATACGCTCTACCGCGATGCCGGACTGCATATGATTCTCAGTATGCCGGGGCGCGGAACCGCCACCAGCGAACTTCTGGCTATCTACGGTCTGGATGCCAAGGAGAAGGTCGTTACCAGCGCGGTCGCCAGCGCGCCGGAAGCGGAGCAGCTGCTGAAATCCGCGAAGAGGCGTCTCTTTATCGATATTCCCGGCAATGGCGTCATGCTGACGATCCCGTTAAAGAGCGTCGTTGGCGGCAAGACCCTTGCCTACCTCACCGACCATGCGAAGATAGGAGGAAAACCGGATATGAATTTTGAACATGAACTGATCGTTGTGATTCTGAACGAAGGCTATTCCGACTTCGTCATGGACGCGGCCCGCGCGGCAGGCGCAGGCGGCGGAACCGTTCTTCACGCCAAAGGCACCGGAGCCGCCCGCGCGGAGAAGTTCTTCGGCGTCAGCCTTGCCGACGAGAAAGATATGGTCTATATCATCGCCTATGCGGATGAGAAGGCTGCGATCTTAAAGTCGATCAACGAGAAAGCCGGTCCCGGAACCAAAGCCGGAGCCATCTGCTTCTCACTTCCGATCTCATCCGTCGCCGGACTGAGGTCCAGGGAAGAAGACTAAGAAAGCGCAAATACAAATCCCCTGCGGGCAGAGCCGAAAAGGTTTCACCTGCAGGGGATTTTTTCACACCTGATATTTACAGACTCATCCGGTCGAGGAGATGGTTTCTCAAATCGGCGATGCAGCCATAAGACACTCCCCACTCATCCAGATGGGAGCAGACGATCTTATGCTCATCCCGGAACTGCTCCAGAAGCATGGAATTGACCCGTTCAGTCAGTTCCTTCTCCCGGTTCTGCAGAATGGTTCCCAGATAGCCTCCGATACATACCTGATGCGGATTGAAGCAATTGATGATATTTACAATCCCAACTGCCAGATAGAAGATAACCTCCTCCAGCGCTTTCATCACCTCCGGATTCTCCTCCCTGGCAGAGTTCAGCAGCTCCTGCAGATGCAGGTAATCAAAATCCTGATCTGGGAATACCGCCGCACCGAGAGCGCCTACGGAGGCGTACTGCTCCAGACAGCCCCGGTTGCCGCAGATACAGGGGCGTCCATTCACATCGATAATCATATGGCCGAATCTGCCCTGAAATCCACGATCGCCAGCATGATGACCCGCTGCATCCACAATCGAGAGCGCCAGACCCTTCGCCCCGTGGACATACGCAAAATGCTCCCCCTGGCGGAACAATCCGAAGTAGCGCTCACCGATCGCTCCGGCCCGGCCCGCATTCTGGCATGCCACAGGCACATCCGGAAGTTCCTGACGAAATGCGTCTATAATCGGGAAGCCGTTCCAGTTCTGCATGTTCGAGATATAGGCCACGCAGCCTGTCTCCCGGTCGTAGTTGCCGGGAAGCGCGATCCCGACGCCGATGACTCCGTATTTCCAGTCACCGTACTGCTCCCTGCAGCGCCGTGCCGTCCGGGAGATTTCACGGACAAAGGACTGCGGATTCTTCGCGATCGCTGTATCCACCCGCTGCTCCAGAATGTTTCCTGCGATATCTGTGACAAGAATCTGGCAAGACAGGATATTGAGTTCTACGCCAATCAGCACACCGGCTCTCACATTCAGGGACAGCTGGATTGGTTTCCGTCCCGTAGGCCCCTCTCCGTTCGTCATCTCATAGATGAGCTCTGTCTCAAGCAGAGACCGGACACAATTCGTCACGGTCATCTTATTCAGCCCGGTTCTCACCGAGATATCGGAACGTGATAAAGGAGAATGGGCCAGAATCGTTTGATATACCAGCCCGATATTATTCCGCTTCATCAGTTCGAATGACTTCTCACTGCTTTCTTTCTTCATAGGCTCACACTTTCCTTCCCAGCACACCGGATCGATAGATCGCAGCTGCCTCACGGAGTCTCGGCTCCGCATAAACGAAGAACTCCAGCAATGATTCACAGTAATAATTCCTGCCGATCGTCCCCCGATAATCCCGGTCACGGCGGCAGCCGCCGCGGCAGAGATAGCCATAACGGCAGGATATACAATCCGGATGCGGCGGATACGATTCCTGTTCAAAGCGCTTTGCCGTATCATAGGATAATAATTCCGCCAGGCCGGATTCCCGTATATTCCCCATGCGGTACGAATCTGTCACATAAAAATCACAGGGATAGGCGCTGCCGTCCGCCTCAACGACCAGCTGTGCATGACAGCCGCCCAGAAGCCCGCAGCTCTCCGGTTCCACCCCCATCAGAATTCCCACCAGATTTTCAAAATAACGGATATATACGTAATTGCCGCTTCGGATATCCTGATACCATACGTCGAACAGATCCTTCAGGAAGCGGACATATTGCTCCGGCTTCAGTGAATAGAACGAGCTCCCGCGCTCTGCGTCATATTCATCCAGGCAAGGAATAAACTGCATGTAATTCCAGCCGTATTTCCGGTACTGCCCGTAGATCTGTTGGATATGGCGCGCGCTTTGCCTGGTAACCACTGTCAAAATATTGTAATCCACACCGGCTTTCTTTAGCATCTCTACGGTCTGAAATACCCGCTGAAATGTGCCTTTTCCCTGACTGTCCGGCCGCAGATCATCGTGAACTTTCCTATTCCCGTCCACTGAAATCCCCATCAGAAAATGGTGTTTCGCCAGAAACTCCACCCACTCTCTGGTAAGCAGAGTCCCGTTCGTCTGGATCGCATTATGAACAGTCTGTCCTTTCTTTCGATACTGCTGCTGAAACACGGCCAGCGACCGGAAGAAATCAAGACCGGCCAACGTCGGTTCACCGCCCTGAAACACAAATGTGCAGCTTTCTTCCGACTCTTCCAGCGCTTTCTTCACCAGAGTCTCCAGCGTCTCTTCGGACATTTTCCCGTAGGAAACCACCTCTCGGTGCTCTGTGATATCGGCATAGAAGCAATACCTGCAGCGCAGATTGCATCCGCCAGAGGCCGGTTTTATCATAATGCTGAGATTTTTCATAATTGTTCACTCACTTTTCCTGTTTTTCTCTGAATCAGTATAACATATCCCTCCCGGACAGAACAAGCCCCCGGAAACCGGGGGCTGCGCACTTTTAAGCCGCTTTCGCTTTATTCTTCCGATTCTTAAAGAAAGGAAGCATGATCGATCCGAGAGAAAGGATCAGGAAGATCAGGCAGATCGGTCTTGTCACGAAGATCGAAAGGCTGTTATCCGACATAATCAGGGACTGCCGCAGCGACATCTCCGTCAGAGATTCCAGCACCATAGCAATCAGCAGAGGCGCCATCGGGAACTCAAACTTCTGCAGAATGTATCCGATAAATCCGGAGAAAACCGCAATACCGACGGAGCTCCAGTTATTGTTACTGGAATACGCGCCCACCAGGCAGAGGATCAGGATAATCGGCATCAGAATCGACGACGGCACGGAAGTAATCTTCGCGAACCAGCGGATCGCCGCCTTGCCTTCAAGAAGCATGATAATATTTACGAAGAAGAAACCAAGGATTACGGTATATACCAGAACGCCGTGCTCCGTAAAGAGCTTCGGTCCGGTGCTCAGCCCGTGAATCGTCAGCGCGCCCAGAAGGATCGCCGTTACGGTATCTCCGGGGATTCCCAGCGTCAGCATGGGAATCAATGTCGCTCCGGTCGTTGCATTCTTCGCTGTCTCCGCCGCAATCAGCCCGGCCTCGCTGCCCTCGCCGAATTCCTCCGGATGTTTCGAGGAGTTTTTCTCATTGTTGTATGCCAGGAACGAAGCAATTGCGCCGCCGGTTCCCGGAATGGCTCCGATGATAATACCGGTAATGCTCGCCTTCAGGATATTCGCCCAGTGAGGAATCACATTCTTAAAGGAGAATTTCTCATCCTTCTTCACCTTGATATCGCCCACATCCGAGGCTACTGATTTGATATGTACCTCGATCTGGTTGAAGACTTCCGCAATCGCGAAGACTCCGATCATCACAGGAACCATACCGATTCCGGCATAGAGCGAGCTCTTTCCGAATACAAATCTGGCCTGGCCTTCGTAAGGGTCCATGCCTACGCAGCAGATCAGCAATCCGAGTCCTGCCATCAGCAGACCTTTCGCCAGCGACTTGCCGCTCACAGAAGCGATGATCGTAAGTCCGAAGACTGCCAGCGCAAAGTATTCCGGCGGTCCGAAATTCACCGCAAGCTTCGCGATCAGAGGCGCGATGAACAGCAGCGCCAGTCCGCTCAGAAGTCCACCGATTACAGATACATACAGGCTGTACATCAGCGCGTCATAAGCGCGTCCTTTCTTCGTCATGCCATATCCGTCCGCGATACTGGCGACCGACGCCGGCGTACCCGGCGTCTTTATCAGGATCGCCGTGATGGAACCGCCATATACGCCGCCGCAGTAAGCGCCAATCAGCAGGATAATTCCGGCGGTTGCATCCAGACTGAAAGTAAAGGGAAGCATCAGCGCCACAGCGAGCGTCGCGCTGAGTCCGGGCAGCGCGCCGACAACAATGCCGACCGCCACTCCGATAAACATACAGACGAACATTTCCAGGGAAACCATATTCCCTAAGACTGTACCAATATTTGACAGCATTTCTCACCCTCCTTGTCAGAAAAAGAAGAAACCGGCAGGGAGACGAAGACTGAGTCCCAGCTTGAACAGGCAGTACACTCCAAACGACAGCAGTACAGAAACCAGCAGGATCTGCTTCACGTTTCGGTTGCCAAGGAGCAGCATCGTAACCACACACAGCAGGACACTGTCCACTACGAAGCCAATTGTCGGCATCAGCATCAGGTACACCGCAAGTGCAGCCATGGCTCCCACAACCCGAAGAAAACCCTTACCGGAGAAGTAGCGCTTCCCGGTGGACGCCGCTTCCGCGCGCCGTCCTTTGATAAAGGTCTGCAGCAGGTCAACCGCCGCGCTGAGTCCGATCATTCCGGTCACGACATATGGCATAAACCGCGTGGTTACCAGGCCGTCTGTCAGCACCTTTACCTGACTGGGAATCAATAGAAACAAAATCGCATCGATCAGCAGGATTACCGCAGAGGGAATCATTTTCTTGATATAATCCGGCATGCAGGTTCACATCCTTTCCCGATTACTGCTTTACAGAATCCACGATCGCTTTGTAAGCTTCGCTGTCATCCTGCACCTTCGCCTTCAGCGCGTCGCCATCCATGTATTCGGAAGATACATGAGCGTTCGTAAGATATCCGGTTACCGCATCCGATTCCTCCGCCGTCTGGAAAGCATCCGTCAGCGTCTTTTTCACATCATCCGGAAGTCCGGCCGGAGCTACTACGAAGAAATCCAGAGACATCGCAAGGTCATAACCGCATTCCTTTACGGTAGGGATATCCGGATAAAGATCCGAGCGCTCCGCTGTAGATACCGCCAGGATTCGGATCTCGCCGGATTCCACGTAATCATACATTTCGGATACAACCGTCGAAATCGCGTCTACATTGCCGCCCAGCAGTCCGGTTACGAGCTTTGCGCCTCCTTCAAAGGCCACCTGCTTATAGTCCACGCCTGCCTGGCGGAACAGCTCGATCTGGAAGAGATAATGCAGCGTGCCCACGCCGGTATTTCCCAGGGAAATAGTTCCGCTCTGCCCTGCCGCGATCAGATCGTCTAGCGTCTGATACGGAGAGTCGCCCTTTACGGCGATGCAGGTCGGTTCACTCGCCACATTGCACAGATAATCGAAGGAATCCGCCGTATACGTCAGACCTTCCATGAAGTAGGGCTGAATCGTAATCGGAGCGGAAGTCACGAACATCAGGTTATAGCCGTCAGCATCCGCATCCGCCGTCTGCGCCGTTCCCACTGTGCCGGAAGCTCCGGTCACATTCGTTACTACTACATTCTTGCCGAGAGCGGTTCCTGCCGGTTCCGCCAGCGTTCTTGCGAGAAGATCCGCGCTTCCGCCGCTGCCGAAGGGAACTGTCATCGTAATTTCCTTGCTGGGAAATGCTCCATTCCCACCGCATGCGCCAAGACTAACTGCCGCCAGAGTAACTGCCATTGCGATTGCTGCTGTTTCTTTCTTCATACCCATTCTCCTTTTTATACGTAATCCTGCAGGCCCAGGCGCACATACTGCTCTGCCGGAGCCTCGTTCTCCTGCATCAGTCCCACCATCTGGCGGATCAGCCGTTCCTCTGTCTCCGCATCATCGATTGGATGCTTCTGTCCCGGATCTTCTTTCAGATCAAAGAGCTCGTTCTTATAGCGGATAAAGTCCGGCTTCGTGCCCTGCGGCGTGATTGTCAGCTTGATTTCTCCCGAAGTCTTCAGCACCGGTACACCCTTCGTAAAGTGGAAAGGCTCCGCCAGCGTCGCGGTTCTTAATTCATCCAGCCGGAAGAAACTGCTGATATGTGTCGGCATCAATGTGTAATTATACAGGTTCTGTCCGGCATACGGATTCCCGTCAAATTCCGCATTCGGAGCTCTCATATATACGTAGCGTCCATCCGTAATATTCACCTGTCCGCCGAAGATTCCGAACAGGCCGGCTTCCCGCACAGACCTGTCGGAAGCAATCGTCTCTGCCAGGTCAAATCCCTGCATATCCTCCGGAATATCCAGCCCGAAGGCTCCCAGGATTGTCGGCGCCATATCGATCGTCTGTACCAGAGCCTCTCTCGTCTCTCCTCTGCAACCGCACCGGGGATCCCAGATATACAGCGGCGTCTGAGCAACTTCATTATAGAAGGGTGCCGTACACTTGCCCCACCAGTCATGCTCACCGAGCAGCCAGCCATGATCCGTATTCACGATCAGCATGGTATCCTTCCACATATCGAACTCGTCCATAACATTCAGCAGCTCACCCAGGTAGTGATCGCACATGCTCATCAGCGCTGCGAATTCATAGCGGGCATGAGCGACTTCCTCTTCGCTCTCCGTCACCGGCATGTAGGGAGGCCAGTCGAAATTCTTTCCGTGATATTCATGCGGATACAGGCTCTTGTAATGCTCCAGCGTGAAGTACGGTTCGTGCGGATCGAATGTCTCAATATGAAGGAACCAGTTATCCTCCGTCAGGTTCTGACGAATGAATTCCAGACCGCCCTTCATGGTCTTATACTGCGGCATATCGTATTCCGATTTCACAAATCCGCGGTTCACCCAGTCCTGGCGGAAGAAAGGCCCCGGCTTTCTCACTACACATTCCGGAATGTCCGGTTCGCGGATAATTCCGCGGTACGGATCGCCCTCCTGCCCGCGAATAATCTCCCAGCTGCTGTAGCGCGTATGATACGTCGCTCCTCCATCCTGCCAGTAATGGTGATGATCACTGATCAAATGACTCCAGATCCCGTTCTTCTTCAGGATCTCCGGCATGGAATCGTCGAACGGCTCCATCGGCCCCCAGCTTCGGTGCAGGAAGTTCAGTCTTCCGGTATGTAGCTCCCGCCGGGCGGGCATGCACGGCAGGCTTCCGGCATAGGAATTGTTGAACTGAACAGACCGCTCCGCCAGCCGTTCAAAATTCGGTGTACGCACCCAGTCGCAGCCATACGTGGAAAGCATATGGCGGCATAAAGTGTCGTACATAAGCATAATAACCCTCATAAGCATATCTCCCGTTTTATGTTTCTGTCTTTTCTTACGCTTAGTTTTGTTTTTTTGTAAAACCGTTTTACCTTTTGATGGTTTGATTATAGCAGAGGATTTTCCTGTTGTCAATATCTTTTTATAAAACTTTTTTACATAAATTCAACCAGGCGAAACGCCTCTGAATTTATATATACGGCCCGACAAAAGAAAGCCCCCATGAACAAAACTTCATGAAGGCTTTCTGCACTTTTATCCGGATTTAATTGTTCTCTTTTTTCCGTTCAACCAGACAACGTTTCTTGTAAAAAAATATCCCATAACAGAAAATATGGTCGTACTCTTCTTCATATTCTCTGGCATATCCCTGCTCATCAATCTGAGCTACCGCCCTTTTGCAGTCTTCCTGAAGGGATTCTAGATTTTCCGTATCACATTGGAATCTGAATATTGCAATTTAGAACCGCATATGCTATACTTGCATCGTAAAGGACGTTTTGGTATTTCTGACACAGCAGTACACCAAAGCGAAAACCCCTCGGACTGACTCTCCGAGGGGTTTTCTTATCCTATTGCGGCAGGATCAGGCCGAGGCTAATTGTCATCGCCTTTGCCATCTAACCATTTGATGATATAGTGACAAGCTACACCACCCACAATGGCAATCACTAAGGACGTAATAAAATCCAACACAGCATACACACCTCCTCTCCGTTGCCGGATTGGACGTGACAACACGATGATTCTACCATACATACGTTCTGGTTTCCACTACTTTTTCTTTTCCAACAAAATATATAAAAACTGCAACATCCACGTAATGATTGATACAAGTATGATACGGAAAATTAAGGAAGAATTCACTTGTAATTACCATATAGGCGGGAGTATAATAAGAGCATAGTTTTAAGGGAGGTAGTATTGCTTTGAAGTTAAAAAGAATAATGGCACTGGGTCTCTGTGTTTCGACTGTACTGGCATCTACATTCGTGTCAGCAACACCGACAGAGACTTCCGGACTGGCATCTGCACAAGTGACCGTAGTGGAAGAAAGCAGCGATTCGCTGCCGGAAGCCTTTGCAGAAACTGCGCTGGATGAAACAGAATCGCAGGCTTCGGAAAGTGAATTCACGGAGGCAGTTCCTGCAGAAGTTACTGAAACAGAGGCTGCAGAGACGGAAGTTACTGCAGAAAGTACAGCAGAAAGCACTTCGATTCCGGAGACATCAGCGTCAGAGACGATCGAGGCGGAGGCAGCTTCTACGGAGGCAAATGATCTGGCAGGTTTTGTAACCCGTCTGTATCAGATCTGCCTGGATCGCACACCGGACGCAAATGGTCTGCAGAGCTGGATTGATGTATTGCAAAACCATAGAGACAGCGGTGCCGGTGTTGCCTTTGGCTTTGTGTTCAGCCCGGAGTATCAGAAAAAGAACACCAGCAATGATGAGTATGTAACCATGCTGTACCGCGTTATGTTGGGAAGAGAGCCGGATGCTTCCGGTAAGGCTTCCTGGATAAAGCTGATGCAGGATGGTGTAACCAGAAAGTACATATTTGCAGGTTTTATCGGTTCTAAGGAATTCACCGGTATTTGTAACTCGTACGGTGTTGACCGCGGAGATTATCAGTCCGACGACGTACGCGACAGACAGCCCGCAGTAACATCCTTCGTGGTTCGTCTCTATCGTGAAGTTCTGGGACGTTCCTATGACCCGAATGGTCTGACCAACTGGGTAACCGGCCTTCTGAATAAGACCATCAAGGGCAGTGAGTGTGCCTGGGGCTTTCTGAATTCAGATGAATTTATTAAGAAGAATGTCAGCGACAGTGAGTTCCTGGATATTCTCTACAATGTCTTCTTCGACCGCGGTGCGGATACCAGCGGAAAGCAGGCATGGCAGAAGGTTCTGGACAGCGGACTTTCCCGTCAGCACGTGGTAAGTGGTTTTGCAGGTTCTCAGGAATATCTGAAGCTTTGTGCTTCCTACGGCATTGAAGCAGCTCCTGAAGTGATTCGGTCCACAGAGAACAGAGATCAGAATCAGGATCTCACAGCTCTGGTTATGCGCTATTACACCTATGCGCTGGGACGCAAGCCTTTGGCAAGAGATCTGAATGACTGGACCGGTCGCCTGATAAGCAAGTCGATCAGCGGTACAGATCTAACGCTTGGATTCTTCACCTGCGATGAGTATGCAAATCGCGGACGTAGCAACAGCGAATTTGTCAGCGATGTATATCTTGCTATGCTTGGTCGTTCGGTAGATGCCCCCGGACTGAACAACTGGATCAGCCTTCTGAATTCCGGAACCAGCCGCCGTGCCGTATGCACAATGCTGGCAGATTCTCAGGAGTTTATCGATCAGTGCAACCGCCTTGGTATTGTATATGCAGTGGACGGTTGGAACAACGGTCTGTATTATTATAAGAATGGCAAGAAGTTAAGCGGATGGCAGACCATCAGCGGCAATCAGTATTATTTCAATCCGAATAACGGGAATGAGAAGCAGACCGGTTGGGGTTATGTAGACGGCTATAAGTACTACTTCGGCGACAACGGCGTACTTCGCACCGACCTTCGTAACGTACTTGGTAAGCAGAGCTCTTATTTCATCCGGATTATTCGTGATAAGAATGTTGTTCAGGTATATGCCAAGGATGGCAGCAACGGTTATATCATTCCGGTAGTAAACTTTGTATGCTCTACTGGTGGTAGTAATACACCGCTTGGTACATTCAGAACACAAAATCAGTATCGCTGGCATGAGCTGATGGGGCCTTGCTGGGGACAGTGGTGTACCCGTATTGTAAACGGCGTGCTTTTCCACTCTGTATTCTACAGTGAGAACGGCAATGCCAGCACCCTGAGCGTAAGCGCTTACAACAAGCTTGGTGTTACTGCTTCTCATGGATGCATTCGTCTGACAGCAGGTGACGCAAAGTGGATCTATGATAACTGTTCTCTGGGAACTACAGTTCAGATTGTGGAGGATGGTGATATCGGACGTTATGGCAAGCCCAGTGCGTACAAGCTGTCTTCCAGCCACACCTGGGATCCGACCGATCCGAATATGTATTACAAGTGCCGGCAGAAAGGATGCCACTAAATCAAGCAGTAGACGGTGATTAGCCGCCGTCCTCTCACAGTACCGTATGTATAGTTCGGTATGCGGCGCTTTCAATAGTTGACGTGCAAAGACTGATATGCTGAGGCTACATCATAAAAGCCACAGTATATCAGTCTTTCTTTAACGCCCAATTAGCCGATTGTCTGTCAACGTCTATACCATAATCTGTTTTCTTGCAAACCACATCCAGATACACAGAAATTCCATCAATGCAAGAGCAACAATAAAAACAGGAAGCAGAAAACGAAGTTTTTTCGAGGAAAGGAACTCCACACCGCCCCACACAAAAACACCGCTTCCGATAAAATAGCGCGGCATGGACTGCAAACGAACCGACATGGGAATCAAAAGGAGGATCATGGCAAGCATCGCCTCATGAAAACGCCTTTTCATCAAAAGAACAAGAATCACAAAGCCCCCGGCGATTCCCCAGACTCCCAGATAGAACAGCCGGATATTTCCGGATCTCAGTCCTCCATAAAGCACCCGAAGAGGATTGCCCATCTCTCCGCCCCAGGCTACCTGTACATGGACAAATGCCAGCGGATCTCCCATCTTCCATCCAAGATATGCCATAAAGGCAAACAAACCGGCAGGAATCAGGCAAATTCCCAATACCAGCTTCCAGTCTCCAAACGCATACTTCAGAAAACCGGCAAAGCTTTTCTTTTCATTATCTGCTTCTTCTATATAATTCATAATAACTTTTACGCCAACAGCAAAGACCACCATAATCCCGGTATTTCGCGTCGCACTTAGGAAAGCGCCTGCCATTCCCATGATCAGATATTCTTTCTTTTCCAAAGCATAAAGCGTAATCAACAGAAGAAGCAAATACAACGCTTCTGTATACATAATAGAAAAATAAAAGCTGTACGCGCCGAACGTAAATATAATACCTGTGGCCGCTGCCTGTGTATAGGAATGTCTGGTTTCACTGATATACACAAAACCAACAATCACAATTCCCATCAGAAAAAGTGTGTCCACAAGCATCGCTATTATATACGGCTCCATCCCAGTTAACTGATACAGTCCGCGTACAATCATCGGAAGCAGTGGAAAGAAAGCCCAGTTCACCTCGGATCTTCCCGGAGACGGCTCCAGCGCATAGCCTTCCATTACAATCGAACGATACCAGGCAGAATCCCACGCATTAAGGTCCGTCACCCACCAGCCGGTTCCGCCATATTTTGAGACATACCATACATGTACCAGTGCAATCAGAGCACGCGAGAGAAGAACCGTAATCACGGCAAAGAGGAGAATCCTCCGGTTTCTTGTCTTCGGATCTGCAAAATAGTTCTCGATTCTGCTGTTCATACACTGCCTCCCTCCTGCCGGATCACAAGACTTTTCAGCTGTACTCCGTATTTACTGTCATTCTGTGATAATCCGAGTTCTTTCGGGCTTACCGGATTCGTAATATGAAACTCCAGCAGCAATTCTCCGGCAGAAAGAGACTGAATCTCAAAGGAATACTCTGAGTCAGCCTCCGGTTCGAAGCTTCCGAGCACTTCACCGTTCGCAGTAAACTCCACGCTTACACCAGGCATTACTTTTGTTGTTGTAAAAGCAACTATTACCGGCCCGTTCGAATCATCGATATCGTATAAAAGACCAGCATTTTCGCCGACCGTCCAGCGTCCCGGCTCCTCTTCATCCGGCTCTGCCCATCCGCCGACAGAACGTTTTATCTGCGGTTCCTGCTCCATATCAAAATACTCGATCGTGCCATACGTATAGTGCAGCCCGCCGTTTCCCGGCCAGTCCTTCAGCGTATGCTCGATATAATACATCCGGTATTCTTTGGAAATATTCTCCGGATGCATTCCCTGCCACAGGATATAGAGATAGCTCAGGACAAGAAGTACACTGATTATATATGCCGCTGCTTTTATTATTGTTTTCTTTTTCATATTTTCACACCATTAAACTATTATTTGCGAACCATTGCCACAGACACCAGAATTCCATAATTGCCAGCCCTGCCACAAGCACCGGCATAAGAAAGCGAATCTTCTTTGCGTAGAAAAGCTCTGCTGCTCCCCAGACGAATATACCGCTTCCGATAAAATAGCGCGGCATCGACTGCAGACGAACAGACATCGGAATCAGCAGAAGAATCAACGCCAGAACCGCTTCATGAAGATGTTTTTTCCAAATAAGGAAAACCGTAATTCCTAATCCGGCCAGCGCCCAGACAGCCAGATAAAGATCTCCGAAATCTCCCTTCATCAAAGCTCTGCCGAGAACAACAAACGGATTTCCGGTCTGACCGCCCCAGGCAGTCTGTACATGTAGAAACGACAGAGGATCCCCCATTCGCATTCCCAGATATGCCATAAAGGCAAATAGACCAGCCGGTATCATACAGACTCCCAACACCAGCTTCCAGTCTCCAAAGACATATTTCAAGAAGTCCGGCAGACTCTTTTTTCTTTCTTTTTGATCTTCAATATAATTCATGATTACTTTCACACCAACGGCAAACACTACCATAATTCCTGTATTTCGCGTTGCACTTAAAAAAGCACCGGCAAGCCCCATGAGCAGATATTCCCTTCTCTCCAGGGCGAAAAGAGTAATTAACAAAAGAATCAGATACAGTGATTCACTGTACAAAATAGAGAAATAAAAACTATACGCACCGAAGGTAAAAATCAATCCCACGCAGAAAGCCTGCACAGCAGATTTTCTGGTCTCATAGATATAAGCGAAGGCAATCATTACAATACCAATCAGCAGAATCGTATTCATGATTGTTGCAATCAGTGTTGCTTCCAGGCCGGTAAGCTGATGAATGCCCCGCACAATCAGAGGAAGCAGAGGGAAGAACGCCCAGTTTGCCTGACTCTTTCCGGCTTCTGCAGCCTCATAATATCCTTTGTTTATAATAGTGCGGTACCAGCCGGTATCCCAGGTGTTCAGCTCCTGAAGCCAGGTTCCTGCACTCTCGCTATATACAGAGGCATAAATTTCATACATCAGAAATATGATTCCACGGGAAAGAAACACCGACACGATCGCAAATAAAACGATTCTGCGAACATGGGTCTGCGGATTTTCAAAATATTTTTCTATACGTTCACTCATACCTTCTCCATAAAAATAATCCGGCTTACTGCAAGGCCGAGCATGCGGCTGTCTCCTTCCGCGATAAATGCCGCTGGCCAGAGAGGCGAACGAATGCTCAGAGTAAACTCACCTTCTGGAATCTGCCACGGCTGCAGTTCAATCTGCAGGATCTGATCTGTTCCCGGAAGCGCACTTCCCACAAGCTCATGATTAATATACACCTCCACATAGTACTGAGGATTCTTCATCACAAAATCCGGAGGAACCGATGCACAGAAAATCTGCAGATAATAATGCCCCGGCTCTACCCGGCAGGAAACTGACGCTTCCTGAGCACGAATCCAGCGAAACTCTCCTTCCAAATCTCCGAATCCATTCAAAGCCAGCAACGAATCTGCCATATTATATTCCAGCCTGGATTCGCCGGTACAACGATATACACTGATCTGCGCCTGAGAGCTCGTAAAGCTTCCGGGCAGAGGAATCCAGCCTCCATGATCGCTTCCGTCATCCTGCGAAATCTCATATTCCTTGCGGAACACACAGACGCCCTCTGATTTTTCTACAAGATTTTTCTCGTCACTGATATAATAAATATCGCCTTCCGTTACTTTCTTCAGGTTTCTTGTCAGTACAGAAAGATCTTCTGTCCGGCAATAGACAGAGGCACCGGTTATTGCCCTCACAGGGAAGAAAAAGACACGCATCTGATCCGATTCCAGCAAAACAGCATCTTCAGCCTCGATTCCATCTGCCACCTCTTCCAGCGTATTCCAGTCTATATACGTATCATCCTGACCAATCGCCAGCACCTTCAGATAAGGAGCCATCAGAAACATCACTCCGACTGTACACACAGCAAAAGCCATCTTCCACCAACCGGACTTCCGGATAAGGCGGTCCATATATATACCGGCAGCCAAAAGCACGATTCCCAGATAAGGAGCAATATAACGTGTGTAATAGTAGTATTCCCGGCTTTCTGTCTTCAGAAAGGCAGCATAGAACATCACACAATACAGCAATGCTGCAAGCAGAACTTTTTCAGACAGCGTTCCAGCCTTCTGCGGCCGAACCAGAATTCCGCTGACTGCGAGCGGCAATGTGAAAATTCCGCTGAAATATACAAAAGCACCCGCCTGAAGATTCTGAAAAGCTGTCAGAAAGCTGTCTGTGCTTTTCTGCTGCTTTACCAGCAGATATCCTTCTGCCGCCAGCCATCCGATCACTGCCAGACGCCAAAACCAGCCCCAGACCTTCTCCGACAGAACCAGCTTTTCCGGCAGACCTTTTCCCAAAAAGACAGGAAGGAAACAGAGGATACCGGCAATCGCTGCCAGCCAGAAGACGGTTATCACATTTTCATTATTGATGAACGGAAGGATCTTGTAGAGCGAATAACCAAGATTCATATACGTATACTGCGGACTCACCACTGTCATCACATGAATTCCCGCTGCGATTCCTACAAGAACTCCTGTTCCTGCCAGAGCCCAGCATTTCGAATGCCTTCTCCAGCTGATGATAAGAAAAATCAGGACAAAAAATGGCGTATATACCACAGACACTACATGAAAGAATGAGAATGTAATCACTGCAGCCGCAGCTCCCAGACAGGAGCCTGACCGGTTCTCTGTCATAAAATACAGAAATGCCAGAATCAGCATCAGCTGAAAGCCCTCTGTCAGCGCTGATTTTGTAACCCATATCAAGAGAGGGGAAAATGCCAGCAATGCCGTAAGGATCCCTCCGGTCAGGCGCTTCCAGCCAAGATTCTCTGTGATCATGAAAAACAGCAGAATCGAAAGAATATAGAACACGGTCTGAATATCCATCATATGTGCGATTCCGCTGATCCGACCAGACAGCGCAAGCATGGCTGCATAATTCGGAATTCCATGAAAGATTCCGGAAGCCCGGCTCATCGTTTCCGTATCATAACCGGAAATCGTCCCATACTCATCCACCGTATAAAAACCGAGCAGATGGCTGACAACCGCATCCTGACAGGCCTCCCGTTCTTTCATATTTAATTGAGTGTATTCAGGGAAGTCCAGCTGACGACTGTTCTCTCCGTACATCAGCTGAATTGCGTGCGTCTGGTATACTCCTTCGTCCTGCCCCATGCCGAAGTATCCGAATTTTCCTGCTGCAAACGGCATAGCAACCGCCAGAATCAGGAAGCAGAGGGCATATTTCCGAAAAGGAAAGCAAATCCGGAAAGAAAGCTTCTTTTTCGTCCACGACCATGCGGTAAAGGCTCCTGCCAGCCCGATATCCGTAATTCCTGCTGCCAAACGAATCGTAAAGATATCTGCTGCGAACAGAAGAACGCTCACCACCGCATACAGCGCGAACCAGGCGGCTGCCGCCAACACGGCCGCCCGGATACCGTCATCCGGACGCGCCTGCGCGAACAGGAGAAACAGCAGGACGATTCCCGCCAGCACACATATCAATTCCAACATTCTATGATTCCCCTATCACTTATCTATTTTCCCAGCTGTTCAAAATAGTTCCGGTATTTCTCCACGATGACATCCCAGGCGAAATTGTTCACGGCGAATTCTCTGCCGTTTCTTCCCATCTGATCTGCCGTATCGGGATGCGCCAGATAATAATTCATGCAGCCTTCCCACTCGAAGTAGTCCTCGAAATACAGACCACCGCCGGATACCGTGGCGAAATGTCTTGTAACGGCGCATTTTCCGTGTACCAGCACCGGCCGTCTCGCCAGCCAGCTTTCCATGACTACCAGAGAAAAGCTCTCGTTCAGCGAGGGCTGGCAGAGTGTAAGCGCCGCCGTGTATGCATCATACTTGTCCTGAATCGGCAGGAAACCGAGATCCAGGATATCTTCCTTCGCTTCCTTCGGGATTTCGATCTCGCCGCCGCCGATCAGAATCAGCTTCAGCGGCTGCGGATTTCTCTTCTTATATTCCGCGAAATAGCGGATCAGCGTATGCACATTCTTTCCGGCATCCTTCCGTCCTGCGTAGAGGACAAAGGGCTCTGCGATATGATATTTCTGCCGGAAGCGCTCCGCGTCGCCGGTCAGATCCGTATCAATGCCCTCGCCGAGAACTCTCGCGTCCACAGAAGAAAGGTCGTAGATCCGGTGTGCCAGATCCGACTCCGGCTGCGCATGGAAGATCATACCAGCCACCCTGCTGTAGGCCTCTTTGAATACATTCATATATGCGTAGCTCTCGTCGTGCAGGCAGGGGATCAGCACAGATTTCTCCGGGCAGATCTGGCTGCCATAATACGTCGTGCCGAACATATACGGGATGAATACGAAGACCTGATACTCGTCCTGGTGTTCCTTCATATACTGATACAGAGCCGGACTGTTCACCATCTCCCGGACATAAGTTTCCTCCTCTTCCGCAGTCAGCGGTATCCGGTTCATCAGCTTATAATTTACCGTGTCAAATGCGGCGGTATCCCGCTTTCTCACCGGGAAACGGCGCACCGGGATGCCCTGTACCTCGGTGAGTCCTTCTTTGTAATGGTTCACATTCCAGTCGGCGGTAAATTCCTTTACGCAGGTGGCCAGGATCTCCAGCTCGATTCCTGCAGCCGCCATATGCGCCGTCAGTCCCCGAAGTTCCATCTCCGCGCCGCCGGGGATCTTCTCCCCGAACCACGGAATGACAAATCCAAGCTTCTTCATTCGCTCTTCTCCTCTTTCTGCGCTGCTTCGGATTCCGCTGTAGCTTCCGCTACATAGCGGATCAGCTGATCCAGGCGGTTGATAATCACATCCCAGCGATAATTCTCCTCGACATAGCGCACGCCGTTTACGCCCATCGCATCGTGAACATCCTTATGCTCCAGCAGATAATTGATTGCTGCCTCGAACTCAAAATAATTCTTATAGTACAGTCCTGCATTACTCTTCGTGCAGTGACCGTGAAGAACCTCGCAGACACCGTTCACCACAACAGGAACCGACAGCGCCAGCGACTCCAGCACCACGATGGACAAACTTTCAAAACGGGACGGCAGCACCAGCATCTGTGCCGCTGCCATGCCATTGTACTTATCCTCTTCGCTGACGAAGCCGAGGCTTACGATATCTTCATCCTCCGGAATCGGAATCACGCTCTTACCCATCAATACCAGCTTCAGATCGCCGGGATTTCTCTTCTTGTATTCCTGGAAATAGCGGAAGAGCACATCGCAGGCTTTTCCTTCATCAATTCTACCTACATACAGAAGATAATTGGTAAAACCATACTTCTCACGGAATGCGTCCGGACTGACATTCTCCGGAAGTACCACGCCCGCGCCGCCGATCTCACTGCGGATCGCCGCATTGTGATACTTGCTCTCCACAAATTTTTCTTCCTCCGCTGTATTGTAGAAGATTGCCTTCGGCTTCTGGAAAACGTCGTCAAAGATACGCATCCGCAGGAAAGGTTCGTCGTGGGCCGTCGGAATCGTGATGGCTTTCTTCGCCACAGCCTTTACACCCATACAGGTCGGATAATACAGATACGTGCAGAACAGAAAAGCTTCATACTCCGCTTCGTGCGCCTTCAGATAATCGATCAGCTCCGGAAGATACGGTCCCTGCTCCTCGACCCACTGTTCCTCCTCATCCGGCTCCAGAAAGCCCTGGAGGAATCTTCCATTGATCGCGTCAAAGTCAGCCGGAACTCTTGGATGTACAACAGAGAAACGATGCACATGCACACCGTTCAGCATTTCTTCGCCTGCGGCATACTCATCCTTCCAGGTAATATAGTCAATCGCTCTACTGGTAAGCACATGGACTTCATAGCGATCCGTCAAACGCTCCGCGTACATCCGGCACTCCATCTCCGCGCCGCCGTTTACCTCCAGACCGTATCGCTGCACAACAAATGCAATTTTCTTCACAGCTCTATCCTTTCAAATATGCTCTCATATAGTCTTCAAACTGCTTCTTCACCGGTTCCCGTCCCAGCTCCTGCAGACGGATCCGCTGATTTCTTACGACCTGCTCCCGCAGCGCGGGATCGCTCTGCAGACGATGAATCATACCGGCTACCAGGTGCGGCTCCTTCTCCTTCATCAGGATACCGCTACCGCCCAGCGTGCCGCCGATCGCCGTACTGTCGTAGGCAATTACGGGGACATCAAAATACATCGCCTCTACCAGAGGCACACAGAATCCCTCATGCTCACTTTCGCACAGGAAGACGTCAGCCAGGTGATAGTAGGCCAGAATCTCATCGAACTTAATATGGCCTGGGAAGTACACATCCTCCACACCAAGCTCCTTCACATAAGCCAGCAGCTTCGCGTAATAAGCCTCCATGCCGGAGTACGATCCCACGAGAAACAGCTTCGCGTCCGGATCGTAGTATTTCTTATAGCAGGCAAAAGAAGCGATCACATCCTGATGACACTTATTCGGCGCAATCCGCCCGGTAAAAAGGATTTTCGTTCCCTTCCCCTGATATTTTTGAATTACGGCAGCATTCGGTGTCTTCTTATAATCATCGAACGCAATCAGGATCGGCAGCACATCGATGGGACATTTGTATCCCATCTCCTGCAGATCCTTCTTGTTCCACTCGGAATCCGCCAGGCAGTATTCCACCTTGTCCGCCAGATGGCGGGCGCCGTCCAGGCCGTAGCGGCACAGTCTCGCGGCTGCTCCGTTATAGGGAGCCAGAAATTCCGGCGGCGTGACATTGTGATAGATCAGAAGAATCCGCGCTTTATATTTCGTGATCTCATAATTCAGGTCCGTTCCGGTAGAAAGATGGTAGATCACCACATCCTGCGACTTTAGCGCCGGAAGCTTCTGAATCTTCTGCGCTGTGTTCTTCGGAAGACGCGCATCAATATTCTCTGCGTAGATTCCGGTCTCATATCCCATCTCCTTCAGGACATCCTGAAGCGCCAGCGTATCATTGCTGACAGCGTCACCGAAGGAAATGGTGGTCAATACCTGTAATACTTTCAATACGATCCACCCCTGTTTTATTTTTTATCTTCCAGTACCTTGATTCTCTCTTCCAGATTTGCAATAATCTTCTGCTGCTCCTTGATATAGGACAGCGCCTGGTTCATGCTCTGCGCCGCCGACGAATTGTACGCGTTCTGATGATCCACGATCGGTATCAGCATAAAGCGGCAAAGTCTGCGGATCACCTTTTTGAAGAAATTCGCGAAAGCGCTTCCTTCAACCGGATGATACCACTCTACATGACTGCGCATATTCATCTGCTGTACGACACGCTCCATTTCGCCGAGATCAAATACATCCGAAGTCAGCTCCTTCAGCTGCTCACTGCCGTCCACATCGCGGAAGCTCAGCATGCTATCGTTATAACCCTTCTCCTTAATCTCCTGACGGATCTCTTCCATGATTTTTTCTACATCTACAGGGATTATCTGTTCTGCCATTTCTTATCTCCTCTGTTTTCTCTCTCTGATCTGTGCTTTCCTGTAACGCTTCCGCGTTTTCTCTTAATTTCTCGTAACGATTCAGAGTCACCACTCGATTCCGCGTTCCCTGAATCGTTACACTTTCTGTCCGACAATCGCGTAGTCCTGACTGCCGAAGAGAAGCTCGCTGACCTGCTTCATACTCTGATTAAAGGCTTCCAGGTTCTCAACACCTTCCGCCTTCAGCTCCGGAATCTCCATCGGAATCCGGCTGTTCTTCGTAAAGATAAAATCGATCTTATGGAAGCCTGCCTTCTCCAGAAAATATTTCAGCGTCATGGGGTGTACCGGCTTCTGATGAGACGGATCGATATAGAAGGCGTGCGTATAGATCGCCAGAGACATCGGATTCGGCGTCTCAATGATGAGATAGGCACCGTCCTCCAGCTTCTCATAGGCCAGCTCGCACAGCTGGACCAGCTGCTCCGTGGAAAGATGCTCCGCCAGCTGCCCGGCAAAGATGCCTCCGCAACGATCGCACTGCCGCAGATACTCCACAGCATCTCCATGTACCGCCTTCAGCCCGTTGCCCTTGCAGTAATCTGCATACTCCTCATAGAAATCCACACCGGTCGCGTCGATGTCGTGCTCCTTTAAAAGCTCCAGGAATTCGCCGCGGCCGCAGCCCAGATCCAGGACATTCTTCTTTCCTTCAAAGTAAGGCACATACTGCTTCTGGTTCTCCTTGATCGCGTCCTTGGAGCCGCGGAAATAATTCTCGAAATCAAAATAGTCGATCGCCTGATAGTCCCCGTCAACCGCTGCCTCTGATACGGGAGCTGACGCGGCTGCCGGAGCCGCCTGCATTACCGATGCGTCCTCCCCGGATAGGATCACAGAAGGCGCTGCCTGCGCGGGACGTTCCTTCATCGCCTTCTCCAGGCGCGCAATCTTGATGCCGAACATCTCCGACTGCGAAGAGATGCGTTCCGTGAGCGCATTCGTGTTTCTCACATTCGTAACCAGATCCATATAGCCGTCCAGCATCTGATTATGATTTCTTACGTTCTCTGCGAGCTGTGCCAGCCCCTGCTCGCAGGCGTCTATGCGTTTCTGTTCCGCCAGAATTCGCTCCTCCTGCGACTGCAGAAGCTGCTCCTGCGCATCCAGACGCGCCTGCATTCCCTTCAGAAGTTCTCTTGTATGCTTTCTCATATTCTCCTCGCTCTCTTCCTTATCCACATCCGGTTACCCGGAAACACTTATCCTGCGGTCATTTCCCGGGCATGCTTATTCCGGCAGCTTCCACTTATGGTCAATCCGGGCGATTCCTACATCGCCGATCTGAGAATAGAATTCCACTTTCGCTGCCTGCCGGTAATAATCCACGGGAATCCCGACCTCCGACTCAATGGCGATATCCAGCCAGTACTCGCCGGGCAGCAGGTTCACATGATCCAGCGAAAGGCACATCGTACCGCTCTTTGTCAGGTTAAATTCCTCCAATTGGTCAATCCGTGTGTTCGTACCGTAGCACTGCACACCGTCACTGCGGAAGACGCCGATGCCGAAGACCGCATCCTTTACGGTCTCCTTCAGCTCATAAGCGACCTTCACCATAACCAGACTTCCGGTCGCGAATACATTCTGCTCCTGCCCGTTCTCCGCGTACAGCTTTACCGACTGGATTCTGGCATGACCGTTGCCCCAGCGCCCGTCCTGCTTCGTCTTCTCCAGCTCCTCCGGACTTACTTTCTTCTCTTCCGCCTCTTCGTGGTGCTTCTTCTGCTCCTTCTCTTCCTGACGTTCTTTCTCTTTCTCTGCGATCTCCTGGCGTTTCTCGCCCATGAAGCTCAGATACTCCGGATGGACATCGCGGGGAGAGCCCTCCGCCCGGATCTGCCCGTCATGAATCCAGATGGATCGTTCGCAGATCTGTTCGATCTGTCCCAGGGAGTGTGATACGATAACGATCGTGGTTCCCTGCGCCTTAATCTCACGCAGCTTGTTGAAGCACTTCGCCTGGAAGTTCGTATCGCCGACCGCCAGAATCTCGTCAATCAGAAGGATATCCGCATCCACATTGATGGCGACAGAGAATGCCAGGCGCATATACATACCGGAGGAATAGGTGCGCACCGGATTATCCAGGAATTCCTCCAGTTCTGAGAATGCGATGATATCGTCCATACGCGCATCGATCTCTTTCTTGGTCAGACCGAAAATCGCCGCGTTCGTATAAATGTTCTCACGGCCGCTCATATCCGGATGAAAGCCGGCGCCCAGCTCGATCAGACTGGAGACACGGCCGCGCATCTCGATACTGCCGGCATCCGGATAGATAATCCTGGTCAGCAGCTTCAGCGTCGTACTCTTGCCGCAGCCATTATGGCCGATCAGTCCGATTGCTTCGCCCTTCTTCACCTCGAAGCTGATGCCCTTCAGCACCCATCGCTCCTCATAGCGATTTCTCTCATGGAAGAGCAGACGCTCCTTCAGCTGGGAGCCTTTGTCCAGATATACTTTAAATTTCTTCGTTACGTCTTTTACTTCAATTGCATTTTCCGGCTTCATTCTTTATAATTCCTCCGCAAATCCTCTCTGCAGCTTCCGGAATACCAGATAGCCCAGAATCAGGAAAAAGAGCCCCAGAACCACCGCACTGAGCAAAGTGCTCATATCCGGCGCCTGTCCGTAATACAGAATCTGATGGTAAGCCACGATGATCGGGGTCATCGGGTTTAGCATATACAGGTGCATCAGATTTCCCATACCCTTCTCCACCAGGATGTTCTGAATCATACTTACATCATACAGGATCGGCGTCGCGTACATCCACGCCATCGTAATGATTCCGAGGATGTGTTCCAGATCCCGGAAATACACGGTCAGCGCCGAAGCCAGCATGGCAAATCCCAGTGCAAGCACATATTCCACAATCATAACGATGGGAAGATACAGCAGCGCTGTCCAGTGGAACGTGGAATTCGGATCAATACCGCCTATGATCATGACGATAAACACTACCAGGAAACACAGCAGCATATTAACGAAACTACTGGTTACATACGCGATCGGAAGAACCTCACGCGGGAAATAAATCTTCTTCACCATGTCCTTCGAGCTGATGACGCTGACAGAACCGACGGTCAGGGAAGAGGAGAAGAACATCCAGGGCAGCAGGCCGATGAACAGGTACAGGTAAAACTTCTCTATGTTATTCCGGAAAATCGTCGAAAATACGATGCTGTATACCACCAGCTGCAGCAGAGGATTCAGGAAGGTCCACAGAAAGCCTAGCGCGGAGCCCTTATAGCGACCGCGCAGATCCTTCTTCACCAGGCTGAAGATCATCTGCCGGTAATCATATAGTTCCTTTAAATTCTTCATGATACTCTCTCTTTTTCTTTTTTTCTTGTTATTCATATTTATTCTCTCCCTCCGGCTCTCTCATCATCCGGCACCAGCTTCCGAGAAGGATCCAGAACAGTACGGAACTCGGTGAATTCATATACAGAATATCCGACAGGAACAGGGCTCCAATCATGATCGGAAGCAGGGCCGCTCCCAGCAGCGCCGCCTGGTCTCTTGTCTGCAACTTCCCGGCTTTCAGCCTCCGGCAGCCGCGTATGCTGCTTCGAAGAATGGCCACCAATACGCCAAGCAGAATCAGGATTCCTGCCAGTCCCTGACTGACCAGAACATCGACAAACAGGTTGTGGAACGTGTTCAGCGCGACTTCCTTATTCAGAATATAGCAGTCCGGCAGGTTCTTCTGCGCATAGGCGGAAATATTCCGGTAGGAGATCCCGACGACCGGACTTGTCTCCCACAACTCGATGCCATCCTTCCACACGGAGAAACGACCGTTGGAAATATCATCCTCCAGCTCCTCTTCCCGGTGCAGCGGTGCTTTCTGTGATTCTTCCGGTTCTGCTTCTGCCGGTAGCTCCATCCGGTTTTCCGTAGTCTCGAAAATATCTGCATCCGCCTGCTTTTCATCCATAGAAGCTGCATAGACAGTCACCCACTGCTGCCAGGCGTTATAGGCGTCCCGGATCGGCGTGCCGCCAAGGAGCAGCACTGCCAGCAAAATAGCTCCGCCAAATCGCACTACAGCACGCGGACGTCTGCTCCGCAGTACATGCAGATACAGCAGAATCATACTCGCTGCAAAGCCAATCCACCCGGTCCGCGAGTACGAAAAGACCAGATAGAAGTACTGCAACACGGCATTACCGATCAGCAGCAGCCGGACTTTTTTTCCGGATGCCCGGATGGCCGCGCCCAGGGACAATGCCAAGGCAGATGCCGCCAGTACCGCTCCGTAATTCGGATCGGAGTACGCGCCCCACAGGCGCCCTTCCTGCAGACCGATATACATCCCGCGCTCCACGGAGACTCCCTGATAGCCAGCACAAAGCATCCCCAGACTGATCACGGCCTGTACCGCCGTATAAAGAATCACGACCTGCACAAGTACCCGCGCCGGATCTTCTCTCTGATCTCTTTTTCGGTGTTCTGTCCTGTCCTGCGGCTCTGGTCCGGCATACAGCAGGAAGAACTCCAGTGTCATCCAGGCCATAGCCTTAAGATTACCTGCAATTCCATAGGACAGGTTCCACAGTGAGCTCACCGCATAGCTGACCAGAAACAGGCTGATCCCTGCCATACAGGGACCGGTGCGAAACATTCGCAGCTTTTGTTCCCGGAACCGCAGCAGCAACAGCGCCGCGCCCCAGAGAAGCACCAGCGCCGTCAGCAGACTCATAAAGCGTCGTCCTGCTGTCAGGCTGTTGAAGGAAAGAGCTGCCAACAGAAAGTATCCGGCCTGGAAAGCGCGGACGTCAAAGATTTTTCTCATAGGCGTCCTCCCCTTCTGCTGTCAGATATCCCACGATAAGCCAGAAAAGGAACAGGAAGAAATTGATCTGATACAGAACCCTAGCTTCCATCAGTTCCATGATCAGGAAGAGAAGCAGCAGCGCAATTGCTCCCTTTCGCAGCGTCGGAATCGAATCTTTCTTTGGTTTTCTCTGTTTCTTTGCGGCAGCTGCCTTCCGGAAATTCCAAACATTGACAACTACATAGGCAAGCAGACAGGCTGTTCCCGTAATACCGGAGCAGATCAAAACCGTCAGGTAGCCGTTGTGCACACCTCCTGCCGTCAGATCCGGCTCCCATGCGGGATTCGATAATTCCGGAACGGTAGCCGGAACCAGTTTTTCTCTTGTCACGCCGAACAGCGGATGCTTCTCAAAGGTCTGAAGCCCTGCCCGCCAAAGGATCGGCCGTCCCGTCAGGACGCCGCCATCTGTGCGCACAGGGGAAGTGATCTCTCCTGACGGAACTTCTGTCTCTGTATTCTCCGAAGGCGCTTCTGCTATAATATCTCCAGCTGAACCGGCAGCGCCGGTCTCCATACCTTCATCAATTTTCCCATTTGCAGACTCCTGGGCGTTCGTTTCAGCCGCAGCATTCTCCTCCCGGTACTCTCTGGTAATCGTAATCCGCTGCACCTCTCCGCGTGGAATCGTGTGGAAGAGAGCTCCGGTCAGGGCGCATACCGCATAACCGGCCATAAAAATAATAATCGCCGCCAGCACACGCAGCAGAAAGAGGCGTACCCGACCAGGTTTTCTTTTCCTTTTCACCCAGTGTTCCATCGGCATCCACAGATATACGGCGATCGACAGGACAGCCAGCAATGCCAGCAGTGCCGTGCGGGAACCGCTGAGCGACAGGCAGCTGACATGTACAACCAGGCTGATCAGATAAAAAGCTTTCCAGAATGCTCTGCCGGTATCTTTCTGCACCTGCAGGGCAAAGAGGATCGTCACAACCGAGATAGCATTCAATGCGCCGCCAGTGTTGGCATTGTACAGCCCCCACAGCCTGCCGTCGATCATACCAAGATACGCCAGGCTTCCGTCCGCCAGCGGATACTGCCCGCTCAGATTCAGCAGAAACGTCATCAGGCATACCAGTGACAGCAGAAATGTCACCACCAGCATGGTACGTGTGAGAATCGTAATTTCTCTGCGCAGCATTTCTCCGCGGTCCGTCTCTTTATTCTGCTCTGTCCGGCGGCTGCCGCACAGGAGAATAAAGAACATGGCCATATAGAGCAGTGCTTTTAGATTCGTGGTAAATGCAGTCTCCCGGTTCAGAAAAATGGTAACCGCATAGCAGGCGCAGAATCCCAGAAGCAGAAATAGTGACCGCCGTTTCCATAAGGTTCGGCCAGTCACAAAATCATAAATAATATATCCGTATCCCCAGATCAGAAAGATCTTTGCCAGAGGTGCCAGCTCCTGATGAAGGTATGGTACAAGCATCAGAAGCAGCAATATCAGCAAAAGGGCTTTGTAACAGATGTTTTCTTTCCAGAGTTTTCTGATTGTGGTCATCCGTGTTTGTTCCTTAGATAAGCAAAGTGGGCAGACGCGCTGCCGTTTGGTTTGCGTTCTGCCCACATTATAGCGTATTCTTAGCGGATGGTCAACCGCAGGTTCCTTTCCCCGGATTTATTTGCTGATCTTCGTTCTGTCTTCTTTTTCTTCCGCCTGATATTTGTCCGGATCTTCTTCCTGTTTTTCTTGTTGTATTCCGTCCTGTTTTTCGTGGTTTGCCTTCTGCCCTGCGTTTGTCCGGACCCGCTTTGTTCCCTGCTCTGCGTCCCTGGTATTAATCTCAGTAGCAAAGATATAGCGGGGGCGCCCCTTTAATTCTTCATACATCTTGGCGATGTAGTAGCCGATGATTCCCATGCTGACCATGCTGATACTTCCCACCAGAAGCTCGATGATGATCACCGTGGTGAAGCCTTCCAGCGCGCGCCCGGTGAATTTATATACCAGCGACTGGATGCCGAGGATCACCGCCAGGATAAAAAACAGTGTGCCGAGGATCGTTACGATCTGCATAGGCGCCGCCGAGAAAGAAGTAATATTGGAGATCGCATACTTAATCAGTGAGCGGGTCGACCACTTGGACTCTCCAGCCTCTCTCTCCTGTACACGGAAGCTCACCTTTGTGGAACGGAACCCTACCCACGAAGAAAGTGCGCGGAAAAATACATTCCGCTCCGGCATCTGCTTCAGGACATCAATCACCTTGCGATCCATCAATTTGAAGTCGGAAGCGTTCGCCATGTCCAGCTTCGTCAGGCGGCTGATGATTCCGTAGAAAAGATTCGCGAACGCACGGTGCAACAGGCTCTCTTTTCCCCGGTCCTCCTTCACGCCTTCAATCACATCGTACCCCTCTTCCCAGAGGTGATACATCTCCAGGATTTTTTCCGGTGGATGCTGCAGATCGCAGTCAATGATAACCGCACAGTCGCCTTCGGCCTTCTCCAATCCGGCGAACATGGCGGCTTCCTTGCCGAAGTTTCTGGCGAAGCAGAAGCCTTTTACTTTCGGATTGGCTGCGCCCGCCTCGCAGATTTTCTCCCAGGTGTGATCCCTGGAACCATCATTGATAAAAAGAATCTCATAATCGATCTTCTCCGCTTCCAGAAGTCCGGCGATCACCTCCGCCGTCTTTGGGATCATTTTTTCTTCGTTATAGGCAGGTATGATTACTGATAACATGTTGCCTTTTCCTCTTTCTTCCTATATGCTGTTCTATACTGTTCCTTTTCTGTGCACTCTTCTTTTTAACCCGAACGTTTTATTCTTTGAACCTTACCGATTAATTCCATAAGAGGTGCAAAGCTCTCCATATTCAATGGAATAAATAAACCCGTCAAGAATCCGATCCCGGCTGTCACCTGCGTTCAGACGCACCAGCCAGCTCTCCAGACCGGCAGCATCCGGCTCACGGTTCAGGTAGGTGCGGTAGCAGATCGTGACAAAATTTCTGTCGGATACTGCCTTTGACAAGAACTCCTGACTGTGGAAGAATCCCATGGAGAGCTCTCCGCCGCCGATCTCACGCTTCAGAAGCTTCGCCGTCCAGGCGTCCAGCCCGTTCGGATCATAATTTCTTCCCAGTACAACGGTATACATCCGGCATACGAATGCCGTAACATCCGGATTCTGATCCGTTACAGCAGTGCTGGTGATGGTTCCGCGCTGAATCCCATAGGAGGCACAGATTTTTGAGAATTCATCCGAGCCGACAAATCCTGCCATGACACCAAGTCTGGTACAGCCGTTGTCCAGCTGCTTCACCCAGGCGGCTTTACCGGCAGCGTCGGATTTTCTTCCCATCATCGTGTTGTAGAGCATCTCTACGTATTCGGCGTTGCTTGTATTTTTCTTCAAATATTCGTTGCTGAAGATAAAGCCCTGTGCGGCCTCCGCCCCGGTGTTATTCCCGTTCATCAGCTGGCTGACCCACGCGTTCAGACCGTTCGCATCTGGTTTTCTTCCAAGAACCAGTGTATACAGACGGGTAACGTATGCCTCCACCATCTGTTTCTGCGTCAGCTTCTTGATCGTGCGCTGCTCTGTGGCTCCACATCGGCTGCAGGTACGCTCCTCCAGTCCCTCCGACTGTCCGGTCGCTGCCTTTTTCACCACATAGTTCCCCCAGCTGTGACCTGCAGCCGCACTCTCCCGCTTCTGCAGAATCTTTCCGCAAGTCTGACAGATCAAAGCTTCTTTACCATCTTCCGTGCAAAACGGCTTGACGGTCACCCAGGCGCTGTCACTGTGACTGCAGTTTGTGGAAAGGTTATCTGTGTAGGATTCTTCTGACAGGATAGGAAGAGTAAAATTCTCATATTCCCGGCTGTAGAAGAGACGTCCGGCAGGGATGTGATTTCCTGCTGCGATCGTATTCCTGCTGCCCTTCAGGTTCCATGTGGTGTATGCGCTCTCACCGGCATCATTCCATGTCAGATCGATCAGATACCAGGCTCCATCCTCCATCTGCACATAGTTCCACATATGATCCAGACTGCTTCCCGTGTAAGAGTAGCCCTCCACGTTCATTACCGGGATATCATAGTCGTTACAAAGAATCGAGAACAGGCGCGAATAGCCTTCACATACAACCTGATGTCCGTACTGCTCCAGCAACGCACCTGTGATCGTGTGATAATACTTCTGAGAAAGATCCGCAGACGGGTAAGATACCAGCTCAGCAATCGAATCCTGTATCGCCATAATAATCTGATAGCGGCTGGGATTTTCTAAGAGTTTTGCCGATATTTCTTCTCTTAATTCATTCAGAGCAGCTTCTGTCTCCGGCATCTCTGCGATAATATCGCTGTAATAAGCAGTAAAGTACCAGAACATCGTATAAGTAACCTTATAATAATACACCGATGTGTCTTCCGGATTATCCGCCCGCGTAAAGTGAACCCTGATTCCTGCGCCGAACGCGTTGCACCAGTACAGGTTTACATCATCGCGAATATAGGCATCCATGGCGCGCATCGCCTGCGGAAACAGCTGCTGATAGATCTCGCTATTCATGTATGCCTTGGAGTCACGTTCTTCTTGCGTATAGAGTCTATCCTCCTCCACAACGGTGGAAAGGTCCACCCGGTTATCCTTCAGATGAGTCTCCGGATTCTCGATTCCCGCGATATCATCATAGAAAGATGCTTCCACTGCCGTAAGCTGATTCCGGAAACTTCCGTCATAGACGGTCAGATCAAAGGCCGCATAACTGACGCCGTCCGCATAAACACCGGACGGCAGGATCTCCGCTTCGATGGTATCCGCCGTAACATCCGGCAGCTCCGGGACTTCTGCATCCTGTGCCTCTATAGATGTATCGTATGTATCATCTAACCCATCATTCTGCGGCTGCGCATACAGCGTACTGCCTGCTGCAAGGATTCCGATGCTCATTGCAAGAACCAGTTTTCTGATCGAATTTTTCATGTACTTCCCTCCATAGAATTCATTCCTGTGTAGATATACAGTGCCTTCTGCCAACTACTCTCTTACTCCTACATAATAACCGTCAATCTCATATACGACAAGCCCGAGCACTTCCCCGGCTTCTCTCGTATCCAGAATGTATAGTGTATCCTCATCCTCCCGGTTCTCCGCTTTCTGCCGCAGAACGCCGTCTTCCTCCGCCAGCTTCTCGTAATCAATTCTCGCGATCGGGAAGTAGTTGATCGTCATTCCATGGTCTACAGCAAAATTACCTGTTTCATAAGCAGCCTTAAGCCCATTCATTCCATGAACAGTACTCCAGGGCAAAATCGTCAGATGTATTTTTCCTTCCGCCAGAGTCTCCCATTCCTCTGACTTCATAGTAACCATTCCGGATTCCGGATGAACCAACTCTTTCCGTACCTGCACCAACGGCCACACATCCACTGCCTGCACGACCAGAAGAACCGCCAGAAATACCACCGCACCTTTCTTCTTCACCATTCGTCCAACGGTAATCAGTCCAAGGGAAATAATAAAATACGCCACACACCAAATGAAACGGCCGGTTGTACGAAATACAGAAAGCAGAGAAATAATAAATTGCGGATACTGGATCGTTAATACTTCATTCTCTCCGCATCGAATTACCGGACTAAACGCCAGGAGGAAACCCAACAGAAAAACAATCGTTACACTGATTCCCGCTGCGAGCGTGTCTCTGCGTCCGTTCTTCTCCGGTAAAGCGTTTTCCTCTGCCGTCTTTTTCCTATTCTTATATACGCCATAAATGGCAAGAATCACTGTTCCTGCAGTAAGTATCAGAACACCTAATCCAAGATAACCGAATCCTTCCAGCTGTCCCTCTCCATAAGGAAGACCAGGAAGGAAGCGTGAAAATATAACCGGATTGATCAGACTGTTTACATTTGCGCTGTAAACACCAAGGCCTGTATCCTCCATAGAGGTATGAACAGAAAAAGCCCCTACAATATACAGAACGGCTAGATCCACTCCGATGCTCACAACTGCAGCTGCCAGATCCTCCTTCCAGCCTTTCCCGGAAATAAGATCCTGCAGACCGAAGCCAAAGAAAAACAACATAACCATGGGAATATAATAAATATGAGTCAGCGTACCTGCAACCAGAAGGATCGTCCAGGCCGCCGTCTTTTTCTTCCAGGATGAAAAATATGGCCGATACACCCATATTGTAATTGCCGCCAGAATAATCCACTGACTGGCAAGAGCCGTATGTATAAACATCCGATAAAACAAATACGGAGAAAAACTCGTAAGCCCTGCCGCAAGGAAGCAATAGCATCGGCTTTCTGTCCCCCTTCTTGCAATCACGCCGGCAAACGCACCTACAAGAAAGAAACTCAGCAGACCGCTGATTCCAAAATACTGGAATGTCTCCGGGAGCAGCGGCGAAAAAAGCTTAAAGAAAATAGCCAGCAACGGATTGGAATCCGAATATATAATACAAGAGGTCTGCGGATACAGGATTCCCTGAATCTGGCCAATCGGAAAGGTCCATTCCGAAGCCCGATAGAACTTCCAGCCGATGTAATGCTGTGTAATATCCTCCCCGGACAAAAGCCATGCGTCATTGGTAACATCCAGAATGGAAACCCCATAGCAGGCAATAAAAACCAGCATTCCCGCAAGCCCCCCTAAAAGAAAAACATTCCGAATATCTCTGGAAGTGATTTTCTTATAAACACCGTCATTTGCATTAAACATCGTTTTCCGCTCCCTCTTCTCTATTTGATTTCATTTGCTCGGCTCTACGGATTTTCTCCCTGTATACGTATCCGGTATTCCTCTGAGGTAACAATCGCATCGTAAAGATCCGACCTTTCCAGATCACCAGCCAGAGCATTCTGCCAGTAATTCAGTCCTTCCTCATCTGCATCCCGCTGCAGCAGCGTCTGATACAGAATTTCGATATAAACCCGGTGTCCGTAGGATTCCAGCGCGCTTAAAAGCGAATCCTTATCCTCCTCCAGCTGAACCGGAATAAATTCGATGTTCTCTACCGTCACAAATCCGGAAGCCTGAATCAGGTATTCCAGCATGATCGGATTCTCCGTCGTCTGCCGCAGGAAAGACTCCAGCACCAGTGGCTCCTCATCCTTTACGATATAGCGCTTCACGGCTCCGTTCAGCTTCAGGTTCACGCTGATATCGCCATACGCGCCTGCCTCCGGCGAGAGCGTAAGCCGCAGAATATAATCGCCGCGTCCCGGCCGGTAGGAAGCTTCACCGCCGGAGCTCACCACGCCTTCCATCAGAACTTCGCCGTCAATCGCTTCCGCCGTATCGGAAGTTCCATGGGAAGTCCCGTTCTTCGCCTTCTCCATCACGCCGAAGATTCCGTTCGCGTACAACACTTCTCCATCGGCGCACTGCGTCGGCTGCAGTTCCGCCTTGGTATAGATCATGCGGCCACCTTCCGGTACTTCGTCCCAGGAGGAGAGGAATGTGATCTGACTCTTCGGAAGGCATACGTCAAGAAGCTCTGTCGTGCAGTATGCCTCTTCCCCTTCCCGCAAATATACGAAAACCTCGGATTCCTGTTCCAAGCTAGCCTCACGAATCACATCCGTAAGCTCCGCTTCCATGCCTTCCGCAAAGCGATAGGAGGACTCCAGTTTCCGGTAGGTGATCGATTCCAACTCCGCGGAAGATGTCTCATCCAGACATACGCACAGGCGCACCGGAAGATTCTCCGTATTGTAGAAGATCTGCGTGACGGCAAGCGTGCCATCCGCAAAGTCGGTTCCATCCACTGAGCTTGCCTGACGTTTTTCTTCATTTACCTGAATTTCGCACTCAATGGAACCTGCCGCGGCGGGATCTTCCGTCTTCAGATTCCAGGTGATCTCATACGCACCCTTACCCAGATACAGGGAATCGCTCCGGGTCAGTCTCCCCGACTTCGTTCCGAAAGTCTGCAGCATATCGCCGCTCACACGGGTTGAAGTAGATTGACAGGATTCCGGCATTGTGAACTCGCGGCCCAGCAGAACTGCTTCCCCGCGCTCGCGCTCCGGGCTTCCCGGCTTCACGCCGAGCACAAGGACGTTCTCGCTGAACAGGTTCTCCAGCTGTTCTTCCGCTTCCGAGAGCGCTGCGGAGGACTTGTCCACAATAAAGAATCCGTCCGGATACTGATCCATATCTTCCACATTTATCACATGTACTGTGCGATCCGGGATCTGAAACTGAATAAAATCGCTATGCTTATAAATGATGGAGTCGGCTTCCTCTCCGACAATATAATAGACCTCAGAATCCGGGCTGATCTCATTCATCAGCGAAACCATATTCTCATGGGCATGTCTGGACTGGAAGCCATAGACCTGACGATCCGCCCAGGAATCGCCCAGGTAAATCCAGCAGGCGCCAAGGAAAAGAGCGGTTATACCTGCCGCAGCTCTCCATTTTTTCTTTTCGCTGATCTCAAAAACCAGTGTCAGCACAAGAGCCGCCAATATCGTCCCTACACATACCGACAGTTCAAAATAGCGATTTCCCACCTGAAGTCCAAAGTATTCGGCCAGCTTTGAGATACCAACTACATTGTTGGAATAAATAAACGTTGTCGTCTCTGCCCAATCCAGAATACCACGCACACAGAACGTAAGAAGAATGGCCGCCACAGAAAAAAGCGCACACAGTTTTCCGCGATGACGGGACTGCATCATCGCATATAATCCTACAAAAAGAATCAATATATAGACATATTCACTATATCGTCCGTAAATCAGCGTATCCACACGCCCAAAATAAGACATATAAATACAATTAATGGCAAGCGCACCTAAAAACGCAAGCAGCAGAAAGAGAATCCTGTGTTCATCCTCTCCCATTTCTTTCTTCCGCATCCTGTTGTACACCTGATGAATCAGAAAAACAATCCCCCACCAGGCAAGGAAAAATGTCGAGCAGCCAACATACCACACTTTGCCGAGGAAACTGAAGAACAACGCCAGTACTCCGTCAACGGACAGCAAAGAGCTCAACTTCTGCACCTGACCAGAATAGTCATTCGTGCTGACAGATGCATTCGAAAGATATACATTCTCTACAAGGATTTCCTTGATCTGGTTTGCCGCAAATACACATACAGCGATGGTCAGCACCAGTGTAAGAATATATCGCCAGGATGCCTTCTTCTGTCTGAAAACAAGAATCAGGCAGAATGCCAGTGCTACCAGTACCGTCAGTGTCCGCATATGAATCGAATACAGATAGCCAAATGCCAGTCCGGTCAGACATGCCCGCAGATACCCCGGTTTCTCCAGAAAGTGAAAATACAGCGCTGTACCAAGTAGAAATACAAAAACAATAAGGTTCTCCGCAAGTGTTGTCTGCGCATAAAGAATCATACTGGAAAAGACATTGACACACCACGAGAACAGAATCAGATTCCAGCGATTCAGATCACGGAACAGCTTCTTTCCACAGAAAATAGTCAGCAGAAACGATCCGCACAGAAATACTCCGTTCAGGAGCACCGCTGCCTTATACATCAGTGCCGGCTTTCCCAAAAGGAAGAGCGGCGCCAGAATCAAACTATATCCAAACGAATAGTACGGATTCATGGATCCGACCTCGCTCCAGTTCTTTCCTGCAAAGAAAGCTGCATCCGCCCAGTAGCCGAATTCATCACCAATAATATAAATACCGTCCAGCGACCGAATCCGCCATAGTACCGCCGCCAGGATGCTTACAAGAAGCACCCCGATGAGTGCGGTCTGTTTTCCGGTGAATTCATAATTTTCTCTCAGTTTCATTGATTGTCCTCTCCATAAGGAATGATTATCTTTTTTTCTTCCCTGCCATTGTGATCAGCTCCCGGCACTCGCTCCGGAAGCAGGCCAGATTCACAGTGAGAAATACAACTCCAATGATCACGGAAGCTGCCGCCGCCGCGATCAGGAAGGTGAAATAATTACTAAAGTGCAGATTCAGGAATCCGGAAGCTGCCGCTGCCGCAAGAAACAGAATCAGATCCAGGATATAGATCCGATAGGACGGCCAGGGACTCCGGTTCAATATTTTTCGATTGCCATAGTATATAATCTCATTGCTGCGGTACAGAAGCGCTGCAACGGTACCGAAGAGCACACCGATCATGCCAAAGTTCGCTACGCTGACCAGACTGACCACCAGATTGATCGTCGTCTCCAGAATCGTCTGGCGCAGCGTGGACTGAAAATGCCCGGCCACATTGATCGTATTCTGCATAGAGCAGCGGCAGCCGCTTAAAAGCTCGATTGCGATAAACAGAGCCGGATACAGCGGGTTCAGGTAATTGATATCCGTAACGCCTTTCGTGTACAGCTCAATAAACGGAAGATACATCACATAGGCAACCGCGAAAATCGCGAAGCTAAACATACTATATGCAATATCAAAAAGATCCACATACCGGCAGTAGCGCTCCTTACTCTTCGCGAACTCCTGCCCAAGGATAAACAGGAAGCTCTCACTGAAATTCTTGCACACTGTCTGCAGACCGGACACCACTACTTTATAGGCCGAATACACGCTGACGATCCTGAGATCACAGAAGATCGTCAAGATCAGCACATCCGTATTCTGAAATACCAGCTGTGAGATCTGATGCACCATAACCGCATTCGTCTGGCGGATCTCCGCCGGCGCTTCCGAAAGATCCAGCCACTGATAGTGTCTGCGCACATACCAGAAATAATACAAGCTCTGGGCCGACGTCACAATCGCACCCAGGAGCATGACAACCACAATATTGCCACCCAGAGCAATACCGATCGCCTTAGCCACGCAGACAAGCACCTGTACGATGGTCTGAACATTGCTTGCAATATAATTGCGCCCCTCAGCCCGCATCAGAATCTTATATTTTCCCTGATATTTATAATTTACTACATTGCCGATTCCGGAGAAAAAGATTACACCGACCATCACGCTGCCCGGGATATAGCCTCCATTCTCCTTTCCTCCGAGAAGCACGGCATAAATCACAGCAAAGATCACAATGCCAGCCAGATACAGGGCGCTGGTTCTGTCGTAATAGCGCTTCGTTGCCACAAGGATCCGCGAGATTTCCTTCTTATCATCCTCCGCGACCGGTCGGTACAGCGCCTGCAAAGATGCCGTGCCAACCCCTGCCTCCAGCAGAGTAAAATAGGTGAAAATCTGATTGACGGAGGTCAGTAATCCGTTCGTCGCCGAGCCGAAGCTGATCAGAATCAGACGGGTCAGAACAAGCCCCGCCAGAATCGTTACCACCTGTCCGGCCATGGCAAAAATCAGGTTTTTAATACTTCTTTTCTTGTTCATTTCGATTTCTATCTTTATTTATCGTCTTGTTCTATTTCTTTACCAGTTTCCGTAGTCCTGCCAGCAGACGAATCCGGCCGTACTTCTTCCGGTACAAAAGTTCCGTCAGCAGAAGATCGCTCTGCGATTCCTTCTGCACATAGGGATTCTGCTTCCAGTCCGGATAATTCTTCCGCATCTCATCCGCCGCCCGGTCAGAAAGATCTTTTCGATCCAGATTCAAAAATCTCTTGCTTCCCAAAAGCAGCAGATGACGCCACCAGATATACTCGATCTCTTTCGGGAAATTTTTCTCCAGCGCTTCTTTCAGCTCATATACTGCTGGAAAGATATCCAGTGTCTTTTCCTGAAACTTCGGAATTCTCATAATGGAATTCTCGGACTGATAACATTGATAATATGGGTGGGCAATATAATATACTTCCGATGCGACATTTCCCAGCCTGGGGTATAATGCCAGATCCTCATAAATTCTGCCCTCAGAGAACAACTTCTCTAATCTGCAGTAGGCTTCACGCCGAATCCATTTATTTACCGGTCCCGGTCTCGCGATCACATATTGGGAAATCGCTATCTCTCCCGTCGTCGTTCCTTCCTCGCACGGGTAGAAGGCGCGGATTCTTTTCTTTGTTCCATCTGCATAAACATTCTCCTCGTCAAAGAGAAGAATATCGCACGCATGGCTCTTCGCCTCTCGATAAATCGTACCGAAGCAGTTCTCCTTCAGCCAGTCATCGCTGTCCACAAACGCAATATACTCTCCCTGCGCACGGGAAAGCCCCGCGTTTCTCGCCCGCGAGACGCCCGCGTTCGCCTGATGAAACGCCTGGATCTTCTCCGGGTAACGTTCCCGGTAATTCTCAATCATCGGCCAGCTTCCATCGGAAGAGCCGTCGTCGATCACGATAATCTCATATTCATCCAAATCCTGGTACAGAATACTGTCCAGGCATCGAGCCAGATATTTCTCCCGGTTATATACCGTAACAATCACACTTAATTTCATTGGCCGCCCTCCGGAAGTTCATAGGAACTGCGCTCCGGGAGCAGGTAATCGAACGCCTGCAGTACTTTCTGCTTCCGTTCTTCAAAATCCGGACAATCACAGGTATCATTGCAGCAGATCATCTTGTACTTTCCGCTCTGAATCATTCCTGTCACAGTCTCGATCGGTGCTTCTGTCGCGGAGATATATCGGCCTCTTCCGGCGGATGCCGGTACGATATTCCCCTGCGCCAGCGACCAGTAACGCATCAGCCACGCGCTGACATCAGACTCGCTGCGGAACTTATGCGTCGTTGTCTCGTAGAGAAGTCCTTCCTCCCTCTCCCAGACTTCCTCATACGTGCTCTTCGTAAAGTACAGCGGCAGATGCTCGCTATGGAATCCGGTATGACGCTTCCAGGGATAAAGAAGCAGGTTAAAAATCAGTCCCTTCCCGTAACGCAGCGAGAAGAGCTCCTTCCTGTGATTCTTCTTCAGATCTTCCTTCGAAAAATAGTGATTGATGCACTTCATATTGTTGTAGAGGATTGCATTCAGCGTCTCGTTGCCGGGCGCAATCGCATCGAAAAGAAGGCGTTCCACCGGCTTGCCGTCCTGCACAAAGTCCTCCGGCGATACCGGAGCCGTCAGAAACATATCGTCATTAAAATAGACGAAGCCCTCGCTCAGTCCGGGAATCCTGTGAATATTCAGTTCAATGGGGTTTGTATTAAATGTGGGAAGACATTCATTCGGAATAAAGTCCCGGTGATTCACGACATGAAGCTTCGGGTTCGACACATCCAGCCACGACGGCAGATGCCCCCAGGTAACAAAATGAATCTTCCTCACCCAGGGTGCGAATTTCTCCACGCCACGAAACCAGTATTGCAGATTATCCCAGTCCCGATAGCGGTTCGGACGGACATCCGTATCCTTTGTGGCAGAGAATCTCGCCTTATCCGCCTGCCATGCGGGATCATTCCCGTCTACCCACAATACTACAAAATCAATCTCCTGCATGCCATCCTCCAGGCTTAATCATAAAATTTCTTGTATACCGCGCCCAGCTTCTGCAGCCATCCGGCCGGAATATAAGCCGCCAGCGCAATCAGACGTGTAATCTTCTTCGCCTCATGATCCGTAAATACACCCCGGCGGTACTCCCTCAGCTTCTGCCGGACCAACCGGTTCTCCTCCGCATACTCCGGATCAGAGACCGGAAGCTCCCGCAGAACCTGCACGACAGAGATAAAGTACCGGCACTGCGCCGCCCGCAGAAGATCCGGGCAGTTCTCCCCGATAAAATCCAGGATATTCTGCGACATCTCGATCCGGTCCATCTTGCTGCGGCCAAAGGTCCGGTACATCGTGCTGCCCTCCCGCTGAAGATAGTAATACAGCTTCCGGGAAGTACGCACTACACGATCGCACTGGTACAGCAACCGGTAAATTGTCCCCAGATCCTCATAAATCTTCCCTTCCGGGAAACGCACACCATTGAAAAGAGAAGCCAGGTACAGCTTCCCCCAAGGCGAATTATCAATCTCCCGCTGGTAGAACAGAGCCTTCAGAGCCTCCCGGTTCGTATATTCCCAGATTTGATCTTCCTCTTCGGACGATTTCGCCTGCCCGCCGCTCTCATATATCATCTGCTTATCGCAGATACTGATCTCCGCCCGATGCTCCCGCAGCAGGCGATACAGAGTCTCCAGATAATCCGGCGCTATCCAGTCGTCGCTGTCAATAAAGGCAAGATATGCCCCTGCAGCCTCGTCAATCCCATGGTTTCTCGCCAGTGCCTGACCACCGTTCGTCTGGTGAATCACACGGATACGCGCATCCTTCGCCCGCCAGGCGTCACACATGGCACCGCTTGCATCCTTACTTCCGTCATCCACCAGGATCAATTCCAGATTTTGATAGGTCTGCGCGAGAATGCTCCCTATACTCTTATCCAGATAGTTCTCCACATTATAGACAGGGACAATGACCGAAATCAGCGGCTCTGCCTGATTTATTTCTGCCATAAACCCTCGATCACCTCCACCATGTGCTCCCAGGAATAGCGATCCGCCTCGCGGATCACATTCTCATGGAACTCCTCCGCACGGTCCTCGGCAAAAAAGCGGATCACAGCTTTCGTCAGCGCTGAATCATCCTGCGGCGGAACCACATAACCGGTCACACCATCCAGAACCACCTCAGGAAGACCGCCTACAGCCGTTGCCACCACCGGCAGCTCGAAGCCATAGGCAATCTGAACGATGCCGCTCTGCGTCGCCGATTCGTACGGCAGCACCACAAGATCCGACGCGGCAAAGTATTTCTCCACCTCGCGATCCGGAATATAGCCGTCCTGAATCACCACATGGGATTCCATGCCCTCCTCGCGGATCATCTCCAGATAGTGCTCCTTGTCGCCGTCAAAATCACCGACAATATAGAGCTTCACATCCGGCTGCGCCGATACGATCTCCGGCAGCGCGTGAATCATGTGCTTTAAGCCCTTATATTCTCGCACGAAGCCGAAGAACAGCAGGACTTTCTCCTTTGCGCCAATACCAAGCCGCTCTCTCGCTGTCGCGCGGCTGATGCCTTCCAGGCGGAAGGCGTTATACGTCGGGTGTACGGTGCGCGCATGAGGCGCATCCCTGCGAATCGTCAGCAGATCCGCCTCGTCCTGCTTCGACTGCACAATAAAGCAGTTCCCATTCTTCAATACCATGGAAGCCAAACGGCGATCCATCGGGAACCGCTCATGCGGAAAAACATTGTGGCATACGAAGAGCTTCTTCGTGTGCGCCAGCACTTTCTCCATGATCCAGTAGCAGGGCGCGAAATACGGGTGCCACCACTGAAAAATCACAAGATCCGGCTTCATCTTCCGGATCTTCCTGGCCACTGACAGAATATTGAACGGATTCGCCGTATTGATCCAGTATTTCGTATCCGGGATCTGAAATGTCTTATTATCATAATCCCTCTGCTCCTTCTTAAAAAGGATCTTTGGGTACTGCATACTGTAGGAGATCATCCGTACATCATACTTACAGGAAAGCGCACGATACATCAAACTCGTATAGTGCGCAATTCCTCCTTTGTATGGATATACCGGACCGATCATTACAATCTTCTTTCGTCCTTTATCCACGCTTTATCCTCTTTTATTTTTCATATTCATCTCTGCTGCTCCGTTCCCGTCCGGCTTCTGAGCCTTCTTCTGCTCTTTCTTCTGGACAGTCTCGATCTCATTCTCCTCGATAATGTCCTTCTCGGAGTGCGTCAGCTCATAATCCATGCGTCTTACGCGGTACTGGATGTCCTCCAACAGCTTGCGGTTCGCCGCAATGATGTCTGCTTGCAGACCCACGATAAATGTGGACACACCGGACAGCATCAGCGTGCTGGCCAGAATCAGCGACTGCACATGACCGCCGCCATCCCCGCTGAAGGCAAATACCAGAAAGCGGATGCCCAGAATCACGCCGATTCCGAAGAGCACCGCGCTAATGCAAGTAAAGCAAGCCAGCGGACGATACATCAGGAATGCCCGCAGAATCGTCAGCATGGAGCGCTTCACATATCCCATCATGCTGCTGAACAGACGGGACGGGCGCAGCTCCGCGTTCGTCCGGATCGGAACAGAGATCACGCTCATCTTATCGCGGCCAGCCTGTACGATTGTCTCCAGCGTATAGGTATATTCGTTCACAACATTCATGCGCATAGCAGCGTCACGGCTGTAGGCACGGAAACCGCTCGGCGCATCCGGAATATCCGTCTTCGAAGCCTTGCGCACCACCCAACTGCCGAAGTGCTGCAGTTTCTTCTTGATCGGTGAGAAATGCTCTGTTTCGTCGATCGGACGCGCACCGATAACCATACAGGCATCTCCGTTCAGAATCGGCCGTACCAGCGCCTCGATATCCGCGCCGCAGTACTGATTGTCCGCATCCGTATTCACGATGATATCCGCGCCCTTGCGCAAGCAGGCGTCCAGACCAGCCATAAAGCCCTTGGCCAGACCCTTGTTGCGGCGGAAGTTCACGATATAGTTCACGCCCCACTCACGGGCTACCTTCACAGTATCGTCCTTACTGCCATCGTTAATGATGAGATACTCGATCTCATCGATTCCATCAATATGCTTCGGCAGGTCGTTCAACGCTACCGTCAGTGTTTCTGCTTCGTTATAGCAGGGGATCTGAATAATCAGTTTCACTGTATTTCTGCTCCTTTATCTACAAGTCTGAAACGTTATATAAATTAATTGTACCATATAAGCGTATTAATTGCGAGTTCTTTTTCGTTTCGTCAAAAACTGTATCGTCTTCCACATTTTGGCCTGAATCAGCCGCCCCAGAAGCTTCTTTGCGAACAGCTCCCGCTTCAGGTAGGCATTATTCTCCCAGCCCGGATAGTTCAGCCGCATAAAATCCGCAACCTCCGCAGCCATATCCAGCCGGCCGCAGTCCATATAGCGCCGACCAGCGGAGATCAACAGGTGCTCCCAGAAAAGATACTGCACCTCCCGGCGGTATGAACTCCCAAGATCCAGATATTCTCTCAGCCGCATCACCATCGGGAAAATATCATCAAATGCCTCCCGGTATTCTGTCTGCCGCATAATAGAGTTCTCCGACTGATAATAGCAATACGTTGGAATCTTCACATAGAAGATCCGCTCTGCCGCATTCGCCAGGCACGGCATCGTCCCAAGATCCTCGTAAATCCTCCCCTCCGGGAAAGCAGGCTCTTCTCCGAACACCTCCGCAAACAGTCTCCGCCTCGTCCACTGGTTCCATGGACAGGGACGCGCCAGGATATACGAACTCGGCGGCAAACTGCCCTCCGGCGTATCTCTCATCGTATCGTAAAATGGCGGGAACAGCCTCCGGCTTCCGTCAGGCATACACTCCCACGCGTCATAAAGCAGAATATCCGCCTGCGTCTGTTCCGCTTTTCGTTCCAGCTGCCCCAGGACATTCTCCGGGAGCCAGTCATCACTGTCCACATACGTGATATATTCCCCGCAGGCGGCGGCAAGCCCTGCATTTCTTGCACGAGCCACTCCGCCGTTCTCCCGATACAGGCAGCGAATCCGCTCCGGATGGCTGCGTTCATATGTCTCCATGATCCGTCGGCTGCCATCCCGGGAACCGTCATCCACCAGAATCACTTCATAATCCGTCATATTCTGCGCCAGAATACTGTCCACACAGCGCCTCAGGACGGCTTCCCGGTTATAGATCGTCACAATTACGCTCAGCTTCATCCGATCAGCTCCTCCCATTCCCGGTGCGAAACCGTATTGTCGAAGGGGCGCTCCGGCAGACTATCCCGCATCTGCAGCCACGCCTCCGGATGCTCCAGCACGAACCGTAGCCCGTCGTGGATTCCCTTCGCCGAATTCTCACAGACCCAGCCGCTCTTCCGGTCCGCCACCATATGCTGCGCGGACAGCGTGCGGGTGGTAAGCACCGGCACACCAAGGGCTCTCGCCTCCTCAAAGACCATCGGCGCAGCCTCATGAATGGAAGGAAGAAAGAAAAGCCCTGCCCGCTTCACATACGGGTACGGATTATCCTTCATCCCATAGAACCGAATTCGTTCTGAAAGCCCGGCAGTCTGCACTGCTGCCTCCATCGTAGCCCGATCCGGCCCGTCGCCGATCAGCTCCCAGGTAAGAGCCGGATACTCCTCCATCAGCGCCGCGACCTCCGGCAGTGCCCGCAAACAGCCCTTCTCCGGGTTCATGCGCGCCACAGTAACCATCCGAAAGCGCCTTGCCGCATCCAACTGTGATTCTATATTCTCAGGCAGCCGGTTCCCCGCACCTTTATCCATCCCGCTCTCGTCTGCTGCATCCGCCATTGCGCGCACTGCCTCATAATCTGTGCAGTTCTCCACTACCAGCGTCCGATCCGCAAGCTCCGGCAGGACACGCAGAAACGCCTCCCGGCATCCCTCCGATACGCAGGCGATCCGATCGAACTGACGATAGCTCTCCCGCACACCCGGCGTATTGCCGCCGTAATGCTCGAAATCACAGTGTACGAACGCAATCTTTCTCGCCGCCTTCACTTTCCGCAGCACATAATCATTGCAGCCGACGGCGAACGCATGATCCGAATTATCCTGCGCAAAGGAGACTGCCGCATCATATCCGGACAGCTCCGGCACAGAAGCATATACAATCCTCCGGGCCAAAGAATTCCCAAACAGGCGGCTCATGGCCACCAAAATGGCCCGCAGCAGCGCCTGCGGCCTCGACTTTCTCTGCAGATCATCCTGCGGAATCCCCAGCAGCGGCAGAAGACCCTCTCCGTGCAGAATCCGGACGGATTCCGGCATCTGCGTCAGGTAGCTGCCGGAAGGATAAAACAAAAGGAGGTCGATCTCGCAGCTTCCGGCGATCTCCTGCAGAAGATTCACCAGCGCCCGCGGAATTCCTCCATGATTCAGATTATTACAGACAAAAAGAATCTTCTGCTTCATCGCTTCTGCCCTGCCTTTCCGGTATCCGGCACAGCCGCCTCACGCAGAAAATCATCCGGTCGGTACTTCTTCACCACATGAACTGCACGTCCCACGGTCAGAGAAGGCCAGATCATGTGATACCGGCTGCCGGTCAGGATCATACGATACACCGGATGCGCCGGATGCGCATAGGGGATTAGTTCCCGCCAGAGCTTCGACTTCCACACCATCTTCACAAAGCGGCGGCGTTTCCACAGATTCATCCGCTGCCTGCGGTCGCAGTTGCGCTCCAGCGCGGACGTCAGATAGCGCAGATAGATCTCCGCCAGCTCCTCGCGGATCTTCGGCGTATCCCGCCCCCAGGCTTCCTGCTGCGCCAGCAGCGCCTGCACACGCCCCATGGCAATCGGATAATAATCCGGCAGATACCGGTGCGTCAGCGTCTGTACCTTACTCTTCCTGCCCTCGCTCCGGCAGAACTTCCGGTACCGGGTTCCTGCGAACGCCAGAAGGTTCAGCGAATCCGCATCCATAAAGAACGCGATGTTGAACATCTCGTCCTCATTAAATGACTGCGACGGAATCCACACGTTGATCTCCCGGCAGTAATCCGCCCGGTAGGCCTTATTCCAGAGATAGCCGTACAGTCCCTTCCGTTCCAGCTCCATCACCAGCGGCCGCAGCTCCTCCCGGCCATCCAGCACGCGATTCTCGCAGAGAACCTCCTTTCGTGCCGCAATCCTGCCGTTCTCCTCCCGGTATTCCTCCACGAGTCCCCAGCAGACCGCCTGCGCCGGATGTTCTTCCAGCGAATCCACCACCCGCTGCATCAGCTCCGGCAGAAAAGCGTCATCCGCGTCCAGGAACATCAGATATTCGCCCCGGGCACTCCGGATTCCGGCATTTCTCGCCCGGCCGGCTCCGGCATTCTTCTGCAGCAGCACCACCTGTACCCGAGAATCCTCCCGTGCCATGGCCAGCGCTGCCTCGCGGCTCCCGTCTGTCGATGCGTCATCCACCAGAAGAATCTCAAAATCCGCAAAGGTCTGTGCCAGAACCGAGTGTACAGCCTCCGCCAGCGTCTTCTCTGCATTATATATGGGAATGATCACACTGAAAAACGGTCTCTTCTCCATCTCTGCTTCTGATTCTCCCTTTTCGTATTCGCGCAGACAGCCTAGCGACTGGCCTTCAGCGCAGCAAAAATCTTCGTGTTCCTTGACTTGACAGCCGTGATCACTTCCGCCTCCAGAAGCGTGAGCGTCACGCTCTTCATGCGGATCGGTACCAGCATCACCTTCATCATGAAAGAATGCGGCTTCGCCAGGCGCAGCGACCGGCGCACATTCTTATGGCTGATCATCGCTTTCACCTGACGGCGTTTCTCCTTGCGGGAAAGCGTGCAGTTCTTGTTCGTCAGGTTTTCCAGACAGCCAATAAAGCGTTCGATATAGCGGCGTGCCACCATCTCCCGACTAGCCTCGTCGTTCACACCCCAATGGCGGTAGAGTTCCTTCATCCAGCCGTGCTCTTCCTCCCGCTTCTCATACATGCCGGGGCGGTATGCCGCCGTCTCGGACTCCGCGCGCTTGCGGATAAAGTGGTAATACTGCTTCGACGTCACCGTCACCCGCTCCACATCGCGAATCACCGACAGGATGAATGGGAAATCATCCCAGAATGTCGGCGGGAAGCGCAGATGTTTCTCCTCGATATAGGAACGCAGCCACAGCTTATTCCAGGGCGCATACAGCTGATTCTTATCGAACAGGCGATAAGCGTCCTTATGGAAGCTGTCTGCGTCCGAATAGACTGCGTCCGCCACGAAGAAATCATCCCGGCGAAACTTCTCGTCCGCATAGTACGTATCAATAAAGAACCCGGCCACCACAATCTGCGCCTGATCCCGCTCCGCTAATGCTACCATATCGGCCAGCATCTTCGGCTCGGCCCAGTCATCTGCGTCCATGAAGAAATAATATTTACCGGACGCATGATCCATCGCCAGGTTTCTGGCGCTCGGCGCTCCGCCGTTCTCCTTGTGGAAGACCCGGATGCGGGAATCCTCCCAGGCATACAGATCGCAGATCTCTCCGCTCTCATCCGGCGAACCATCGTCCACAATCAGCAGCTCCCAGTCCTGGAAAGTCTGATTCTGAACGCTCTCGATCGCCTTCGCCACATAATCCTCTACCTTGTACACCGGCATAATAATGCTTACCATCGGTTCCATCGCGCATCTTCCTCCCGGCGGCTACTCACTCTCGCCTCTCCGCTTCGCTTCTTCATCATCATCGAAAGCCGCCGTACTCTCATCCGCCCGAAGGAGCACCAGAACCGTCTGGAAGAGAATCTTCACATCGTTCCAGATGCTGAAGCTTTCGATATACATCAAATCCATCACCAGCTTATCCTTGGAGCTGGTGTTATACTTGCCCGTGATCTGGGCATAGCCAGTCAATCCGGCCTTAACTCTATGGCGGTACAGAAACTCCGGCAGAGTCTCTGAATAGACATAGACATACTCCGTCATCTCCGGACGCGGCCCTACCAGGCTCATATCGCCCTTCAGGATATTTAACAGCTGCGGCAGCTCATCCAGACGATACTTCCGAAGAAAATGTCCCACCTTCGTAATGCGGCTGTCATGATCCGTCACCAGATGCTGATCCGCATGCTCAATCATGGTGCGGAACTTGTAGATCGTAAAGATCCTTCCGCCCTCCGTCACGCGGTTCTGGCGGAACAGCACCGTGCCGCCGTCGCCGATCTTGATCGCAGCTGCGCATACCAGCAGAATCGGGCTCAGGATAATCAGACCGATCATCGATACCACGATATCCATGGTACGCTTGATCAGACGCTGCTCGAAGGAAAGCTCCTTCACTTCCGACGCGATCATCGATACATCATCAAGAACCGCCAGGCGCGAATGCAGGTTCACCACATCCACAACCTCCGGTGTGTAGAATACATTCACCATATGCTGATAGCAGAAGGAGACAATTTTATTCTTATCATCCTCCGGTACATTATTCAGAAAAATCGTATCGACCTTCTCGATTGCCTCGTACAGATTCGGATCGCCCAGCTCAATCGTGCCTTCCACCTTGTACTGCTTCTTGTACTTTCCGATGCCGCGGCGAAGATTTCTCAGATCCCCGCCTCCCGTTACGATCAGGCAGCGCTCCGGGTCCGTAAAGGAGAAGTAGATCGCATGACCGCCGTAAGTAAAGATCACGATGCAGAAAATCTGCAGGATCAGAGCGACCAGCAGCAGAAGCAGATCCTCCCACAGGTACGGGTACATTCTGTTATTATTCACTTCATTCATGTTCATGATGATCAGCATCACGAAGGTAAGAAGGTCTGTGAACATTACTGAAAGGGTCAGCGAATGAACAATCGGCCGGCTCTTCCGCTTACCGATATCATAGGTGCCGTAAATATGTGTCATAAACAGCCCGCATACCACAAAGGTAAGGCCGGTAACCGCAGCCGTACGGGACATCTTTATGATCTGTGGATTATGCAGGGACAGCAGTCCAAAGCAGATCCCCATCAGCGCCATAAACAGCAGCAGCTTCATCAGGGAGACAATGCTCTTCCTGCACTTAAATAAAATCTCTTTCACGATCGTATATTTTCTCCTTCTCGCGCGTCCGCGCCGTCGTAAGGGCAGACTACTCCCGTCTGCTCTGTCCTCTAAGAGTATCACGTTCCTTCGTATCCGTCAAGTTTTACCTTTACGAAACAGCCGCTAAAAGAACTTACGAATTTCTGAATTTCCTATAATGAAAATGGTTGCCGCTTGCATCCGTCTCCTTTTTTGTTGTATACTGGGAAAGCACAGACAGACGCTCTCGAAAGCGCTGCCTGGCAGGAAGCTTTACACTGTTACATATCCAAAAGAAAAGGAAGGATTTACTCATGAAATTCAGATACCTGCTCACCGGCACACTTTTATCCGGTGCGGTACTTCTCTCTGGCATTTCGACATATGCTGCCACTGTAGAGACAGCAGGAGTTGCCGCAGAAGGAATCACGATTGAGAGCACAGAGGCATCCTCTGACCAGGCTCCGGCTGCCGCAGAGAACAACACCCATATCGAAGTAGATGAGAACGCAAAGATTCCGGACGGCGTCTACGCCGGAAGCATCTCGCTCGGAGGACTCACTGTCGCTCAGGCGAGAGAAGCGATCAATGATTATTACAAGAACATCAGCAGCTCCACCTTCACGGTGGACGCGAACGGCAAGAAGATCCTCACCACTCTGGATGAGCTCGGCTTCACATACGACGCCGGAACCATCGTGGAGGAAGCCTGCACGATCGGCCAGTGCGGCGGACTTATCAGCCGCTACAAGACGCTGATGGATCTTCGCTACGACAAAGTCGTTGTGCCGGTCACTCACTCCGTTGATACCGCACTGGTCACAGAGTTTGTAAAGGATAAGGTTGCGGTTGCAGACACACCCGCTGTTGATGCCACCATCACACGGGATGATAACGGCGATTTCGTCGTCACTCCTCACACCACCGGCCTTACCACAAATCAGGAAGCCACTGTGCAGACGATTCTGGACGCGGTAAATAACCAGCTGGCCGCCAACATGGAGGTAAAGGCCACTGTAGAAGTCACGGAACCCACCTGCACGACAGAGATGCTGGAGGCCATTGATACCCGCCTCGGCACCTACTCCACCAGCTACAGCAGCAGTGCGTCCGGCCGCAAGACTAACATCGCCGTAGCTGCCGGCTACCTGGACGGCACGGTTCTCCTGCCTGGTCAGAGCCTCTCCGTCAGCGAGACCATCAAGCCCCGCGAGCCGGAATACGGCTACGCCATCGGCGGCGAGTACCTGAACGGTGAAACCATCGAATCCTATGGCGGCGGCGTCTGCCAGGTCAGCACTACGCTGTACAATGCTCTGCTGCAGGCTGAGCTTGAGATCGATACCCGTTACCCGCACTCCATGCTGGTCTCCTACGTAGAGCCGTCCTTCGACGCTGCAATCGCAACCGGCTCCAAGGATCTCGTATTCACAAACAATACCGGCAACCCGGTCTACATCGCCTCCTCGGCGGATGGCGCGACCCTGACCTTCAGTATCTACGGCAAAGAATACCGCCCGTCCAACCGGACGATCGAGTATGAATCCGTCGTTGTCAGCCGCACCACCTCCACGCCCAAGGAAGTGGAAGACCCCACACAGCCGACCGGCTACCGGGACGTCAAGGGCAGCAACCATGACGCCTGCACCTCCTACCTGCAGAAGAACATCTATATCGACGGCAAGCTCTCCGAGACGGTCCGCTTCGATACGGATTACTACCAGGCATCGCAGCAGACCATCACGATCGGTACCGGCGCCGCCACAACCACCACAGCCGCTGCGGATACCACGGCAGCCGCTTCCAGCACGGAATCCACGGCCGCTCCGACCGAGGCGCCCACAGAAGCGCCCACTACGGCAGCTCCGGAAGAGACACTCCCCGAAGGCGTAGATCCGCCGGAGGATGATGAGTAAAATATTGTAACTGAAGACTAAGAAGGATGCTGTATCCGCAATTCCCGCAGACAGCATCCTTCTTTTTTTCTTCTCCTCTTTATTTACTTTTCTTTTTTATCTCTCTACCGACTTTTCACAACGGCATTTTTTCCACGAAATGCAATCCCAATCCTCACAACATCCTTAATTCCGGCATCCAGAAATTCCGTATCGTACTTCTTCTCTTCTATCTGCTGCAGCGCCTGCTCTGCCAGACCTTCCAGGCTGACATTCGATTCTTTCGCAAATTTGAATTCAAAAATGAATCCTGGCAGCGATTTTTCTCTGGGAAACAGCATAATATCAAATCGTCCCAAACCAGACTCCCGATTGGAGCGAACCTGATACCGGTAACTAAGCACTGCACACAATCCCAGCATCATGCCATGATAGAAGCCTTCATTTGCTCCATCAAAGGACGAAATCGACTGCAGCATAAATTCCTCCAGCAACGCCTGAAGTTTTTCGGCATCACTGGAGAAAATTGCCTGCTGAATGGAAACCGCCGTTCCGTCCTGCTGTGTTTTATTCAGGACTTCCTTTTCATATACGATAAAAATTTCTTTATTTGGGATCGCCACATCGCACATGAAATTGCCGTCATTTTGCGGATATACCGCAGACACGCGCAGATATCCTGCCACCAGCAAAAAGCTGTAGATACTGTAGGGATGATTCTGCACTTCTGGATAAATCACGCTGGTGTCAATATAAGTCGTAATGCTCTGACCGCTCATAAGGAGTTGAAGATTCTCCGTAATCTCCGGCGTCGCCGCAGCAATGATTTCCCCGACGATTTCATTGCTGCCTGTTGACTGCCAGAAGGCTTTCGGGAAACAGTGGTCAGAAATATAATTCGTCACCGACCAGGGATTAAATATCTCCGTGCTACCGAAAAGATAGCCGTCATACCACTGGCATACCTCATCGAACTTATCCTCTGCTCCGTAATACGCAAGCATCTCACGAACTTCCTCTTCTGTGAATCCAAAGTATTCGCTGTATGTCGAATCCAGGATCGAATAAATCTTCAGATTATTCAGACCGCTGAAAATACTCTCCCTGGCAACACGGAGAATTCCCGTCAAAAAGCCATAAGCCAGATGCGGATTATCCTTCAGGCCTCCAGAGAAGAAATTCCTCATAAAGCCAACGACTTCCGGATAAAAACCGCAGACATGCCCCTGCTGAATCGGCGTATCATACTCATCAATGATAATGATCGTCTCTTTCTTATAGTGCTTATGCAGCATCAGCGAAAGAAGCTGCAGAGACATCTCATAAGAAATTCCATCCGCTTTTCCCTTGGTCAGGAGGGCATACTGCTCCTTCTCATAACTGTTGAGTCTCGGACTGTCCTGCAGTTCAATATGGCGCTGGCACTCCAGAGAAATCAGCCTTGCGATCTTTCCCCTGGTTTCTTCCCATGACGCGCACTTGATATCCTTAAAGCTCAGAAAGATCACCGGATACTGCCCCTGATAGGCCGTATACCGACTCCCGCATTGCCATATTTTTCTGTCACGGAAATATACCGATGTGTCTTCATCAGTCTTTTCAAAGAAAACACGCAACATATCCATGTTCAGCGTCTTGCCGAAACGGCGGGGGCGGGTGAACAGTGAAACCATCGGCCTGCTGTCTATAAAATCCCGGATCAGAAGTGTCTTGTCCACGTAATAATAATTTGTAGCAGCCAGACGAAAATTGGAGATACCTACCGGAAGAAGTTTCCGTTCAGGTTCTGATCCTTTAGCTCCCGCGGCCAATACCGTATCCGCGGGAATCCGCCAGGAATGTCCCTGCTTCTGCGCTCCGGGTATCTCCCCGCTCCTGCACATCTGCTGAATTCTACGCACACTGAGACCGCTCTTCTCTGCAAACTCCGAACAGGTTGTGTATTTCATCCTGCACCTCCTAAGTCTCTGTTTCCTCAGACATTTTTCTTCACACAGGCAAATATGTCTTCTCTTTTATGATACCCCGCAATGCGAAATCCGGCAACCAAAAAGTTTCGTTTTATCAATACTTTTTTCGTTTTCCAGATACTTGTTTCGCTTCATATATACTTTTTTCACTTTTGAATACTTCCGCATAAAAGCGCCGCATGGTAAGCTTTTCCATGCGGCGCTCTTTTGATTGGTTTCTGTTAATTGCTTCAGATTATTTTCCAAGTCCGGCTGCTTCCCAGCTCGCCACCAGGTCTTCCAGCTTCTTCAGCTCTTCTGCCGGAAGCTGCTCCTCCTGCGCAAAGCCAAGGATCGCCTGATTATATGATCCGGCGAACAGACGGCGGGAGAAATGATCCAGCTCCAGGCGCTTGTAATCCTCCCGGTTCACCAGCGGATAGAAGTAAGTCACCTTGCCATGCGCAACCGAGCTCACGAAACCGGCATTCTTCAGTCGGGTCATCCAGGTAGCAATCGTCGTGCGGCCGTAGACTCTCGACTTTCTCCGCTCCAGCTCCTCCTTGATCTCCGGCTGATTCATCTCCGGGCCAAGATCCCAGAGGATCTGCATAACATCGAGTTCACAATCTGATAATTTCTGTTTATACATAAGAGTACACTCTCCTTAATATGATCTTCTTCAATATAGTCCTTCAGTAACTATGTAATCCCCATTCTTCCGCTTAGAATATCACAAAAGCAAACTTTGTGCAATACAAAACTTGATACAAGTTGTATACAACGTCTGCGCCCATATTTCACTTGAAGAAGCAACCTTTTTATTTCAGTTGTGATAAGAACCAACAAATCTCACATGGTTGTCTGTGTCATTTCTTATATATACACGGTACGTTCCGCTCGTTTTTACTGAAAAGGAATGCTCAATATTCCCCGTGTTGGATACGCCTCTCCACGTTCCATCCGGCTCTATGATTCCGGCACTAATCTCTGCATCCTCCGGAGACGATGATACTGCAACGAAAATGCTTCCGCCTGCATCCGCATGGAAAGAACTGCTTTTATAAACTGCCTTCTTTCCCAGCCAGCGGTCAAATGTGCCGGAAGCGCACATGGCAATTCCCGTATCCTCCGCTGATTCTATCGTATAGCCTGCCTGAATCAGATCCTCTTCCCGAAATTCTTCTTCCTCCAGATAATTCTCCCAGGGTGTATACTCCTCCTGCTCATACTTAACCGTATCCCAGAAAACCGCCTCCTGCACTGCGGCAATTCCACTCGTTGCCGCGAATACGCTGGTCGATCCCACCAGCAGCACACCGGTCAGTACCGCCGCGACAGCACTCTTCTTCATCTTCGATTCTTTCTTATAACGCTGCATACGTTCTATCCTTTCCATCGTCAGATTTTTTGTATCATGGAACATCTGCACCGGGTTCACCAGAAGATCTGCGTACTTATTCTGCCTGATCTGTATTTTCGCAAGAGTGAGGCAGTAGAAGTCTTCCTGTCCCAGCATCTTTACACATTCGCTGTCGCAGTGTGCCTCCTGCCATTCCTGATCGCCCTTCGTCAGGCGCCAGATCAAAGGATTTACCCAGTGAATCTGGCGAACCAGATTTCCGATATGGCCCCACAACGAATCCCAGTGGCGGATATGCGTCAGCTCATGGAGAAGCATGATTTCATAGGCCGCCGAAGGAATCCGGTTTTCTTCCGGGAAGTTCTGATCATCCGGAAGCACAATATACGGATGAATCACACCGCAGGTAAACGCACTCCCCACCCAGCAATTCTGATAAAGCCGCACGCTTCGCTTCAGCCCAACCTGCTTTCTGCACTTCTCCATCAGAGCCTGAAATTCTTCCGATGCCGGATGGCTTTCCTTTCGGATGCGTTTCAGCCGATTCCGCACCATAATCGATCGCACCGTCAGATCAAGAAAACCAACCAGCCACACCAGAAAGAAGACAGCCGCCACGATTCTCATTTTCTTTGTAGAGAGATCAAACACACCTTCCGTCATGCCATCCGTCGGCCTTGTCTGCACTAGCCACACGATACTATAAATAACCGGCAGTAAAAACAACAGAAGAATCAGGCGCTGAACATGATAGATCACGCCAAGTCCTCCCTGATGATCCAGCTTTCGAAAAAAGAAGCGCCATGCCAGCAGCATAAGTATTCCGCTCACTGTTGTAATGAGATATACAATCCCGGCATACGCAATAGTTCCATAAAAATTGTCCATAGTTTCCTTTGTAACTTTCAGGAACCACAGTTCCTGTTTATCCTTTGTTTTCGTGTGTCCTCTGATACTACGTATATTACGTAACAATCCGATATTCCATAACTATTCCGGTTCTTTCGCTTCTCCAGGAATCAGATGATCGGTAATTCTTCCGCTCTGAATCACGTAGATTTCATCCGAAAGGCTCTCCAGCAGCTGTCTCTCATGACAGGAAAGCACGATCAGCGCGCCGCGCTCCCGTTCTTCCCGCAGGATATTCTTCACCAGTTCGATGCCGTCCACATCCAGCGCGTTGAACGGCTCATCGATCAGAAGGATCTCATTCTTCTCCATGATCGCCGCCGCGATTCCCAGCCGCTGCTTCATTCCCAGCGAATACTTCCGAAACTTTCGCTTATCGTCCGGATCAAGACCAACCCGCGTCAGAGTCTGCCGTACTTCTTCCCGACCCACGCGCTTCTGAATATCCGCCAGATACATCAGGTTCTGCAGTCCGGTGTATCCGTTCAGGAATGCCGGAGACTCGATCAGGATACCGGTATTCTCCAGGAAAGCCATATCCTTCCCCAGAACCTTCCCGGAGACGGATACGCTTCCGCTGTCCAGGCGGATCAGCCCGCAGATGGCACGCATCAGCATCGTCTTTCCGGAGCCGTTGCTGCCCTGCAGGCCGCAGATCTTCCCGGAGTGCATCGTCAGCGATACGTCCTCCAGGATTACATTACCGCGAATCTTCTTGTTCGCCCCTGTTACTCTTAACTCAATTTCTCTCATTCGGCTCTCATCACTCCTTCTTCAGAATGTCTCTCCGATGGAAGATCACGCCTCCGACTACGATCACACAGAGGCTTTCCCCAATCAAAAGAGCGACTCCATTCCCCATGACCATGCCCCGATCGATCAGCACCCAGATACTCCGGCGGAACATGGCGTAATTTCCCGGCAGAAACGGCTTCATCCAGTAGGCCGAGAGCAGAAGCAGCGCTCCGTTTACGGCAAATCCCCAGATCGGCCCGAATACAAGCCCGACCAGCAACTGCAGCAGATTCAGGAAGATCAGGAGCAGCAGCGGAATCACCAGCAGCCACAGCCATACCTCCGCCTGCGGCAGCGACCGATCCAGCCCCCAGCCGATCATCACCTCCATCAGCCGCTGACTGATCTCTGCCTTTATCGGAATCCGAAACACCAGGCAGTAGCTCAGCACGCCCAGCGCCAGCATCAGCAGGTACCCGAAGGAGCTTACAATCTCCCATCCGCACTTGGCCAGCCACCAGTATTCTCTCCGTCCGGAGCGAACCAGAATCTGCTGTCCGATGCCTTCCAGATCCCGGAGCGGATACGTCAGCGTAAGCAGATTCCCGCACAGGAACACCAGCAGCCACATCGAAGGAAAATCAAACGGCTCATCCGGCGATGGGATGTACTCGTCGATCCCCTGAAAGAGATACAGCAGGTGATTCCCGAAGGTCTCCGTCAGCTCGCCCACATCCGGGATCGATGACATGGCCGCCGCCCAGGAAGAAAAGCCCCGGCAGAACAGGAACGCCTGACCAAAACCCAGAAGTACATAGAAGATCATCTTCCGGAGCAGACCGTAATCCAAGTCATGCTTCCATAATTTAAAAAACATCATACGGCCTTCTCCCCTACTTCAGTAAAAGCATCTTCTTCGTGGGATACCATGTCACCGTCAGCCACATCTCGTAATCTTCCAGGTTCTCCCACTCCGACGGATAGAAGAAATCCTCCCGCAGGTTGTAGGGAAGAAGGAACTCCTTCTCTGAATTCTCACGGAGAGAAACAGCATAAAAGTCTATTTGATTGATTTCATAGTATAAATCCAGATTTAAATCTTCATGTAGCGCATTACTCTGAATATACCAATCCCGAAAGTTGACTCCTGTTTCCGTATTATTCGTGTTACGAAGACGTACTTTTAACAAATAGATTCGCTCCGGCGGATAACTTTCCATAAAATCGTTCAGGCCATACTCCGCAAGGAAGTCCGCATACTCATAAATCTGTGAGGATTCTACTGTTACAAAATATCCGTCCATCTCATCATAGTCGATGATGTCTTTCCCAAGCTCCGCTTCTTCCTGCAGTGCATATGTCTTCCGTTCCACATCCGGATATTCCCGGTTGAACCGGTATGCCTGTGCGCCCCAGGCAGCCGCAATCAGCAGGAACACCGCCAGGAGCACGATTTTTTTCTTTTTCTTCATTTGCTTCTTGCCTCCCTTCCGATTGCTATAATCTACAAAACATCGCGCTTTCCGGCCCTATCTGCTGTAATTAATGTGGTAATCACAAGGATACCGACAATCACCAGCAAGAATACCCTTCCCGGATTATAGTAACCAATCGGTCCCGGATGCGCCATACGCAGAACCGAAGCCGTATAGATCGTATCCTCCTGAACCAAATAAGTCTTACTAATATGATCCCAAACCATAAGAAGCAGAAAAGGAATCGGCAGTGCCAACACCCGCCCCTTAATGAAGTAAGAAAACGTCATACACAGGCAGGCCAGCGCTCCTCCGAAAGCAAAATCCGTCAGCATATACAGGAAGCAGAACCACAGCGGATGTGTAAAAAACATCGGTCCCAGAAAGTTCCGGTTTCCCATATTAAAATAAGTATACACCGGGTCAGGAAGAGCCAGATTCGTATAAGTCATCCTCAATAACAAATTCAACAGCAACGGAAGTGTCAGAATTATCCCACCGCTCAGGAACGTAGACACATACTTTGAGGCAAAGTACCGCTTCTTACCCACCCGGCTGACAATCTGATTGATATAACCGTTATCCATTTCCTGGCGAAAAGACCAGCCATATCCGATACACACCAGCAGCGGAAACGCAAAAAAGAACAGAGAATACCCAGAGGTATATGTCTCTATTCCAATCCAACCGGCGAATGTACTAAGTCCAAGATTTTCCACCTGTCCGGAAGGTCCCATCTTCCTCCATTCCAGATCATTCTGTATATTTTTCCAAGAATCATATGAATTTAAGAATGGGATCAACAAGGATACAATAAGAACCGCCCGAAACATCCAGCTGGAGAACAGGCGTTTTATCTCCTGTCTGATCATCCGCATCACCTCCTACTTTCCATCCTCCCGCAGAGAGAAGAAACCTCCATCGAACTGACCGTCACTCGCTGCTACTCCGATATATTCACTGTAATCCTCCGGAACAAAGAAATACGCATGAACCCGCATGGATTCTCCGGCAGCAAGATTTAGCTTCAGCGAATCCTTCTCCTGATTCATTGCCTCCTTCAGATAAACAATTCTGGATCGCAGGTATGACATCTGATAAAGATATCCGTCCAGCATCGGATCTTCGTAAAGAAGCAGATCATTCTGATCAACCAGAGACATGGTTACATAAATTTCCTTACTATTCTCGTCCTTCTTTTTATTTGCAATATCCGCCTCTACCATCAGCAGAACGTAGCCTTTTCGAATACTTCCATCTGCTTCCAGAATACGATCTCCGAATACCATACCAAACCATTCTTTCCCTTCCGGAACTTCTTTCGATAATATGGATGCATCCTCATCCGTTGCTTTTACCGGAGCATCAATCAAATCCAGGTCATCAGCCGAAATTCCTGCTTCTTCCAGGCTGGTATAACTGACAACATTGCGGATCGTCAGAATCTCTCCTCCAAATTCGGAAAAGTGATTTTTGTTATATACTTCTTCTTCCCAGGATGCAATCGGCAGTTCTGCGACTTTTTCCGGCTCCAGTACATGCTGCGTTTCGGTCTCTTCTTCAACCATATTCGCATTTTGCCTAATGTTACTGCTAATCCAAGCGCTATAATCGTTGTTCTTCGGAAGGCACGCACTAAGACTCATACTTATCGCTAAAAGAAAAATAAAACTTTTTTTGTAACTCAATAATTCCTCCTATTTATATTAATAGCAACATCTTTTTCGTGGGATACCACGTCACTGTCAGCCACATCTCGTAGTCCTCCAGGTTCTCCCACTCCGAAGGATAGAAGAAATCCTTCCGCAGGTTGTAGGGGAGAAGGAACTCCTTCTCTGAATCCTCGCGGAGGGCAACAGAGTAAGTATCCAGCTGATTGAGTTCATAATATAATTCGAAATCAAGAGACTGACTTACTGAATTACTTTGTATCTTCCACGAAAGTAAATCAATTCCCGTCTCCGTATTATTCGTGTTTCGAAGACGCACTTTCAGTAAATAGATTCGCTCCGGCGCATCCCGTTCCGTAAAATCTTCCAAATCATATTGTGATAAAAGATCCTCATACTCATAGATATCAGCAGATTCTATCGTCACAAAATAGCCTTTCATGGTATCATAGTCGATGATATCTTTCCCCAGTTCCACCTCCTCCTGCAGGTCATATGTCTTTCGTTCTACATCCGGATATTTCTGATTAAGCCAGTATACCCGCATCCCCCAGGCAGCCGCAATCAACAGAACTACCGCCAGAAGGATAATTCGTTTCTTCTGTTTCTTCCTTTTCATTCAGTTCTTGCCTCCCTTCTGATTCCGTGCTACAGAACATCACGTTTTCCAGCCTTATTCGCCGTAATCAATGCAGTAATCACAAGAATAGCGGCAATTACTGACAAAAAGATTACACCTGAATTGTAATAGCCGATCGGTCCCGGATGCGCCATACGAAGAATCGACGCGGTATAAACAGTATCCTTTTGAATCAGATAACTGCTGCTGATATGATCCCAGACCAGAAGAAGCAGGAAAGGGATCGGCAGTGCCAGCACACGCCCCTTAATGAAGTAAGAAAACGTCATGCACAGGCAGGCCAGCGCTCCGCCGAAAGCAAAATCCGTCAACATATACAGGAAGCAAAACCAAAGCGGATGCGTAAAAAACAACGGCCCCAGAAAGTTCCGGTTTCCCATATTAAAATACAGGCTTGTCCCATCCGGAAGCGCCAGGTTACAGAAAGTCATCCCGACAATGAGATTCAGCAACAAGGGAAGTGCCAGAATCATCCCTCCGCTCAGGAAGGTGGTCACGTACTTTGACGTAAAGTATCGCTTCTTTCCCACGCGGCTGACGATCTGATTGACATATCCTGTGTCCAGTTCCTGTCGAAACGACCAGCCATAACCAATACATACAAGTAATGGAAATGCAAAAAAGAACAGAGAATACCCGGAGGTATATGTCTCTATTCCAATCCACTTGGCAAATACACTCAAAAAAACCCATTCTGTCTGTTCAGCAGCAATCTGATTTGTCATTTTCAGATCATTCACTGTTACCTGCCAGGTTTCATAAGTATTAAAAAAAGGAATCAACAGAGAAACGGTTAAAACCGCCCGAAACATCCAACTGGAAAACAGGCGTTTCATCTCCTGTCGGATCATTCGCACCACCCCCTATTGTCCATCCTCCCGCAAAGAGAAGAATCCGCCACTGAAATTGCCGCTGCTAATGGGAATGCCCACATACTCGCTATAATCTTCCGGAACAAAGAAGTAAGCATGAATCTGCATAGACTCCTCCTGCGCCAGTTCCACCTTGAAAGCATCTTTTTCCTGATTCACCGCTTCTTTCAGATAAACCAAATTTGACGCTCCGGCATATGGAGTTTGATAAAGAAGCTCTTTCAGCATAGGATCATCATCCACCCAGATATCGTTTCGATCAATCAGTGCGATTCCGATTGGAAGCTTTTTATCTGTATTTTCCTTCCATGCATTCGTAACTTCCGCTTCCAACACTAGCAACAGATATCCTTCCCGAATATTTCCTTCTGCATCTAACAACTGTTCTTTTTCTACCATTCCAGACCATTCATCTTCCGGAATTTTCTTTGACAATATGGCCGCATCCTCTTCTGTTGCCTTTACAAGACCAGATGCAAAATGAAGATCGTCCAAAGTAATATCTGCTTCGCTTAGCGTCCGATATGTAGTCACGTTACGAATAATAAAAATCGGTCCACCAGTTTTATCAAAGCCCATAGGATTGTATACGTCTTCTCCCCAGGAAGCAATCGGAAGTTCCTCTACATCTTCCTCTTCCAGTACATGATGAGGATAAGTTTCTTCCTCCTCTTCAACAGTATCATTTCGCCTGCTTACAGGGTCAGATATACTTCCTCCCGAAGTACTCTTCGGCAGACACGCGCTACAAGATAAACATATTGCAATAATTAAAATTAATTTTCTTTTTAATTTCAAAATATTCTCCTCTTCTAAATGATTGTACCAACGCCTGCATATTCATTCATTGCAGTTATTGGCAGGTTGTTTTATGGTAATGCCTTCCGACCGGATCATCCCATGCTGTGTGCACCAGCAGTCAGCCCAAAAAGCATATCCATCATTGAGTTCGTCCATCTACAGAAGCGGACACTGTGGGTAAAAGAGATGGGGCTTTCGCCCCTTTGAGTTATTACATTCAGTAGTTTTTGTTGCATTATTTAATTTAATCCTACTGTAACATATGCAGTTACTGTTGTCAACATCAAATTCAAAATTCTTTTCAAAAGTAGTCTCTACGAAAAAGAGGACGGTTTCCCGTCCTCTTTTTCTTTCGCGTATCCACTCCGCTCCTGCTTTTATGCTTACTGCTGCTCCTTCGCCTGTTCCTGCTCCCGCTTCGCCTGTAATGCCATCATCTTCTCAGCGTGCTCCTTCAGCTTACTGAAGGTCTCCTGGCTGATGACATGTTCGATGCGGCAGGCGTCCTCTGCGGCGGTATGCTCGCTGACGCCAAGGGCGACAAAGTAACGGGTCAACAGCTCGTGGCGCTCGTAAGTGCGCTCGGCAATGGCTCTTCCGGCATCGGTCAGGTGCAGGTAGCTGTTGTCATCCATGATGACAAGGCCGTTCTCACGGAACTGCTTCATAGCGTAGCTGACGCTCGGCTTGGAGAATCCCAACTCGTTGGCGACGTCGATCGAGCGAACGTTGCCCTGGCGCTCTCCAAGTACTAAAATGGCTTCCAGATAGTTCTCTGCTGATTCCTGAATCTTCAAAACAACTCACTCCTTCTTGACAATACGTATCCGCAATCGAAAGACATTCAGAATCTGCAGAGTTTCTGAATTACTTCCCATTTCTATTCCCATAACTCTCGTAGTTTTACTGTTTATTATAGTGTATCCCTGCCACGATTTCAAGCGGAATTGAACGGTCGACCCAAATCATCTCATGTGAATCCGGACACCGTTCCTTATGAAGACACGATATCAACAGAACCTTCCGGCATTAATCGAGTTCGATCTCTCCGAGTTCCTTCGGCGGAATCTTCTTCGAGGAATCCTTTACGGATTTCTTCACGGCAAGCGTTGCCTTCGGAATCGGGATGTTCGTTCCGGCTCCGGCTACGCAGCCGCCAGGACATCCCATGCCCTCGATCAGGCAGCCGTCCTTCTTGCCGGTCTTGGCCAGGAGCAGCATCTTCCGGCACTCGTCCAGGCCTTCCGCATGCTCGATATAGACATCCACGTCCGGATAGTAGGCGTTGATGCACTTTTCGATGGCTTCCGCTACACCTCCGGCCACACCGTAACCGCGGCCGGCGCCGGTTGCATCGTGGATCTCCTCCTCATGTTCAAGCTTCTCCGGGTCGATGCCCTTTGCGTCGAACATGGCTGCCAGCTCCTCGAAAGTGATAACAAAGTCTACATCGCTGCGCACGGAGCGGCGGGATGCCTCCAGCTTCTTCGAAGCGCAGGGTCCCACGAATACCACTCTTGCGTTCGGATGTTTCTTCTTGATCGTGCGGGCCGTCGCCACCATAGGCGTCAGCGCGCTGGATACCTTGTCCGCCATATCCGGGAAGTAGAGCTTCGCCAGCATGGACCAGGAAGGGCAGCACGAAGTCAGCAGGAAAGGCAGGTCTCCATTCACAACTTCCTTGACATAGTGATGGGCTTCCGTTACGGCTCCCATATCTGCGCCGAGGGCTACCTCGTAGACTTCAGAGAAGCCCAGCTCCATCAGCGCTGCCTTGACCTTCTTCGGTCCGGCGTTGCCAAACTGACCGATGTAGGCTGGAGCAATTTCCGCGATGATCTCGCCTCCTTCCTTGAGTGCGCGGATCAGCTGGAAGATCTGTGACTTGTCGGCGATTGCGCCGAAGGGGCAGTTTACCATACACATGCCGCAGGATACACACTTATCCGGATTGATTCTGGCTCTGCCGAGCTCATCGCTCTCGATCGCATTGACTCCGCAGGCGTCCGCACAGGGACGCGTCTCATACGCGATCGCGGAGTAGGGACAGGCCGCCCGGCATTTTCCGCATTTGATACACTTATCCTGGTCGATCACCGAGCGCCCGTTCTGCAGGGAGATCGCCCCCTTCGGACAGACTTCCACACAGGGATGCGCCACACATCCCCGGCAGTTGTCCGTCACCTTGTAGCGCTTCACGGCGCACGCGTCGCAGGCCGAAGGGATGACCTGCATCAGCGGCGGTTCATAATATTTCTCGGAGATATTGCTCTCCGTGATTCCGGCGGTAACATGCACCGGCTGATCTTCCGGGCGCAGGCTCATGCCCATCGCCAGACGCACACGCTCTGCGCAGATTGCGCGTTCCCGCCAGATGCTCTCACGGTAAAGCGGCACGTCGCCGGGCGTAATCTTGTAGGGAATCGCTTCAATGTCCTCATTGATGTTGTCGGACTCCCAGGCCACGCGGGCCACTTCCGTGAACACCTGTTTTCTCAGCCTCTTTACTGAGGTGTCAAGTCCTCTTATCATAAGCTCTCTGCTCCTTATTCTTTATATTCTCCGGGCATATGCCAGGAGTTGTGATCCGTATGAAGAAGCTCATGCGCTTTCTCCGAGAGCGGCTCTCCCAGGTATTCCTTGTAGAGCTGCTGCACACAGGGATTTTCGTGTGAGAAGCGCAGCGGGTTCTTCTTGTCCAGGCGGTAGAGGGCTTCACCGCGCACACTCGCCAGTTCCTCGCCGTCATGGATGGGCTGACCGCCACCGCCGACACAGCCGCCGGGACATGCCATCACTTCCACGAAGTCATAGTGTTTCTCGCCGCGCAAGATCTTCTCGATCAGCTTTCTTGTATTGCCAAGTCCGCTGACTGCTGCGACACGCACACGGGTACCGCCCATGTTCAGCTCACTCTCACGCCAGGGCTCCTGACCACGGATCTCGCGGAAGGAATCCGGCTCCGGATTCTTGCCGGTGATCAGATAGTAAGCCGAGCGAAGCGCCGCTTCCATCACGCCGCCGGTTACGCCGAAAATCTCTCCGGCGCCGGTGCCAAGGCCAAGGGGCTGATCGAAGGGCTCCTCCTGCAGCGCACCGACAACAATACGGTCTGCACGGATCATGCGCGCCAGTTCACGGGTTGTCAATACGCAATCCACATCCTTTCCCTTCTCTGCCGCGTTGATCGTAGGGATATCCGCCTCATGTTTTTTCGCCACACAGGGCATAATGGATACGCAGAACAGGCGGGACGGATCCACACCGAGTACCTTCGCGAAATATGTCTTGGATACTGCGCCGAACATCTGCTGGGGCGATTTTGCACTGGACAGATAAGGAACCAGCTGTGGGTACTGCGTCTTCACGAAGCGGATCCAGCCGGGACAGCAGGATGTGAACATCGGCATGCCGTCCTCCTTCAGAGAGTCAAAACGGGACAGAAATTCGCTGCCTTCCTCCATGATCGTAAGATCCGCGCTGAAAATGGTGTCGAATACATAATCAAAACCAAGACGGCGCAGCGCTGCCGCCATCCGTCCGGGCGTCGCCTCCTCACGGGAGAATCCGAGACTCTCTGCCCATGCCGTGCGCACCGCCGGAGCTACCTGTACCAGAGTAATGACATCCGGGTCCGCCATCTTGTCCAGGATGCCCTGCCAGTCCTCTCTGGCGTGCAGAGCCGCTACCGGGCAGTGGGTGATACACTGACCACACAATGTACAGTCGGAGTTCTCCAACTTTCTCTGTCCGGTTACGCCGATCGTCGTGCGGGAACCGGTATTCGCCACATCCCAGATGTTCATGCCCTGAATCTTATCACATACCTGTACGCAGCGCATGCAGCGGATACATTTCTGCGAAGTGCGCACCAGCGGATATTTGCGGGGCCATCCCTCGTCCACCCAGTCATCCGGGAAGGGATTATCCATCAGGCCCAGGTCGTTCGCAATGCTCTGCAGTGCGCAGTTGCCGCTTCGCAGACAGGTGGTGCAGCGGCTGTCATGCTGGGACAGGATCAGCTGCACATTCGTACGGCGGGCACTTCTTACCTTCGGGCTGTTCGTATAGATCTCCATGCCTTCCTGCACGACATTGTTGCAGGAGGTGATCAGCTTGTCCTTACCCTTCAGTTCCACCAGGCAAATTCGACAGGCCGCAATTTCATTGATATTCTTCAGATAGCACAGGCTCGGAATCTTGATGCCGACCGAAGCAGCTGCTTCCATTACTGTCGTTCCCTCGGGAACGGAGACATCGATCTTGTCAATTTTCAGATTTACCATGATTCTCTTCCTCCCTTAAGAAGTCCCAGTCCAAAATGATCACAGCGCAGGCAGCGTCCGGCCTCCTGGCAGGCTTCTTCCTTCGTCATGCCGACCTCGATATGGCAGAAGTTGTCCTTCCGCTCGCTTCCGTTCAATTCCTTTAAGTTGATTCTGCCGTAAGGCTTCTTGTCCGCCAGATCCGCCGGAGGAATCTCCACATCACACTCCAGCTTATGATGGAATCCCAGGTACTCGTCGATATTCGCGGCTGCCACCTTACCGGCCGCAATCGCACGAATGACAGTCGCCGGGCCGGTCACACAATCGCCGCCCACGAAGACACCGGGGATCTCTCCCTCCAGACTGTCATCCATCGCCTGCAGTACGCCGCGCTTTACGCTGAGACCGAATTCCTCAAAATGGGAGGTCTCGATGCCCTGACCGATCGCTGTGATTACCACATTGCACGGAACACTGACCGGATCGACCGATGCGTTGCCGGGGCGGGGACGTCCCTGCGCATCGATTGCTCCAACGATCTGCGGCTGAACCAGGAGGGATACGACATTTCCATTGTGATCGGTCTCAATCTTCGCCGGAGCACCCAGAGTCAGCACTTCCGCGCCCTCTGCAATTGCTCCTTCTACTTCATCGGGAAGTGCCGTCATATCGCCACGGCGTCTGCGGTATACGACCGTAACCTTCTCCGCGCCCATGCGGATCGCGGTTCTGGTGCAGTCCATGGCTACGTTGCCGCCGCCGATGACAACCACCTTCTTATCCTTCAGATCCAGCTGATTCTCTGTGTCAACGTTCCGCAGCATCTCAACCGCAGATACGACGCAGCTGTCCTTCAGCTCGCCGTCCGCCTTCAGACCGGATTCCTTGTTCGTCTGCGCACCGATCGCCACATAGACCGCATCGAAGCGCTCATGCAGCTCGCGAATTGTAACGTCCTTGCCGACATTTACATTCATGTGAACCGTAACGCCAGTGGACAGGATTGCGTCGATATCCTCCTGCAGACGCTCTCTGGGGAAACGGTAGGCCGGGATACCGTAGCGCAGCATACCGCCCAGATGAGGCTTCTCCTCATAGACGTCAACCTTGTGTCCCATCAGCGCCAGGTAATACGCTGCGGAAAGTCCGCTGGGGCCGCCGCCGACAATGGCAACCTTCTTGCCGGTATCCGGCTGATTGGCCGGAACCAGGACGGTATCCGCCGGCGCGTGATCCACCGCCATCCGCTTCAGACCACGGATATTGACTGCGCTGTCGATCATGTTTCTGCGGCAGCGCGCCTCGCAGGGGTGCTCACAGACCATGGCACAGGCCGTCGGGAAAGGGTTGTCCTTCCGGATCAGACGCACCGCGTCACCGTAGCGTTCCTCTGCCACCAGCGCGATATATCCCGGGATATCCACACCTGCCGGGCACATGGCCACACAGGGAACCGGCTGCGTGATTCCTGCCGTGCAGAGACCCTTGCGGATATGGGAAATATAATCCTTCCGACATCCTTTCAATCCATTCAATACCATACGTGCTGCATCATAACCGATCGCGCAGTCCGCCGATACCTCGATATTCCTTGCTGTCTCCTCGATCAGATCCAGTGTCTCCATCGTTGCCCGGTGTTCCAGAACATCTGTCATCAGGCGCACCAGCTGTCCCAGTCCGACGCGGCAGGGTACACATTTACCGCAGGACTGCGCGTGACAGAGACGCAGGAACGAAATCTGCATGTCCACAGGACAGAGACCCGGTGTGCTGGCCGCGATATGCCGTTCCAAATCCAGATAGAGATGTTCCATCGTGAGTTCCGCTTCATCCGGCGTATTGATTCTCAATCGACTCATTTGCTACATCCTCCCATTATCTCCTATTTTTTCTAACTTCACTGCCGAAGCAGGATTGTTCTCTTCTTTTTTCCAGGCACAGTGGTTCCTTATCACAACAGCTGCAAAGAGAGCGAAGGAAATGACGGATACTGCAACCCCTGCCCGAAGCCCCGGTGTATGATAGACAAAGGTAACTTCATGATCTCCTCCGGGAATCGCCAGCGCCATCATACCTCCGGAATTAATGATCTCTGCAGATTCTCCATCAATCGAAGCATGCCATCCCTCACTATACGGAACTGTAAAATATACCAAACGATTTTCCATCCAGTTGGTTCTGCAGGCGAACCCGGAAGAATCTCTCGAAAAATCGGAGACTGCATTCTCCGTAGTTCGCGGAATAAAAGCCTCCGGTCCGGAACTGAAATCCAGAGAATCCGGATTTAGTTTCGAGACTGCATCAGACGCTTTCTCCAAATCATTTTCTTCTATAACCGCAGCCGTCATTAAAGTCATCGCACGCTGCTCTGCCGGCAGCGCCATCAATTCCTCTGATGTCAGATAGAAATCTACAGAGAAACCGATTGGACACGCATCCGACTCCGTAATATAATATTCTTTTCCTTCTGCACTCACCTGATCCACTACCATCGAATCCCTGGGCTCCTCCAGAATATTATATTTTCCTCCCAGAAGCTGCGCCAGCCCCGGAATATCATCCTTCTTGATAGTCCGGTTTGTGGATTTATGTCCGAACAACAGGTCAAACTCCCGGGAGCTGTTCTCTATCGTAGTGCAGAACACCCCGATTCCACTGGCGTTTCCCGGAATCATAAATACATTCAACGTAGAATTATAACGATATTGATCGCTTATAGCCTTCATCTGAAGTCCAGCTGTATAATCCTGACGATAACTCTCCACATTCGTTCCCTGACGATAACAATACAGTGTTATGCTTGTCGTCAAAACACAGCTAACCATCGTCAATCCAAGCAGAGGCCGGTAGCAAAATCGTCTCAATTTCTTCAACAGAATCAAAATTACAGGCCCCGACAGCGCTATCAGATAAAAGAACAGAAAGCGCAGCTCATGATATACAACACTTTCCCCCTTACTGTTCCATGGCATATAACGTACCAGAAAATAGAATGCCGTGAGAATTACAATATAAAGCAGGCATCCTCGTGTCATACGGTATTTTTCCGGGCTCTCCGCCACCTTCATGGTCGCCAGTGCCATCATCATAACAAACATATACCACCATCGCTGATATATCTGTGTAAACAGCAGGAATACCGACTCCAGGATCGGAGAAAGCGCCATCACTCCCAGAATCAGAAGAAGACGCCGCAACCAGTTCTTCTCCCGATCCAGGTATGCAAATACCAGCGAAAGACCAAACAGCGGCAGGTAAGCAGACGTGGAATCCCAGTTTCTCTCTTTCAAAACACTTAGTGAATCCATAGGCTCACCGGGAAAAAGAAGTCCCTTTAAGATATGGAGCAACCCGCGGGAATCATATGCAAAATTCTGCAGGTACATCACCATCTGACTTCGGGCGTTCCCAAGCAGATACAATACTGCAGGTATAAAAAGGATAGATGCCATCCCCACACCCAGTATTCCACACAGAAGACAGTTCGCAATTCCCTTCAGAAATTCTTTCCATCCCAGCCCATGATAACGCACCAGATAGTATACAACCAGGAAAATTATTTCCTGAATGAAGAAAAAGTAATTAATCAGGCAATTTAAAAATATCGCAAATACAAAAGCCGGTCGTCTTCTCTTATCCTTCATGGAAAGTTCTAGTCCGAGAAGCATCAGCGGAAACACTGCTGTTACATCATGGAAATGAAAAAATTCCAGATTAGTCGTCTGAAACCCGGAGAAGGCATAAAGAAGAGCGCCGATGACAGCATAGCGGCGATCCTCCGCAAATAACCGCAAATACAAATAGGCTGTCATACTAGCCACAACATATTTTAAAATATACAGAAATCCGGCAAGATAAGGGAAACTTCCTCTTGGAAAAAGCAGACTGATCCAATAAAAAGGGCTTCCCAGATTGTAAAAGCTAAACGCGTTCACAAAAGAAGAACCCAGATCAATGTTCCAGATCCACTCTCCTGCATTTCCGGAATGCAGCATATTCCATACAGCTGTAGCAAAAGTAAGCTGCTGAGAATTAAAATCTGCAACAACCGTAAAAAAGCCCTTCTCCTGTATTATAAAATAGCCAAAAGTCATTCCTGCTGCAATTAAAGAGCAGAAGACACAGCAAATCAGACAGGGATCTGCTTTACGCTTTTTTATCACAGATAAGTTCCTCCGTACGTTCACTGATAATATATCTCGGACGGCGTTTCGTCTCCATATAGGTCTTGCCGATGTATTCTCCGATAATTCCAAGACTCAGGAGCTGAATTCCGCCCAGAAAGCATACGATGCAGACGATTGATGCCCATCCGGCGATACTCTTTCCCATAAGCGCAACCACAATCGCCCAAATGATCCCGATAAAACCAAGTATGCTGACAATCACCCCCATGCCCGTCACCATGCGGATCGGCCGCACGGACAGGCTGGTGATCCCGTCGAATGCCAGCGCCAACATCTTCTTCAGCGGATAGTGGCTCTCACCGGCAATCCGCTCGTGGCGCTCGTAATACACGGAAGTGCTCTTAAAGCCAACCAGCGGGAACATGCCCCGCAGGAAAAGATTCACCTCATGAAAATCCGCAAAGGCCTGCAGCACCTGACTGCTGACCAGGCGGTAATCCGCATGGTTATACACCACCTCAGCCCCCATGCCGTTCAGTACCTTATAGAAGCCCTGCGCAGTCGTGCGCTTGAACCAGGTGTCCGTCTCGCGGCTGGAACGGACGCCGTACACGATCTCGCATCCGTTCAGGTATTCCTCTACCATCTGATCCATCGCATTGATATCGTCCTGACCGTCACAGTCGATCGATATCGTGATATCGCACCGCTCCTTCGCTTCCATCAGACCGGCCAGAACAGCATTCTGATGCCCGCGGTTCCGGCTCTGGCAAATTCCCTGAAAACGGGGATTCTCCGCCGAGAGACGGCAGATAATCTCCCAGGTATCATCCTTCGAACCGTCATTTACAAAGAGGATACGGCTGTCCGGAGCGATCTTCTCTGCCTGCACCAGCTGCTCAATCTTGTCCGAGAACATCGGCGCAGTAATCGGCAGAACCTCGCTTTCATTATAACAAGGAATAATAATCCACAAACACGGTTTCTTTTCCATATTTTTTCTCCTATTCTACTAAAAATGCAGCCATTCAAATCCGCATGACTCTGAATAGTTTCCGAAAATTCTACTCTTAGTATAACAGATGGACTGTATTTGTCCAGTTAAGACTTGCTGAAAATCAATTTCAAAAAAGTATAAAGATATATCCTTCCGGAACTTTCTCCTGAATTATTCATGGGGGTAAGCCCGTAAGGCAGACTGCCCCCAAAAGTTGTCTGCTTGGTTTTTTATCAACAATAACGGCTGTGATTTCCTGAAAAAGGGTAGAATATCCCTGTGGAATTGAATGATCACAGCTGAAATTATCAAGGTCCACGAGTTACAGCTTATTCCGGCTGTGACCGAAGTGCATATATATTTTCCAGAGTTTCTTAGAACTCCCGTTTGTATGGGCAGCTGCTGCACAGCTTAAAGATGATATATCTTGCTGAATGCACTGCTTTGGCAGCAATCTTCAGCAGCTTCAGACGAATGGTATCAATCCGCTGTTTTCTCATGTTTGCGGATAGCACCAGTCGGCGAAACCAGTTAAACAAATTATAGGCAAGCGCATGTACCTGCAGGCGGTTTGCATTCACTACCATAGAGTAACTACTGACGGAAGAAAAATCAAATCCAATTTTTCCTTCCTTGATAAAGTTCTCTATCTTGCCGCGACCACAATAAAACAACACTTCAAATCCTGTGTTTCTCGTAAGATCCAATAACAGTTTTGCAGACAGTTGTTCAATGTTGTGATCCGTTAGATTTGCATCATAATCAATTATCTCCTGTATCTCTTTGTAATTTACATCACCGGTACTAATCATTTGAACGAATCTATTTCTTGCAGCAATCGCACCAGCTCTCTTTTCTCTAAACTTATCCTCTGGTGCGTAAATCCAGTCAATCAGCTTATCAAATTCCATCAATGTATACTCAAAGCAAATCAGATCAAGTAAGAACACATTGTCTCGTATCCGGGCAAACTTCCTTCATAAAAATTGTCCAAAACGTAAGACTTGATTTACCGATACGATCTTCTATCCATAAGTATGTCTTTATTTTCCTTACATCCTCTTTCAATCCAATTCACCTTTTATATTGCAGTCTTGTCTATTTGCATTGTTATCGTTTTACTGCTTCAGTATACCATGCTTACTCAGTTTGCAAAGGGTACCTCCCCATACAGGAAAAGCCTGCTCCTTCATCATACACCCCTTCCCGGAGCCATTCCACTCCATGAGAATCCTTCTCACCGGCAACGAAAAGCATTTGCTCTTTACCGGTCAGAAATCCGGCCAGCATATCTGTACACAGTCAGTTTATGAAACTTTCTGTAGAAAGCTTCTCCTTTCTACTACAATATATTTATGGTTAATATCCCTTACAGCCAGTAAGGAATTATCCATCTTGTTGCTTAAGCTGTATA
>JAJEQR010000089.1 GCA_020687485.1 Hominifimenecus microfluidus | reverse complement strand
ATACAGCTTAAGCAACAAGATGGATAATTCCTTACTGGCTGTAAGGGATATTAACCATAAATATATTGTAGTAGAAAAGAGTAAAAAAGATGAGAAAAAATGAGCGGTTAGAAGGAACTAACGTTATAAAAAGAACTAAAACTGCATTTTTGATTAATTTTAATAATTTTTTTTGAAATTTTCTATGGTAATTTCCAGAAGAATCGTGTACAATGTCTAATGATTGAGAAAGAACCTGATACGGACGGCGAGAGCCGGTTCTGTACGCAGGCAGCAAGAGCGACACTCAATATAAAGGAGAAGACTAAGATGTCAAAGATTAGAATTGGTATTGCCGGTTACGGCAACCTTGGCAAGGGCGTAGAGATGGCAATTCGTCAGAATGACGATATGGAACTGGTATGTGTATTCACCCGCAGAGATCCCGCGAGTGTAAGTATCAAGACTCCCGGTGTGGAAGTGGTATCCATGGACGACATGGCTTCCATGAAGGACAAAATCGACGTAGTAATCCTGTGCGGCGGAAGCGCGACCGATCTGCCGGAGCAGACCCCTGCAGTTGCCAAGTATTTCCCGGTAATCGACAGCTTTGATACCCACGCAAATATCCCGGTTCATTTTGCGAATGTGGACAAGGTATGCAAGGAGAACGGAACCATCGCTATGATCTCCGTTGGCTGGGACCCGGGTATGTTCTCTCTGAACCGTATCTATGCGGAGTCCATTCTGCGTCAGGGCAGCACCTACACCTTCTGGGGCAAGGGCGTAAGCCAGGGCCATTCCGATGCGATCCGCCGCATCAAGGGCGTAAAGAATGCGATCCAGTACACCGTACCGGTAGAGGCAGCGCTGGAAGCTGTTCGTAACTGTGAGAATCCGGAGCTCACCACCCGCCAGAAGCACACCAGAGAGTGCTATGTGGTAGCTGAGGAGGGCGCAGACAAGGCAGCGATCGAGGCAGAGATCGTGAACATGCCGAACTACTTCTCCGATTACGATACCACAGTAACCTTCATGGAAGAAGATGAGTTCAAGGCCACCCACAACAAGATGCCTCACGGCGGCTTCGTAATGAGAAGCGGCGTGACCGGCGCGGGCACGAACCAGATGATCGAGTACTCCCTGAAGTTGGGCTCCAACCCTGAGTTCACCGCATGTGTACTCGTTGCTTACGCAAGAGCAGCAGCTCGCATGGTAGCTGAGGGCCAGACCGGCGCAAGAACCGTATTCGACGTAGCTCCTTCCTACCTCTCCCCGTTAAGCGGCGAAGAGCTGAGAGCACATCTGCTGTAAGAAAAAGCACATTTGCTGTAAGAGAAAGCAGACTGCTGTAAGAGAACACAGAGCAAAGCGATGCAGAGACGATTTAGAAAAGGTTAAAAAAGCTTTAGAAACGATAACAACTAAAGCTCAAAAATAAAAAAGAGATGCAGAAAGCTCCTTTTGGTGTAAAAGCCAGAAGGGGCTTTTTGCGTTAGGGGAAGAGGCGTAGGTGGGGCAAGGTGAAGTTAGGGGAAGATGTCTCTGAAAAGTGTAAGGCAAAAGTAACACAAAAAACGAGAATGTTGTGCTATAATCGGTTTGTAAAATGAATTAATATTCTTGGCTTGTTTACAGAAAGGATTTGGTAGAGATGGTTGATATTGATTATGTTATGGAGCTAATGGATTGGAATAACAGCATAGAAAATCAGAAGAAAGGCGTAGAACTGGCAAGAAATATAAAATGCTTGAATGCCTTTCTGCAGCCGGGAGCACCGTACGGAAAGTCCGTATGGGAGAATTGCGCAAAAGTCCTGACAGAAAGAACAAATAAAGAATTAGTTTCTTTTACAGCGGCGACAACGATTACCGGAATTCCGTCGTCTCTTTCTGCAACACTGCACTCCTTTTGATTAGCGATTTTTTCTCCACACCCCTTGCAAAACAGAAAGAGTCATGATATAACATGACCAGAAGAACCGAAATGGTCATTTGGATGGTGAACGAGCTTGGCTTTTACCGACTATGAAACAGAACAACTTCACAAGGCGCTGCTGAAGGAAACAAGACGCTGCGCCGTCACACTGGGGATGAAGAAAACCTCAGTGGATCAACTGACAAAGGCTGTCGGTATCGCAAAAGGCTCGTTTTATAAATTCTACGAATCCAATGAGATGGCCTTCTTCGCGGTTCTGGAAAGTATCCACTCCGAGCTTTACGGGGTGGCGCTTCTTTGGCTGCCGCGACGGTGCGGGGACTGATCCTCACAGTTTCCCATAAGGAGCAGATTGGGGAGTTGTATCCGCAGGTGCTGGAAGCACTGGTGTACGGCGCTTGCAGGGAGCTATTTGAATAAGCCGAAAGGCCGCAGAAATGCGGCTTTTCCAAGACATGCCGGTTAGCTGCCTCTAACCGCGCGGCTGCGCACACCGATTAGATAAATCTAACGCCAAAAGGAATGAAAGAGATGCGAGAACACAAGAATTTCTGGGACAAAAATGCCGGACGTTACGACCGCTTTATGCGAAAGGATCGGGCGGCGTATGACGAGATGTATGTGCTGATCCGGCCGGTTGTAAAAGCCAAGACGGTGCTGGAGCTGGCGACCGGCACGGGATTGATCGCAAAACACATCGTAAGCGCGGCGGCGCACATCGAGGCGACGGACGCCTCCGCAGAGATGATTGCCGAGGCAAAGTGGGATAATCGCTCGGCAAAGCTGTACTTTTCCGTGCAGGATATGTTCTGCCTGCCCTATGCGGAGGAGTCCTTCGACGTGGTGATCGTGTCCAACGCACTGCACATCGTGCCGCAGCCGGAGAAGGCCCTTGCCGAGATCCGCCGGGTGCTGAAGGACGACGGTGTGCTCATCGCGCCCACCTTTACCCATGCGGGAAACTCGTTTTCCGGCAAGGTCAGGGCATTTTTTATGAAGCGTGTGGGCTTTCCCCTCCACAGCAAGTGGACGAGCGCGGAATACCTGCGCTTTCTAAGTCAGAATGGCTGGACGGTGCGGAAAAGCGCTGTTCTGAAGGCATCCTTCCCGCTGACCTATGCGGAATGTGTGAAATTGGAGGTGTGATAAGATGTCATTTTTTGAGAACACCAGAAAGCCTGTGGGGCTTGGCGGGAAAATCATGGTCGCCATGATGAACCTGGGGCACAGTCCTGTGGCACGGTGGGGACTTCGCTTTTTGGAGCTTACTCCGGACGCCAAGGTGCTGGACTGCGGCTGCGGCGGAGGGGCGAACATCAAGAGACTGCTGAAAAAATGCCCGGAGGGTATTGTCAAGGGCATTGACTATTCCCCCGTCAGTGTGGAGAAATCCAAAAAGGTCAACGAGACCGCCATAGCGGAGGGCCGCTGCACCGTTCTGCAAGGCAGCGTGGCGGATATGATCTTTGCAGGCGACTGGTTCGATGCGGTAACGGCCTTTGAAACCGTCTATTTCTGGCCCGATCTGCCGCAGTGCTTCCGGGAGGTTTACCGGGTGCTGAAGCCCGGCGGGACATTACTCATCTGCAACGAAAGCAACGGCGATACGGACAAGGACAAGAAGTGGACGAAGATAATAGGCGACATGACCATCTACAAGGACGCCGAGCTGAAGAAGTATCTGGAGCAGGCGGGCTTTCATGATGTGCAGATACACAAAAAGAAAAGCTGGCTCTGCATTACGGCGTGGAAATGAGGGGGCTAAATCATGAGTATCTTTGCATCTATCTTACGCAGCGTATACAAGCTCTCCGGCGCGAAAAAGGCGTTCGCCTTGACGGAGGATGCACTGCGAAAGGAAATTGAAAAGCAGAACCGGCATCGTGGCGTTTTTACGCCCACCGACCGCAAGGCATATTATGAAACGATCACGGTAAACGGCTTTCCCTGCCTGATCGTGCGAGAGCATCCGAAGCCGTCCGAGCGCGCGATTCTCTATTTCTTTGGCGGCGGCATGGTGATCGGCCCCGATAAGGGCGACCTGCCTGTGATGCGCAAGCTCTGCCGCGAGACCGGCTGTGATGTGTGGTTTCCGTTTTACCCGCTCTGCATGGAACACTGCATTACTGAAACATACGCGATGGTGTACGAATGTTATCGAAAAATGTAACCTTCCGGCAGGGAGATGTGGGAGCACTCTCCTATGCAGACGACACCTTCGACATCGTTTTGTCGCTGAACGGCTTTCATGCTTTTCCGGACAAGGAAGCCGCCTATCGGGAGGTTTTCCGGGTTTTGAGACCCGGCGGGACATTCTGCGGCTGCTTTTATGTGATGGGCGAGCACAAGCGGACGGATTGGATTGTCCGGCATGTTTATGAAAAGGCTGGTTTTTTCACACCGCTCTATGAGACGGTTTCCAGTCTGAAAGCACGGCTGGATGGAATGTATACGGATGTGGACATGGGAAACCTGAAAAGCATGGCATGGTTTGCCTGCCGAAAAGCGGGTTAAATCTGAGATGGTCTCATGCACGCAAGAAAGAACAAGGAGGGAGGCAATCAGATGAAGGACAACGAGCTTCTATTCGACCGCAAAAGCCATGTGCTGTATTCAAAGCCTTGCAAGAAAGAAATCCTGGCGAAAATCGCCCTGCACTATCCGGAAGCAGAGTGGGAGACAGTATGGGAAAAGGTGCAGCGGCAGTACGCGGCCTTTCTCTCCGACTGGCGCACCGATTTGGGCGGCAAAAAGAACTTCCACAACGGCGTAGGCGGCACTTACGACTGCATCGCCATCATGAGCTATTATGTGGTCTGCAAAGCCGTCACATCGTTCCGTGAGATCGAGGAGATGGAGGAAAACCTGATCCTGCCGACCTTCCGCAGGCTGCGGTTTGCAGACTGCAACAAGCCGTTCTGGCGGAAGCTGATGTACCGGGCGTTTGTGCGGGCGAAACGCGGCTGCGACAAATGGCACGATTACGAGATGACGGTTGCGCCTTATGAAACCGACAAGCCTATTTATTATGAATTTACGGCGTGTCCGGCAGCGGAGTTTGCTATCAAGCACGGTCTTACGGATATTATGCCCGCCCTGTGTAATGTGGACTTTGCGTCCATGGAACTACTCCATGCCAAGCTGGTGCGGACGACCACCTGCGTGGACGGCTGCCGGTGCGACTATACCATCTGCGGCGACCAGGACCCGTATGTAAAAGAACATCCCGAATACCGGGATGAGGCGGGCTTCAGAAGAAACAAATAAAAACGCAATGCAAAGGCGGTGAGACAAATGGAAATCTTTCTTGGAATCATGATCCCTTTCTTGGGTACAACGCTAGGTGCGTCCTGCGTGTTTTTTATGAAAAGATCCCTTGGTGATCTGGTGCAGCGCGCCCTTGCCGGCTTTGCCGCCGGTGTGATGGTGGCGGCATCCATCTGGAGTCTGCTGATCCCTGCCATTGAGCAGTCGGAGGATATGGGCAAGCTGTCCTTCCTTCCCGCCTTTATCGGCTTCTGGGTCGGCGTGCTGTTTTTACTCCTGCTCGACCATCTGATTCCCCACCTTCATGTAGGAAGCAATCAGGCGGAGGGACCGAAAAGCAGGCTGAACCGCACCACCATGATGGTGTTGGCAGTGACCCTGCATAACATTCCGGAGGGAATGGCGGTTGGTGTGATGTACGCGGGCTTCCTTGCGGGAAATACGCAGATTACTGCGGCAAGCGCACTGGCGCTATCCCTCGGCATTGCCATTCAGAATTTTCCCGAGGGAGCGATCATCTCCATGCCGCTCCGGGCGGAGGGCGAGAGCAAGAGTAAGGCATTTCTCGGTGGCGTGCTCTCCGGCGCGGTGGAGCCCATCGGCGCGGTACTGACGCTTCTCGCGGCGCAGCTGGTGATCCCGGCACTGCCGTATCTTCTGAGCTTTGCGGCGGGCGCCATGCTCTATGTGGTGGTAGAGGAGTTGATTCCGGAAATATCACAGGGGCGGCACTCGAATCTTGGAACGGTGTTCTTTGCGGTAGGCTTCAGCGTGATGATGGTGCTGGATGTGGCGCTGGGATAAGGAAGTAAATGATGATTTTACAGGTGATTTTGGAAGGCATCGGGCTGGGCGTTCTGCTCATTTTGGTTTGCGCCATCGGTATCCGCAAGGGCGCGGTGGGCATGGTGCATCTTTACAGCCAGGAGGTGCAGGAGCGGTGCGTAACGCTGGGACTTACAACACACGCGAAAATCAAGCGAAATGCTTTGATTTTCAAAGCTGTCTGCGTCCCCGGCTACATCGCCTATGTGCTGGTCTGCGTCTATGCGCTCAACGGCGCAAAGGGCTTCGTTCAGGGCTTTTGGCAGCTGCTGGTCATACTGTCCGTTATGAATCTCATAGACCGATTTTGGGTTGACGGCTATTGGGTAGGACATACGAACGCATGGGAAATTCCGGGAACGGAAGACCTGAAACCCTACATTACAGCCAAGGATAAGGGCAAAAAGTGGCTGTTCGGCACAATTGGTATGGCGGTCATTTCGGCAGCACTGGCGGCGATTATGTCGGTATTTATTAACTGAAGGAGATACCTATATGAAATATAAAATTGAGAAAAACACCGTACAGGAGACGCTGATCATTCCGCTGTATGCGCGGAAGGTCTGCTTAGAACTATACCCGAATCTCTACCGGGACGAAACAGCGGTTCGCCTGATTGACGAGATCGACTACGATTTTTCTGAGGTAGAGAAAAACTCCCGCAGTCCGATGCAGCGTTTCGGTTCACTGGAGGTGGCCATGCGGCAGAATGACCTTGCTTTTGAGGTGCGGGATTATCTGAAATCTCACCCCAATGCGGCGGTGGTCAATCTGGGCTGCGGGCTGGACAGCACTGGAAGAAGCTGCGACAACGGCAGCTGTAAAATTTACAATCTGGACTTCCCCGATGTCATAGCCGTGCGTAACGAGCTTTTGCCCGCCGGGGAGCGTGAGGAAAATATCCCATGCGATTTGAACAATACCGAATGGTTTAGAAAAATTGACTCTTCAAACGGCGCGGTATTCTTTGCCTCCGGGGTGTTCTACTACTTTTTGACTGAGCAGGTCAAGGCGCTGGTACAACAAATGGCAGACGCTTTTCCGGGCAGCGTGCTGGTGTTTGACGCTGCAAATCGGACGGCGGTGAAGATGATTGCAAAAACATGGCTTAAAAGTGCGAAGATTCAAGATGTGGGCGCGTATTTCGCAGTTTCGGACGCTCCCCAAGAGATCAGTGCGTGGGATAGCCGCTTGCAGGTCACCAGCCGAGGCTATATGCTGGGCTACACCGATTTGAAAGACCCATCCGTCAGCGGCTTTTTCCGTTTTCTCGCCAGGGTCGGTGACGGAATGATGAAGATGCAGATTGTAAAGATCAGATTTGGAGGCAAGCAATGAAAATTCTGGTATATGGTGCAGGTGTTTTAGGGTGCAATCTGGCAAGAAATCTGTTTCACGCCGGAAAGGATGTGACCCTGCTTGCCCGGGGAAATTGGGCAGAGGAAATCAGGAAGAACGGCTTGCGGATCAAGGACAAATTTTCGCCTCGCACATCGGTCAGCCGCATTCCGGTGGTGACCGCGCTTGCACCGGATGCAGCATACGATGTGATTTTTGTGGTTCTGCGCTATACACAGTTGGATTCCGTTCTGGACACGCTACGAACGAACCGAACGAAGAACATCGTTTTTGTGGGTAACAATGTGCAGGCAAGAGCGCTGGCGGCGGCACTGCCGGAGAAAAATGTCTTGTTTGCCTTTGCGCTCTCTGCCGGGCATCGGGAACCTGACCGGGTCGTTTCTATCGACCTGAAAAAGATCACCATCGGGCAGCTGCCGGACGCAGCCTCCAATAAACAATTGATCGGGCAGATATTCTGCAGCACAAAATACAAGGTCGCTTACGAGCCAAATATGGAGGATTATCTGCTCTGCCATGCGGCGTTTGTGATGCCTGCGGCCTTCTCCTGCTATAAGACGGACGGCGACCTGAAAAAGCTTAGGAGAAATACGGTGTACCTTGGACGGGTGATCGATGCCAATATTGAAGGCTACCGTGCCATACGCAATGCGGGACACGACATTTTGCCAAAGGCGGATGCAGACTTTGAGAGCGAAAAGTACCGAAAGACCTGTCTGCGCTTCTTTAAACTCATGTGCGCCACCTCACTGGGCAAACTATGTGCCTCCGACCACGCCATGAACGCCATAGACGAAATGAGCGCCCTGAATCGGAATATCAAGCGGTTCTTTGATGAGAACGGCGCGGCTTATCCCGTGTGGCAGGCGCTGGAGGCGGAGGCTGGGAGATACTTACGATGAAATACGCCGGAATGCCTTTCGGCATGTGGACGCTGTTTGCGCCGTCCTTCCGAAACCAGCTGACAGCGGTGTTCGGCTACGGTACGAATACGGCAAAAGCCATCACGAAAAAAGCAAAGCCGAAATACAGGGAGATCATCTCCGAGCTGCCTGAATTTGAAAAGGGCGACCGGTTCAAGATGAACCTCGTCAACTGCGCGATGATCAGTGCGTTTATTCTCTCCATGCCGGAGCGCCCAAAGGTGGATAGACTGACAGATTACTACGCAAAATCCATGATGACAAAGCCCATGAAATGGTTCTGCCGAATGAGCGGAAAGAGCAAATTCACCGAAAAGGACATTGCCGGTATGAAAGCCACCGCCGCGCTGAGAGCCGCTGACCGCAACCCCTACTCGTGGAATATGGAGCTTTACGAATATCCCGACGACAGCGGCTACGAGGGACGCTTCACCAAATGCGGCATCTGTGTGCTGATGAAAAAGCTGGGGCTATATGACCTCACTCCCGCGCTGTGCCGTCTGGACTACACCATGAGCGAGGCGGGCGGCGCGACTGATTTTGTGCGGCAGTACACTCTCGCCTCCGGCGGCCCATACTGCGACTGCGGGTATAAAAAGAAGAGCTTCGTGAAAGCTGGGACGGAGGCAGGACGATGAAGGAAACCTATCTCTCCCGTGATTTTCGGGAGACTGCGACACAGCGCTTTTCCTCGCAGGTCAAGGAGCTGAATGCCTTTTTTGATATGCGGTTGAATGCGCTGCTGGCTGAAAATGCAGATGAAAGCAAGGAGAAGCACTACCACCTCAAGCGGCAGATATTACCGGGCATTGCGGCCTACGAAACCTTGCAGCGGATCATGCCGAAAGAGGAGGCACTGCAAATCGTTCACGGCTATGTGGAGCGGCTGGCGAGAACGAGTCACAAACAGCTTGCCACCCTGCTGCTCATACCGGGGCTTTACCGCCTTGCTCCCGGCGTTTTTGTCAAGTCCACACGGAGCGTCTTCGGTCCAGCGGCGGGCTTTGACTCAAAGGAGCTGCAGGTCGGCAACGGTATAAGGCGTGTGGATATGATGAAATGTCCATATCACGACACCTGCGTGGCATACGGATGTCCTGAGCTGTGCTGCTGCTTTTGCGACAGCGACAACATCAGCTACACCGGTCTGCATCCGAATCTCATTTGGCATCGAACAAAAACGCTGGGGCGCGGCGATGACCGCTGCGACTTTTGCATGAAGATCATGAAATAAATGCACAGGAATGAAGAAGTTGAAGAAGGAAGAAAAGAAACCGTTTATCCAATGCTGTATTCTTGGCGCAATCGGCGGGATATTGATGACTGCCGGCGATTGGCTGCTGGGATGCGTGGTGCTAGAATATAAATAGTACAAGCCAAAATGAGAAATTCCAAATACACATAAGCATGGTACAATAGAGACATG
>JAJEQR010000088.1 GCA_020687485.1 Hominifimenecus microfluidus | reverse complement strand
AGTGATTCTGTAAAGAATATGTCAGCTTACGCTGACCAGAATCACGCGCCAAGTCTCGCGGTTGCTCGACTTGAATCAGTATATCATATTTCCTTGAAGGAATCCAGTGCTTTCCCTTCCTTTTGTTCTCTGAAAATAATGCTTACCCCTTGATATCTGGTTTTGAATACTATATAATATGTAACTATTCAGAGCTATGCGAATTTACAGCAAATGTATAAACCATACTTGCATGAGTGAATACATTTTTGTAAATCCATATGGCGAGAAGCCACAGCGAGATGCAGCGTAAGCGGAATCGAGCTGGAACGCTGAATAGTTACTATAATAGTTACTAATATATGTGTTATGGAGGTTTTCATGGAGCACATAAAAGAATTTGAAAAGCTGATCGAAGAATTTTCCCGTCTTCAGTACATCAAGCCGTCCTCTCTTCCGGGGATTGACCTCTATATGGATCAGGTTACGACCTTTATGGATGAGAAGCTGGCACATGCCAAGCGCTACCCGGACGATAAGATCCTCACGAAGACGATGATCAATAATTACACGAAGAACGCCCTTCTTCCTCCCTCAGAGAAGAAGAAATATACGAAGGAGCATATGCTGCTTCTGATCTATATCTATTATCTGAAGAATATTCTCCCGATTAATGATATCCAGACGCTGCTGGCCCCTCTGGAGGAACACTACTTCGGCAAAAATGGGGATTTCGGTCTTTCCGATATCTACCGCGAAGTCGTGTCAATGGAGACGCAGATGTTCCGCCCCTTCTATAAGGATATTCTTAGGAAAGTTGAGAAAGCGGAACAGACTTTCACTGACCGGCCGGAGGACGAACAGGAATATCTGCAAATCTTCTCCATGGTATGTATGCTGGCCTTCGACGTCTATCTGAAGAAGCAGATGATCGAGACGATTGTGGATGACCTGCGCGAGAAAGAGAATGAAGCAGCCGCTGAGAAGAAGCGCGCCGCAAAAGAGACACTTAAGAAAGAGACAGTCAAAAAGAATTCATAGCAGACAAAACCGGCAGACTCCTTTTTCAGGAGCGATGCCGGTTTTTCTTTCTTTATTCATCCTGATCCAACACTTCAAAACAATTCCGAACGTACGTTAATCTCTATCACTCGCAGATCTAGATCTACTGACCGGACTCCTCTTCCAAACGATGAAAAATCAGATCATAACCATCGCTTCCATAGTTCAACGAACGGTTCACACGACTGATCGTAGCAGTCGAAGCACCCGTCTTCTCCGCGATATCCAGGTATGTATGACCGTCCCGCAACATACGCGCAACTTCATATCGCTGGGAAAAAGACAGCAGCTCATTCACCGTGCATACGTCCTCGAAGAACGCATAGCACTCTTCGACCGTCTTCAGATGCAGGATTGCCTCGAAAAGCTCGTCCACCGCATCGGTCTTAATCTTCTTATTCATGGAATAACCTCCAGGTGCTTCTCTTGGGAAACTTTCTACACAGGAGATTTTAGCACTGTGAAGTTTTAATGTCAAGTAAATCAATCAAATCCGCATGGCTCTGAATCGTTAGAAGATTACAGATACCAGATTCAGGTCTTCATCCAGAATCAGGATGTGCGCAATCTTACCGGGCTCGATGGAGCCGTACTGGCTGAAGATACCAAGGCTTCGGGCCGGGTTCTCCGTAACCGCCTTTACAACGGATTCCATGCGCACACGCGCCTTTTTAACTGTATGAAGGAAGCACTCCATCAGGTTCATGGTGGAACCGGCAAGAACATTGGTACCGGCCAAGGTAGCCACGCCGTCCTCGACGCGCACCTGCTTTCCTCCCAGAAGATACATGCCGTCTTCCATACCGGTCGCGCTCATACAATCGCTGACCAGGATGATCCGGTCGTCACCGAACATACGAAACGTGTTGCGCAGCATTGCATCATCCACATGAACGCCGTCGCCGATCAGCTCGACAAAGCACCGCTCATGATCCATCGCCGCTCCGATCATGCCCGGCTCCCGGTGATGCATCGGAATCATTCCGTTATAAAGGTGCGTCACCTGTGTCGCCCCTGCATCAAAAGCCGCCATTGTACGCTTATAATCCGCAGTGGAATGACCGAGCGAGATGCGGTAGCGTCCGGCCAGATCATGAATCAGCGCCAGAGAGCCATATAGCTCCGGAGCCACATCGATAATGCGAAGCAGGCCGTCCGCCTCCTTCTGCATGCGCTCTACCAGATCTTTATCCGGTTCGCGGAAATACTGCTCATCCTGCGCTCCGCTCTTCTCCGGGGAGAGGAATGGTCCCTCCATACGAAGGGCTCGAAGATAAGCGCCGCAACCGCGATGCGCCTCATACTCCACAGCATTGCGAAAAGCCTCCGCCATCTGCTCCTCCGGCAGGCTCATCACTGCCGGGCAGAAATTCGTAACGCCGAAGCCGGCCAGATACTCTCCCATCGCCCGGATCTGTTGTACGGTCGCGCTGCTGAAATCATAACCGACACAACCGTGCATATGAATATCGATCAAACCGGGAATAATATAGTATCCGGCAGCATTCATGATATGACCATCGCTGCTGCTCTCTGTAAAACGTCCGTTCTCAATATAAATATCCGTGTCCCGAAAAACACCGTCCGGGCAGAATACCCGTCCACCTCTTATCTCCATGTTCTCTTCCTACACTTCCATAATCACCGGCAGAATTACCGGGCTTCTCTGAATCTTCTTCCACAGGTAGCTGTCCATGCTGTCCTTGATCTCCGACTTGATGCGGGACCACTCACGGATTCTTCGCTTCTCGCAGTTCTCCAGTGCCTTCAGAGCCACCTGATGAAGCTCTTCCATCAGGTCAGCCGACTCCCGAATGTACACGAAACCGCGGGTAATAATCTCCGGTCCGGCAAGCAGATGACCGGTTCCCTTCTCCAGGGTCAGTGTCACCAGAATAATGCCGTTTTCGGCCAGGTTCTGACGATCCCGGAGAACAATATTTCCCACATCGCCGACGCCGAGGCCATCGACGAAGACTTCTCTCGCAGTTACCTTTCCGGCAATTCTCGCGCTGCTCTCGGAGAGTTCCAGAACATCGCCCGCCTGAATCAGGAATGTGTTCTCCTTCGGGATACCGAGATCCGTCACCACCCCGGCTGCCGCCAGACGATGGCGGTACTCACCATGTACCGGGATCGCGTACTTCGGTTTCAGCAGCGTGTAAATCAGCTGCAGCTCCTGCTGGCAGGCATGTCCGGATACGTGCGTATCCTGATAAATAACCTTTGCGCCCTTCTTGACCAGCTCATTAATGACATGAGATACCGCTTTCTCGTTGCCGGGGATCGGCGTTGAGCTTAAGATGATCGCGTCGCCGGGTTTGATGATAACCTTCTTGTGCGTGGAATCCGCCATGCGGGACAGAGCCGCCATCGCCTCGCCCTGACTTCCCGTTGTGATAAATACCAGCTGCTCGTCCGGATAACGCTTCATCTCATCGACATTGATCAGTGTGCCATCCGGGATCTTCATGCAGCCGATCTTGGTAGCAATATCAATAATATTCACCATACTGCGGCCCTGCACGATAACCTTACGGCCATATTTCTGCGCGGTATTGATGATCTGCTGTACACGATCCACATTCGAGGCGAAGGTCGCCACGATGATTCGGCTCTTCGTATGCTCCGCAAACAGGGTGTCAAAGGTTTTCGCCACCTTTGTCTCGGAAGGTGTAAAGCCGGGGCGCAGCGCATTCGTACTGTCGCTGAGCACGGCAAGCACACCCTTTTTGCCAAGAATCGCCATGCGCTGCAGATCGATGGAATCACCGAACAGCGGCGTGTAGTCTACCTTGAAGTCACCGGTATGGAATACGATACCGGCCGGCGTGTAAATTGCCAGGGAAGATGCACCCGCAATGCTGTGGTTCGTCTTGATAAATTCCACGCGGATCTCTCCCAGATTCACTGTGCTGCCCTGCTTTACAATCTTTCTCTTCGTCTTCTTCAGCAGCCCTGCTTCCTTCAGCTTGTGCTCGATCAGTCCCATGGTCAGCTTCGTCGCATAAACCGGAACATTCACCTGCGGAAGAATATAGGGAAGCGCGCCGATGTGATCTTCATGTCCGTGCGTGATCACAAAGCCCTTCACCTTCTCCTTATTCTCTACCAGGTAGCTGACGTCCGGAATAATCTTATCGATACCTGGCATATCATCGTCCGGGAAGGACATACCGCAGTCCACGACAACAATCGTATTGTTATACTCGATCGCGGTGATATTCATGCCGATCTTATCCAGTCCTCCCAGCGGAATAATTCTAACTTTTTCAGCCGACGGCTGCTTCTCTTTTTTCTCTTTGCGATCTCCGGGTTCCTTCAGACTTTTTTGATCGTTTAGATCTTTCGAATCCTTCTGATCTTTCTGATTCTGATTACGTCTCAATCTGATTCCTCCTGTTCTTATTTATTGATTTTGTTTTGTTCTTAGCTGCATCTTATGATGTTGGGGTCAAAAGGTTTTTTGACCCCTTTGATACCAGATTGCTACGTGCTTTGCACTCCCGCAATCTTCAAAAACATTCGTAATCATCTTATTTAATTTTTTGCACACGAAAAAATAACGATTCCTGATTCGGATCGATTCTCTGTCAAGTCCTCTCATAGCCGAAAGATCACATCACGCCTTCGGTTCCGGCATTTCTTTTCACAGACCCTGGTATCCTCAGATGACAGGCGCCCTTAAAAGCATTGACCGCGTACTGCGGCTGCCGTTTTTTCCACGTGTTTTTCCGTACACACAATATAAATGTAATTATACTATAAACCGCTATAAGTTGCAACTTATTTTAGCTTCCATTTCTTTTGTCGTTGTTGTCTCGTTTTCTTTTGTGGAAACAGACTCGTCCGCTACTTCTGTCTCTTTTGCGGAAACAGACTCGTCCGCTGCCTCTGTCTCTTCTGTGGAAACAGACTCGTCCTCCGGCTGCGGTTCCGCGCGGAATGCGAACTCGGTCAGACTGCGGATTTCTTTCTGCAGTTTTTTCGTAAATACTGCGGCGTCTGTCCGCCATTTCCAGTTGGTTCCTATAGTGGACGGATAATTCATGCGCGCGCCGCGGCCAAGTCCCAGCCAGTCCTGCAGAGGAATGATGCAGGTGTCCGCACTGCTCATCATCGCCAGACGGATCAGATCGCGGGAAATCCCGTTCTTTCCAGGCTTCTCTTTATCCAGATAAGCCAGCACATAGGATTTCTTGCGGTCTCCGAGCTCCTCATACCATGCCTCCACGGTTTCATTGTCGTGCGTGCCGGTATAAACCACACAATTCTTCTCGTAAGCGTGCGGCAGATGGCCGGTCTCCACTCCGGGGACAAATCCGAACTCCAGCACCTTCATATTCGGGTAGCCGGAATCAGCGACCAACTTCTCCACACCAGGTGTCATGAATCCCAGGTCCTCCGCAATCACCGGACGTTCTCCCAGCGCCTGCTCCAGCGTGTGAAAAAGCTCCATTCCGGGGCCCTTTTCCCAGTGTCCACCGACAGCATTCTCATCCTCTGCAGGGATGGAATAATATTCGTCAAATCCACGAAAATGGTCCATACGGACAATATCGTATCGCTCATAGCAGGCTCTCATACGACGAATCCACCAGTCATAGCCGGTATTCCTATGATATTCCCAACGGTACAGAGGATTTCCCCATAACTGTCCGGTCGCCGAGAACGCATCCGGCGGGCAACCTGCAACCGCTGTCGGCTTATGCTGCTCATCGAACTGGAACAGATTCGGATGCGCCCAGGCATCCGCGCTGTCGAACGCTACGTAGATCGGAAGATCGCCGATAATCTGAATTCCCTTATCGTTCGCATAAGCTTTCAATTTCTTCCACTGAACGTCAAAGAGATACTGGATATAACGGTAGAATTCCATCTCCTCCGCATATGTATTCCGGTAATAATCGATGGAATACCCCCAGCGCAGGCGGATATCCTCTGCCCAGCAGTCCCAGGAAGCCCCGTGGAAACAGGCCTTTACCGTCATAAAGAGTGCATAATCCTCCAGCCACCAGTCCTGCTTCCGGCAGAACTCCCGAAAATCCGGGTCAACTGCAATGCTGCTTCTCTGATAGGCAATCTTAAGAAGATTCCAGCGGTTCTCATACAGTTTCCCATAATCCACCGAGTGCGGATCCGAGCCGAAATCCACCCGGTTGCATTCCTCTTCGGTCAGAAGGCCATCCTCGATCAGCGCTTCGAGATCAATATAATAAGGGTTCCCCGCAAAGTTCGAGAATGACTGGTACGGCGAATCACCGAACCCGGTCGGTCCCAGAGGAAGAATCTGCCAGTAGGATTGCCCGGCAGCGGCCAGCCAGTCCACAAAATCATAAGCTTCCCTGGAAAAACAGCCGATTCCGTATGCTGAGGGAAGGCTGGATACCGGAAGCAGAATGCCGCTCGCGCGTTTCATGCGATATTCGCTTCCCCGTTTGTTTTTATATTTGTTTTCTTTATTCATTTTAGTTTTCCTCTCGTCTTTCTTCTTGCCCTGTTTTTTTCTCGTTTTTCTTTTGTTTTTCTTCTTGTTTTTTCTCTCTTCTGTTCTTTATCGTTTTTTATTGTTTACTTTTATTGCTTTTTCTATTTTATACTCTTGAATACCTAGTTTTTTTATAGTATTATAGGTGTTAGATTGATTTTGCTATGCCGGATGCAGGAATACTTCAATCCGGTATGTTATCATGATACACTAATTCATTTTCGTTTTCAACAGAAAGGAGATGGCGGAGAAGCTGCAGCTCTCCTGCGCCGAATTTTATTTTTATGAAGATTTCAACCAAAGGAAGATATGCTCTGCGTATGTTGATTGACCTGGCAGAGCACCAGAATAATGGATTTATCGCACTGAAAGACATTGCTGCCCGTCAGGGCATCTCAAAGAAATATCTGGAACAGATCGTCCCTGTTCTGAACCGTTCCGATATTCTTCAGACGAACCGCGGATTCCAGGGCGGATACAAACTGGCCAAGAGTCCGGATCACTACACAGTCGGTCAGATCCTGCGCCTTACCGAGGGAAGCCTCGCTCCGGTTGCTTGTCTGGAGCATGAGCCGCTGGAATGCGAGCGGAAGTATGACTGCGCCACACTTCCGCTCTGGCAGGGATTGTATAAAGTCATTAATGAGTATCTGGATGGAATTACGCTCCAAGATCTGCTGGATCAGCAGAAAGAGCATTATGCGAATGATTACAGTATCTAAAGAAGTCCTGCTGCTTTTGAGGGAAGCGCACACTTTTCAAATTGTGAAAAGTCAAAATTGCATCCGGAGGAGAATTGCGCCATGATTCATGACTTTACTTTGATTCAAAAACAGAACCGCCTGGAAGAGATTCTCCGTGAGATGGGCAGCACAGCCGTTGCCTATTCTTCCGGAGTGGATTCCACGTACCTGCTGTACGAGGCGCACAAGGTGCTGGGAGAGCGCGCGTTCGCAGTCACCGCGGTATCCTGCTTCTTTCCTCAGCGCGAATCCGAAGAAGCAGAGAATTTCTGCCGCAGCCGCGGAATCCGTCACCTGATTCTTACGATCGATGAGCTGGAGAATCCAGGCATCCGCCAGAATCCGCAGAACCGCTGCTACTTGTGCAAATCGGCACTGTTCTCCCACCTGAAGCAGACGGCTGCCGATGAAGGAACTGCTTTCGTCTCGGAAGGTTCGAACCTGGATGATCTCGGCGATTACCGTCCGGGACTAAAGGCGCTGGCAGAACTCGGCATCCGAAGCCCACTGCGGGAAGCCGGATTGACCAAAACGGAGATTCGTGCGCTCTCTCAGGAAGCCGAACTTCCCACCTGGTCCAAGCCGAGCTTTGCCTGTCTGGCCTCTCGTTTCGTCTACGGTGAGACGATTACAAAGGAGAAGCTTGCTATGGTGGAAGCTGCGGAAGAGTATCTTATCTCTCTCGGTTTCCACCAGCTACGCGTCCGCATACATGGTGATATGGCCCGGATTGAGTTGGAACCTGACGCGATGAAAAGAGTATTTAAGGATAATATGGCAGAACAGATTGACCATAAGCTGAGAGAACTTGGGTTCTCTTATGTGTCGCTCGATCTCCGGGGATATCGCATGGGAAGTATGAATGCAGGGATAGAAGAATTGCGATGATATCAGAGCCCAGACTCAGGCGCCTCCCCGTGCAAGCACGGTCGGCGCCTGCAGTCTTCGCCCCTAGTATCATCGTATGTTTGTTTTTCCTGTCATTTCCTCAATTGTCATGGAAAAAAGTATGGTTCGCGGCACTGCGGCAGGTGAGAAGTCAAATCCTTCTCTTCCGTAGTGCTTCATAATTTCTCTCAACGCCTCCATCTTTCTCTCATCCGGAAGCTCTTTGATCACACCTTTTCCCATCAGAGATTCATAGCGCATGGTACACATTCTCTTTTCTTCCGACAGCTCCAGCGTATGCGCTCCGTCGATCTCAAAAGACACTCTAGGATTCTTTCTCATAAGCGTAAGCTTCTTCCCTTCGTTGGCACAGTGGAAATACAGCACGGCTTTTCCCTCTTCTATACGAAACCCGTAATTCAGCGGAACAATATATGCCATTCCGTCTTCGTCCACCATACCCAGACGACACACGTCGCTGTGCTCCAGGATCGCCACCATATCATCAAAATTCGTAATCTCTCGGTCTGAACGTCTCATGTTGTAAACTTCCTTTCTAATTCTATATGTTCTATATGCAAAACGGAAGCCTTCGTGTTTCTGAAAGGCTTCCGCTTTGAAAAAGTGAGGAAAAAATATGAAAAATATGAAAAAGTAAGTTGGCAATGTTTTGTTTAACTCTATGGTTATATAATATCCGGCATCGGTGAAGAAACTATGTTAATAGTGTGAACATTTTGTTAATTCATCTGAAACATATAGTGAACGATAGCTATCGGCCGTCCTGATTAGGACATACCCTTGACAGTCCGGACGTGATATTTTATCATAAATACGACCGTAGATCACTGTCTTTTATCTTCATATTTTTATATACGAAAGGTTTTTTATGTCCTGTAATAATTGTACTTCCGGAAGCAGTTGTTCTTCCGGCAGTTGTTCTTTTGAAAATAATAATGCTTCGGGAACCTGTACTTCCTCCACTCCGCACTGCGGCAAATGCTGCGGCGGTTCCTGCAGCTCTGTCAGAGAAATGGTTCTCTCTCCGTTGGAGCTGTCCCTGCTTCAACTGTTTTCTGTGTATCCATTTCTCCCGGCAGCCAGAGACAAAGATGGAATGCCCGTATATTTTCCCGACGCTTCCTCTGATGTATCTGCTACTTCTGCGGACGATATCTCCGCCGGTCTGTACGCGCTGGAAGCCAAGCAGATCATCTCCGTAGATGAGAATATCCCGATTGCAGGTTATGACTACAGTATCTACCATGACTTTCCCCTCCATGGAAGTATGGCTCTGACTGCTTTCGGTCAGGATATCCTGGATTCCCTCATTTATCAGAATTCCTCATCCGGTCTCCCGGTATTATAACGATCTTATAACAAAAACGGAAGCCTTCGTAACGGTGAATTTGAAGGCTTCCGCTTTTGAAAAGTGAGGAAAAATATGAAAACTAAAAAAGTAAGTTGGCTTGTTAAGAAATCTTATCTGCTAAATTCATTGAGTACTTTATGAATTGACACTCCCCATGCCTAAAGGCAGGGGATTCTCGGTTCTTCCCTCACAGCCCTGCATCTGCAAGGTCTTATACAAGGTCCCCGA
>JAJEQR010000087.1 GCA_020687485.1 Hominifimenecus microfluidus | reverse complement strand
ATGCTCCGCCGCGTTAAAACGTTTTTGAATGTTGTCAATCTGTGAAAGTTCTTCCCAGCTTTCCGCATATACCTGAATCAGATAACTGACAGCAGAGCGATAAATCCGCAGGGTATGGCGAATCGGAATATTCTGTTTTTTTATTTCTACGCCATAACTGGATGTAATCTGCATACAATCATTTCCCTCAGTTTTCTCTTTTGGATTTCCGTTTTCTGCTGCTTTTGTTTTCCTTTTGGCTTTCGATATAAGCCAGTACCTGCTCCCTGCTTCGATCGCTGACCGTCACTGCGCAATAGGATGGATTCCACAAATGACCGCTCCATAGTTCCTGTTTTAATTCCGGATGAGCAAGGAACATCTGCCTTGCCAGATTCCCCTTCATAATTTTTATCATATCGGAAATGAAAAACTGCGGCCTGCAATCTACCAGCAAATTAATGCTAAATGATGGAGATTTCAATAGGTATGATGGAGATAGACTCCCCAGGCATCAAGCCTATCCTGTTTATACAGGTTCATTATCATCTTCATCAACGGAGCTATCTACATCATCGTCCTCATACTCCGGATCGTACCCATAGTCCTCGTCATCATCCACATAATCAGCATCCGGATCAGGCTTTGCCGCTTCCTGTTCCTTCTTCTTTTCCTAGACTTTCTTGAATACGAAGAATCCGCCGCCCCATCCAACATCTCTCCGGCAAGCGAGGAGTATGCACAGCTCGTGGCAGAGCGGGTGGAAAAGCTCTGGGCTGCCAACCCTGATATGGATGAAACAGCTGTTCCGGTGGATCTTGTTACTTGTTCCGGCAGTGGGCTTGATCCTCATATTTCCCCAGCGGCAGCGGAGTATCAGGTAGCACGTATTGCAAAAGCGAATGATATGACCGATGATGAAATACGCAAGATCATCCGAAAATGCACCGACGGTCGATTTCTTGGCATCTTTAGACGGCCTTAATACAGATACGCATTCTCTTTTACCTTCTTTACTCCCTTTGATTTATAATTAAGGACACGTAAAGGGGTATAAAGGAGGATTGCAATTATGGGAGTAGTGTTGTTAAAAAGAAAGTTGACTTCGTTTCAAATTATCATCCTCGGGTTTTCCTGTGTGATCCTTTTCGGCACCTTCCTTTTAATGTTACCGTTTTCTAGCCGCAGCGGACTGGCAACGCCTTTCTCGGATGCATTGTTTACTTCTACCTCAGCAGTTTGTGTAACCGGACTCATTATACATGATACGGCAACATACTGGTCGGCCTTCGGCCAGTTTGTCATTTTACTGCTGATTCAGATTGGAGGCATGGGGGTTATTACCGTAGCCGCATCCTTTGCAATGATTTCCGGGCGGAAGATTTCTTTGATGCAGCGCAGTACCATGCAGGAGGCGATTTCAGCGCCAAAGGTAGGGGGAATCGTTCGCTTGACTGGTTTTATCGTCAGGGTGACACTGATGATGGAACTGCTGTGTGCAGCCGTGATGGCACCGGTGTTTTGCCGTGATTTCGGGAAAAAGGGACTTTGGATGGCGCTGTTTCATTCCGTGTCCGCTTTTTGCAATGCAGGCTTTGATCTGTTGGGTGTGCGCACTCCCTTTTCCTCCCTGACCAGCTATGCAGCAAATCCAGTCATAAACTTTACTATTATGTTCTTAATTGTGTTTGGCGGCATCGGCTTTCTGACTTGGGATGATATTCGGACAAATCGATTGCATTTGCACAAATATCGGATGCAGAGCAAGGTGATTCTTTGTACCACAGCGGTTTTATTGATCGTTCCGGCAATGTACTTTTATTTTTTTGAGTTTGCTGATCTCACACGAAAGGAACGGCTTTTATCTTCTCTTTTTCAAGCTGTGACACCACGAACGGCGGGGTTTAATACGGTGGAATTAACTGATTTAAGTGAGGCTGGACAATTTATCACCATTGCGCTGATGCTGATCGGCGGTAGTCCCGGGTCTACCGCAGGCGGTTTGAAAACAACAACCATTGCTGTTTTGCTTACTACTGCAATTTCCACCTTTCGGCGTAGAGAAAATGCAAACCTCTTTGGACGTCGCATTGATGATGATGTCGTAAAAAACGCAGCGACAATTTCGCTTATGTATATTACGCTATGTTGTACCGGCGGCCTTATCATCAGCGTTTCCGAAGGACTTCCCATGCTTACCTGCCTTTTTGAAACTGCCTCGGCTGTTGGCACAGTCGGCCTGTCTCTTGGGATTACACCGGAACTGAATCTGCTCTCACGGAGTGTTTTGATTCTGTTGATGTTTTTTGGACGTGTCGGTGGCCTTACATTGATTTTTGCGGCCTTGTCCGGTGCGCAAAAGGAAGTATCAAAATTACCAAAGGAAAAAATAACAGTAGGATAAAGGAGACATTATGAAATCAATTCTTCTAATTGGCCTGGGGCGATTTGGAAAGCATGTTGCCCTGCACTTGAATCATTTGGGGCATCAAGTGATGGCAGTAGATATTTCGGAGGAACATGTGGAGGCTGTTCTTCCCATTGTTACCAACGCACAGATCGGAGACAGTACGAATGCCGATTTCTTGGAATCTCTCGGTGTTCGCAACTATGATGTATGCATTGTGGCCATCGGCAACAACTTTCAAAGTTCGTTGGAAACAACTTCTCTGCTCAGTGAATTAGGAGCGAAGTTTGTAGTTTCCAGAGCTGCAACCGATTTTCAGGAAAAATTTTTGCTACGTAACGGTGCAAATGAAGTAGTCTACCCGGAAAAACAGCTCGCAAAGTGGACAGCAATCCGTTACAGTGCGGATCACATTCTCGATTACATAGAACTGGATGAAAATCATGCCATGTTTGAGACTCCCGTTCCAAAAGAATGGGCGGATCATTCGATTGGAGAGCTCGATATTCGTAAAAAATTCAACATTAACATTATGGGAATCAGGCAAAGCGGCAAGCTGGAGTTATCTATTTCTTCAGACACAGTGCTGAAAGCAGGAGATACCATATTAGCGTTGGGAAGTAACAGAAATTTGCAAAAGTGCTTTCATACTTGATTTCAAGAAAAATCACCTGTCATCGACTTTTTTATTGGATACCTGAACAAATTTGCCGTGGATCAGTCGCAGATGTAGGTTTTGACGTTGTGTGTTATAATATAGTGTGAAAGTGAGTACTGGTCCAGCACAGAGGAAAAAGGCGCACAAAAACGTCTCTGCAAACAGCTTGTTTTGTAAGGTCAAAGCGTATTCAATCTGAGCTAAGCCACAGATAATCCCTGCTTTTCATGGATACCAACTTATAGCGGTAGTGGGTAAATTCACGAAGAATGCGGATATTCAGGCCTGGGATGAAGCTACTTTTTACAAGACCAATGCGAAACAGATCTGAGTTAAATGTACTGAATCGCTTTTTCTGATAGTGGGGCTGTAGGCTGTCTGCGAGGGTGGTGATGATAGTAGCAACCACGAATGTTTTGTGAACATCTACACCGCAACAGATTGGGAATACAACTTTCACAACAAAACCTCCTCCGTAATAATAGCGAGGAGAACGCAGGGACTGAACCGCCAAGCAATCCAACAGGTGTTAAAACAATCCTTAGTGTATGGGTTCAAGACGCCACTTATTTGTGCTTGAAAAGGCGGTTCCAACACTGATTAAATACTGTTTAAGTTTGGAATGCAGTCTATGACTCCTTTCGCCGTGCGTTTTAGTATACATTCCCCTCAAACTTATTCTACAAGAAAGGCGGTCGTTTTTCTGCACTCTTTCATTCCTATTTGTGCGAACGCGAAGCGGCCGAGTGGTTGATTAAAATGGAACTGCCAAGACAAGATCCGGATCAGCTTCTTCGTGCGATCCGTAACGATGCATCCACTAAGAAAAGCGGAAAACTCAAAATCTTTTTCGGTTATGCCGCAGGTGTCGGAAAGACCTATGCCATGCTTCAGGCGGCTCATCAAGCGAAGGAGCGTGGCATCGATGTGGTTGCTGGATACATAGAACCCCATTCCCGACCTCAGACGATGGCACTTCTGGACGGCTTGGAGCAGCTTCCTGTGAAACAAGTTGTTTACGAAGGAATGACCCTTCGTGAATTTGATATTGATGCTGCGCTCAAGCGAAATCCCCAGCTCATACTGGTGGACGAGTTTGCCCACACCAACGCCGAAAGTAGTCGGCACACGAAACGGTATCAGGATGTTCAGGAACTGCTAAATTCTGGAATTGATGTCTATACGACTGTAAATGTCCAACATATCGAGAGTCTCAACGATACAGTAGCTTCTATCACCGGAATTCTTGTGCGGGAGCGCATTCCGGATTCCACTTTTGATCAAGCAGATCAGGTAGAACTGGTGGATATTGAACCTGCGGAATTGCTGGAACGACTGGCAAGTGGAAATGTGTACCAGGAAGACCAGGCTCAGCGGGCGACCGTCAATTTCTTTACGCTTGAAAATCTGACCGCATTGCGGGAAATGGCTCTTCGTCGGTGTGCTGACCGGGTAAATCTGCTGACAGAACGTGCCAGGATACAAAGCCGAGGCGATTACCATACGGATGAACATATTCTGGTATGCCTTTCTTCATCTCCATCCAACGCCAGAATTATCCGTACTGCCGCCAGAATGGCAAGAGCCTTCCGAGGAACATTTACCGCTCTTTATGTTGAAACACCCAATACATCGGCGATGAGTGAAGAGGACAAAAAGCGTTTGCAGGATAATAAACGGCTGGCTCAGCAGCTTGGCGCCACAATTGAAACAAGCTATGGTGATGACGTGCCTGTTCAAATTGCCGAATTTGCCCGTCTTTCCGGCATCTCAAAAATCGTAATTGGACGAAGCACCATTGCACGAAAGAATATTTTCAGCAAGCCCACCTTGACGGAACGCCTGATTTCCAGCATACCTAATCTGGATATTCATGTGATACCGGATGCCAGCACAGGAACCAGCTATCAGAAAAAAAAGAAAAAGGCGCAGGTAGATGCGATGCCCCTGCGCGATATCCTTAAGAGTATAGTCATATTGCTGGCAGCTACACTGATTGGCTGTGGCTTTGACGCTCTTGGGTTCACGGAGAGTAATATTATCGCAGTTTACATATTAGGCGTACTTGTGACCGCTGTAATCACAACCAACCGACTGTGCGGGATTCTGACCTCGGTTGTCAGTGTGCTGGTTTTCAATTTCTTTTTTACCACTCCGAGACTGACATTCCATTTTGACGATCCGAACTATATTGTTACCTTTACCATTATGTTTATAGTAACACTGCTTTCCGGATCTCTCCCCACCTTGCTGAAAGAAAATGCGAAACAATCTGCCCATACAGCTTACCGTACAAAGATTCTTTTTGAAACCAACCAGCTTCTGCAAAAAGAGCCGGATGAGAATGCGGTAATCACAGCTACGGCAGGGCAGCTCATGAAGCTACTGAAAAAAGATATTGTCGTCTACCTGTCTGATGGTAAAGAACTTGCCACCCCTAACGTTTTTCGTGTTGTTAATAGCATTCAGGAAGATTTAATTTCTGAGAACGAGAAAGCAGTCGCCGATTGGGTCCTTCGAAACAATAAACACGCCGGTGCCACAACAGATACATTATCCAGTGCAAAGTGTTTATACCTTGCGATTCGGGTCAACCAGCATGTATATGGAGTGGTTGGTATTGCGGTGAACGGTATTCCACTGGACTCTTTCGAAAACAGCGTACTCCTCTCTATTCTGGGCGAGTGCGCTTTGGCACTTGAAAACATCAAAAACGCCAAAGAGAAAGAGGAAGCGGCTGTTCTGGCGCAAAATGAACAGCTTCGTGCTAACCTGCTGCGGGCAATCTCTCATGATCTTCGAACCCCTTTGACAGCGATTTCCGGCAGCGCAGGCAATTTGCTTGCAAATTATAAAAAGATGGATGATGCATTGCGGGAGCAGACCTTTACCGATATTTATGACGATTCCATGTGGCTGATTAATCTCGTTGAAAACCTGTTAGCAATCACACGAATTGAAGGAGGACAGGTCAATCTGACTCGGAGTATAGAACTCATAGATGAGGTAATTTCCGAGGCTCTGAAGCACATCAACAGAAAGAGCAAAGAACACATCATTCGTGTGACCAGCGGCAAAGACTTTATCCTTGCCCATATTGATGCGAGGCTGATCGTTCAGGTTATTATCAATTTGGTGGATAACGCCATCAAATATACCCCTGCCGGTTCGGTAATCGAAATACACACTGAGCAGAAGAACAAATGGGTCATCGTTTCAGTTGCCGATAATGGGCCTGGGATTCCCGATGAGCAGAAGCCTCGTGTTTTCGACATGTTTTATAGCGGGGCCAACAAAGTGGTCGATAGCCGTAGAAGCCTTGGATTGGGGCTGTCCCTCTGCAAGTCGATCGTGACCGCCCACGGCGGCACAATCTCCGTATCAGACAATCAGCCAAATGGCACTGTGTTCACATTTACATTACCCGCCGGGGAGGTAGAACTTCATGAATAAACCTTTGATATTAGTGGTTGAGGATGACCCATCTGTACGAAATCTCATTACAACCACATTGAAAACAAATGATTATCGTTACGTGGTAGCGCCCAATGGCTCGACAGCCATTATGGAGGCCACATCGCACAATCCTGAAATCATTTTGCTGGATTTGGGCTTGCCGGATATGGATGGCGTTCAAGTCATTCAAACGGTACGCTCCTGGTCCAATGCCCCCATCATTGTAATTAGCGCCAGAAGTGAAGATAATGACAAGATTCATGCATTGGATGCCGGAGCTGACGATTATCTGACAAAACCTTTTTCTGTTGAAGAATTATTGGCTCGACTTCGGGTGACGCAACGCAGACTCGCCCTGATGACGGCGGAAATGGTAACCGCCAGTTCTGTATTTGTTAATGGTAAACTGAAAGTGGATTATGCTGGGGGATGCGCTTATCTGGGAGAGGACGAACTGCACCTGACGCCCATTGAGTATAAGTTGTTGTGCCTGCTCTCCAAGAATGTTGGCAAGGTACTGACCCATACCTTTATCACACAAAACATCTGGGGCCGCAGTTGGGATAACGATGTAGCTTCTCTGCGGGTATTTATGGCAACACTACGGAAAAAGCTGGAGCCAACAGAGGAGTCCCCACAATACATCCAAACACATATTGGTGTGGGCTACCGTATGATAAAAGTAAATTAATGACTAAAACTTCCCACATCGATGCGGTGTGGGAAGTCTTAGTGCTTTATTATAAAAATTCCCATGGACAAAATGAGGTGAACCAAATTAAAAAGAAAACACTTGTGCCTCTTATCATTTTTTTACTGGGCATATGCCTTGTTAGTTTGATTGTATACAAAACAGACACCCACGAAAAAGAGCAGAGACACATAACAGCACAATTAAATGTAGCCACCTATGGCGAACGAATAAAGAATGAAATTACAAATGGAATTGAGATCACAGATACCTTGAAACAAATCTTAATAAGTGAAGATGGCGAAATCCATCAGTTTGAAACAATTGCCGGAAATCTTATGTCTGATTCTATTGAAAGTGTACAGCTTGCTCCTAATGGTGTTGTTACAGATATTTATCCGGATAATGGAAATGAGGCAGGTAAGATTGATTTAATCCATGATAAAGACCGCGGAAAAATTTCCCGTTACGCAAGAGACAACCATACAATCATTACACAGGGCCCCTTCAAATTAAAACAGGGAGGATATGGAATTGCAGTCCGCAATCCCGTATACCTGAAAGATAAAAACGGACATGAGTATTTCTGGGGATTTACTATTGTTATCCTGCGTGTTCCGGATATTTTTTCAGATTCAATCAGTGCACTTTCAAATTTTGGATACGAATACAAAATTTCAAAAACAGACGCTCCATGGAGTGATACTTATAAAGTAGTTTATCAATCAGATGGACAAACAAATCATCCTGTTTCTTATACATTTACAATAGGAGATGAAAACTGGAAATTTGAAGTAACTCCTAAAAGTGGATGGAGAAATGCCACACTGCTGATAATCATCATCGGAATGTTTCTTACAATAAGCCTTCTCCTGTCAGTTCTTACCAGAGTATGGTTAGTAGCAAAAGAACATAAGAAAAAGTTTCAGATACTGGCGCGCACAGATTCTCTTACAAATATTTATAACCGCTATGGATTTGATGAATTTGCAGAAAAAATAATTCAAAAAAATCCAAAAGCACATTTTGTGGCTGCGCTCCTTGATATCGATGATTTCAAGTTTATTAATGATATCTATGGACATAATTACGGAGACAGGGCATTAAAAAATCTTGCAGACAGCATGAAGGCTTTTTTCCCATCCGATGCATTACTAGGAAGAAATGGTGGTGATGAATTCTGCATTCTTTTACCAAACTGTACCTTTAAAGAAGCAGATGTACAGCTACAGCAATTCACCAAACTTCCTAAATCATTCTCATACCATGGTAAGGAACATGCATTTTATATTTCTCTAGGATATGCAGAATATCCAACATTTGCATCCAATCGTTCACAGCTCATGCGCTGCGCAGATGCAGCTCTTTATGAAATAAAGCTTCATGGAAAAAATGGATGTATAGCCTACAGAGAAGGACTTCGGTCAGGTGCCCGCAAACAGCTTGGATTCACATTCAAGGATATCGCGGAACATCTTCCAGGTGCATTTATCATATACCGAGCTGACAAAGAAGATGATGAACTATTTTTTGCAAATGATGAATTTCTTCATATGTCTGGGTATAAAGATATAGATGAACTATTCAGACTAACTAAGAAAAGTTTTCGAAACTTGATCCGGGAAGATGAACAGCAACAGATAGAATCAAGTATCTGGGAACAGATTGACAATGGTAATGAAAATGATTATATTCACTTCCATCTTCGAAAAGCTGACGGAACCTATTTTTCTGTGCTTGATCATGGAAGAATTGTAGCGAGCCCGCAGTACGGGAAAGTATTTTACGTATTGTTCATGGATTGGGAAGATATGCATATTTGTTACAATGATAAATTCGCAAGATAAAATATTGCAAAAAACAGCGCATATGATCTATTTTCATATAATGTTTATGTCGGCAAGCTCTATCAAAAGGAAATCGACTTTGTTGCTCAGAGAGGCAGCGAGAAGATTTATATTCAGGTAAGCAACGGCATTTCCAGGCAGGAAACATTTGAGAGAGAATACTCACCTCTGTTTCAGATTCGAGATGCTTATCCGAAAATGATTATTGCCAGAACCAAATGTCAGGCGGCAAATTATCCTTCCTGCCTACTGCAACCTTCCCGCAAATTAAATTCGACAGTGTCTCCATACTGCCTCTCTCAACGTGCTGTATTTTACGGCACGTTTTTATCTGCCCTCTTGACCAGATCCATATCTTCCCCTATAGTCTTATCGTATAGGCTCACGTCAATAAAAAAAGAGAAAGAACAGCCCCTACAACAGTTCGTTCTTCCTCTCAACCAAGCCTGCCAGTCAGGTTTGTGCAGGGTCATGCCCTAATAAATAACCTATGACTGAGCAGTGTTATGAATATTCTTGTGCGATGAAATCGCACTTCCGGAAATTTGGAAATCAGACGTCCGGAAGTGGAAATCATCTATGCGAGTGGTGCTAGAATATAAATAGTACAAGCAAAAATGAGAAATTCCAAATACACATAAGCATGGTACAGAGGATCATAAAGACCTTGGTGTACGTGGATGTGCAGAAAATCTTGGCATCGGATACAGCACATTAACAAAGTGGCT
>JAJEQR010000086.1 GCA_020687485.1 Hominifimenecus microfluidus | reverse complement strand
CTGGTTACTGTAAATGACAGAGTTCAGAATATCAGGGACTGTAAACACCAGATGGAAATAAGGGGCATCAAGCACATTCTTTTTCTTCTTCACCCAGCGCTTCAAACGCTGTTCTGGCCGTTTTTACTGCATCGGCATCTTCCAGCGTCAGATCCGCCGCGTCCGGCAGGCTGTCTATCTGTCTGATCACCGCCCTCGCTTCTGCAGCCGTATCTGTCTGAACAGTCAGGGTCCAGTTTTCCTCTGTCCCGTTCTGCCGGTACACCGTAATCTGCAGCACCGTCCCATCTGCCACAGGTATCGTCCCTTCCACCGGAAAGCTTCCATCTGCCGTTCTTCCCGCTGTAGAAAATACAGTTTCACCGGCACGTACTTCGGCCGCATCGTAATTACCCACCGGTATATTGTCTATCCGTATCTCTTTCACGCCGGCGCCCACCTTCAGCACCGCATCGGCGGATGCTTCCGCTGTGTAAACCGTGCTTCCGGCGCTGATCCTGTAGGATGATGTATCTGACGGACTTTTAAAGTCCCAGATACTCAGCCCCTTCTGGCAATACCGGTACGCGGCGATAGCGTACAGGGCCTGGTCCGTAGCCATACTGTTGGAAGCCGCATCCTCCAGAGTATGGCGGAAGCCGCCGGTATCTGTGTTATAATATTGTGCAAGCCCGTCCAGCAGACTTTTTCCGGACTCCGGCGACGTTACGGAAGACGGGTCGATTCCCATGGCAGCAAACGCCACAATCGTCTGCGCCGTAGATTCACAGTTATAATCGCCGTCGCTTTCCAGATCCCCGTCTGCCGAAATCCCATTTCTCAGAAATGCCAGCCCTGCGTCCACGGCTGACCGGACTTCCGCATTTCCCGCATAATAAGGCGCGAGAGCATACACAGCCATAGCGGTCATATCCACATCCGCCTGGCTCCCATACAGAGTCCACCCGCCGCCCGGCACCTGGCTGTCCAGTATATACCGGATCAGATCATCCCTGTCATACGCCGCTCCCTCCGGCACCTCATATCCCCGGCTGTCCAGCGCCAGAAGCCCCCAGAAAGCGCCGTTCACTCCCTGGGTCCACGGATCTCCGATCAGACAGTTATAGACGCCGTCCGCTATCAGATCCTGTCCTCCCACAGACGTGGGATCTCCGCCGGCTGCCAGCACAGCCAGCGTCAGCCGGTGCCATTCCGTAGCCTTGCTGTAGCTCAGACCGTATTCCGGGTCTTCTTCATAACTCTCTCGCACATAGGCGTCCGCAGCAGCTAAAAAGCCGCTGTAATTGTCTGAAATTCCAAGTCTGCCGAGGCTGAATGCCGTCCAGTCCGTAGCGGTGCTGCTGACTCCTGAAAGGAAGTCATCATTCAAAACCGAGCTCTGACTGCCTTTCAGCCAGCTCACTGTGTTCTGGAGCATAGTATCCAGCGCACCGGCATCCGCTGAACGCAGGTTCCCTTCTTCGTCCGTATCCAGATCAGAAAGGCCGAATACCATAATCTCTTCGTTCCCGCCGTCCGCGCCTGTCCCGGATGCATCCGCGCCGTCGGCCTCTTCCGTTTCCGCCGTTCCGGTCACCACAATTTCTTCTGAAAAATCCACCTGTTCTTCCACTGCGGTAATCTCTTCTTCTCCGACAGTCCCGGCAGCGTCGCTGTTTTCCGCGTCCAAATCGCCGTCCTTTCCGGCGCTCTCTTCCTGACTGCCCGTCTCGTCTGAAAGTTCTCCGTCTGACGATGCCGGCTCGCCTATTGCTTCCCGGAAGTCCCCGCCGGTCTCCAGAGCATCGGCCCTGGCGGAAACCGGCCACAGGGAAAAGCCAGGGCAGCCGCCAGCAGCATGCTGCATACTTTATATTTCATAGCTTATCTCTCCATTCTGCCGGTCCTCTGTTTTCTGCCATATCTACAACCTCCTGCTGTAAAAGCCTTTTAGCCCCCGCCCGGACAGAATCCGGGCAGAGGCTTCTGACTGTTTTTCTGTTTTTTTATTTTTCCGCCGTGCTTCTTTTTCTGCTGAACACTGCGAGGACAATGCCTGCGCCCACCGCCAGAATCAGCGCCGAAACATACGGCAGCAGATCCGTTTCATCACCGGTCTGGACACTTCCTGTTCCCGCCGCGCCTCCAGCTGTGGAAGAACCTGTACCGCTGCCGGATCCGTTTCCTGTGTCTCCAGTGCTTACTGTAGACGCGTCCACAACTGTGACGAACTTGCCCAGCGTGCTCACCGTCACTTTCAGAACCCCTTCTGTTACTGTCCCAGTCAGCGTTTCTACTTTGCCATCTGCCACATGCAGAACCTTCAAAGTCTTTCCGTTGTATTTTTCGCCCACCTGGATATTCAGGGTGATCTCTCCCTCCGGCTGAACTTCCTGTCCATCCTTATAGAGAGCCGCACTGTACAGGCGAATCAGGGCTTCCTTCGAGGTAATTTCCTTCTGCATCAGCTTTACATCACTGTCAGAAGCTGTCAGGGCTTCCAGTCTCAGTTCCCAGCCGCTCAGGCCCTTTCCGGTCACAGATATCGGATAATTCTGGTATGTCAGTGTCACCTCTTCATCTGGAGTCGGGGTCGGCGTTACATCCGGCCCATCCGGATTCTCAGCACTCTCCAGCTCCTGAATCCTGTTCTCGCATTTTTCCAGGACAGCCATCGTTTCTTCAGTTACATACTGCTTCTGCGCGTCCGTCAGCGCTTCATAGGCCTCGCGGGCCGCCTCCACTGCCGCTTTATCCGCAAGCGTCAGCGTGTCTGCCGCCGGCAGGCTGTTGATCTGCTCTGTCACGGCGTCCGCCGCCGCCTGATCGGCCGCCTGCTCTTCAAGTATTGCCATCTGTTCCACGGCCTTCTGTAACTTTTCTACAATGTCTGCAGAAATCAAGGATTTCTGTTCATCCGTCAGCGCTTCATAATGCGCATTCGCAGTTTTTACAGCCGGAGCATCTTCCAATGTAAGCTCTTCTGCAGATGGAAGAGATACAATTTCCTGCTCCACCTCTGCAGCTGCCTCTGCATCATCCGTCAGCTCAGCAATCTTTGCTTCCAGATTTGCAAGCTTCTGTACAGTCTCTTCAGTTACCAGCGCTTTCTGGTTTCCCGTCAGCGCTTCATAGGCCTCGCGCGCCGCCTCCACTGCTGCTTTATCCTCAAGTGTCAGCGCGTCTGCCGCCGGCAGGCTGTTGATCTGCTCTGTTACGGCGTCCGCCGCCGCCTGATCGGCCGCCTGCTCTTCAAGGGCTTTCAGCTCCGCCTCCGCCGCTGTCAGAACGCTGTAATTCGTCACATAGCTCTGCTGCTCCTCTGTCAGCGCGTCATATGCGTTCCGGGCTGCTTCAATAGCCTCCCGGCTATCCAGAGTCACGGTTCCGATCTCTTCAATCAGATCGATAACTGCCTGCGCTTCCTCCGGTATCTGCGGTTCTTCCGGATTGGAGGGATTTGCAATTGCATCCCTCAGGGCCTGCTCCGCCGCATCCACAGCCGTCTGTTCGCAGGTAATGTCGCTGATGGCCGCTACCGCGCCTTCGTAGGCTTTCTGCACATTTGCGTACTCCAGCAGCTCTTCTTTATCCTCTCTGCCGTTAAATTCCGCCAGCAGCTTCGTAATACTGTCGCCGTTCACATTCGGTACAAACGGATCGTCCACGTAACCGTTTCCGGAACAGAGATCCCCTTTCATCGCCGTAAAACGGATCCGGATCACATCTCCGTCTTTCGGCTCCGTATCACTCATGCCCACATTCGGCATATCATTGTTCAGCGTATACATCCAGCCGGACTGATGATTGGTATAGTCAAATTCACCCAGCGTGGCTCTTCTTCTGGGATTTGTAATTTTAATGCCCTGTTCTTCCGCGTGCTTCAGGGAAATCTCCGGAAACTCTGCCGTCAGGCTTCCTGCCTCATCCAGAATCCAGGAAAGATAGAAGCTGCTGTCTACGCTTCCTGTATTGTCATAGCGAAGGCCGTTTTCACCCAAAACCCTGTCAAGGATCTGCGCCGTGGATTCGCCTTCTGTGATTTCCACCAGGACAGGCTCAACGAGATAACCCTGGCCGATGGTGAATTTTTCTATGGCGACTGTCACGTACGCCTGTTCCGGCTCTTCCGCATCTTCCAGCTCCTGAATTCTGTTTTCAAGCTCTTCCAGAGCTGTCACCGTCTCTTCTGTCACATACTGTTTCTGTGCATCCGTCAGCGCTTCATAGGCCTCGCGCGCCGCCTCCACTGCTGCTTTATCCTCAAGTGTCAGCGCGTCTGCCGCCGGCAGGCTGTTGATCTGCTCTGTTACGGCGTCCGCCGCCGCCTGATCGGCCGCCTGCTCTTCAAGGGCTTTCAGCTCCGCCTCCGCCGCTGTCAGAACGCTGTAATTCGTCACATAGCTCTGCTGCTCCTCTGTCAGCGCGTCATATGCGTTCCGGGCTGCTTCAATAGCCTCCCGGTTCTCCAGGGTCACGGTTCCGATCTGATCAATCAGATCTATAACTGCCTGCGCTTCCTCCGGCTCTTCACCGCCCATAACGTCGGTCATATCATAGATATCGTTTTCTCCTGCCGCGAATCTCTCCCAGGCCGCTACGGCCAGAAGGGTCTGCTGCGTAGCCATTTCATTTACGGCGCCGCCCTTCGTATGGGCGAAACCGCCGCTTTCGATTCTGTACTCATCTGTCGCGGTGAAAATATTCGCGCCCCAGGACGTAAATCCACTGTCATCATCCGAGGGGGCGATGCCCAGCATCAGCAGCGTCAGGATTACCTGGTCGTTGGATTCTACCATACCGTAGTCGCCCATGTTAATATTGCGCTTCAGGTAGTCCAGCGCTTTATCGACAGCCGCCTGCACATCCTCCCGGTCTGTATATCTGGACAGGGCCTGCAAGGACATGGCCGTCATATCTATGGAGCCTGTTCCGGACACCGGTTTGGAAAGCACAAAGCTTCCGTCATCTGCCTGGTAGGATAAAAGCTCCTCCACCAGCGTATCCCGGTTCCATCGGCTTCCCTCTGGAATATTTACTGCATTTGCATCTACCGCCAGCAATGCGTAAGCCGCCTCATTGGCGCCTTCGCTGATCCTCTCGCTGTCCAGTATCCACTGGATCAGGTCTACCGTACTTCCGTCCTCCATCTCAATGTTTCTGGGGTCGAGTCCCAGGGCATACATAGCCAGAGCTGTTCTTTCCAGATCCGTGGGCTTTCCGTCAGCCGTCAGATCACCGTACTCGTCTGCCAGCTCCTCCTTTACAGAAGCAAGATAAGCCTCTTTATCCACTCCCATGTCGATACCGGCACGCTCCAGAGCGATGATGTTCCACTCCATCCCGTATGTCCAGGACGGTTCGGAACCTTCATAATATTTCTGAATAGACGCCTTCCAGGTGCTTACAAGCTCTGTGGTATCCGGAAGCACCGGTTTCTCTCCGCCGCTTCCCACATGAATGGTAAATGTCACGGACGGGCTTGTACCCTCGGCAGCCGCAGCCGGGGTTCCTGTAATGGTAACGGTTCCTTCCTTTACGCCCGTCACATAATAGTTGGTATTGGAGAACCAGTCGTACTCGCTGTTCACCCCGCGGGTCACTTCTACTTCTCCGTCGCCCTCCTGGGTCCAGGTGATCAGGGCCTGGGACGGCTGCTGCGGGGTATAAACGATGGGCAGGGATGCCTGCTCCCCTACCTGGATCGTCAGCTCGTCTTCCCCGGCTTCCAGTTTTTCAATGGGATGCTCCCAGTAAAAAGTCACATCGTCACTTGCGGAAACGGGATTCTCTCCATCCTGCACGGATGCGGTAACCGTTATCGTTCCCGCATTATGGCCGATGATTCCATTCTCAAAAGTATTCCACCACTCTCCTATTGTTTCATCGCTGCTGCTCCACTGTACGTCATGGATATAGCTTGCATTTGCCGGAGTGACGGTCAGGGCCGCATTCAGTATATTCTGCTGAAGTCCCTGATAGTTATCGCCATTTCCAAGGGCATAATTCAGCCGGTGCAGCGGGAAGGTTTTCGGAAGCTCCAGCTTCATGCTTTCTATCGGGACATATGTAGATTCCATATGGATCGTGTGCGTTTTCCCCTCGCCGTATGTTATTATCAGATCGCCTTCTCCGGGCTCGGTAAATTCAACATACGTACCGCTGTCGTAGACAGAAATCTCCATCCGGTCATTGCCCTGGATCTCATAATCCGCTCTGGAAAGGCTGACAAATTTTTCTGTCCCCTGGTATTTTCCGGAAATTGCAAGTTCTACGGACGCGCTGCCTTCCAGTGTCCATTTGCCTCCGTCAGCTACAGTCTCATCATTGATATTCACCCGGAGCTCCTCTATCTCATAGGCGACGGCCTGCAGCTTAAAACGGAACAGGATAAAATCATAGGTACCGGTCAGATAGGGAGACTTGGAGCCCTTTAACGCGACCTCTACGGTATCCGGCGACGTCACAGTTATATCTCCGGTATAGGTACCTACGCCCACGCCTTTATTCCAGCTTTCCTCGTCCAGCACATCCCATATCGTCATTTTTCCGGCTCCCGGCGTATAGCCCTCCATCACGACCTTTCCGCTTCCGGAAGTTGGGATGGTGAATGTGGAGCCATTCTCTATTTCCGTCTTTTCACCGGTATCACTGTTTTCATAATAAACTTTCAGGTCCGCAACTTCTACGGTATAACTGTAAATAGCCTCTCCTTCTGCGTTATTCAGAGAAACCTTCGTTTCACCCGCACCCACGGCTGTCAGGGTGCCAGCCGACTGTACCTCTGCCACCTCCGGATTGGAAGAAACCCATTCACTGGCGTCTGCCACGTTCTGGTAGCTGAATTTTCCGGTATCTCCCACAGGAATGGCAAAGCGGTACCCGTTATCCAGCGTAATGCTTCTGTTTTCCGAGTCCTGATGGTAGGTTACAGACGGATCCTTCGCAATATCCGGGTCTTCCCGGATCAGCGCAAAGCTGAAATACACCTTATCGACCTGATAGCTGCTGTTGTAATGTACGACGTCTACTTTTGAGGAAACCGCCGCATCCGTAAAGTACAGGCTGTTTCCCACCCGGTAGAAATTACTGTCTCCAAAGCGCATACCGGTCATACTGGACTCTTCCGCCGGCACGCCCTCATAATACAGCTGTACCTGTCCGCTTGCATATTCCGGGGCGATATAAACGGTATCACCCGCCTGGACTTCCTGCGGATCGCCGTCGGGCAGTACATAATATACTTTCACGGAAGACTGGGGTTCCTCGTCCAGGGCTGCGTAAGCCTCCTCCGCCGCGGTCAGCGTTTCATAATTTGAAACCAGCGCCTTCTGCCCGTCTGTCAGGGCGTCGTACGCTTTCCGGGCCGCATCGATGGCGTCCCCGCTCTCCGCTGTCACCTCTCCGATGGCATCGATCAGCGCTTCCACTGCCGCTGCCGCCGCTTCATCATCTGAAATTGCCGCACCCTGCCAGGACAGCACCGGATAACCGAGACCGCCGGCATCTCCTGCTTTATAGGCGTCTCCTCCGTTATTCAGAGCGCTTAAAAATTCATCCATATCCTTCGGGATCTGTGACGCGTACGCATCGTCTCCGGACGCGCAGTAGTTATTGCTTCCCGGCGCGGCATCGGAATATCCCACCGCTTTAGCCGCAGTGGTATAGCAGTTGCTGACCGTCGTTTCCGCGCTTCCGTTTCTTCCGATAATTCCTCCCGCGTAAGCAAAGCTGGTTCCTCCTGTCAATGTTCCCAGAGAATAACAGTTTTCGATTACGCAGGCTGCCCGGGCTTCACCTACGATTCCGCCCACATGCTCCATGGAATCCGCCGTTACCGCCACATTCGTATAACAGCCGGTGATGGTCGTTGAGCCGTTTGCCCGCCCCACCAGTGCGCCGGCCGGGCTGTAGCCGGGATGATTTACCGTACCTTCCAGTCCCAGGTTCTGTATCACGGCGCCTTTCTCCGTGGAAAAGAAGAAACCGGCCCCGGAAATTTGCAGTCCGCTGATTACATGGCCGTTCCCGTCCAGGGTTCCGGCGAAGCCGCTGACTGGTGTCCACGGCGCCGTCAGTTCGATATCAGACATAAGACGGTAATTTCCGTCAGCCGCTATTTCCCGCAGCCCGTTCTCGTCATAAATCTCTACCACGCCGCCCAGCAGGGCTTTATATGCCTCTTCGGCCGCCTCCAGAACATCGTAATTGGAAACCTGTCCCTGCTCCTCTGATGTCAGACTGTCATAGGCCTCCCGGGCTGCGTTAATTGCATCGTCGCTTTCCTTAGTTACCTCTCCGATGGCATTGATGAGCTCTATAACATGCTGTACAGCCTCTGTCTGATCTGGCTCTTCCGGCTGTTCTCCCTGATCATGCTCGTTCAAAAGGCGTACGGTATAGGTTGCGCCCTTATACTCAATCTTGAACTCTGCAGATCCCTGCTGACTGAGCGCGCTGTCCAGAGCGGCTTTCAAATCAGCGGAAATACCAAAGGTTCCATAGTTCGTTGTGCTGTAATCATAATCACTGTTTTCCCGGATGCCGTTAAAATCCAGATACAGGTTATATGCATCCAGTCCATTCACGTCCTTCAGAGCTATGCCGTATTCCGTATAGCTCTGAAGAGGGCTGTTATTTTTCGTTGTCCGATCCAGAAGCGGTACTTCAATCAACCCGCTTTCGTCCGGATACCATGCCTTGTCGGTCTCCAGCCCGCTATTCAGATCATACTCCTGCAGCCAGAACGACGCGCTCTCATCATTCCCTGTCCGCTCCGCATCTCCTCCGGCAGCATATACCGGCAGGCTTCCCAGAAGCATGACAAAGGTAACAACTGCCGCCAGAATACGTTTCATTTTTTTCTTCATGTTCTTCCTCCTTCTTGTTATTTCATTTTCTCCTGCTTCTGTCCGGCTACCCTCCTCTAAAACATTTCATGCATTTTCTCCCTCCGCCTGTTTTTTCCTGCTATATCTGCTTCTAAATAAACTGGCTATATATCGTTTATTTCAAACAAATAAAAAGCACCATCCTTAAAATAAGCCGGTGCAAACGCATTTATGCACAGCCAGGGTTCAGGAAAGCCGACCCTGACAGCTAAAACAGAGTATCCTGACTAACGCTTCCAGTCCTAAGACCATTCGTCCGTTTCCTACCTTCCCATGATTTCTCACAGTGGATGGCTTACGCCCGCACAAGATTGCTCTGTGCTTTGGAACGGCTTAACGCTTATAGTACCGTTTCTGTGTGGGGTCTCTCACCCCGTTCCTCTTTTCACAGGCTTTCGCCTGTGATCGTTTTAGCTCAATATTCAATTTATACATAAAAAAAGCCCCTCTACCAATCCCGTAGAGAGGTTCGTTCAGCAAAAAACATACAGCGGCACTGCTCTCTAAGGTTATGGCGGTTTTCCGCCATTTCCATGAGACAGTAGGCATAGTGGGCTTTACCACACGTCAGGATACAGTTTTCTGCATCTGCCTGGCTCCGGAATCCCGCCAGATCTCCTCTTAGCGCTGTACACAACAGTACACGGCTGTTTCATGCTGTATTGTATTGAGTAACCCTTCTAAAAGAGTCAGAGAACTCTCCGTTTATACCACCGGACTGTTCATCATACAGATTTCCGGATACTTGTGTTCTGACTTGCAGCGCAAACCTCACGCCTACCGGCTGCCCTTCCCAAAACTCTTCGTCTCAGTGGATATGCAGCTTTCGTTCTGCTTTACAGCGGGGATAAACCGTGCCAGAATACTGACCGGACTTCCTGAACAGCTCTTTGCTGTCCTGTACCCATTCTGCATCTGTATAGAATCTGTGTATAGGATAATTCAATCGTTTAAAATTGTCAAGTTTTTTGTATCAACTCCCTTTTATTTTGGTTACATTTCAGCCTTCCAACTGACTTTTCATTCCTATTTTACTATCCACATAAACCCGTCTTTCAGTTTTAACACCATAATACTTTAAGAGTGATTCTTTTCCTGGACTCTTACAGTCAGCATATTTGCTGGCTTTTTTGTTTTTTAAAAACTTGACAAAATATTTTTTAGCCTCTTTACTAAATGGTGTTATGGTGTTATAATGGAGAGAAGTGATTTTATGGCTTACTTTTTAAAAAAATCCAATCTTAAAAAAGGCACTTATCTTCAAATTTATGAAAGTTTTTATGACCCACGCAAAAAGAATACTGCTCACCGGTCTTTGATATGCTACCCTCATATAGGACAATGAAATATAAAAGTCCTATATGGGGGTATTTTCATGTTCAGAAAGAG
>JAJEQR010000085.1 GCA_020687485.1 Hominifimenecus microfluidus | reverse complement strand
ATCGCCAGCCATAGCATGGCTGACGATACAAAAATTTATTATTTTTTATTGTCCTCTTGACGGGGAGCACACCACTCCCTAGGGGTTATTTTTTCATTTTTTTCTAATTTTCCAGCTCCCAGGTCAATTCTTCCTCCTGCAGCTCCCACAAGTGTCGGTAAAGCTCATTCTCTTTCAGTAATTCCTCATGGCTTCCCATTCCGGTCAGCCTTCCCTCCTCCAATACAAGGATCTGATCTGCATTGGCAATGTTGCGAAGCCGGTGGGCAATCATCAGAACCGTCTTACCCTGCAGCAGACCTGACAATGCCTGTTGTACTTTTTCTTCATTTTCCGCATCCAGATGAGAGGTGGGCTCATCCATAAAATTGGGCATCCCTCTCCCAGCCCTCTAAAACACTGGCTTTAACGTCAGAGACACGAGTGTATCGTGTTCACTATTATTCTCAAAGCGTTAGCTCTACTCCTTCTTGTTCCAGTGCAGCACTCAACTGTTTTGCATAAGTCACCTGTCCACACTTTTTCATTCCATATAAGATTCTTAAACATATATTTCTTTGTTTTAGTTTTCTTATGAGATATGTTCCGTCAAACGCCTTAGAGACTATGTCATCATGAACCTCTTCCAAATGTTCAACCGCTAAGAAACTATTACTCATCTCACTAAAACATAATAGTGTATTTAATGTATTCATAGAAATGCTGGATAAATATTTTTTCAAAATCTCCCCATTCTTTTGTATTTTGCGTAAATCGAACCCTATCTCTTTACCCTTGTTGTCAGATTTACTTTTCTCAGAATAGTATCTAACCAATGAAGCGTATTCTTTTAATTCATTTTCTGTAATTGACCCGAATACTTTCTCGCATCCAATATTTACCGAAAACTCTCTATTTTCCTTAATTAGATTTACAGCATCTGAAAATTCTTTACTTCCGAGATGATATTCTTGCTTAATCTCATCTTTGACTTCTTTGAATTTCTCTGTTCTCCATTCTTCATATACAGGAAGCCGCTTCGAAATATCCCATATATCTGCTCTCGACAAGCTCTTGGTAAATGTTCCTAGCGAATATTCAAAGATACAATTATCCAGAAAATATATCAAATCATCAAATTTTTTCATTACTTCCTTAAATTCTGTTTCTAACAATTCAATACTTACATGAGAAATTTTGTTTTTTATCATATGTGGTTCATCTTCTTTATTTAGTTCATATTTGAAGGCATCCCCCTCTTCATCGAAATAATAAAAGTAAATCATATCTTCTATATTCTCAAAATATGCAGGAATTCTTCTGTCAATATTCTTCTTATCACATGCTAATTTATATAGGCATTCAATACTATGCGTGTGTAATTCTTTTTTTCTTTCCTTTAAGACTTCCTCAGAATAACATATCCCTTTCTTTTCCTCTATTCGCCATAACATTTTTATGACAATCTTCAAAGATAGCTCAATGCTGTGTCTGGCGTTATAAACGATAGGATATACTAACAGATCTTCAACTTCGGAACCTGTTTTCAATGATTCCGTCAGAAGTTCAACGGTACGCTTGAACCCATTTCTTATATCCTCATCGGTAGTTCCCCCATTGTCACCTACGCATGCAATAATTGTATCTTCTTCATGAAATTCAAACGGATTTTCCATCTTCTATCATCCTCTTTCTTCGAATTTAACTTATCGATAAGTATATCATAAATACAATTTATGCACACCTTTTGTTATCTACACTTTTATATTCCAACCACAACAACCGGGAAATTCTTCCCGGTCGTTGCAGATTATTTTCTAATTCAGATTATAAAGTTTTTAATACGTTCAGGTCTTTCTTGTTTAAGGCTTTTCTCAATCTTACATTTTCTTTTTCCATTTGCTCTTTTTCACGTTTCAGCTCCCGGATCTGTTCTTCTAATACATTGATCCGATTCTTCAGTACAATGTCACCTATGTATCTTTTGGGGTCTATCATTCCTGCCTGCTGCTCCAGAGCACGATCCATTTCTTTTCTGACCGTTTCATTCTTATAAAAGAATCCTCTGGACAATCCTGTCCTCTTTGTCAGTTTTGGGACCGTCACTTTTTCCCGTTCTGTCAGCATCTGCCTGATTTCTGTCACTGCCCTGTTTACTTTTTCTTCACTGGCTTTTTTATTGCAGGCTATCATCGAATCGTATTTGTTCATATTCTTCCTCCCATCCTTCCAGACATTCCAGTACCATCTTAGATAATCGGTTTCTTGTTTTTCGTGTATCATCTGCCAGTATTTTGTTGCTCATCTTTCTGTAATACTTTACATTTCTCAGGCTTCTATGCCCCAGTAGTCTTGCGATTGTCCAGTCATCCACATGCATCTCGGCAAGCTTCATGCCATAAATATGCCGATACATGTGAGAACCGAATCCAAAATATTCTCCCTTATCATCTCGGAGATTTTCCTGATATATTTTATCTGTAATTTTTTGCTGGACTGTAGCATATTTCATTGGTTTTGAAGGATCACTTAAACTTGTAAAAATGTATTTACCTTTTCCGTGCTCCTTTTCTCTGTATCGAATCGCTTCCTTTATTAAGACAGCCAGTTCCTGACTAATCGGTTTTTCATAAAAATGTGTTTTCATTTGGTGAATCTGTATTATGGTTTCACCGTCTTTTTCAATCAGGCAGTCTGTCCTGAGTGTCAGTGTATCTGACATTCTTGTTCCAAGCATTTGATGAATAAGCATAAGTCTCGCCGTCTGCACATCCACTTTCGTAAGGAAAGCATTAAATCGCTTTAATTCCTGATCGGAATAAATTTTGATTTCTCCCCTTATATCTGGTGGAATATCCCGATTCAAAATTAAATCCTTTACCTGCGGATATTGATAGACGTCAGCTACCATATTCAGCAATGCCCGCAGTCTCGTCAGCTCCGCCCGATATCTTTTTGTCCCGGTATCTTCTGTTTTCATGTATATCAAATACTCTTCCATGATTTTCCTGTCCAGCTTTGAGCAGGAATCTACTTCTTTATTGTTTTCCTTCAGATATCTTGAAAACCTTCGAATGGCAGTCATTTCTTTTTTTACAGTACCGATGCTTTCTGTTTTCAGTTGAAAATAAATTGCCTTTTTTACTTCCTCTCTGAGATCCTGCTGGGAGATTTCCTTAAAATTTATAATTCTGGTCGTGCGCGTCAAATCCTGTTTCACTTGTATATCAAGTTTTTCAAGTTGCCAGACATCCTTTGTCATCTCATCTACATCAGCATCTCTTAAATCAAGGAAATAATCTATTAATCGGTCAATATAGTGCAATGTCTTTGCCTGTGATACCGTTTCATTCCCACAATGGGATTTTGCAATTTCTGTCAGGGGCAATCTCTGCTGTAAAAGCCATATTTTCATCTGCTGCTTCCATTTTTCTTTGTCCCAGTCCAAAAAACTTTCCGGTCTGTCTCTTCTGGTTTGCAGCATTTTACATAAATGATGGTAAAATCTTCTCTCAGTATAAAATTTTTCCGCCCCAAGCTGTTGTCCTCTGTATTTCAGGAACTCCCTCATTTCTTTCTGCATCTGTACAGACGGCAGTAAATCAAGGTCATACGAAGGTTCTGTTCCCATTCGTATTTTTGAAATTTCACTTGCTTTCTCATAAGAGTCCAATTTTTTTATGTAAAATTTATTTTCCACGTTTGCACTTCTTGATTCCTGATGCCAGGCTGTTTTCTCCTTTCTTGAAAAACTCCTGATTCGCTGCTGAAATTTTCTTTGGCATAAAATCCACATACTGCTGTGTCATCTCTTCATAATCATGTCCCAGATAGTCCCGGATACTCTGAAGAGGGACTTCGTCATCATATAACAGAGTCGCTATCGTATGGCGGAAATCATGTGATTTAAAATCATACCCTTTGAAAATATCCTGCCTCTTATTAAACAGTTCTTTCATTTGCCACTTAAACGAACCATACTGATATGCCCCTCCCCGTTTGTTTTGAAAAACATAATCCTCACTTCCAATATGATATTTTTCCAAATATCTTTTCATAATCTTATAAAGAACATCTGGAATCGGTACTCTTTTGTATGTTCGCATTTTCATCTGATAAACCTGTATCCACGCATCTCTTCCCTGCCAGGAATAAGCATCCCCTTTCAGGGTGCATACTTCACTGATCCTTAGTCCAATCAGCATAGAATGTAAAAGGATCAATCTTGGAATTTCAGGGAAATTTTTTAATTCTCTCAGAATCCTCTCATATATTTCCATCTCTACGCTTCGGTTATTATGACAATGTATTTCTTTTTTCAAATAATACTCATAACGAAATGGTATCCTGTCTATGATTTCTTTCGTCTGCAGATATTCATATAGCTGATAGATTGCTATAACAATATCATTAAAATAAGAAGCTTCTTTTAACTCAATTGTCTGGAAATATTTTTTTATTTCGGTTTCTGATGCAAGTTTCAGCTCCATCGCGGTTTCTTTTTCCATCCACATGGCAAATGCCAGAATCCTGTAGAATTCGGCTTGTATGCCACTCATTGCCAAATGTGTAACACCCAGACAGTATTTCATGTATTCCTGCAAAATTTCCCGGTTCTCTCTTTTTTCTATGCCCATAAAGGAAAATTTTTTCACAGGATTGGATGGGTTGACTCTATATTGTTCCAGATGCAGTCTTTCCAAATACCAGACTGTTGAATCCCATAAAATATTCTTGGCATGGCAGAAAAGATATTTCTGACATTCTCGGAGTTCTCTTTCTGCAAGCTCTTTTGCATATGCCGTATCTGCATATTTTTCAAGTTTATCGGCCTGTACCTGTGTAATATATCTTAAATCCTCAATATGTTCCTGCATACAAAATTGATATACCACCTTCAAACCGTTTAACCGCATTGTGCATTCTCTCAGCATTATGTCACGCAGTACGACATCTTCGATAATTTCTAAAAGCTGACGCTTGCATAGTTCTGAGCCGTTTACACGAAAATCCCAAACTAATTTATCAATAGCAACTTTGCAGTCATATCTTTCTGCGATTGCCGGATTTGGGTGATATGGTAAAAAGAGCAGTTCTTGGATTAAATCTGTATTCTTTGCTATCTCCTGTTTTCCTTTTAACGTATTGGCATGCTTTCTGATTGCATATAATTTTGCCTTATCCATTCCACGTAAATAGCTGCGTACTACTGAATCAGAATAAGTGCTTTTCAGATATTTCTTATAATCCACTCTAAGCTCATAATCGATGTCTGCTATATGCCACACTTCATTTTTTACCAAGTATGCTTTCAGACAGCCTTTTCCAGAGTTGCTGTCCATGCTTTCATCTAATTCCCGGCTCAGTTCTTCTATCTTCTTTTCCCGTTCTTCACTTGATGTCCATTGTTCTTCCGGCTCCCAAGCAAACACCCTTCTTGCCGGCATCTATCTTCACCTCCTGCTTTCCAAAAACTGTTCTACTCCGTAAAGTTTGGAATATCGGCGGTAAAATTCCTGACTTGCTGTTTTCAGCTTGTCATCTAAAACATTCAGATATCGTATGGTTGTATCGAGATGCTTGTGTCCCAGTGCCTGGCTGATCATTTCCAGCGGCCAGTCTGCTTCCCACCTCGTATTTGCATAATATCTTCGAAGCATGTGCGGTGTGATCTTGATCCCAGTCTTTTTCTCCATGCGTTCAAACATATCGTAGACGCTGTCTACTCTTAACGGCTTCCCTATGGTATCCCCTTTGATGTTAATAAACAGGTATTCCTGTTTTTGCAGGATGTCCCAGTATTCCCCGATATAATAAAGCAGGAATTCAAAGGTATCATCGCTCACCCGTCCTCTTCGCTCTTCGGCATTTTTTGCTCTTGCATCGTTTTCATTATCATCCCGGAAGTCTACCCGGATCTCATGGTTTTCGTAATCGATGTCTTTGGTATAATCAATTCCCAAAATTTCACCGATGCGGAATCCCAGTTCCGATGTCAGTAAGATCAACACCTGATCCCTGCAGTTTGTACAGGCTTCTAAAATCGTTACGATTTCGTTCCGTTCGGCTGCCCGGACGTTTCGTTCCTCTTCTTTTAAGTATCCTTTAAATGACCGGGAGCGGATGGTTCTTCTGACCCCGATGGCATTTGCCTTTGTGATCGGCTGATTATAGGATAATACCGACAGGCAGGAACCGTTATTTCTGACTACTTCTAAAAAAGAATAAAACCTGAACACTTCTTTTAAGTAAGCGTTACAGGTTTTATTCTGCGGTTCTTTATCCAAATTGTCGGTATGTTTCCCGGCTTTCAGCCATTTCAGATATTCTGCGAAAAAATCATATTGCGTTTCGTAATCCATTCCATAGACATCTTCTGCTTCATGTTCTTCTTCCAGCAGATATTCCCAGTAGTAGGCAAGGGCAAATGCATTTCTCCGTATAGTATTCGGGGAACGGTTTGCCCGCACCTGATGCATTAGATACTTGCTTGGCAGCAACACAATTTCCAGTGTTTCCATATCCCGTATAAAGAAATATTTTACGGAACCTTCTCGCTGCATTTCCACTTTATATCGCTTCATGTTGTCTGCCTCCTTTCCTCTAACGCTATACACAGTATACCCAACTCATGCCAATAAAGCTATCACCAATACCACCAATTCGCTCCAAACCGCCCCTGAAATACCACTAAACTTTTTGTCCTGTCTGCTACCCGGATCTGGGCAGAACCAATAACGCCACGGATGTTCTCAGCTATAGTACCGCTCCACTTTCCGGCTTCGGATAAAATTTTCTACTTCTTCGATCCGTTCTGCCATCTGGCACTTTGGCAGTGCTTCCAGAACATCACTCCGATACCTGCCTTTCTTTGCTGTCCGGTGATCCAAAATGGACACAACGCAGGTGTCCTGCTCCGTGCGGATTGCCCGGCCGAATCCCTGCCGCAGCTTCTTCTGCATATCCGGGACTACGATGGTCTGGATATAGGATTCCAGGGATCGGTACTGCTCCTTTTGTGCTTCATGGATGGGGTCCGGAACAGAAAATGGCAGTTTTACGATGATGAGAGACGATACCATGTCCCCCGGAAAGTCCACACCTTCCCAGCAGGAGCCGGCTGCGAACAGCACTGCATTCTCCATCTTCTTAAACCGTGCAATCTCTTCCTGGGAGTTTCTCCATACCTGCACCATCGGGAACGGGATCTGATCCCGCAAAAGCTGATGCACATTTCCCATCAGGGTATAAGATGTGAACAGTACCAGCGTATGCCCGTAAGTGGAACACACCAGATCACGGATCTGCCCGGCAAGCTGCTCGGCCTCTTCCCTGCTTCCCTTTTTCATAGGTCTTAAATGCTCCGGGATGTAAAGCAGACAGTTCTCTTTGTAACAGAATGGGGATTCTGCCACACACTCCCGGACGCCCGTTTCTTTTTCCAGCCCGGTCATCTGTCTGGTTCTTGCAAACCCGTTCCCGGCTTTTAAGGTGCCGCTGGTTAAGATCGCCGGAAATCCCCGGCTCCATAAAGTCGCATCCAGATACTTCGGGATCTCCCGGTTGACTGCCATAAAGGTTAAATGTCCCCGGCTGTCCTGCTGTAAAAACAAAATATATCGCTTGTCGTTCTTTAAAAACCATCCGAACAGCTCTTCCATCTCTTCCATCCGCCGAAAGATCCAGTAAGGAATATTCCCGGCAAGCCTTTTGATCATAAGCTGAAGCCTTTCCTGCATCTGGGCTAAGGCTGTGCCAGCTCCCGGCGGAAAATAAAAACTTTCTTTTCCAGCCATGTCCTCTGTGCCATCTTTCCGATGCTTTCGGATCTCCGCCTGAAGTGCAGAAAACCCTTCCATCAGCCGTTTTCCATCCGTGCCTTTATGCTCTCTGCCTAAAAAGTAAGCAATCTCCTGCACATCTTCCCTTCCAATGCTTCTTCCATACATCTGGCTGGCGGCTTCCGGGAGTTTATGGGCCTCATCCACAACCAGCGCCCTGTAATCTGCCAGAAGCGGCCGGTACCCATTTGCCCGGTGCATGGCATCTGCCAGAAGATAATTGTGATTGCAAATCTGTAAAAAAATGTCCTCTTTCCTGGAACTATCCAGATGCTTCTGATAACGGCATTCTACTTTTCCCGGACACTCCCTAGGGCAGAATTTTGGTACGCACACCAGCCTGCGGTCAAAACCGCTCAGGTTATGTACGGAATCTAAATCAAAGTTATGCCGGAGGGACTTCAATGCCTCCATCTGTGCCTGATTTTTATTCTTGTCCCGGACTGCCTCTAATCTCTGGGCCAGCCTGTAATCGCATACAAAATGTTCCTTTCCCTTGCGGACGACTGCTTTTAATTCTCCCTGAAGCAGATCTGCTTTTAACAGTACATCCGATAAGAAAGGAACATATTCCTCTATGATGGCTTTCTGTAAGGCGATACTGGAAGTGGATACCACTACAGACCGCCTGTCACATCCCGAATAACCGGAATGCAGTACACTATATTTCCGCATCAGGATGCAGGCTGTCAGATAGGCATAGGTCTTTCCGATGCCGACGCCTGCATCACAGAGCGTGATTTCATTTTTCATAAGGGCATCCAGCATTTCATGGCAGAGACGGATCTGTTCTTCCCTTACATGAAGCCCGGCTTCCGGGAGAAGCTCCCGAAAGATCTGTTCCACTTCGCCATGTGCCCTTTTCTGATATTCATTTTTATAACACATTACTTCTCCTTGCCAGAAAGCTTATCTTACCGTACCCTTACGGACGGGTCTGGTCGCTTCCGGTGTATTCTGTTCCTGTTCCTGCATTTTCTTTATGGCAGCATTCCCTCTTGCCATCATCCTTCGGATATCCGTCCGGGAAACATTCCATGTCCTTACTTTCTGAGGAGCTTTCCTTACCTGCTCGGACAAATGGCATTCACAGAGTTTCGGATATACCACCATTGCTTCCGGTAATTCCAGCGGATACTCGATCATGGGATGGTACACAATATCCCGGATCACCTGCTCATAACATTCCATCTGCATTCTTGCCGTACTGTCCTGATAGATATTTTTCCCTTTCATGGCACTGTAGACCTGCGATGAGATGTATCCCAACGCTTCAAAACTACAGTACCCATACGGAGTCACGCCGGAAAGGGAATCCGGATCTTTTAAGGCATTCAGATAAACTTCTTTTCCCTGGGCGATCAGCCACATCCGAAAATCGGAAAAACTGTCATCACTGCACCCTGCTTCCATCATAATACCTGCCGCTGTCCATAAGCCGTACTTATAAGCCGCATCCCGGTAACTGTAAACAAGATTGTGGAATTGGAGGACATCCTCCGGTGTCATATAGAAGAGCTGCTGCTTGATCCACACTACCGAAGCATCCAGATCGGTGCCGCACACTTCCTTTGCTTTTTCAATCAGATTCCAGAATTGATCCTTGCTCATTCCACTTCTTTTTGTTTCTTCCATCTGTTCTCTCCCCTTGATGTGACGTTAATACCACAAGAATACGGCTGTAGTCTCCTACAGCCGCATGGTATCTGATATCAACGACACACTTCTTCATTGATTTCTTTTTTATCTTGCTGTTCCGCATTTGACCTCGCACCCCCGGAACTATTCCTGTATTTCTTCTGGGAAAGGGGACACTACAGGCGGGCGGCTGGCCTGCCGCCGCTCACAGATGTCCTAGGGGTCTTTCTGATTACAACCCGGAGTCCATCTTCCGCTCTCTGGCTGGTAACGTGTATCATTATCCCCCATCCGTGATCCTGGCGAAAGGCTGCCACCGCCTTATTCACAGCTATGCTTTCTCGCTCCAAGTCTAAGAATCTTTACCCTATACTTAATCATGGCGCTCATACTGTCACGCTTCTACGGTTGGGAACGTACCTGTAGTGCCGATATTCACTTGCCAAAGAACAGCCGAGGGATGTCCCTCTGCTTACTAGCCGATGGCAGTGTATTTTTTTATTCACTTCACAAAAAAATATTTTATCTTGCATCCCCGGATCTGTTTTTCTTCTTTGCCGGATTCTTTTGTTTTGCATCGTTCTTCCGGCTTTCTTTCTGTTCTTTTTCTTCTTCCGGCGGCATCTTCATCACATGGAGTTCTCCGTTAAACAGAGTAAAAATTTCCGGTGACTGGTATTTTTCTTTAAACTTTTCAATCTGTTCCGGTGTCAGCGAAGTAAAATCATCTTCTGTCAGCCCTACTACAAGGAAAGTCCCGGCTATCGCATCATAGACCTGTCCATGATCATCATATAACGCCCGGTTCAGTGGCAATCCCTCAAATTTTCCATTGCCGTTTAAAAGGATTCCAACTTCATCATCAAACGGATAGGTCATTTCAATGTCACCGCCTACCGCCTGCTGCAGATCCTCCAGCTCATTTGGGATGTGCTTGACATAGGGGGCCTTCATCGGCTCGACTACCAGTACCGTCATCATTTCTTCCTGCATTTCGGACACTTCTTTCTCATCCATCGTATCAATCCTCCTGTCTGTTCGTTCTAATAGTCAGCCGATGAGAACCTTTTGTTTTATTCAAATTTCATGGACTTTTTGATCTTTTCCCTTAATTGCATTCTGCAGAGTCCAGCGGACTCCGATGCGTTTCAGAGCGGACGCTGTGCAAAGCACAACGGACGCCCTGAA
>JAJEQR010000084.1 GCA_020687485.1 Hominifimenecus microfluidus | reverse complement strand
TCCTCGCGGAGCGTTTATCTCAGTCGGAGATTGGACTCCCACTGAGACAAATTTGCTGTCACTCGCCACCTGAAAGAGGTGGGAGTCTTCTCGACTGAGATAAATAACTGCCGATGTCCATCCGGATCTCTGAATCGGTACCTTGATTTTACTTATCCAGCAGTTCTCCGTTAATACCTACGGTATATACCTGCCAGGGAACGAACTTGCCGCTTCTCTGAAGCGCGTTCTTCGCAGCACGTTCAAGCCCGCAGCAGCAGGGAACCTCCATGCGAACGATAGTCACGCTGCGGATATCGTTCGATTCGAAGATTGCCTGCAGCTTCTCAGTATAGTCGCCCTCGTCGAGCTTGGGACATCCGATCAGCGTAATGCGGTTGCGGATGAATTTTCTGTGGAAATCTGCATAAGCATAGGCGGTGCAGTCAGCTGCGATCAGGATATTTGCGCCGTCGAAATACGGAGCTTTAATCGGTACCAGCTTGATCTGCACCGGCCACTGGGACAGCTCACTCTGAATCGGCGCCTTTTCCTGCGAAGCCGTCGGAGCGCTCTCTGCCGCCCGGCGGCGGATTGCCTGCGCGCGGCTTCCCGGACAGCCATGATGAGGCACTGCCGCCTGTGCCTGCTTCTTTGCTTTCTGGGAAGCTTTTACAGCTGCCTCATCATATGCCGGCGCTTCACGCTCCTCAAAGGAAATGGCTCCGGTGGGACAGGCCGGCAGGCAGTCACCCAGACCATCGCAGTAATGCTCGCGCATCAGCTTCGCTTTTCCGTCCACAATATCAATAGCACCTTCGTGGCAGGCTTCGGCACAGATGCCGCATCCGGTACATTTATCTTCATCAATACGAATAATTTTTCGAATCATATCTTCTGCTCCTTTTGATTTCATATTTTACAACTCATATCTCATGTCCCCTATCTCATAGTTCATGAGTCCTTGACTTTGTGATATCATCATATTACAATAAGGTCACATTTTCGGTTGTAAATACAACAAATGGAGGTACTTATGGAAAAATATCTGCCACTTCTGATGGGACTGCCCCTGTTTCGAGAAATTCCTGGCGAAGAACTGCCAAACCTGTTTGCAGAATGGAATCAAATTATTCGCACATATTCCGCAGATAATTTTCTGCTTACACCCGGTGAAATCACTTCTCATTTCGGGATTTTACTGGAAGGTCAGCTGAATATTATGAAAGAAGACTATACCGGGAACGCGGTTCTGCTGACAAGACTGGATCCGGGCGATCTCTTCGCGGAGGCTTTTGCGTTCGCACATCTTCCGGTCAGTGTGCTGGTGGAGGCAGCGCAGAACGCTGCGGTTCTCTGGCTGGACGCTTCCCTGCTCTCCGCCGTTCGTCCGAATACCAATGTATATCAGCTTCAGATACAGACGCGCCTGCTCCAGATTTTTGCCCGGAAAAATGTATTCCTGACCGGCCGGATCGACCACCTCTCCCGGCGAACACTGCGCGATAAGCTACTCTCCTACCTGTACGAACAGGCACAGCTCTCGGACAGCGCTTATTTCACGATTCCACTAAACCGTCAGGAGCTGGCAGATTATCTGGCTGCCGACCGCAGCGCCCTCTCCGCAGTTCTGGGAAAACTGAAGAAAGAAGGACTGATTGATTATCATAAGAATCAGTTTACACTAAAGAATCAGGACAGCAGCCAGAGCTAAATGATCGCGCATTTTCAGTCCGTAATCTCCGTCAGACGACCGCAAAGCACGTAGCGTGCATCGTCAAAATCAGACGCACAGGTGTAGAGCGTTACAATCCGGTCATCTGAGGTTACGGTCACATCACTCTGGAAGGTTGATTTCTCTACCAGATGATTCAGATATTCCTGGTATTCTTCTTTTGTCTCGAATGTCATAGGAATCGCATTGTTGGCATCCACAACTTTTCCTGCGAAGATCTCCAGAATATATGTCTTCTCCGGCGTATACAGCAGGAAATACGGGTGCTCGTCATAGTAGCTCTGCTCCCGGTAGTTCTTCAGGATCGAGAACATATCGCCTGCCTTGATGTTGTGACCATAGATGATGGTATTCTCATCGCTGAAGTCCTTCTCATTCCGGTAATCAATGAATAAGGTTCCGAAGCGATGATGGGTTCCGTCCAGCAGGGTGCGCAGATACTCATTATTGTCCTTGCCCTGTGCGACCGGATAATTGATGATCGTTCCGGGAAGCTCCAGCCAGGCAACGACATCCTCATTCAGCGCCCACAATTCCTCAAAATCAATGCTCTTCATCTGAATCTTTACAGGCTCTCTGTTCTTTTTAAGAGGAACCTCCACTTCCTTGGTCTCTTCCTGCACGGCCTGCTCCGCCATATTTTCATACAGCGATTCCCCCTGGGAATCTTCCGACTTCTGCTTGGCAATCTGATAGATGCTGTAGCCTGCTACAATCAGGCATACAACAGTCAGAAGATCAATGACCAGGCGCACAGCCTTTCTTTTTCCTTTTTTCTTCTTTTCATCGCTCATATTTCATTCACCTTCCACCTACTTCAATAAATTCCGTTTTTTGATTTTCAAAAATATCTCATTATCTTTTGGCAGGATTATGCGAAAAATATCCTGCTTCGAATAGCTATATCATACCACATCTTCCGCGCTATAGAAAGTGTTTTCCACTGGCAAAAGAACCGCCTGAGAAATCACTTCCAGGCGGTTCTTTTATATTCTATGAACTCTTCGTCTTCATCCTCTTGATGACCTTCAGACGTGTGAACTCCTCACGCTCCTTCTCCTCCAGCGCGTTGCTGATATCCTTGGTCAGCTGCTCGTATCGGGGGATTGTGATGTTCTTCAGCGCGTTGGCGCGCTTCTGCGTCTTCTTGATATTCACCGCCAGGCGGTAGGCCGCATTCTCGATCATGGACAGGCGCACCGTCAGCGACTTTACCTCCTCGAAGGCGGCTCTCGCTTCATCCAGGGCGGAGTTCGTCGAGTAGAACGCATACGTCGGCCGATTCGTAGGCGGATCGCACTCCACCAGCGGAATTTCCGTACCCATAACGCTGCGACTCTTGATCCGGATGGACTGCTCCAGCGGAACGGTGTGGCCCAGCTGCTCCACGCGGCTGATACCCAGCGTCATGTTCGCTGCCTGCAGGGCGTGGTAAGCCTTCGTAAAGGTCGAATCGATCTGCGTCTGTATCTCCTTGGCCTGATCGATCAGCTCCATCAGCTCACGGATCAGAATGTTTCTCTTTTTATCCATCAACTCGAAACCCTGTCGGGACAGTGCCAGAGAATTCTTGGCCAGCATCAGATTACCTTTGGTCGGAAAGGTATTTGGATCCATAACTCATCCTCCCTTCTTGGACGCAGCGCTAGGCGCGCGTGGTCTCATGGTAATACTGATCCAGAATCTTCGTATCGATACGATCCAGCTCTTCCTTCGGCAGAAGTCCCAGCAGCTCCCAGCCCTTGTTCAGGGTATCCTCGATAGTACGGTTCTCCTGAGCATCCTGACCGACGAATTCACGCTCAAACGCATTGCCGAATATCAGATATTTCTTATCCAGCGGAGACAACTCATCCTCACCGATAACGGACGCCAACGCACGTGCATCTCCTACTTTTGCGTAGCAGGAGAACAGCTGGTTTGCGACATCCTGATGATCCTCTCTGGTATAGCCCTTACCGATACCGTCCTTCATCAGACGGGACAGGGAAGGAAGCACGTTGATCGGCGGGTAGATGGCCTGACCATGCAGCTGACGATCCAGAACAATCTGACCCTCGGTGATATATCCGGTCAGGTCGGGGATCGGGTGGGTAATATCGTCATTCGGCATGGTAAGAATCGGGATCTGCGTTACAGAACCCTTGCCGCCGCGCACGATGCCGGCGCGCTCGTAAAGGGTTGCCAGCTCACTGTACAGATATCCGGGATAGCCCTTACGGGAAGGAATTTCGCCCTTCGAGGAAGATACCTCACGCATCGCCTCGCAGAAGGAAGTGATATCTGTCAGGATAACCAGGATGTGCATATTTTTCTCAAAGGCCAGGTACTCGGCCGCCGTCAGCGCTACCTTCGGTGTAATCAGACGCTCTACAACAGGATCGTTCGCCAGATTCAGATACATAACTACATGGTCGGATACACCACTTTCCTCGAAGGTACGGCGGAAGAACTCAGCAACATCGTACTTAACGCCCATGGCGGCGAATACGATAGCGAATTTCTCATCGCTGTCATCTCCCAGAGACGCCTGCTGTACGATCTGCGCCGCCAGCTGGTCATGCGGAAGACCATTGCCGGAGAAGATCGGAAGCTTCTGGCCGCGAATTAGCGTTGTCAGGCCGTCAATCGCGGAAATACCGGTACGGATATAGTTTCTGGGGTACTCACGGGTTACCGGGTTCAGAGGAAGGCCGTTGATGTTCACCTTCTTCTCTGCGGCCACCGGACCCAGACCGTCGATAACCTGACCGATTCCGTTAAAGGTACGTCCCAGAATATCCTCCGAAAGCTCAACCTCCATGGGATGACCAGTCAGGCGGGTATGCGTATTCATCAGAGACATGCTGTCCGTTCCCTCGAAGACCTGAATGACAGCCTTGTCCTCATCCAACTCTACGATACGACCCAGCTTTTTGTCTCCGTTCTCCATACGGAACTCCACGATCTCATCGTAGGAAGCTCCTTTTACGCCCTCCAGAACTACCAGAGGACCGTTGATTTCACTTAAACCTAAATATTCAATCGCCATCGTCTGCTCCTAACCGTTCTTTCTCAGTACGTTTTCATAAAATTCATCAATGCTCTTATGATAGTCGTCAAACATCTCCAGCTTATCATTCGGCACATCATATTTTACGGCGATAATTTTCTCAAAAATATTCTCGCTCTTCAGAACCGACATGGGCATGCCCATCGCTACCAGCGCCTTCGCCTTCTGGTTCAGATAGAGGATCAGCTCCATCATCTTGTACTGCTTCTCCATGCTTACGCAGGTATCGTCCTTGTGGAACGCGTTCTGCTGCAGGAAGCCCAGACGAACGACACGGGCAATCTCCAGCGTCAGCTTCTGGTCATCCGGGAGAACATCGCTACCGATCAGCTTTACAATCTCCATCAAGCTGCTCTCCTGGTTCAGAATCGCCAGCAGCTGGTTGCGGTACTCTACGAAACGGGGCGCGACATTCTTGCGGTACCAGGGCGCCAGATCGTTCAAATATTCACTGTAGCTGGTCAGCCAGTGGATCGCAGGGAAATGTCTCGCATACGCCAGCGACTTGTCCAGTCCCCAGAAGCAGCGCACGAAACGCTTCGTGTTCTGCGTTACCGGCTCCGAGAAATCGCCGCCCTGCGGAGATACGGCGCCTATAATAGATACGGACCCCTCCGTTCCATTCAGGTTGCGCATGTCTCCGGCACGCTCATAGAACGCCGACAGACGAGACGCCAGATAAGCCGGGAAGCCTTCCTCCGCGGGCATCTCCTCCAGACGGCCGGACAGCTCACGCAGAGCCTCGGCCCAACGGGAGGTGGAGTCTGCCATGATGGCAACATCGTAACCCATATCGCGGTAATATTCTGCCAGCGTAATACCGGTGTAAATGGATGCCTCACGAGCAGCTACCGGCATGTTCGAAGTGTTGGCAATCAGTGCGGTACGATCCATCAGCAGATTGCCGGTCTTCGGGTCGATCAGCTCGCCGAACTCTTCCAGTACCTGCGTCATCTCATTGCCGCGCTCGCCACAGCCGATATAAATAATGATATCCGCATCGGACCACTTCGCAATCTGGTGCTGGGTCATGGTCTTACCGGTACCGAATCCGCCGGGGACAGCCGCCGTACCGCCCTTGGCGATCGGGAAGAGCGTATCCAGGATACGCTGACCGGTCAGCAGAGGCTTGCTCGCCGGGAAACGGCTCTGTGTGGGACGCGGAATCCGGATCGGCCATTTCTGTGACAGCGCAACGGTTGCTTCCGTGCCATCCGCCTTCTGAATCGTAACCAGAGGCTCCGTGATGGTGTAATTCCCGTCGGGAACTACCTTTACCACTTTACCGGAAAGATCCGGAGGAACCATGGACTTGTGCAAAATAGATTTCGTTTCCTGCGTCTCCGCGATGATCGTGCCGCCGCGCACCTCGTCCCCAACCTTTACTGTCATATGAACCGGCCATTTTTTCTCTTCATCCAGAGAGGTCATGCTCATACCACGAGTAATGTAGATACCGGACGCTTTCGCAATACCATCCAACGGGCGCTCGATGCCATCGAAAATATTATGAAGGATACCCGGGCCAAGCGTAACCGAGATCGCATCGCCAGTCGCCGTAACCGTCTCACCGGGATGCAGACCGCTGGTCTCCTCGAAGACCTGAACCGTCGTGCGCTCCTTATTCAGACCGATAACCTCACCCACCAGCTTCTCATCGCCGACATATACCATCTCGGACATCTGGAAGCCGGTATTGCCCTTCAGGTAGATAACCGGACCGTTCACACCGTAGATAATACCCGTCTTACTCATGTGTGACGCCTCCTTCATAAATATAGGACTGACGCTCAGCTTCCATCATTGAAGAGAAGGAATCGTCGATCTGAATATTTCTCGCCTCAATTACCGCGCGGATACCACCGCCGAAATCCTCATCGGAAACGGTAATCGCGTGCGCAAGTTTCTTCTCAAGGCTCTTCGCGAAAGCGGCATCGCCGGAAGAGAGGATCAATTCGATCGTATCGTCTCCTGCGAAGGCCAGCACCTTCTTATATTTTCCGAAAAGGTATTCCTCATAGGAGGGATCTTTCCGGTAATCCTTTAGTTTCTGCTCTACTTCCTGAAATAACTGCTGCTTGCATTCATCCCGGCATACGGACAGGCGGCGGCGAAGCTCAATCTGCTCGCTGGAGATCTCCTTGTTGATCTGACGTCTGGCGCTCTCCTGCTCCGTTTTCCGGTTCGTTTCCTCCTGGCGCAGCTTGTCTTCCTTATAGGAAGCAAAGCCGTCCTCCAGTTCCTTTTCGTAGGATTCGATCTCCTTCTGCGCCTCTTCCTGCGCGCTCTCCAGAGATACCTTATAGAAATGCTGCAGCTTCTCCTGCATCTTCACTTTACAATCACCTGCTTTCTGCCCTATAGCTTCAGGCCGATCGCCTCATTCACATAGGACGTAATAAAATCCGGAGCACGCCCGGTACCGTGACGATCCGGGATCTCCACAATCAGCGGCACCTTCCGATGCAGACGAACATCATCGATCATGTCCGGAAATTCCTTGCCGAAGCGCTCCATAAGGAGTAAAATTCCGATCTCCGGATCTGTCAGCGCCTGATCCATGGCTGCCTTCAGTTCCTCTCTCTCATGAACGATCACGCCTTCTACGCCTACCAGGCGCATTCCGTTATAGGTGTCCGCATTATCACTGATGAGAAACATCTTCATAATCTTACAGTCTGCCGAGGATCATGAAGGAGATGATCAGGCCATACAGTGCGATACCTTCGGCCATAGCTACGAAGATCAGGGACTTACCAAACAGGGAACCATCCTCGCTGATAGCGCCCAGAGCAGCGCTTGCGGAGCTTGCTACGGCGATACCGGAACCGATACCGGACATACCGGTTACTGCTGCAGCTGCAATGTAACCCATACCGGTGGCCATGGTTGCTTCCGTTGCTTCCGAAGCTGCCTGTACAGATGCAGTACCTGCCAGCATCACGATCGTGCCGATCAGAAGAGTTCCGAAGAACAGGCTCGCATTCGCCACGATACTCTTGCGGTAGCGTGCACGGTTATGCTCACCCTTGAAGTAATACAGCATGGGAACCAGAATGCTCAGAACTAAAGCGGCAGTTAAAGTAACAGTAGTTAAAGTAGACATGATTGTTTCCTCCTTATAAACCTTATAAACCTTGTAAATCTTATAAATCTTATAAATAAGTCGATTAAAACAGTTTAAAATTATTTAAAACAGTTAAACACAAACAGCGTTAAAATCGTTCTACGCTTTTTTCTTTCTGCGTATAAACGGAACAAACTCCTTGCCGTCCCCCTGGTAGAATCGGCTGAACAACTCGTAGTATTCCAGACGAAGAACCTGGATACCTACGATCAGTCCTTCCATCAGACACACGAAAGCATTTCCGATTACGATTACGATCCAGTTCGGATTTCCTCCGGCCTCCGCGCCTGCCAGCATCAGAACGACCTCCATCATAGCGGCATGGCTGACAGCGAATGCGCCGATACGGACGAAAGAAACGGTATTGGAGAAATAGCTTAACATTACATCGAACAGCTCGAAGAATGCTTCTACAAAGAACATGCCCTTGCTGCCAGGAATGATCTCTTTCTTTTTCTCCACCAGATTTGCCAACGGCTCCTTGAACGCGATCACCAGGATCGGAAGAAGGATCAGTACGACGAGAAGCGCTCCGCCCGGAACAGTATGTCCGCTAATCAGAAGCATCATCGCCGCAAACAGCGATCCGTAGAATACCAGTCCGGCGACTGCGTTCGCATCGAAGAAAGTCCGTTCCGGATCACGACTTCGGGCGCCTTCTATGACATGAAGCACCATAACCAGAAGGTTCAGCGCCATACCGAAGCCAATCGCAACGACAAACACTGTGTTAATACGTCCCAGCATGGGAACCTGCATCATTGCGGATACGGGCCGCAGCCACAGTGCAGGGATTACATCCTCGAATCCGAAAAAGCTGCCGAACAGGAATCCGAAAATCGTGGAGAAGATACCGGCCATACCAAGGATACCGGCCAGGTCGATCTTCTTCAGACGGTACAGCAGGAAGCCACCGATCACAAGACACAGACCCTGACCGACATCGCCGAACATTGCGCCGAAGATAAAGGAGTACGTGATCGCCACGAAGATCGTGGGATCGATCTCCTTATATCCCGGAAGTCCGTACATCCGAATATACATCTCGAAGGGCTTCGCTGCCGCCGGATTCTTCAGCTTGGTCGGCGGCTTACAGGACACTTCGTCCGGATTATCCTCCACCACGCATACAACATCCGGATCATCGTCAATCTCCGCCATCAGGCGATCCGCATCTCCGGCCGCCATCCAGCCGCACAGGATATAATACTGATCGTTATGCTCCTTCACACAGCCGGCCATCTTGCGCACATCGAAAAGATCCGATGCTGTACTCAGCTGCTCCGCCGCCGATACGATGCCGATTGCGTCGCTCTGAAGCACGCCGGTCATCTCATTGTGGCAGCTGCGGATCTCCTGCCGGATCTCTCCGACCTGGCGTTCCAACTCCTGGTAGGCCGCCTCCGGCGTTCCCTGATATACATTCTCCAGATAGATCCGCTCAAAGTGCATAGAGGAGAATACTGCGTTCACACGGTCCTGCTGCGGGCGCGGCACGAAGTAGACCCCCCACACATACTCCTCATCCTGGCTGCACGATACGAATACCGTCTCCAGATGCTCGTACACATAATTCTGGAAGTTATCATAATACTGGCGGTTTACCCGGCCAAAACGGCATCGAATAAACTCAAAATTAAGCATCTTCTCCATCGGGCATGGCAGCGACCGGAATGGCTTGATATCCTGCATCAGCTTCTCTGTATGCCGGATCTTCTCCGTCAGCTGATCCTCCCTCGCCTTCAGGCTGACCAGGCGCTGATCCAGTTCCTTCACCAGGTCCATGGCATCGCTCAGCGAAATCTCTTTCTTCTCGATTCCATCCGTGCTTCCCAGCAGCCCTTCAAACTCTTTCGCCTTGTTCAAAGCTTCCCGGTACGGATTCGCCTCGATATAAGGCGTGACATTCTTCTGATCCTGCCCCAGCTGCGCCAGAGCGTTCTCCAGGTGAATCTCATATTTGGAAAGGTACTTCGAGACGAATCTGTCAATATCTTTCTTCGGACCGGTAAAGCTTAAGAATTTCATTTTCTCAATCAATGCCTTTTCCTCCTAGCTCCTTAAGACGTGCCGCATGGCTTCCTGTGCCGGAACTCCATATCGCACGCACTGAACGGCTGTCGTCAGCCGGCGGACCTCATGTTCCTTCTGATACAGATAGGAATACATGATAATCACGGAATGCGGATGTCGGGAAGCTTCCCGTTTCAACAGGCTCCGCATCAGCTCCGTGTAAGCCGGTTCCAGATCCTTCGCCGTAACTTCCTCATACCGCCTGCCATAATACGTCTTCCTCAGCAGAGACTCGAATTCCTCCTCCGTCTTCGCCTGCACCAGCGCCTGAATCTCTTCCGGCGACAGATGATAGTGCATTGGAATCAGCATGGTGAATACGGTATCCTCATTCATATGATAATACTTTCTGGCCCGGTAGATCCAGGTCAGATTGATCAGATCGAACTTCTGGCCATAGGCCATCGTGATCTCCTTCAGATCCCGGCCAGTGAAGAACTTGTTCTTCATCTTCCAGATCTGTGCAAAATAGAATTGATCCAGCGCCATGCCGTAATCGAAGACCAGAAGATCCTCTCCGCTGTTCGCCATCTGGTGCAGCAGCGGATAGAACACACTGTCAGAAAGCGCTTCCACGAACTGAGGAATCGCAGTACATTCCGTCAGTTTCGGAAGCTTCAGCTTCGAGTGGCGGTTAAAAAACGGTTCGAATCGTGACAGATCCAGTGTGATCTCACGATGATCCAGCAGATTTCTCAGACAGTCCTTCAGCACGCTCATCTCATAACGGCGGAAGTACATATCCAGGAACCTCTTCTGACCGGCATTGGCGAAGCGATAGATCTTCGTAAAATTCTGATAAATGGTCTGCTGCAGATGCTGCTCGATGATTCCGCACTTCACGGCATTCTCATCCAGGTCCGCCCACAGCCTGGCAAAGCCCGGCTGCTTCTTCAGATAACTGACGATCTGTGATTCGTTCGTCATCTCCACAATTTCCTGCAGCTGCTCGGTATTAATCAGCTGGCTTTCCATGGCGCGAATCTTCGTGCTCAGACCACTATAGGAAAGTAAAGTTCCCATATTTCGGTCACATCCTTACAATTTTTCGGAACAGTTCGTCCGCCAGACGACTGTGGTTCTCCCGATAATACCTCTGCATCTGCTGCTCCTGCTGTTCCGTATTCTTTCTTAACTCTTTTAGTTCTTCTTCCTTCTGGATTGTCAGTTGCTTCTGCAGATTCTCCAGATAGATATGGCTTTCGTTCTCCACCTGGACATCGAACGCCTGGCGTCTGTCCGCCATCTCTTTCATAAGCTCCTGCTTTCGTCCGGCGACCGACTCCATGGTCTTACTAGCAACTGCTTCGATCTCCGTCAGCTTTTCAATGATGTTTTCCATCCACACAGCCTCCTTTCTTAGCAGCATCATTTTTTTCTGAGTTCATTCTACTCCTTTTCTTACAAATTTCCATAGATTTTATTTTATTTAATTATTTAAACATTTTTTTGCTCTTTCACTTATATTTTCATCACTACCATAGCCGCAAACCTTCTTTTCTATTAGGAAACGCTCTCTTTCACGGCGATTTCCTGTTTTACCGATGCAGTTACTCGAGACTTACTTTTCGAAACTGTCTTTTTCAAAGTCATATTTCTTAAAGATCGGCTATGCAGCATGCGCCTTCTGTCCCTCTCCACAGCGGAATATCGTCCGGAAGAGTTTCCTCGCAATCGGCCCGGCAATCAGGAGCTGCACCGACAGAGCCATGATAAAGTTCCGGCCACCAGTACGATATTGTACAGCGTCATAATATACACCATGATCCAGGCGGTAACTGCGGTAAATACAACGAACTCCATTTTGTCTTCGGCATAAATCCTCCTTTTGCGACAAAAAAAAGCCCCTCCACCATCGGACATTGGCAGAGTGGTGTGCTCCCCGTCAAGAGGACAATAAAAAATAATAAATTTTTGTATCGTCAGCCATGCTATGGCTGGCGA
>JAJEQR010000083.1 GCA_020687485.1 Hominifimenecus microfluidus | reverse complement strand
AGAAGGGGCTGAAAGCATGGGCAGATCTGCTGCACAGCCGTAAGATCGGCGGCGGCGAAGCAGCGAAGGGATTCTTCCTGAGCAATGAGTTCATCAAGAAGAACTACAGTGACGAGGAATTCGTTGCACGCTGCTATCGTACTTTCCTGAACCGTGAAGCCGATGCAAATGGTCTGATGGCATGGATGCTTCTTCTTAAGAAGGGGCAGAGCCGTGAGTCCATCCTGGATGGTTTCATTGGATCCGATGAGTTCACGAAGCTTTGCGCACAGTACGGAATCGACAGATAATAAGTGATTCGTGGGCAGTGATCAGGGAATACTGATCTACGAACCATGATCTTCACAGAGAGGGCCGCCCTTCGGGGCGGCTCTTTTCTGTGTGGAAACCTGCCAAAAAGCACTGTCTTTACCCTTGCATCAAACTTTACGTGGGGCTCCGCGCAAACTCCGGGACAAGCCGAACCCGTCTTCACACGGTCAAGGAAGCCTCGCAATGTGTCCGTGTAGAAGAGGGGCGGCTTTTTCCCGGAGATTACATCGAAAAAGCAACTTAGCCTCATTTTCGATGCCGGAAGTAAGAAAAACATCGAGAAAGAGACGAATTCTTTGTACCGATGCTTTTTTGACGCCAATTTCGATTATGTCCGTATCGCAAAAAGAGTTATCATCCAGAACAGGGATTACTCAGGCGGATATAAGCAGGAAAATGGGACAAGAAATCCAAGTTTAGCGATGGTAAAAAAGCTTGCGTATGGACTAGGCATGCAGTTGAAGCTGAGATTTGTTCCTTTGTCGAAAAAATAGTGCAGCGAAGAAGTAAGAAGAGAGTAGATGCACAAAAATTAAGCCGATAAACAATATTAGTCTTTATCAAAACACATTAATAAAAGTAAGTGGAAAAACTGTACAAACCAAAAACTATCAATTGCCTTTTCATAAGATTCTGTTAGGATAGAACTACAGACGGGTCGCCTGGCGTTTTTTGGCGTCCCTAAAAGAAAAGGAGGAGAATATATGTCTTCTAAAAGAAACCGACATCTGATGCTTCGGAAGACGATGGCAGGACTGCTGTCCATGGCAATGGTAGTTACCATTGTTACACCGGCAAGCGGAAATGCCTATGCGTCGGCATTGGATGAAGAAACAGCGAAAGCTGTTCTGGAACAGGTAGCGGAACCTTCCGATTCCGAGACCCCGGAAGCAGAACCTGTAGCGGAGGAAGAAGCTCCGGCAGAGGCTGCGGAAGAAGCAGTTCCTGAAGAGGCAGTTGCAGAGGAGATTACTGGCGAGACCGTAGATCTCTATGCAGCACAGTCGGTATTTAAGAATGAGGATGTTGAGAGCATCCAGGCATTTACTGACTACAACTTCTACGGACTGCGCCTGAATCGCATCGTGATTCAGTTCAGGAACGGTACGAACATGACCGGCGCTGGAAATGCGGAGAACTACAAGGTATGGGATCGCGCATTCCAGAAGGGTGAGTTCGAAGAGGCAGGCGCCAAGGGAGCCATCGATAGCGTTGATGTCGAGGGCTTTACGGTAACATTGAACTTCTCACAGAACCCGGCAGGCAACGAAGCTTTCGGTATGATGTGCACCAGCCTGTGGGCAGTTGCAGAGACTTCAGAAGGAACCTATGAGATCAAGAGCAAGGGGCAGGGCGATGGTAAGGATTATCAGTACTTCACTCGTGAGAATCTGGATCTGGTTCTTGGCCTTGGTCAGGCAGCTACGCAGGAAGAGGGTATTGCTTCTACAGATACTTTCGGACATATGCTGGCAGGTACCGTATGGCAGGAGCAGGACAATGGAATCTATGATGAGTTCAATCTGACCTGGGTAGATGCGGCGGACGAAGAGGATGCGACCCGCTTTGAAGCACAGGACGGCAGGGTTCCGGTTCATTATTATGTACCGGACAGCTATGATGCCGATGAGGGTATGCCGCTGGTTCTGTATGTAACCGGTAACGGTACTTCCTACTGGGAAGCATGGGATGGCGATTCTCATAAGATCGGTGACGGCAAGGTTATCAGCAACAACCTGGGTACAAACGTAAGCTATGATGAAGCGGTCAGCCAGTGGGCGGAGACCGGTGAAGTGATCGTAGCCAGCCCGGATGTTCATTCGGATAAAAACAAATCCGCAGCAACGGATGTTGCGAACACAATCAAATATTTCCAGGAAAATTATAATATCAGCAAGGTTATTCTGAGCGGTAACTCCAATGGTACCGGCATTACCTCTCAGTGCGTAAGAGATTATACCGAGCTGGTTGACGTATTCCTGAACTACAACGGCTGGTTCGGCGATGGTCCGAATCAGATCTTCAGCTCTGACAGACAGAAGGCAACCTGGCCGGAAGAGTCTGTACAGCATATCGCAGACGAGGGGGTTGCAATCTGGTTCTTCAACGGTGAGAAGGACCCGCTGGCGAATCCTCAGTTCACGGTTAACGCATACAAACAGCTGATTCCTTATTATCAGGCGGCAGGCTGGAGCGATGAGTGGATCGCGGACAACCTGAGAATCTCCGGATTTAAGGATTACAAGTTTGTTGAGTGGGGCGTAAACGATCACTCTGTAACCAAGGTAGTTGCCAGCAACTATATCACCAGCCCTTACCGTGATGTGTATGAAGACGGCGGACTGCTGAATGCAGGCGACAACTATTACATGAGCGATGCGACTAGAGACGATGTGAAGCAGTTTGCTTACACTGTATACCCTGAGAGCGTGAAGGATTGGGCTCTGGGCGACCACAGCGAAGGTCATACCGCAACCCCGATCGAAGAGTCCGCAGCAGCTCCGGCAAGCATCGGCTCTTATCAGAAGCGCAACGGTTACTTCACTTATCAGGTAAAGGTAGGCGAGACGACCCGTGAGGTAGAGCTTTACATTCCGGACGGCGCACGTCAGAGAGAGTACTGGATCTGCATGACGCTTCCGAACGGTGTAAACAGCACGCAGTTCCTGGAGAACGCGAACTGGTTCGAGACGGCAGATCAGGATAGCGCCTGCCTGCTGATCATGAAGCCGGAGAACGGAACCTGGGGCAATGTGGAAGATGAGATGGCTTATGTGAATGCCGCTATGGGTACTCTTGCCAGCAATGGTAAGTACTATTCCGCATTTACCTATGATTATCTGGTAGGCTACGGCGAAGGTGCTCCGGCGCTTCAGCTCTGGGCTGCTCAGAACCCTCTGAAGATGATCAGCCAGGTATATGTAAATGCACAGGCAGACGCAGCGTATGACGCACTTCTGAAGGAAGCTGGTGATACGCAGGTTGGCCAGACTCCTCAGCCGAACAACATGAACTTTGACGGTTATAAGGATAAGGACGGCAACGAAATCACTCAGAAGAGAACTTTCGCTGCTCAGTCCTATAAGGATATCCCGATTCCGACCTGGTTTATCGGCAACACCAGTGAGTCCATTGTGAACTACTGGAAGGATGCTAATGACTGTGTAGCAGATGGCACTGCAGATGCAAGCTACGGCACCATCTACTGGCAGAGTGAGGATTCCGATGCGATCGCTACTTCCTTCAGCGACATTCAGACGCAGGTAGCGGTTCAGGAGAACGCAGAAGACGTATACGGCTCTGCAACAACTGAGAGCATCTACGATTTCCTTACCTATTATAGTGGTTACGACAACAACTCTGTATACGGACATTTCATTACCAAGCGTCTGGATTACAACGATGCCATCGAGAGTGGCAACCTGAAAGCGGTTGATCACGAGTGGAACGGCACCGTTCGCAGCTACCTGGTATATGTTCCTGACAGCGTGAAGAAAATGGATGGTCCGGCTCCCGTCGTATTCGCTAACCACGGCGCAGGCCAGACTGCATTCGTATTCATGGAAGCAACTGACATCAAGGAAGCTGCTGACAAGTACGGATTCATCGCAGTTACCTTCGACGTAACCAGCAATGCAGATTACATGGCTGATCTGTATGAGATGGTGAAGGCTGACTGTGAAGAGATGGGCGTTACCATGGACGAGTCCCGCGTATATGCTTACGGCCAGTCCGCAGGCGGCGGTTCTGTAGCTAACACCATGGCACAGAGCAAGAAGGTTGTTGATCTGTTCGCAGCTTTCGGTATGACCTCCGGTATCCATACCGTAGCTCAGGCTGACGGCTCCGATAAGATCGTTCCCATGTATGCAATCTATGGAGAGTATGACTATTGGCCGATGAAGCTTGGCGCGATTGGCGCTGGTGAGTGGACAGGTTCTCAGAAGACCCAGTACGCATGGACGACCGATACGCAGTCTTACTGGGCAAATCGTCTGCTTGGCATGACTCTGGACGAGCTGACCGATGAGAACAACTACACGGTGGTTGACGGTATCGGCGCAAGCCTGGTTCCGGAGAACACTCCGATCAGCCTGATTATCAACCCGACCGCAACTGCAAATCGCTACAAGACCTACACCTGGTCTCTGGCAGACGGCACTCCGATCTTCAACTGGAGCCAGTGCTATGGCCGCGGCCATAACCTGATCCCGACCGATCTGGACGAGCTGTGGACCAAGTGGTACAGCAAGTGGCAGAAGGTTGATGACAGCACCGTTGCTTACTGGGCAGACGGCGTTGGCAACGGCGAATCCGTTCTGGTAAATCAGTACCCTGCAGAGGACGTTAAAGAACTTAAAGATCTGGATGCGATCACCGAGCTTCCTTACGACTTCAGCCAGGCAGCACAGCTTCCTCTGACCGGTTACTTCACCAAGGCAATCGGCGAAGAGGGACGTACCGTTAAGGTTTATATCTCCGAAGAAGCTTCCATCCGCTCCTACTTTACTGTTGTTGCAGTTCCGGACGGTGTAAGCAGCACGACCAAGTTCCTGGAAGAGAACGGCTGGTTTGACCTGGCGGATGCCAAGGGCGAAGGCCTGATCGTTCTTGAGCCTGCAGACGGCCAGTGGGGCACCCGTGAAGAAGAGCAGGATTATGTAAATGCAGCGATGAGCTTTGCAAGAAGTGGACGCAATGCGAACAACGTTCCTGTATTCTCCGTATACGGTGAGTTCTACCTGGTTGGCTATGGTGCATCCGCAGCACCTCTGGAAGCATGGGCAGCTGAGTGGCCGATCTATGTTATCAGCCAGGTTTATATCGATGGCACCGGCGCAGGCCGCAGCTATCTGGATGCAACCGGAGCAAAGGAATACGATGGCACCAACACCAGCGGATACGACGGAGAGATCAAGAACTTTGATTCTGTTCTTGCCGCTCTGGGTATCAGCGAGAGAATGAAGAAGTCTGATGTACCGGTTCCGACCTGGTTCATTGGCTATGATGAGAACGATTACAGCATTACCTACTGGAAGCAGGCAAATGATGCAATCGCAACGACCGAAGCAGGTGTATATCGTCAGAGCATCAAGTCCACCGCTCTTCAGACCGAGTATGCAAACGCAACTCTGCGGAAGGAGCAGCCGGATACGAAGTACGGTATCGCTCAGGTTAAGGTAAGCAATGATGGCGCGGTTACTGCAGAGGATATCTACAGCTGGATGTCCATCTACACCCGTTACGACAACACGTTCGCATACAGCAACGCTCTTGGCTATCGTCTGGACTACACGGCAGCAACCGTAGCAGCTCAGCAGGCAGCGAAGAACCTGGCAGCTGATGATCGTGAGACTCTGACCTTCAAGATGACCGGCGGCGAGAAGGGCGAAGCAGAGCTTTGGGCTTCCTCAGCAGTTAAGGTTGAGGCAGCTGAGAACGCAGCAGGCAGCGGTACCGTAATCGTAGGTATTGCATCCTTCGCGGACAATGGCGGCCTGAATGGCACCAGAACACCCGATGGCGAGAACGATCCCCGTGAGTACATCTTCTACGTTCCGGATTCCGCTAAGGAAAAGGCCGGCGAGAATGGTGCTCCCGCAATCGTAATCTACCCTGGCAACAGCCAGACCGATCGTATCTTCATGGATTCTACCATGTGGTGGAAGATCGCCGATGAAGAGGGTATCGTACTTGCATTTGTTTGCGAGACCTACAGCAACAACTCTGTATCTGTAAGCCATGCAAACCAGGATCTGTGCTACTACACGCTTCGCGCACTGTTAGAGCAGCAGATCAGCGAAGATTATGTAAAGGTTGACACGAACCGCATCTACGGTTCCGGTCAGTCCGCAGGCTCCAGTGCAACGCAGACGTTCGTTCGTCAGCATCCGGAGTTCTACGCAGCAGCAGCTTCCACCTCCTTTGCAGTAGCAAGTGAAGGTGTTGGCGAGTACATCCCGACCTATCTGCAGACCGGTCAGTCCGATCTGGGCAACCTGCTTCCGGATCTGTGGGGTTCCACGACTCTGCAGGGCTGGATCGAGTACCTGTTTAAGGCAAACGGTCTGGATACCGATATCAACAGCTGGACGAGCGCAGTAGAAGACGGCCGTTACCACGTATACACCTGGGAGAACCATCAGGGTATCCCGATGGTACAGTGGGGACAGACGCAGATGCGTGTTCACAACTGCTACCCGGCAGAAATGCCTCTGCTGTGGAACTTCATGAAGCACTACAGCTACACGACCGACGAGAACGGTTATGTAACTGCACGTTACTACAGTGAGTCCGCATTCGCAGAAGATGATCTTGTAGAGATCGAGAAACAGAATCCTGAAACTGTTGCAACCGATCTGACGGAAGAAAATGTTCCGAAGATTGATGTTACCCGCGGCAACAAGCTGCCTCTGACCGGATACCTGAATCAGGAGATTAAGGTTGGAGAGACTACCAGAACCGTGAAGCTGTACATCGCAGATGGAGCTCCGGTTCGTACCTACATGACCATCATCAACGTACCTGACGGTGTAGATACGTACAAGTTCCTGAAGGATAATGGATGGATCGATCTGATGAACGAGAGACATGAAGGTCTCTTTGTTCTGGAACCCGGTGAAGACGGATGGGGTACTGCTGAGGAAGAGCAGGCTTACATTGCGGAGGCAATGAAGGCTTACAACACCAGAAAGTGGTACAGCAACTACAGTACCTCCTATGCCGTAGGTTACGGCGAAGGCGGTTCCGCTCTGCAGGCATACGTAATGTCCAAGCCTACCGCATTCATCAGTGCTGTATTCGCAGATGCTTCCGATATTCCGGATGCATACCTGACGGCAACTGCCGCTACGGTAAATGACGCTCAGACGGACATCAAGAAGGGTGACATTCCGGTTCCTGTATGGGAAGTAAATGGTTCTAATGATAAGGTTGTTGATTACTGGAAGAACGCCAGCAAGGTTGGCAAGACTCCGGAGACCAAGGACGGAATTACCGTTTACAAGCAGGCAGAGGAAATCCTGATGACATCTTACACCAAGGGTGTAGTATCCAAGGTTATGGTACAGGATGATGTTGAGAATGTTTACTCTGCAGATTTCACGAAGGCAGCTTACAACTTCATGTCCGAGTACACTCGTTATGAGAATAACTGGGCAAACGGCAACGCACTGATGCTGAGACCCGATTATGACGAGCTGGGTGTAGAGTTCTACGAGATGGATCTGGATGGCTACAAGCGTGAGTACATGGTATATGTTCCCGAAAGCATCCGCGATCAGGAGAACATCCCTACCGTATACGTAATGGCTGGCAATACCCAGACCGACCGCGTATTCTTCGATGCTACCAGCTGGTGGCAGGTTGCTGATGACTACGGCTTCATGATCGTACTGCCCTGTGAGCAGTTCAACAGTGCTGTAGATCTGACCTGGAACATCACTGGATATCAGCAGGGCAGTGCTACCGCAATCTCTGATGACGTAGCATTCCTGAAGAATGTCATCGCTGAAGTAGATCAGAACTACTCCACCGATACGACCCGCCGTTATGTAACCGGTCAGTCCTTCGGTTCCATGTGGACCAACTTCTGCGCGGTTTACATGTCCGATTACTTCGCAGCATTCGGTTCTACTTCCGGCACTCTGAGCGTGGCAGTAGATGAGAACGCGAAGACCGATAAGGTACCGGTATGGCTGTTCGCTGGCCAGTACGATATCTTTGACTGGGATTTCAACAAGGATGTAACTTCCGGCTTCAGCCTGAAGAACACCATTAACTACTATCTGAATCGTAACGATCTGGGTACTCTGGATGACAATGTAAAGACCGTGGACGGCCGTTACACCACCTACACCTGGTCCAACGAGGCGGGTATCCCTCTGTACTCTTACACGCAGACCGCAGGAAGAAATCATAACTGCATTCCTTCCGAGGACCGTATGATCTGGGAGAACTGGTTCTCCAAGTGGACGAAGGTTGATGGAACCCGTTACTACGAAGGCAAGGCAATTGACGCAGAGGAGCCTGTAGCTCCTACCGGTGTGGAAGGCTTTGTAACCCGTCTGTACGAGAACGTTCTCGGCAGAACTCCGGATCAGAAGGGTCTGGACGCTTGGGTGAATGTTCTGAAGAACGGCACCAACGGTGGTGAAGAAGTTGCCAAGGGCTTCATCTTCAGCGACGAGTACACGAAGAAGAACACCAGCAACGACGCATTTGTAGAGATGCTCTACAACACTCTGCTGAATCGTAAGTCCGATGCAGCCGGCAAGAAGGCATGGGTTGATCAGCTTGACAGCAAGCTTGCTACCCGTGAAGAGATCGTGGAAGGATTCATTCATTCCAACGAGTTCATCGGAATCTGCGGTGAGTATGGTATCTTTACGACAGCTGCAGAAGCATTTGCAGCACGCCTGTACACCAAGTGCCTGGGCAGAAGCTACGATAAGAAGGGTCTGAAGGCATGGGCAGATCTGCTGCACAGCCGTAAGATCGGCGGCGGTGAAGCAGCGAAGGGATTCTTCTTCAGTGATGAGTTCCAGAACCTGAAGCTTGACAATAAGGAATTTGTAACTCGCTGCTATCGTACATTCCTGAACCGTGAGCCCGATGCTCAGGGTCTGGCAAACTGGATGAACGTTCTTGCTAAGAGCAATGATCGTGCTTCCGTTCTGGATGGATTCATCGGCTCCAGTGAGTACGCAAAGCTTTGCGTATCCTACGGAATCGACAAGTAAGTGGCCAGTGATCAGATGTAAAAAATGGAATCATTGATTCAAATTTCTGAAAGAGAGGGCAGTCCTTCGGGGCTGCTCTTTCTTTATGCGCGTTAAAAATGGTGAATTCAGCATAAATGTACAAAATTTAAACCAATGAACAAAAATGGAGAAAACCCCCTGATTTCTTGTGATTTATTAAAAAAGATGAACAATTATAAGAAGTATCACTTGAGAAATTCAAAATAATGTACTAACATGAGAATTATGGTACAGCCCATGCACCAGGGCTGTGCGAGTGAAAAAAAGAAAGAGGAGGAACGGATATGTCTTCTAAGAGAACCAGACATCTGGCGCTGAGAAAATCGATGGCCGGACTGCTTTCCATGGCAATGGTAGTCACTATGATTACGCCGGCAAGCAAGACCGTCTATGCATCGGCACTGGAAGACGAGACAGCTCAGGCTGTCGCGGAACAGGAAGCGGAAGCTCCTGAAGCCGCACCCGCAGAAGAAGCTGCTCCGGAGGAAGAGGTCGCGGATGAAATCACTGACGAGACCGTAGATCTGTACGCAGCCAATTCTGTATTTACCAATGAAGACGTAGAGAGCATCCAGGCATTCACCGGATACAACTTCTACGGACTTCGACTTTCCCGTATTGAGATCCAGTTTAAGGACGGCACCAATATGACTGGTGCGGCCAATGCTGCGAACTACAAGGTATGGGATCGCGCATTTGTAGACGGTCAGTATGAGGAGGCCGGCGAGAAGGGCGCAATCGAGAGCATCGATGTCGATGGCTTTACCGTAACCATTAACTTTACTCAGGGGCCTGCAGGCAATAAGGCCTTCGGTATGATGTGTACGTCCGTATGGGCAGTTGCCGAGGATGCAGACGGCAATTACAGCATCAAGGGCAAAGGCGATGGCGACGGCAAGGACTATCAGTACTTTACCCGTGAAAACCTGGATCTCGTTGTTGGCTTAGGTGCGAGCGCAACGATGGAGACTGGTATTGCTTCTACCGATACCTACGGCAATATGCTGCCGGGTACTGTATGGCAGGAGCAGGACAACGACATCTACGACGATTTCAGCATCACTTATGTGGATGCTGCAGACGAAGAGGATGCCACTCGCTATGAAGCACAGGACGGCAAGGTAGCCGTTCACTACTATGTTCCGGATACTTATAATGAAGAAGAGGGCATGGCCCTGGTTCTGTACGTAACCGGTAACGGTACTTCCTATTGGGAAGCATGGGATGGCGCATCTCACGCGATCGGTGATGGTCAGGTAGACAGCAACAACCTGGGCACCAATGTTACTTATGATGAAGCAGTCAGCAACTGGGCGGAGACCGGTGAAGTAATCGTAGCCAGCCCGGATGTACATTCCGATAAGAACAAGTCCGCAGCGGTAGATGTTGCGAACACCATCAAGTATTTTGAAGAAAATTACAATATCACCAAGGTTATCCTGAGTGCAAACTCCAACGGTACCGGTATCTCTTCTCAGTGCGTAAGAGACTTTACCGACCTGGTAGATGTATTCCTGGATTACAACGGCTGGTTCGCAGACGGCCCGAATGGTCTGTTCAGCGAGCAAAGCACCTGGTCGAAGGAAGACGTACAGCGTATTGCTGAGCAGGGCGTAGCCATCTGGTTCTTCAACGGTGAGAAGGATCCTCTGGCACCCCCTCATTACAGCGTAGACGCTTACAAGAATTTGATTCCTTACTACGAAGCAGCAGGCTGGAGCGATGAATGGATCGCAGACAACCTGAGAATCTCCGGCTTCAAGGATTACAAGTTCGCTGAGTGGGGCGTAAATGACCACTCCGTAACCAAGGTAGTTACAAGCAACTACATCACCAGCCCCTACACAGACGTATATGAGGATGGCGGCAGCCTGGCAGCTGGTTCTCAGTACTATCTGAGCGAGGCAACCACGAACTGGAACACGACGGCGGATGAAGGTGTAAGAAGCTTTGCTTATACCGTATACGGTGAGAGTGTCAGCGAGTGGGCTCTGAGCAGAGGCGACAACAAGGCTAAGGTTGAGGCAGTGACTCTGACCGAGGAGAACGTTCCTACGATCGATATCACCCGCGGCAACCACCTGCCGCTGACCGGCTATCTGAATCAGGAGATTCAGGTAGGCGATACCACCAGAACCGTGAAGCTGTACATCGCGGACGGCGCACCGGTTCGTACTTACATGACCATCATCAACGTTCCGGAAGGCGTTGACACCTACCGTTTCCTGGAGCAGACCGGCTGGATCGATCTGATGAACGAGAGACAGGAAGGTCTGTTCGTTCTGGAGCCCGGTGAAGAAGGCTGGGGTACCGTTGAGGAAGAGCAGGCTTACATTGCAGCAGCAATGGCAGCTTACAACACCAGAAAATGGTACAGCAACTACAGCACCTCCTATGCCGTAGGTTACGGCGAGGGCGGCGCAGCTCTGCAGGCATACGTAATGTCCAAGCCTACCGCATTCATCAGCGGCGTATTCGCAGATGCTGACGATATCACGGCAGACTTCATGACGAAGACGGCTGCCACCGTTAACGATGCGCAGACCGATATCCTGAAGGGCGACATTCCGGTTCCTGTATGGGAAGTAAACGGAGGCAATGCGGCTGTTGTTGATTATTGGAAGAACGCCAGCAAGACCGATGACGGCAAGGCTGACGGCAGCAACACCGTTTACACGCAGAAGGACGAGATCCTGATGACCTCCTACACGAAGGGCGTAGAGTCCAAGGTTATGGTTGGCGATGTGGATAATGTATATTCCGCAGACTTCACCAACGCAGCTTACGACTTCATGTCCGAGTACACCCGCTATGAGAATAACTGGGCAAACGGCAACGCACTGATGCTGAGACCCGATTATGACGAGCTGGGCGTAGAGTTCTACGAGATGGATCTGGATGGCTACAAGCGTGAGTACATGGTATATGTTCCCGAAAGCATCCGCAATCAGGAGAACATCCCTACCGTATACGTAATGGCAGGCAACACCCAGACCGACCGCGTATTCTTCGATGCTACCAGCTGGTGGCAGGTTGCTGATGACTACGGCTTCATGATCGTACT
>JAJEQR010000082.1 GCA_020687485.1 Hominifimenecus microfluidus | reverse complement strand
AATACGAAACGAATTCATAGCCATTGCAACTATATGTCGCCAAACGAATTCGAACGAGTGTATAAAAGAACGCACACTGAGGCGGAGCTTCTGGCAGGTTAAAATGGGGAGAATTTTTTCATTTTAACTTGTACTAAATCTTGACATAGGACCACTTTCTATCGGATTGCGGTCATGCTGTAATGAAAACTCTTCGTTCAGAATTTCCAACCTGCTTTCAAGTGCTTTCAGTGCGCAGCGGTATTACAGCATGACTTCCTGATACCTGCGATTTTCACTTAAAAGGCGCTGGCATTGCAGATCATCCAAGCCTTTATCTGTCGCAACCGTCAAACCAAATATATTTTCGCTCATAGTCTCTCCATTCCGCAGGGAGAGGCGCTCTGCGCTGTCTGCCGCTCTTGTGTTACAACCTGATAAAAGCTGTATCCACCGGAGAGATGGGCACAGGTGAGACCGTACTGCATCAAAAGTCGGCAGGCCAGATAACTGCGAAGTCCTGTCTGGCAATTCACATAAACAGGCTTACCCCGCTCTAACTCGTCCAAGTGCTTCCGCAGATCGTCCAGTGGAATATTGCGGAATCCATTCAAGTGTCCACGCCGATATTCGCCTTCCGTACGGACATCCAACAGTGTAATGCTGCCATCGCGTGGTAAGCCTTCGACATCATTCCAATGAAACTGCCGCACTTTTCCGCGCTCCAAATCCTCAATCATAAATCCTGCCATATTGACCGGGTCTTTGGCAGAGGAATAGGGCGGCGCATAGGAAAGGTCAAGCTCCGTCAGTTCCAAAGCTGTCATTTTTGCGCGAATGGCCGTTGCCAGTACATCAATGCGCTTGTCCACGCCGTCGCTGCCAACAATCTGCGCACCGAGCAGCCGCAGGCTTTCCTTTTCATACAGTACCTTCATTGCTATAGACTGTGCGCCGGGATAATAGGTAGCGTGGGATGCCGGGAAAAGTACAACTTTGTCGTAAGCGATCCCTGCTGCCTGCGCCGTCTTTTCATTGATCCCCGTAGAGGCCGCTGTCAAACCAAACAGTTTCAGAACAGACGAACCCTGAGAGCCGTGAAAGCGGCTGCTTCCGCCGCAGATATTGTCAGCAGCAATTCGTCCCTGCTTGTTGGCAGGCCCCGCCAGCGAGATCAACGCTTTCTGCCCGGTCACGAAATGGGTGACCTCTACGGCATCGCCCACAGCATAGATGTCCGGCACGGAGGTTTCCATCCGCTCGTTGACAGCAATGCTGCCACGAATACCAAGCCTGAGCCCGGCTTCTTTTGCCAAATGCGTATCCGGGGTAACACCGATGGCCAGCAGCACCATATCCGAATGCAGCGGCTCACTTTCCTCCAACAGGGTCAGCACGGAATCTCCGTCCTGTTGGAACCCGGTGACGGTTTCACCCAATCGCAGAACTACGCCGTGTCTGCGCATTTCCGCATGGACAAAGCTCGCCATATCTGCATCCAGCGGCGCTAATAGCTGCTTGGGACGCTGAATGATGGTGACGGAAACGCCCATCTCCACAAGGTTTTCCGCCATTTCCAGACCGATAAAGCCACCGCCAGCCAAAACAGCGTTTTTCGGCTTCTGATCCTCTACAAAGTGCCTAATGCGGAGGGTATCCTCCACGGTGCGCAGCGTGAAAACACGCTCACTGCTGACGCCGGAAAGTGCAGGAACTGTCGGCTTTGCGCCGGGGGCAAGAAGCAGTTTGTCATAGGTTTCCGGATAGATCTTCCCGCTATCCAGTGCGTGGACGGTGACGGTTTTCTCTGCAGGATTGATCGCAGTTACTTCCTGCCGTACTCGTACATCAATGCGAAAGCGGTCCCAGAAGCTTCCCGGGGTTTGCAGTGTCAGTTCTTCTTGCTCCTTGATTACACCACCCACATAATACGGCAGGCCGCAGTTGGCGTAGGATACATAACCGCTACGCTCGATCATTATGATCTGCGCGTGTTCATCCAAACGGCGGATGCGGGCGGCGGCAGAAGCACCGCCCGCCACACCGCCTACGATCACAACTTTCATCTTGCACCCTCCACCATTGCGACGATCTCCGACTTAGGCCGATAGCCGACCGATTTGGCAACGGCTTTTCCATCCTTGAACACAACTAACATCGGGATACTGGACACCTGAAAACGCATTGCCAGTTCCATCTGCTCATCCACATTGACCTTGCCCACCTTGAGGGTACCGGCGTTTTCCTCAGCGATCTCGTGGAGCATGGGAGCGAGCATTTTGCACGGTCCGCACCAGTCCGCATAGAAATCCAGCAAAACGGGTTTGTTGGAACGCAGTACCTCGTTTTCAAAATTCGCAGCAGTAATTTTCAGTTCAGTCATGAGAATGACTCCTTTCGTTGATCTTTTATAATTCTTTGTTTTTCAGTTTGCAAATACCCTGCGTCATCGTTCCCATCGGGCAAAATGCACACCATGTGCGGGGCTTGTAGAGCACCATAACGATCAGACCCAGCAGCAGAGAGGTCAGCATGAGGCTATAAAAGCCGAAGCTGAACTGTGCCACCCAATCAGCGACTGTACCGCCTGTATAAGTCCAGCTCCACGGCACACGGAATGTCCAGAACAGCTTAATGGCCTCCCGCAGGGACGCAGCACCCGCAGCGACCAGATATGTCTGGAACATCATGTTGCCGAACATCGTCAGGAAAAAGAGCAAAAAGCCGTAACGGAACCACTTGGAGGACATCCAACGCGGCGTTGGCTTACAGCGGGAGCATTTAAGGTCAGTTCCCAGCTTGCTGAACAGTTGTCCACGTCCGCAGAGGTGGTTGCAAAAGAATTTGTTTCCGCCAAAGATGGCTAAGAACAGCGGCAGAAGAAAATCGATCATGCCCAGCCATGCAAACAGGATATTGAAAAAGCCAAGTGCAAAATAGATGATGGCATATACCCACAGATAATCGTACCAATGCTTTGCTTTCATGCGTCAGCCCTCACTTTCACTTCAATGCAGCCGATGGGACAGAGCTTTGCGCACTTGCCGCAGCCTACGCAGCGCTCCGCCTCCACAGCGGCGTAGCAGCCGCGGCGCACCTTGACGGCTCCCAGTGGACAGGTATTTTCACACACGCCGCAGGCGACGCACCGCGTCTGATCTACGGCAGCCAGTTTCTTTGACAGCATAGCGTTCCTCCCTTAATCCTGCAAGGATTTGTAATAGAGCATACAGTGGCAGAATCCCTCGAAGCCCGGATCTGCAATTTGATCCTTAAACTCCTGGCACATACATTTGGTCGCCTCTGTGCGCTCCCTGCGGCAGGGACAGTATCCTCCGGTGCGCTCGAGTCCTTCCCGGATGGTGTTGACAATCTCCTGATTGGGATTGAGCTTGATTTTCATGTTCGCCACCTCTTTCTTGTTTATTGATTGTGGCTTTATCATACCGCAGGACAAAGAATTTTTCTGTGACGAGGTCACATTGATAAAAAAATCCGGTGCTCAAAAAAGCACCGGATTTTTGAAAGATGAATCACGCTTTCCACAGACTATGGAGGTTGCAATAGGCGTAGACCGCCTCGACCTCATCGTCCTCGCAGAGAGCGAAGCAGATCTCCGGTTTTTCGCCGGGGTGCAGTTCTTTACGTTGATTGCTCTGTTTGGTGTGGAGGGACACCCACTCGATGTAGTGCTCCGGCAGCATGGGATGCTCCACGGAGCCGACCTTGACATGGACGACGCCGTTTTCCAGCGTCCAGACAGGAACATGCTTCTCCGCGGCGGCGTCGGTGGTGCCGGGAACGATCTCGGTCATCGGTTCGCCGCAGCAGATAACGGGAACGCCCGTGTCCTTGACCTTGGCAATGATGTTACCGCAATGCTTGCAAATGCAAAACTTCTGCTCCATGATGATTCTCTTTTTCTTCCTTTAATAATTCTCCGCGTGAATTTCAAAGTAGCTCTGGGGATGATTGCAGGCAGGGCAGACCTCCGGCGCTTTCTCACCGATCACAATGTGACCGCAGTTGCGGCACTCCCATACCTTGACCTCACTCTTGGCAAAGACCTCCGCCATCTCCACATTGTGCAGCAGGGCACGGTAGCGCTCCTCATGGTGCTTTTCGATGGCGGCGACCAGACGGAAGCGTTCGGCAAGCTCGTGGAAGCCCTCCTCATCGGCAGTTTTGGCGAAGCCGTCGTACATATCCGTCCACTCGTAGTTCTCACCCTCAGCGGCGGAGAGAAGGTTTTCGGCGGTGTCGCCAATGCCGTTCAATTCTTTGAACCACAGCTTGGCGTGTTCCTTCTCATTATCGGCGGTTTTGAGGAACAGCGCCGCGATCTGCTCGAAGCCTTCCTTCTTGGCCTTGGATGCAAAATAGGTGTACTTGTTGCGTGCCTCGGACTCACCGGCAAAGGCAGCCATCAGGTTTTTTTCGGTTTGAGTTCCTGCGTATTTCGTTTCTTTCATGGTGGATACTCCTTTCAGTTTTTCTGCTTTTATTGTAGCAAATCTATGATTTTCTTCTGTGAAGAAGTCACATTTCTTTTTATTTTAGACGATTTAGTCTGTTCTTATCCCGCAGCGTGATTGCACCACGCTTCAGCTCCACTAATCCGTCCTCCAAGAAAACTTTGAGCATCCGCGCCACCGCCTCACGCGCCGAGCTGATGTGCTGGGCGATCTGCTCATGGGTCATGCGTATCGTGTCGGAGCCGGTACGCTCCGCTTCGGCAAGGAGAAATTCTGCCAGCCGCCGATCCAATCCCTTGAACATAATCTGCTGCATCGTCCACATCACATCAGAAAACCGTTTCGTTGCCAGTTCATAGAGAAAACAGCGGACATGGAGATTTTTCTCCTTGAGCGCAGCAATGGCATTTGCAGGGATAATCAGAACGTCCGTATCCATTCCGGCAGTCATTTGCGTATCAAAGGTGATCTGACTGATCACGCAGGAGGCGGAAAGCACGCATAGTTCGCCCGGATACAGGCGGAACAGCGTTACCTCCCGCCCTTCCTCGGAGAGAAGATAGGTGCGGATCTCGCCGGAAAGAATAAACAGCATTCCGAGACATTCATTGTCGCTGCTGTGAACGAACGCACCCTTTTCATAATGACGGACAAAGGCACTTCGGCGTAGCGTGTCCATTTCGCGTTCGGTCAAGGATGACCAGAACGGAAGTTGTGTCAGTGTGCGTTCCATATCAATGGCAGCTATGCTTACCGCAGCCGTGGTCACCGCAGGTGTGACCAGCCTCGCTATGCTCATGGTCATGGTGGTCACAGTGAACATTGGGATCGTAGCCCAAACTACCGTTGAGCAATGCGCTCACCGCCGCATCAGCGTCCCCACTGACACCGCCGTAGAGCTTGATACCTGCTTCGGCGAGTGCTGCCTGCGCACCGCCGCCGATGCCTCCGCAAACCAAGGTGTCCACACCGTGCTGCATCAGGAAGCCTGCCAGTGCGCCGTGACCGCTGCCGTTGGTGTCAATGACTTCCGCATAGATGACTTTTCCGTCCGCAGCTTCATAAAGCTTGAACTGTTCGGTGTGGCCGAAATGCTGAAAAATTTGACCGTTTTCATAGGTAACTGCAATTTTCATAATGGAATCTCCTTTGCATTTTTTGTTGGATTTTTCTGTGTTGGCTCTCTGCATCCGACACCAACGGCCGCAGTGGGCTGCCTCCTGTCCTCCGCAGATGCGGTAGTTTCCCCCGGTGATGTGCAGCGGCTTCCCGTGGACAAGACACGCTGCGATCTTGCGCCGTGCGCTTTCGTAAATCTCCTGCACGGTAGAGCGGGAAATATCCATCTGCACAGCACACTGCTCATGAGTTTGTTGCTCCAGGTCAACCAACCGAATGACTTCGTACTCGTCCAGCGTCAGCAGGATCGGCTCACTATCCCCACATCCGTTGGGGCAGAAGGTATCGACTTGTGGTGCGTCACAAATCCGACGGCACCGTGGCGGTCTTGGCATGGGCACATCCTCCTTTGTTTTCGGTATATACCGATTATAGCACGACGGACAGAAAAATCAATATGGATTTTTAAGAAGCCGCTGTGCTATCAGGCTGCCTTTCGTGCAACTTTTCCTACTTCTCGGATATACGGGTGAGGGCCTGTTCCCTTACTAAAAAGGGAAACGGCGGCGAAGAAAAATCACAGATCGGTGCCGTGCTGGGTGCGCTTCTCGGCAGCAACATGAAGGATAGCAGCATCGGCAAAATTTCTGGAACACATTCTTTTGTCCCAACTGAAGCAAAAGCCGGATGATTACATTGATGTCACGATTGAAAAGCATCGTGTCATCCAGGACAGATTGTTTATGTTAGATTTCGATAAGTACATGTTGGAATTAGAAAAAAGTGCAAAGCAATAGAAAACTCTCCTTGTTTTCCCAAAGAAGCCGTTCTGCAGGAACTCTGAATCGTTACTTTTCGGTAGAAATATGACATTCCCTATGATATAATCAAAAACGCGTATAAAAATGCCTGGTTCCTGTTACAGAGAAACCGGAATAGGATAAGATACATCAGGGAAGAAAATTTCCCGGGAGGAAAAATTATGGTATATCAAAATGTGCTGGATGTGGTCGGAAATACGCCGATGATCGAGCTGCGGCGGATGTCGAATCCGGAACATGCCCGCGTGCTAGTCAAGTATGAAGGATTAAATGTCGGCGGTTCCATCAAGACAAGAACTGCGTTAAATATGATTGAGGCCGGAGAAAAAGCCGGTCGGATTCACAAGGACACCATTATTGTCGAGCCGACCAGTGGTAATCAGGGCATTGGCCTTGCACTGATCGGAGCAGTTCGCGGATATAAGACGGTGATTATCATGCCGGATTCTGTCAGTGAAGAGCGTCGCCTGCTCGTGAAGCATTACGGCGCGGAGGTGGTTCTGGTTCATGACGACGGCGATATCGGAGCCTGTATCGATGAATGTCTTCAGACAGCGCTTCGCATGGCGGCGGAGAACCCCAATATCTATGTGCCACAGCAGTTCACGAATCCTGCCAATCCCGAAGTCCACAGAAATCAGACGGCAGAAGAAATTTTGGCGGCTGTTGATGGACCGATCGACGGTTTCTGCTCCGGCATCGGCACGGGAGGAACCATCACCGGCATCGGTCAGGTGCTGAAGAAAGCGAATCCGCAGATCGAGATCTGGGCTGTGGAACCGGAGAATGCTGCCATTTTGTCCGGCGGAAGCGTAGGCACACATCTGCAGATGGGAATCGGCGACGGTCTGATCCCGGATATCCTGGATCGGAATATCTATGACGATATTTATATTGTTACGGATGAAGAGGCGATTCAGACTTCCAAAGATCTGGCCCGGAAGGAAGGCCTGATGTGCGGCATCAGCAGCGGAACCAACGTGGCCGCCGCATTGAAGTTGGCAGAGAGGCTCGGAAAGGGCAAAACGGTCGTAACCGTCCTGCCGGACACGGCGGAGCGGTATTTCAGCACACCATTATTCGGGGAAGAGTAGAAGAGAAAGCCGTCAAAGGGAAGAAGAGAAAGCAATCAGACCGAATCAGACTGGTAAAGGCAGAGCAATAAAGAAGAAATGGCATATAAGGAACTGATCAAGGATTTTAATCGCATCCGCAGTTACATGCGGGAATTCTATGTTTACGGCCTTAAGAGCCGGGAGGAATATACGGAGAAAAGTGCGCGTTCCTATGACGATGAACGCCGGAGAATGGAAAGCTGGCTGGGCGATTACATGCGATTCGAGCAGAATGCCGGAAGGAAAACAGCAGCTTTGTCCGTGGACAGCCGTGTGACGCGCAGAAATCCGCTCTACAAAGCCTGGAAAACCAAGAGTTTTACGGACGGCGATATTACGCTGCATTTTGCGATTTTCGATGTACTCTGTACGCCAGAGATCAAGAAGACCCTCGCAGAACTGGTTCAGGAAATTGACATCCTTCTGGTATCGCGTATGACATTCGATGAATCTACACTTCGAAAGAAGCTAAAGGAATATGCCGGAGAAGGCATCATTCGCATGGAGAAGGATGGGCGCAGGACTCTTTACAGGCGGAGTCCGGATGTGGAGATCGCACCTCTGGCAGATGCCATAGATTTCTTCAGCGAGGTCGCTCTGTGCGGTGTGATCGGTTCCTTCCTGCAGGACAGAGAGCCGCCGCATGAGAACCTGTTTTCCTTCAAGCATCATTATATTACGCAGGCGATGGACAGCGATGTGATGGCGACCCTCTTCACAGCGATCCGCGGACACCGCTACATTACCATTGAGAACCTGGGAAAGTATTTTGACACGGTGCAGATCATCCAGCTAGTTCCGCTTCGGATTTATATCAGCACGCAGAACGGGCGGCAGAATCTGCTGGCATTTCATGAGAAAGCAAACCGCTTGAATTCCTATCGTCTGGACTATATCTCCAGTGTTCGGATTGAAGATGAGATCTGCGGGAAATTCGAGTCTCTGCGAAAGGTGCTTGACCGCGCGGAAAGTCATATGTGGGGCGTGAACAGCGGATGGAATGTGAAGCATACGGAGCATGTGGAATTTGAAATCCGAATTCAGAAGGAGGAGTCGTTCATTGTGCGCCGCCTGGAGCGGGAGAAGCGGTGCGGTCATGTCGAGAAGCTTGATGATTCTCATTACAGGTATACGGCGGATGTATTTGACACCAGGGAGATGGTTCCATGGATTCGAACGTTCATCTGCCGTCTTACCCGGCTGAATTTCTCCAACCGCACAGTGGAGAATGAATTGAAGGCGGATATCCAGGAAATGTACCGGATGTATGGCATTGACGGAGGTGACGGACATGATTTTCAGTGAGCTGTATTCGGTCTATTACCATACCGTTGCCAGAGTACTGGAGACGGCCTTTGATTCTCCGGCATCCGAAAAAGAACTGCAGAACTGCATTGAGAGGGAAGCCTTCTCGGAGAGCACGCTTACAATCCTTCCGGCGCTGAAATCCGGAAAGTGGCCGCTGCTGAACCCGGATTTGTCTCCGGTTCTGCGCCATCGTCCGACGATGCCTTTGACTCTGCTGGAGAAGCAGTGGCTGAAAGCAATCGCGGATGATCCGCACGTGAAGCTGTTCGGAGTGGAAATTCCTGAACTTGACGATGTGGAGCCGCTTTTTACGAGAGATGATTATCGGATCTATGATCAGTATGCGGACGGAGATCCTTTTGAGGATGCCAGTTATATTCAGCATTTTCAGTTGCTGCTTTCCGCTATGAAGAGCGGGCGTCCGGTGCAGATTACCATGGTCAACCGGCATGGAAAGCGCGTAAGCACCCGGCTTTTCCCGAAAAGCTTTGAGTATTCCTCCAAGGATGACAAGATCCGTGTGATTGTGGACGGATGCAGGCTGCGCTGCTTCAATCTGGGGCGCGTGGAGCACTGCGAATATTATGATGCGGAGGCGTTGTGGCATGAGACGCCGCGGGAGGAGCACAGGAAGAGTCTGACCTTATGGATTGTGGATGAGCGGAACACGCCGGAGCGGGCGATGCTTCACTTCGCTCATTTCAAACGGCGGGCGGAACGCACGGAAGATGGAAAATATATCCTTTCCCTGGAGTATGATGAAAGCGATGAAGCCGAGCTTGTGATTCGTGTCCTGTCCTTTGGCCCTTATGTCAAAGTTCTGGAGCCACAGAGCTTCGTGAATCTGATCCGGGCGAAGCTGCTTGCTCAGAAAAGCTGTGAACTTCGATAAGTTCGCAGCTTTTTTTCCGGGAAATATCAGCCATCTGTTCGTATAATAAGGGTACAGAACGGAGGGAGTGTTGATATGTTCGAGATCAAAGGAAAGGTAAATACAGCCGTCTGCTATGCGGCAGTTGTTGAGGAGGAAGCGATCGAGCAGATTCGCCGGATGTGCGATTATGAATTCACGGAAGGGTCAAAGATTCGTATTATGCCGGATGTTCATGCCGGAAAGGGCTGCACCATCGGCACTACCATGACGATTAATGACAAGGTTGTTCCGAACATTGTCGGAGTGGATATCGGCTGCGGGATGTATACGGTCGAGCTTGGCCCGGTGAATATTGATTTTGAGCGAGTGGATGCGGCGGTTCATGAGATTCCCAGCGGAAGAGGCGTATGGGAAGGACGCATGGAGCGCTTCGACCTGACCGGCCTGGCCTGCTACCGGAGTCTGAAGCAGACAAAGCGTTTGGAGCGAAGCCTGGGAACACTGGGCGGCGGCAATCACTTTATCGAGATCGATGTAGCCTCCGATGGGAATAAATATCTGGTGATTCATTCTGGTAGCCGCAACCTGGGAAAGCAGGTTGCAGAGCTCTATCAGGCGCTGGCGGTGGATTTGAACCTGGGAAAGGCCAATTATTTCGAGCAGCGGGATGAAATCATTCGCACTTACAAGGAGCAGGGACGCAGGTCAGAAATTCAGGCGGCGCTGAAGTCTCTGGAAGCGGAGTGGAAAGCAAAGGAGCCGACCATGCCAGCGGATCTGTGCTATCTGTATGGAACGTATCTGGAGGACTATCTTCATGATGTTGAGATCTGCCAGCAATTTGCCCGGCGCAGCCGGGAGCGGATGGCGGAAATCATTCTGGAGAAAACGGGAATGACCGCGCGTTCCTCCTTCCATACGATTCACAACTATATTGACACGAAGGAAATGATTCTGCGCAAGGGTTCCATTGCGGCGCATGCAGGCGAACTTGTTCTGATTCCGATTAACATGCGCGATGGAAGCGTGCTGGCCCGCGGCAAAGGCAACCCGGAGTGGAACTTTTCCGCCCCTCACGGCGCCGGTCGGCTGATGTCCCGCATGAAAGCAAGAGAAACGCTGAATCTGGAAGCGTACCGGAAGACCATGGAGGGCATATATACCACGTCGGTCAATGAATCCACGCTGGATGAAGCCCCGATGGCCTACAAGTCATTGGATGATATCCTGGATGTGATCAGAGATTCCGTCGATGTCATCGAAGTTTTGAAGCCGATCTATAATTTTAAGGCTTCGGAGTGAAAACAGGGGGCAAAGCGGGGAGGGCTACAGCATTTTCCCGTCGCCCTTCTGCGGCGTGGAGTGCATGATCAGGCTCTTGCGATAAAAAGAAGGAGAAGTTCCTACCTTTTTTTTAAAAGCCGTAGAGTAGTGATGGATATTCGGGTAGCCGACCATCTCAGAAATCGTTTTAATATTAAAGTTCGTAGACATCAGAAGGCGTATGGATTCACCGATTCTCCGGTTCAGCAGGTACTCAATCGGAGAGAATCCATACTCCTTTTTTACAATGTGACTCAGGTAATCCGGACTGATGAAAAAGTGCCGCGACAGAAGGCTCAGCGTAAGCGGCTCCATACAGGCGTGCTGAAAGGTCCGGCGGGATATAGAGTAACAATTTCATATGGTGTATATCCCCGGTGTTCTTTTAATATAAACTGCCAGTATATCCGTCTTTTTCAAGGCGCAGATAACATTCCTCTATATTCCCGGATTCCAGCATACGCAGCACGTACTCCATGCCATCGGCAAGCTTCCGCTTCTTCAGTTCCTCCAGTGAAATCCAGTATACCTGCCCCTCTTCGGAACTGATCAATCTTCCACTGAACGTATCCGCCTGATACAGCGTAATCACATGATGGATTCCGTCCTTGTGCCAGTGATACAGACCGCTGAACTTCGGATTCTTAATCTGCAGCCCGGTTTCTTCCCAGACTTCACGGATGACAGATTGGTGAAAGGTTTCATTGGGCTCCACATGACCGCCGGGAAACGTCGTGCCGGTATAACTGTCGTTCACTTTATCCAGTGCGAGGACATTTCCCTTATTATCCCGGATCATGCACATATTGGTAAAGCAGACCAGATCAAGGTGATTTCCTGATGCTTCGTTCAGGGAGTGTTTCACTTGCAGATTAACATCGGCTCGCATGGAGAGGCATTGCTTCATCAGATCCTGGTAAGGAATCCAGATATCGGCCGCCGCAATTTTATTGTAAACGCAATTCACGATTCTTTCCAGCTCAGTATCGTCCGGGAATGCGGATTCTTTCATATAATAATCTTTGGTAGCCTGGAACATCCATTCTGCAATCAGGTCTTTTGATGGCAAGGTTATCACCCTCTTTTCCTTATTTCGTATTGAACTCAGTATATCGTGACATCCTCCTCCGCCTATAGAGGTGGGGCTTCCTTTCGCATAGTGCGAACAGTCGGTTCTCGTTTGATAGCACCAATGTGCCAAGCATAAGCGAGCTATCCCCGTGTGTCCCACGGTTCTTTATTTGATGTTATGCCGTTAC
>JAJEQR010000081.1 GCA_020687485.1 Hominifimenecus microfluidus | reverse complement strand
CTCCACCAGATCCGCTTTCAGCTGATCCAGCGTCTTATACACCGGATTTTCCATGCGCTCGTATCGTGCCAGCTTCAAGCAGGCCTGAGCCAACTCTGCGGCTTCTTCCGCGGTCTGCTCCAGCATAGCCGCCTTGCCGATTATCTCATACAGCATATTCTCACACTCCCATCTTGACAAGTTCCTGCCAGGTATAGCTTTCCCGCATCCCGTTCTTTCGCCGGAAGACAGCGACGTACGCATAATTCCCGGTTACTGTGACCTGTTCCTGTTTCGGTGTCGGAAGCCATCCATTTTCCTGGTCAATCGCCCGCACGGGGATCATCACCTTTCGCCCAATGTTCAGGCGCCTCCGCACAGATGCGATCGTCTGTGGGTATATAGCTGCACCGTCCAACTCTGCGGTTGTCTGGCGTGGAATAACGCCTTCCACAGTCTTCTTTTTACGCCACCGCTTCGCTTTGGTTCCTACAACCCGTCGCGCTTCCGGGTCTTCGTCATACCAGAGCAACTCTTTCTCGATCTCATTGGCCAGACGCAACGTAGGATGTGATTTCCCGCTGATATATCGATCAACTGTGCTTAACGCAATCCCTGTCTGATCAGCAAGCCAGTTATTCGAAATACCTCTCACCTTCAGCTCATCTTGCAGCCAGGGACCGAAGCCGGTATCCGCCCAGGACGTGGGGCGCTCCTTGCTCATCTCCGCCATCAGCTGGCTCACGATATCCGGCGTAGGCATGATCCTTCCGTTCTCGTATGCGGATATTGTTGCCATGCCCATATTGACCGCAACGGCAAGCTCCTCCTGTGTCAGTCCGCGCTCTCTGCGGTATCTGCGCAGCGTTTTCCCAATGTCGCTGTCTATGTTCACGTGTTCCATCTCGTTCTGCTCCATCCTATGCCTCCCGTACATTCATCCGCAGCAGCTCCTGCCAGGTATAACTTTCCTTCAGGCCATTATAGCGTTGGAATACCGCTACGTGCCGGTACGCGCCAATCAGAGTGACCGACTCTTTGTGCAGTGAGATAACATCACTCTGCACAACGTTAATCGCCCGGACCGGCAGCTTATACTTCCGGCCGACTCTATAGCGTCTTCTTACAGCTTCGATCGTTTCCGGCCAAATGGCTGCCCCATCCAGTGCCCGCATTCTGTCGCTGTGCTCCTGTGGGCACTTTCTGCCGTTCGGCGCTAAACTGCTGAAATATTTTCTCAGTGTGTCTTTTTTTCCTTCGGCAAGTCCCCGCATCCGCGCTCATACGCGCTGTATGTACTCATTCCGACGCCGATCCTCTTTGCGGCCGCCTTCTGGCTAATGCCGCGTTCCCGGCGCATACGCTTCAGTTCCTCCATCATGTGTTCATCCTCCTGCCTGTTTCATTTGTGTCAGTAATGTGTCGTAGTCAGTCGTGCGCTGATCAAAGTTATGGAACCGGTTTCCGGAAGCCTTTTTCGGCGGCGGCATAGCGGCCGACTCTGCCCGCTTCTGATTCCGGTTCAGCCAGCTGTCAATGAAACAGCTGACTCTTCCGCGTGTCTTCCTCCCGGAAGGGTGATCCATACACCATTGCTCCATCTCACGGAATTCTCTGTCAATGTCTAAGGCTGGATAGAGCTGTCGGTACTGTTCCGCGTCGTTCTCCGCCACATCGTATCTGGTTCCGTCTCTCAGCATCAATGATGCAATCACCACAACAGGCTGCGCGTCACGCGCGCACACGCCTGTATTATTAATCTTACCTATACTATCCTTACCTATACTATCCTTACCTATGCCGTCCCCCGGTTGTCCCTGGGACGTCCCACAGTTTTTTTCTTCTTCCAGCGCCTCATCTTTCTTCCGATCTGCTCTCTCCCTGGGCTCGATCAGCTTCACATCCGGTACCCGCTGCTGCAGCAGATCCTTATACACGCTGTCTACTTTTCGGTCAGATCGGATCTTGTTATGTTTTGTCCAGTCTACGATGTAAGTTACCAGATCTTCATTCAGCACGACAACGAAGCCTTTCGCTGCCAGCAATCTCAGATCATCCTCGGCCGCCCCGGTCAGACGCATCACCGAATACGCTTCCACAACACCGTCATCATCCGCCTGCATTCCAAGATGGAAGTACAGCGCCTGTGTGCTGGAAGGCATCTTCAGGAAGCGAGAGCTGGACGTGATCGTATTCGTAAACATTCTTCTTTCAGCCATCATTCTCCTCCAGATCCAGCATCATCTGTCCCGGCATCTCTCTGTGCCGCTCCATCTGCTTCTTCAGCTTACGTTTCATGGCCAGCGCCTTCGTCTTCTCCTTATTCGCACGGCTAAAGGTCTGGTTGATGTAAGTATTGCAGTACTCTTCATCTTCCGGAAACTTCGGAAGAAAATATCCCCCTCGATTCTGGTCCGCAATAATCAGGTCATAGACCGACTGACGATTCAGCCGGTTCACTATATCCCGGAATACCCGCTCGCTGACTCCTGCCTCTTTCGCTATGATATTCCGGCTCCTGGCGTTTTTTCTTCCACGCGGAATATACTTAAGTATATCCTCATCTCTCATGTTCCCCCACCTCCACGATGTCAATCTCAATATGCGGATTCTCCTTATCAACAGAGAACGCATCGGAAAAGCCGGTAATATAATCCCAACTGTCATCTGGAAGCCATCCGCCCACAACAAGCGCATCCTGAAATATCTTGTGGAAATACCCGGAGATATTATCCTTGTCACGCCTCGCAGACGGCTCATAGAAGTGATATCTGATATAGATTGGATATCTTATGCCTTTCTGCCGGAGAACAGGTCTTAGAGACGCAATCAGCGTGCTCTGATCCTGTTGCTTCATGGTATTCGCTTTGTTCCAGTTGCCCTTTCCGGTACGGTTCGCACTTATGAATTCATTCATCCCGGCGAAGCGGCCAGGAATTGTTACCCTGATCATTGCAGATCCACTCCCGTCTCCTCATGTACCAGGACAAGCACATCCTGGATGTACTGATATGTTGTATCGATGTCATGCGCAATGTCTGTGATCTTCTCCAGGCGGTTCACAATCGCCCGCGCGCCCAGTTTCTCATTTCTGGAAAAATATAGGCAGAACGCTGCTAGCATCCAGATGCCTGTAATCTCCCGGTAATCGTGCGCCGTCTTCTCCACTACCATATCATGCGTCTCATGCGCCGCCTGCTTCAATTCGTCCTCCGTCATGATATAAACCTTCGTGTGTGGCTTCGCGTCCCGGATCTTCTGAGCAACCTCCGCCACTTCTCTGGCTGATACTGTGTCAATGTTCCATATCCTCTGCAGGGACTTGTGCTGTCCCTTCCGTTTCAGTTTTCCCAAAGTTATGTTCCTCCCGTGTATAATACAGCCTGCTTTCCTCCCAGTCCGGATAGTGATTCCGCAGATAGGTTTCGAATATCAGCTTCATCTCCTGCCGCCGTGAGCTCTGATCCAGCATCCGGTGATGATAGATGCACCCCTTCGCGAGGTTCTGCGGAATCCCCAGTCCGCCGGAACTTCGTGAGACAAAGTGCATAATCTCCATCCGGTACAGTTCCGGATAATAACCCTGCGGAAGCTCGTACATCGCCAGGCAGAAAATACAACCGCGGTCTCGCTGGTTGATGATCTTCCGAACGGAAGCAGAAATATCACAGGCTTTCGTTCTCTTATTTTTCACGCAGCGCCTCCATCAGATCCCGGACACGTTGTGGATCGGTCACAATACCAAGATCGTCTGCCTCTTCAATGGTCCCGCGGATCAGAGCCGTCATCTCCGCAGAATCATATTCGTGAGACGGCTTAATCTCCAGATAGTGATCATAAATGCGTCCCTCCGTTTCCTCTGTCCGCAGCCAGCGGCCATAGATCTGTTCCTTTCTCAGATTCACCTGCGGCAGCGCCCGAATCAGAGAAGCGTTCCCGTCCTCCTGCATACGCGGAGTTCCATACCGGAGCATCAGATCATAGTGTACGCTATCCGTGTCCGTCTCCAGTGCCGCCGCAATGCGGGAACAAAGTAGCCAGTGGTATGCGTTGGCATCCAGGGATCGCGGCTTCCGATATCTTCCAATCTGTACAGCCACATTCCCTTCCGCCAACCGCCGACTCTGCTCCGCTATTTCCGGAAGCGCCGGCACCGCTATCGTAATCAGATATCTCTGTGTTACCATATCTGCGCTGATTCCTAAAATCTGTCCTATCAGTTCCATCAGTTGAACGGCAGATCCATATCATTGACGCCGTCAGGCACATGCATGAAACCGTCCCCGGACGCCGGGGGCTCCGCGTTCTCCTCCTGCCTCTTTTTGCGCTCCGCAAATTCAATCTCTTCCAGAATGATCTGTACGCTGTACACCTTATTACCGTCCCGGTTGGTATAGCTGTCATTCTGCAAGTGGCCGACTGCCAGGATCTTGGTCCCCTGCTTCAGGTACTTCTCTGCAAACTCTCCCAGCTTTCCGAAGGCGGTGCAGTTAAAGAAATCGGTCTCTGCCACATCGCCATTGTTCTTGCTCTTATACTTGCGATCAACTGCCAGACTAAAACTGGCAATAACCATCTGATTATCCTGCCCTCCGTAACGGATCAGCGGATCGCGTGTCAGGCGTCCCATCATAATCGCTTTGTTCATTGTTCTTATCTCCTATTCCGCAATCGCGGCAACTTTCACATTGTTTTCTTTCGCTGTCTGCTCTGCCCGCTCCCGGATCTCCTCCAGGCTCTTCCCCCGCATCACTTCGATATTGCCATACACGCCAGAAGGGAATACAAACGCATCTGTGTAGCGCACGATTGCGCTTATGCTCTTTTTCTTCTTCATATGAAGCCTCCCTGTTTACATTTCTCCATTGGTCTGCTATCCTTGCCCTATAGGAGGACAGAAACATGGATAAAAGTTCAAGAAAGATCTTATGCGCAATGGTGGACGAAAACGGATTTCCAAAACTGTTCAATGTAGGTGACGAGACAGAAGCACTGGCAAAAAAGCTTAATATTAACTATATGAGTTTCAAGTTAAACATTGTGTATCTTGCCAAAATCGGTTTCATCAACATCATCAAGTACGAGGGAACCGATGCTGATGCCGCCTACATCCTCACCCACGAAGGCGTCGCCTGGAAATATTTCCGCTGGCGTGAAATCCTCCGTTACCTGGAAGATAAGTGGATTGATTTCTTCTCACTTCTTCTGTCCACGATCGCACTGTTAATCTCTATCTCTGGCCGATTGCTGTAAGGACAACAATCGCCAGCAGAATCATGGAATTTGCCAAAAGAATCATCTTCAATCTTCGCATTTCATTCATGGTTTTTTCCTTCCACTCCTGCTCCCGTTCATAATTCCATTCCCGCTGCCTCATAATTTCCATCAGCTCCGGTTCAAATATATTTCTCTGTGCCATATTTACCACTCCATACTCATGCGATCCAGGCGACTGATCAGCTCCTGCACCCTCTTTTCCTTGCTGTCATCCGGATGATCCTCTTGCCACTCTTCCAGCACTGCAATCAGATGACCAATCTCGCTTCTGTCTTCAAATAAAATCGAATCCGTAAATGTTCTCATTCCGCGCTCATCGCCTCCGCAAGCTTGCTTTTCCAGAACTGAACCATATTGTCAGGCATCTTCACCGCTTCCGTTACATCTAACATAAACAACGGAACATCCGGAGCGCCTTTCTTACGAACCGCGCTGGTATTGATCTCATCCAGGTTAAACAGCACTTTCTGGCTAAGCATGGTAACAAGGAAATTAACCTCACTATCCGGGTCAAACTGTCTCAGAAACTCCATCAAATCCTTCGTCTTCATCTTCTCTGTATTCCTCCTTAATCTTTCCGTTTTCGTCCAGGCGTTCCTTCCGCATCTTTGACAGCAGCGTATGAATGCTGGATGGCTGCGCATCAAATTCCTTTGCGATGTCCAGAACCGTTACGCCCTGCATATACAGCTGCCACGCCAGTTCCTTATCAATTTTCTTTCTTCCGGGCTTTCCTTTCGGCTTCGCAGTCTCTGCCGCCTCCGGAGCAGCCAACAGCGGCTTCATAGTGAAGGCCTTTATGTCCTCTATACACTCCGGGCAGAAATCCATATCATTCAGGATGCTTTCTTCGCGCACATGATCTTCTTCAGAATAGTTCGGATGCGTATAAATAGCCCGAAGCTCTTCTGGATGCTCAATTTCTTTCCCACATCGGTCGCAGATATACGTTATCTTCTTCATGCGCTCACCTTCGGCAGTCTCAGCCCGGCCGCAATCCGCTTGATCTCCTCCCCGGATTCCTGCAGCTCGATTGCCTGAACAGCCGCCAGCAGAGCGTCCAGGTTCTGCTCGGAGCTTGTCCATCCTGTAGCCCGCGCTTCCAGGTGCTGAGCGATCAGTTCTACTTTCGCTAAGTTTTCCATTGTATCCTCCTTTCGTACCAGAGAGCTTTAGCAGCTCTCAGATGTGCCCCACACGTAGATCCACGCCAGGCCGACCAGCCACATGGGGACCTGCATCGCCAGCCACGACGGTTCCCAGTCCGGCTGTTCAAATAAGCTGGTGGCCAGGATCACCTGCGCAAATGCTGCCAGCGTGATCAGCTTGATTCCTAATCTTGCAATCTTCAACTTCATCTTTCGCTTTCCTCCTTCAGATATGCTTGTCTCTCCTGCAGGGGGCTGCTTACGCAGTCCCCTCCTTCTCTACCGCTGTGAATCCGACAGATTCCATTGCCCGGCGTGCCAGTTCCCGATAGATCTTCTGTTTCATCTCTTCGGAAATCTCAGATTCCAGATACTCCTTCCCATCGATGATGAAGTGACGCACGACTTTTAATTTCTCATCTTTTCTTCTCATCTTTTCACCCCCGTTGTATTGTATGTGCTACTGGTTGGACACCTTTACTCTCTGTGCTTGTCTATTAACACATGCCAATCGCCCGCGCTGCCTTCTCCAACTCGTCCCACTTGTCGATATACAGCGACCAGCAGAATGATCTTGCCGTCCTTCCGCGGTCATTCTTCGAAAGGATCGCGTTGATTAGTTCTTCCTTCGTGAAACGTTCCAGGAAAGCCCTTGCTTCACGCTCTTCCATCTCGTACCTCCATAATCTCCTTCCACCAACATTGAATCATGTTCCAAAAAGCTTCTTCATGGGATTCCAGCTCTTCCGGCGCTGCGATTGCCCGGATGGTCGGCCGGGCGTCAATGTCTTCCATCAGCCACTGAATCACGCTGGCCTGATTCTGAGCCCTGTGCCTGAATTCTTCCTGAATGTGTTCCTTCAGATCGTCCGCGTCAATCAGTCTCATCTCGTATCCTCCTTGCGTGCTATACAATCTGCTGGATGATATCCCGGATCATTGCGGTTCCGGAATCCAGTGCCACGTTTGCCGTCTTGGTGTGTCCATTCAGAAACGTAGCTTTGACAGTTTCGGTCCCTGGATCGTAATGCAGGTATGCCAGGTCATACAGGTTCCGCGTCAGGCGCAGCACCGGAGCCAGTGCGCTACAGATGCGCTGCTTGTCCTCCGTAGATGTCAGCTCCTGCAATTGTTCCAGTTCCTTTGCTTCCATCGGCTGCGGGGACTCCTGTTCTTTGGCTTCCAGCTCCGGCTCCGCATTCTTCCGCTTTGCCGTGATGATCGGCTGCGCTCCGAGTTCATCTTCTGCTTTGTTGTGGAACTCATAGAAATCAGACAGCTGACAGCGATGATCTTCATATCTCCATCGGATGTGTTCCAGCATATGTTCGACTGTGCTTTCGCCATCAAACGGGCAGCTCTCAAATCCGTTCACAACGATTGCGTTCGGATCTGTTTTAATGATCTGCCGCATTTCTCTGGCATCATCCTCCTCAATGGCGCCACCGTAATCCTCAAAATACCCCGGATCCAACCAGAACGCTTCTGCGCCCCAGCTTCTCCCGTTCTTCCAGAACACCACGTAAGCAACGCCCTCACGGAGTTCGTTCCGAAACCTTCCTACCATCGTTCTTAAACTTGCCATGTTGTTTCCTCCTTGCTACTCTTCGATCGCAAACAAATATTCAACTTCCAATTCAGGGAAAAAATTTTTTTGAATCTTGAAAGCTTCAGAAATACTAAATTTGCTTCTGCCATTAATCTTGTTTGCCACACTGTTCCGGTGCACATTCAGGCACTCGGCAATTTCTTCGATCGTGACATTTTTCTTTGCCATTTCTCCTTTAAGATTATTACACGGCATTTGCTTCCACCTCCATATTACGCATTTGCGTATTTGCATTTTAAAATTATCACGCATTTGCGTATTTGTCAACAATTTTTTACGCATTTGCAAAAAAATTTGTTGATTAAATTATGCAAACGTGTTATATTCACCGCATGGAGGTACTAAAAAATGGGAATCGGAAGCAAATTAAGTGCATTACTTTCAGAACGGAATATGAATGTGTCTGAACTGGCAAAGCGTACAGGGATTGCACCATCAACTATTTACTCCATCATTCAGCGAAACAATAAGAAAGTTGATATTGATGTTTTACTGAACATTGCCAATGTTCTCGGCGTAAAAGCAGAATATTTTAGCGATAGTTATTCCGAACAACAAACAAATACTTTTGCTGCTCACTTTGACGGAAATGATTACACGGAAAGCGAGCTAGAAGAAATTCGACAATTCGCGGAGTTCGTTAAAAGCAGAAAAAAATAATCAGGGGTGGTTTTTTGGATAATCTTGAAATCATGGAGCAGGAAGCTGCTGACCGTGGAATAGAAGTTATTGACTATTATTTTGAAAGCGATCGCATTAAAGCTTTATATAAAGACGGAATAATTGCCATGAATATCAGAATGCGCTCTTATCGCCAGCGTGCCTGTATCCTGGCCGAAGAAATCGCGCACCATATTACTAACGTTGGTAATATCCTCGATCAGACGGACGTCGCCAACCGCAAGCAGGAACGCCGGGCCCGTCTCCTCGCTTTCGATCGCCTGATCGGGCTCCAGGGACTGATCCAATGCTTCCTTGCCGGAGATCGGAACCGGTACGAGGTCGCTGAACGGCTGGAAGTCACAGAAGAATTCCTTGCGGAAGCGTTGGAAATGTACCGGGGAAAATATGGAGAAGGCAAGCAGGTAGGCAACTTCTGGGTAAGCTTTGAACCGTATCTAAGCATTGTTGAGCTAAGGTAAACATATAGCAAATCTTCCTTCGTAATGCTTTTTATACGTATTTTTATGTATTCTTCTTGACATACGTATCAATACGTGTTATAATAAAACCATGATAAGGAAAGGAGAACATACATAAAATGCCAATGACACCAAGAGACATGATAAAACTCTTGAACCAACACGGTTTTATCACTGTCGGACAAAACGGTTCTCATGTAAAAATGAGAAACACCGAAAAAAATCTTCAGGTCATTGTTCCTTATCACTCTAAGACTTTAAAAAAGGGATTGGAGCAAGCAATACTGAAGCAGGCGGGGCTGAAATAGCCCTGCTTCCTTCAACTAATAAAAAGGAGGACTGTATGAATAAATTATTTTATCCTGCTATTTTTCACTTAGCCGAAGAAGGAGGCTTTTGGATTTCTTTTCCGGATCTTCCCGAGTGCTTTTCTGACGGTGATAATATCGTAGAAGCATATGAAATGGCATCTGACGCGCTTGGTTTGGCTTTATCTACGCGCTTAGCAGATAAAGAAACGCTTCCTACGGCTTCTTCACCTGATCAGATCAAATTGGAGGAAAATGAGTTCCTTGCAATTATAGAATTTGACCTGGCAAGTTACCGCAAAAAGCATAATTCTAAGGCTGTAAAGAAGACTTTAAGTGTTCCGGAATGGCTGAATGAAGAAGCGGTGTCTCTGGGTATCAACTTCTCTCAGGTGCTCCAAGAAGCTTTGATTGCAAAAATCCAGCAAGTTTCTTCCGGCAACTAATTTTTAACCTGATCTCTTTTTCAGAAGAAGAAATAGCGCCCCTGCTCTGCTAAAGTAAGGCGCTATTTCGCAGCTTATTTACCGGAGCGGATAGGCCACATCTATCGTTCCGGCTCTCTTGCTAAATCTATTATATGTCACTCAATCCGGAATGTCAACAAGCGAAAGCTGCTTTACGAATACTTGACAAGGCTTTTAAGTATGCTAAAATGTAACACATAGCGAATGACTGCTGTGCGGTCAGAAAAGAGCCTTGGGATTACGTTCCAGGGCTCTTTTCTATTTCTAAAAAATATAGGGGATGATCTGACAATGGAAATGAAAATCGGCGCGGCCTATGTCCGCGTATCCACGGACGGCCAGCTGGATCTGTCTCCGGATGCGCAGAAACGTGAGATTCTGAAGTATGCGAAAGCGAACGGAATCATTGTTCCGGAGGAATTTATCTTCGTAGAGAACTCCGGTATCTCCGGAAAGAAGGCCAGCCGTCGGCCGGAATTCCAGCGGATGATCGCCACAGCACGCCAGAAACCGGCTCCTTTCGAGGCGGTGCTTGTATGGAAGTTTTCCCGCTTCGCCCGGAACCAGGATGAAAGTACCTTCTACAAGTCCATGCTGCGAAAGAAGTGCGGTGTCGATGTAATCAGCGTCACGGAGCCGATCATGGAGGGAATGTATGGCCGCCTGATCGAGACGATCATTGAATGGTCAGATGAATTCTACTCCTACAACCTGGCGCAGGAAGTCCGCAGGGGCATGACAGAGAAAGCCATGCGCGGCGGCTACCAGTGCAAGCCTCCGATCGGCTACGCGCCGACGCCGGACGGGGTTCCGGTGATCGTGCCGGATCGGGCGGCAATTGTGCAGCGTATCTTCCAGGAATTTGACCAGGGCTATGACCGCACCGGCATCGCCCGCCGCCTGAATGCGGACGGCTTCCGGACGGATCGCGGGAATACCTTCGAAAACCGGGTGGTCACTTATATCCTGCAGAATCCCTTTTACATCGGGAAGATCCGGTGGAATTACGCTGCACACGGCTCCCGGATTGCGAACCCGGAAGAAGAGATCATTCTTGTGAACGGTCAGCATGAGCCCATCATTGACGCCGATCTGTTCGATCGTGTACAGAAACGCCTGGCAGCGGTTCCCCATGTCACCCGATCGCGGGCGCCGTCCACCTGCTCGCACTGGCTTTCCGGAGTGGTACGCTGCTCTTCCTGCGGGAGCACGCTGGCTCTCGGCGGACCGGCAGACGGGCGCTACTTTCAGTGTCACGCCTACGCGAAGGGCAAGTGCTCCGTCTCTCATTCGATTATGATGAAGAAGCTGGAAGCTTCTCTTCTGGATGAGCTGCAGTCCACATTAAGAACCGGAGATTTCGACTTCCGGATGCAGCCGCCGAAGACACCGGATCACGATGTTCGCGCCGCACTGAAGCGCATCGAACAGAAGGAGAAGAAAGCCCGCGAAGCCTATATGGCAGGAATCGATACCCTGGATGAATACCGTGAGATTCGGAACGCCCTGCGTGCGGAGCGGGAGGCGCTGGATGTGAAGCCGGAGACCATCAGCAGAGAAGAAGCCCGGCGCATCCTGCTGGGACGTATCCGGGAGCTGGCGCAGATGCTGCAATCCGGAGATTTCACCGATGAGCAGAAGGGCATGGCGGTTCGCAGCGTTTTTGAGAAAATCGTCTTCGACCGCCCGCACAATACCCTTCATTACTTTTACCACTATTCGTAAACGCACGCTTTTCCGTGGGTTTTCAAAATCATATGTTACTGGCATACGGTGGTCCAGATGGCGAGATGGGAGCTTCGATGCGATATCTCTCTCAGCGCTATTCCATGCCATTCGATGTTGCCCGCGCGACACTTACGGACATCGGCACTGAGGAACTGTGTCATCTGGAAATCGTAGCGGCAATCGTTCATCAGCTGACACGCAATCTTTCTGTGGAAGAGATTGAAGCTTCTGGCTTTGGTCCCTACTATATTGATCATACAACCGGAATCTGGCCGCAGGCAGCCGGTGGCGTTCCCTTCAATGCCTGCGAATTCCAGGTAAAGGGCGACGCAATTACCGACCTCACAGAAGACCTCGCTGCGGAACAGAAAGCCAGGAGCACGTATGACAATATCCTGCGTGTTATCAAAGATCCGGAAGTCTGTGACCCGATTCGTTTCTTAAGAGAGCGCGAGATCGTCCATTTTCAAAGATTCGGAGAAACACTTCGCAAAGCGAAGGAAGAAATAGAGACACCAAATTTTTATGCGTATAATCCGTCGTTTGATACGAAAGGAAGCAGCTACCGTTAAAAGCAGCAAGAGAATGAACGGCGGGGGATTTCAGTAATCCCCCGCTTTCTCCAGCTTTCTGTCTTTTCTATTTCTAATTTCTATTTCGCATTTCTATTTCTCATTTCTATTTCTCATTCCTATTTCTCATTCCTATTTCTCATTCTTTCAGAATAATAAGTGGCAGATATTTTTTATCCTCTTTCAGCAAGAAGACTCCGACCTCTAAGGTGGGAGATGAATTTCGTCTATTGCCTGCTTGCTCGTGCTTCCAAATTATAGTATAATGTCCTTTGTTGAATCATAAAAATCATCTGGGGCCTGTGATCAGATACTGCATAAGGTTTT
>JAJEQR010000080.1 GCA_020687485.1 Hominifimenecus microfluidus | reverse complement strand
CCCCCAGAACCAGCAGTACTATCAGCAGGGAGGCCCTCAGAACCAGCAGTACTATCAGCAGGGAGGCCCTCAGAACCAGCAGTACTATCAGCAGGGAGGCTCTCAGAATCAGCAATATTATCAGGGAGGTTCTCAGAATGGACCGTGTTATCAGCAACAGAGACCTACGAAAGAAGCAGAGTGGCTGAATCAGAAGAAGGAGGCTTTTGTATCGCGAGCCAGCAATATGTTCTCCGAGATCCTGCCGATTCTGAAGTCCCCGGCAAAGCATGTGAGAGATCTTGCGAATCAAAATACGATGGCGGTTGGTCTGGAGTTTATGCTGGCCCGGATGATCCTGGCAGTTCTCTGGGTACTGGTTCTGATCTTCAGTGTGAAGTCGAGTCTTGGCAGCTATTCGCAGTATGTGAAGCTTCCATGGATTCAGGGGATTGTCCTGGCGATTGTGTTTACAATCGGAGCAGATTTCCTTTGGGCACTGTTCCTGAAACTGTTTGCCGGCGCGTTCGGTGGTCATGTGACCTTTAACGGTACGGTTACAGTGGTTGGCTGTTCCGGCCTGTTCGACAGTCTGACGATGGCTATTGCCGTGATCTTTGGATTGTTCAGCCCGGTAGTCAGTATTGTGATCTTTTGCTGTGGCGCGTTTATTCGTCTCTACATGGAGTTCGGTTCATTTTTTACTTATGCACAGATGGATGACGACAGAAAGTCCTATGCCTATCTGGTAGCGAGGGTTTTATTTGGCCTTGTGTTCAGTCTGATCGGAGGCATTCTGGCAGGCAGTATGGTTGAAAGCTTCATCAATATGATTTTATAAGATTGTACAGATGAACAGGCGCTATAAAGCAATACAAAATGATATCGAAGGAATACATAGATGGCAAAGAATAGAAAGGATGAGGTCCCCGGCGCTTCGCGCGGCCGGGGCCTCGTAATAATATTTGGTATTTTAGATGTGTTCTGTGCGGCTTTTCTTGTGATCAGTCTTATTGCTTCTCCGGGTGGTCCGGTTTCCGCTTCCGTTCCGGTGGAGACGTTGCCTGCTTTTGAGGAAAACCTGGATCATTACGGTGCGGCAGCAGATAATAGTGAGACGTATACGTCAGGGAACTCAGTCGTTTATAATTCTCCGACAGCCCCGGAGACAACGGCAGCTGTGTCCGAAACGACTGCCCCGACAGTTCCGGCTGCAGAAGATTCCACACAGTTATACGCAGGATTTCTCTTTCCGGACAGCGCTACGGTTCTGATTACAGAAGCGGAGATTGCGGCCCGGGCGAATTCGAAGGAGCTGTGTCAGCGTGCAATCAATGAGATTTATGCCCGTCATGGTTATCAGTTTACGAAGCAGGAGAATCTGGATTATTTTAACCAGTATGCCTGGTATGTTGGTATGCCGAAAGTGACAGATCAGGAGATTATATCTCAGCAATTGAATGGAATTGAGAAGACAAATGTAGCGACGATTACGAATTATATGACGGCGCGCAACTGGGGATAAGAAGGAGAATAAGGAAAAGATGTTTTGTCCAAACTGTGGAAATAAAGTGAAGGATGGCTCACTCTTTTGTGGAGAGTGCGGTACATCACTGAAGGAATACTGGGAGGATATGGCGCCGGATGGAGGAGAGCAGGAGTCCTTCGATGGTTTCTCACAGGCAGACGATCTGGATGATATTTCCGTGAAAATGTCGGAGACGGCAGGTCTCTCAGACCCGGAGGACGAGATCCCGGCGGATCGGATCCGCGTGAAACTGACGAAGGAGAGCGAGCCGGATCCGTCTTACGGCAGGCAGGAACCGTTTTACGAAAACGACAGGCAATCTATCTATGAAAACGATACGCGATCTTTTTATGGAAATAGCACGCAGTCTGTTTATGAAAATCAGAGTCAGCCGTATGGGGATAACAGCCGGAATTATGGCGGAAATCCGCAGGGGCAGCCCTATGGGAACGGAAATGCAGGTCAGCCATACGGTGGCCAGAGTCCGTCGTATGGTCAGGAAACTCCGGATTATATTACACGGTCGGAACCGAAAAAACCGGTGAATAAGAAGATTTTCGTGGTAATCGGAGAGATCGCGGCGGGAGTTGCATTGATTGCAGGCGGTATCGCGATTATGAACAGTAAGTTTTCAGCGGAAGCCGCTGTGAAGAATTACTGGGAAGCAAAAGCCGCCTGTGACTGGCCAGCCGTCTATGACAGCTGTGAGTTCCCGGACAGTGAGATGCTGAGCCTCCAGGAGTTTGTGAATGCTCATGCAGATGATAATACACGGATTGATTATAAATCGGTTATGTATAACAGCCAAAACCTCAGTTCCGGCTCTCTGGTTCCGGATGATTCACAGATGATCGACTGGATGACGGATGTGGCAAATTCTGTTCAGCGTGATGATATGGAGACCGTCTACGTGTCTTATACGGAAAAAGGAGACTCTTCTTCTCAGACAGAAAAAGTTGTCGCGGTAAAGACCGGTGAGAAGAAGTTCCTTTTCTGGAATGAGTGGAAAGTCATTCCTTCAGATTATGTAGTGCAGAATATTGAACTGTACGTTCCGAACGAGACGATGGTAACGCTGAACGGTCAGGATGTCCGGTCGATGGCGCAGGAAGTGAGCGATGACGGGGAAGATCAGCTGACGATTCCGTATCTTTTCGCGGGAACATATCAGTTTGAGGTTTCTCAGGACGATATGGAGCCATACCGGGCGCTTCTGGATATTGAGTACAGCGATGATTATTTCTACAGTGCGGATCTGGTGCCTGCGCAGGAGACCGTGGATGCGTTGAAGGAGCAGGCGGCTGAGGATATGCAGACGATTTTCAATAATATTCTGAACGGTCTGGGTTATGACTCCGTGCAGAACCTCTTCGTGAATGGCGTGGGAGACGGCAACTGCCAGGAGGATTATGAGTATGCGCTGCAGAATTTCCAGGAGGCGAACCTGATCAGCTTTACGCTGGATCAGATGACGGTGCAGTTGGATTCCGCAGATTCGGATACCATCACGTTCGAAGTGGATTTCCATTATTCACAGACGTATTATAATGGATATGAGAATGCGGTGGATGAAGGGACAGACTGGGGATATCTCACTTATCAGAGGGACAGCAGCGGTGCATGGAAGCTTCTGACGTCTCCAGTTGGATAAGAGCCGGATTGTTAAGAATTATGAAGAAAAGCTGTGGGGTTGCCCTGAGAAAACTTTTATGATACACTACAGATGGGTAATTTTGCCCGCAGGAGGAAATTGATGGCATCAGTTGACCAAAGTAAAATCAGAAATTTTTGCATTATAGCACATATTGACCATGGAAAATCCACACTGGCCGATCGCATTATTGAGATGACTGGCCTTCTGACAGCCCGTGAGATGCAGGCACAGGTTCTGGATAATATGGATCTGGAGCGGGAGCGCGGCATTACGATCAAGTCGCAGGCAGTGCGCACGGTTTATACGGCGAAGGACGGATCCGAATATATCTTCAATCTGATCGACACGCCCGGCCATGTGGATTTTAATTATGAAGTATCCCGGAGCCTGGCGGCATGCGATGGCGCGATTCTTGTGGTGGACGCGGCGCAGGGCATTGAGGCGCAGACGCTGGCGAATGTATATCTGGCGCTGGATCACAACCTGGATGTATTCCCGGTGGTGAATAAGATTGATCTGCCTAGTGCGAATCCGCAGCGGGTGAAAGATGAGATTGAGGATGTGATCGGCCTGGAGGCGCAGGATGCGCCCTGCATCTCTGCCAAGACCGGCCTGAACGTGGAGGACGTTCTGGAAGCCATCGTTCACAAGATTCCCGCTCCGGTGGGGGATCCGGAGGCGCCTCTGCAGGCGTTGATCTTTGACTCCGTGTACGATTCTTATAAGGGCGTGATCGTATTCTGCCGGATCAAGGAAGGTACCGTGCGCAAAGGCATGGAGATTCTTATGATGGCGAGCGGAGCAACCTGTGAGGTTGTTGAAGTCGGCTATTTTGGCGCTGGCCAGTTTATCCCGTGCGAAGAACTCTCCGCCGGTATGGTTGGCTACCTGACTGCAAGTATTAAGAATGTAAAGGATACCCGCGTGGGTGATACCGTAACAGAAGCGGAGCGACCCTGCAGCGAGCCGCTGCCCGGATATAAGAAGGTACAGCCGATGGTGTACTGCGGACTCTATCCGGCGGACGGCGCAAAGTACCCGGATCTGCGCGATGCGCTGGAGAAGCTCCAGCTGAACGATGCAGCTCTGCAGTATGAACCGGAGACAAGTGCGGCTCTTGGCTTTGGCTTCCGGTGCGGCTTTTTGGGGCTGCTGCATCTGGAGATTATCCAGGAGCGTCTGGAACGAGAGTACAATCTGGATCTTGTTACGACGGCACCCGGCGTAGTCTATAAGGTACACAAGACGGACGGCACGGTAATCGATCTGACGAATCCGACGAACCTGCCGGACCCGACGGAGATTGAGTACATGGAAGAGCCGATGGTGAGTGCCGAGATCATGGTGACGACGGAGTTTATCGGAGCGATCATGGATCTTTGCCAGGAGCGCCGCGGTGTCTATCTTGGTATGGAATATATGGAAGAAACGCGCGCACTGCTGAAGTATGAGCTGCCGCTGAACGAGATCATCTATGATTTCTTTGATGCGCTGAAGTCCCGTTCCCGCGGATATGCTTCCTTTGATTATGAGATGAAGGGCTATGTCCGCTCAGAGCTGGTGAAGCTGGATATCCTGGTAAATAAGGAAGAAGTGGACGCTCTGTCTTTTATTGTATTTGCCGGAAGCGCATATGAGCGCGGACGGAAGATGTGTGAGAAACTGAAGGAGGAGATTCCCCGCCACCTGTTCGAGATACCGATTCAGGCGGCTGTCGGAGGAAAGGTAATTGCCCGTGAGACTGTGAAAGCGGTGCGTAAGGATGTACTTGCCAAGTGCTACGGCGGAGATATTTCCCGCAAGCGCAAGCTGCTGGAGAAGCAGAAGGAAGGCAAGAAGCGCATGCGCCAGATCGGTAATGTAGAGATCCCTCAGAAGGCATTTATGAGTGTACTGAAGCTGGATGAGGACTAAGGAAAGGCGTTCATATGTCTAAGACAGACCTGGGAATCTACGTGCATATTCCCTTTTGTGTGAAAAAATGTGATTACTGCGACTTCCCGTCCGGTGTTGCCTCCCTGGATGAGCAGGCGTATTACATCCGTGTTCTGAAGAAGGAGATCCGCAGCTTTGAACCGCTGGGAAACCTGTATCGGGTGAAGACATTGTATTTCGGCGGCGGCACTCCGTCGATTCTGGACCCGGTGCAGTTGCAGCGGATTGTGGATCAGCTGAAAGATCAGTATGAATTTGCGGAGGATGCGGAGGCGACGATCGAGTGCAATCCGGGGACTCTGAATGAGGAGAAGCTGTCTGCGTACCGGGAGATGGGGTTCAACCGCCTGTCGATCGGTCTGCAGTCCGCGAACAATGAGGAACTGGCGATTCTGGGAAGAATCCATCGCTATCAGGAATTTGAAGATAATTATAAGTTGGCAAGAAAGTTGGGATTCGACAATATCAATGTGGATCTGATGTCGGCACTGCCGGGGCAGACCATGGATCTGTGGAAGAATTCGCTGGAGAAGGTCGCGGAGCTGGAGCCGGAGCATATCTCGGCATACAGTCTCACGATCGAGGAGGGGACTCCATTCTATCAGAAGTATTCTACACTGGATGGACAGCGGATGCTCCCGACGGAACGTGAAGATCGGGGAATGTACCATTTTACGAAGGAGTTTCTGGAGGAGAAGGGCTATCACCGCTATGAGATCTCGAATTACGCGAAGGAGGGAAAGGAGAGCCGTCATAATATGACCTACTGGAACGGCGGTTCCTACGTTGGCTTCGGTCTTGGAGCTGCCTCCTACCTGAACGGGAAGCGCTTCTCCAATACGAAGGATAAGCATGAGTACTGGGAGGATGCGAAGAACGCGTACCAGAACTATCGTCTGACGGATGCACAGACGGAGCAGGCAACCATGGAGGAATTTATGTTCCTGGGGCTTCGCATGATGAAGGGAATCTCACCGCAGGAATTTGAAGAGAAGTTTCATCAGGATTTTGGCACAATCTATGGAAGAGCTGTGGAGAAGCTGAAGATGCAGGGGCTTCTGGAGGAAGAGGGCGGACGCATCCGTCTGACAGAGAGAGGCATCGATGTGAGCAATCAGGTTCTGGTGGAGTTTCTGTTGTAGGGAGTAGAGAAGATGAATCAGAAAGAAGAAATGTTCCGGAAGGGACTGGCGGAGATTCGAAAAAAGGCTGCCGGGAACTTCAACCATATTACAGTGGAGGAGATTGTTAAGAGCTTCCCGGAAATGGAACTGACGAAGAAACAGATCGATATGATCCATCAGTATTTGAAAGAAGAGCATATCATTCTGGAGGAATATCACACGCATGATACGCGCTCAGTTACTGTGGGCAGCGGCCCGGAGAAGCTGACCGGTGAGGAAAAGGCGTATTTTCAGATGTATCTGGATGACCTGGCAGCGATTCCGGAGCTGACGGAAGAGGAGGAACGAATTCTGACAGGTCACCTCTTAAGCGGCGATGAGAGTGCTCAGAACCGGTTGATCGAGGGCAATCTTCACCGGGTTCTTGCGATGGCGAGACGCAGAGCCGGCAACGGTGTCCTGATCGGTGATCTGGTACAGGAAGGAAATATGACTCTGATTACAGCGATCGAGGAATACCGCGGCGCCGGTGTGCGCATGCAGGGTGGCTCCCTGGCAGCATTTCTGGAGAATCGTGTGGATGAGGCGCTGAAGGCTCTGATCGCTGAGCAGGGCGGATTCGACCATACGGCGGAGAAGCTGGCGAGAGAAGCGAACCGTCTCCTCCGCATTACGAAGGAATTCGAGGAGGAATTTGGCCGGGAGGCGTCGTTAGCGGAGCTGGCGGAGGAGATGCAGATGACAGAGGATGAAGTGGAAGCTGTCATGCGCACATCCTACAGCGCGATGGAGATCGGCGACAGTGCCGACGGTGCACCATCACAGGAAAATTAAGTGTTTACGATAGATAAAATGGTCTGCCTCGGGGCGTACCGCCCCTTTGCATCATAAGCTATGAAAGAGAAAGGATAAAATCTCATGAGCGTAAAAAGAATCTACGTCGAAAAGAAGCCTGCCTATGCAGTACAGGCACAGAATCTGAAGTCTGAAATCGAGACTTTTCTGGGAATTACCGCAGTGACCGGTGTCCGTATCCTGATCCGCTACGATATGGAACACATCAGCCATGCTACGTATGAAGCAGCCAAGGGGCTGATCTTCTCCGAGCCTCCGGTAGATGATCTATATGAGGATACGTTCCCGCACGCGGAAGGCGTGGCTGTATTTTCCGTAGAATATCTGCCCGGTCAGTTCGACCAGAGAGCCGACTCCGCAGAACAGTGTGTGAAGATGCTGGCGGAAGATGAGAACCCGATTATTCGTTCCGCAACAACCTACGTCATTGAGGGTGAGATCAGCGAGGACGATATCCGCGCGATCCAGTCTCTCTGCGTCAATCCGGTGGATTCCCGCCTTTCGGACGGCGGCGTTCCGGAGACTCTGGAGATGGTATACGAGGAGCCCGCGGATGTAAAGATTTTTGACGGTTTCTGCGAGGCGGATGAGACCGCGCTGAAGGAATTGTACGATTCACTGAATCTGGCGATGACCTTCCGCGATTTCCGTTTTATTCAGGATTATTTCGCAAATGAAGAGAAGAGAGATCCCAGCATGACAGAAATTCGTGTGCTGGATACTTACTGGTCGGATCACTGCCGCCATACGACGTTCTCGACGGAGCTGGTGGACGTCTCTTTCACGGATGGCGAGTATAAGGAAGCCATGATGGAGACTTACGAGCAGTACCTGGCTGACCGCGCGGAAATCTTCGCTGGAAGAAAGGATAAGTTTGTCTGCCTGATGGATCTGGCGCTGCTGGCGATGCGCCGCCTGAAGAAGGAAGGCAAGCTGGCGGATCAGGAGGAGTCCGATGAGATCAATGCCTGCAGCATCGTTGTTCCCGTAAAGATTGACGGCGTAGAGGAAGAATGGTTGATCAATTTCAAGAATGAGACCCACAACCATCCGACTGAGATCGAACCTTTCGGCGGCGCGGCTACCTGCCTGGGCGGATGTATCCGTGACCCGCTGTCGGGACGCGCTTATGTATATCAGGCCATGCGTGTAACCGGCGCGGCGGATCCCACGACCCCGGTAGCAGAGACTCTGGAAGGTAAGCTTCCGCAGAGAAAGATCGTGACCGAAGCGGCTCGCGGCTACAGTTCCTACGGCAACCAGATCGGTCTGGCCACCGGCTATGTAAAGGAGATCTATCATCCCGGCTATGTGGCGAAGCGTATGGAAGTAGGCGCGGTTATGGGTGCGGCTCCCAGAAAGAATGTTATGCGTCTGACCTCCGATCCCGGCGATCTGATTCTTCTGATTGGCGGACGCACTGGTCGTGACGGCTGCGGTGGCGCAACCGGTTCCTCTAAGGCGCACACCACATCCTCCATCGAGACCTGTGGCGCAGAGGTTCAGAAGGGTAATGCACCGACCGAGCGCAAGATTCAGCGTCTGTTCCGTCGCCCGGAAGTCAGCCGCCTGATCAAGAAGTGTAACGACTTCGGCGCCGGCGGTGTATCCGTAGCTATCGGCGAACTGGCGGACGGCCTTCGCATCGATCTGAATATGGTTCCGAAGAAATATGCCGGTCTGGACGGCACGGAGCTTGCTATTTCCGAGTCCCAGGAGCGTATGGCAGTTGTGCTGAACCCGGACAACCTTCAGGAAATGATGAAATATGTAAAGGAAGAAAACCTGGAGGCGGTTGTTGTCGCTGAGGTTATGGAAGAAAAGCGCCTGATCATGTACTGGAGAGACAAGGTGATCGTAAATATCAGCCGTGCTTTCCTGGATACCAACGGCGCGCATCAGGAGGCATCCGCAGTCGTTACGGTTCCTTCCGTGGAGGGCAATCCTTTTAAGAAGAGCGTGGCAGCAGCTGATCCGAAGGCAGCATGGGAAGCTGTCCTGGGCGATCTGAATGTATGCTCTCAGAAGGGACTGGTGGAGATGTTCGACTCCTCCATCGGCGCAGGTTCTGTACTGATGCCTTACGGCGGAACGTATCAGCTGACGGAGACACAGGCAATGGTAGCGAAGCTTCCGGTTCTGCAGGGCACGACGGACACCGTAACCATGATGAGCTATGGATTTGATCCCTATCTGTCCAGCTGGAGTCCTTATCACGGAGCCATCTACGCGGTGATCTCCTCCGTGGCGAAGATCGTGGCAGTTGGCGGCGATTACAGTAAGATCCGCTTCACCTTCCAGGAGTTCTTCCAGAAGCTTGGTACGGACCCGAAGCGCTGGGGCAATCCTTTCGCGGCTCTCCTGGGCGCTTACAATGCGCAGCTTGGCTTTGGACTTCCCTCGATCGGCGGTAAGGACAGTATGTCCGGTTCCTTCAATGAGATCGACGTACCTCCGACTCTGATCTCCTTCGCGGTAGATACCGGATCGTATCATCATGTAATTAGTCCGGAACTGAAGAAGGCAGGCAACAAGCTGGTATATCTGCCGATTCACAGAAATGACATTGATCTGCCGGATTATGAGCAGATCAAGAAACAGTATGCAGCTGTTCATGAGGATATCAAGGCAGGACGCATCGTATCCGCTTACGCGATCGAGCGCCACGGCCTGGCGGAAGCGCTGGCCAAGATGGCATTCGGCAACCATATGGGCGTAAAGGTAGACGCTGCAGAGGATAGGGTATTCTTCGGCGCAGGCTGGGGTAGCCTGGTGGCGGAAGTTCCCGCAGATGCAGTGGACGATCTGACCGCAGAAGCAGTTGTGATTGGTGAAGTTACTGCGGACGGCGTGCTGTCTTACAGGGATGCAAAGATCACGATGGATGAAGCTCTGAACGCCTGGATGCCGAAGCTGGATGGCGTATTCCCCGCAGTGAAGAGCGCGGAGCCGGTATCTTGCGAGAAGCCTCTGTACGACAAGGGACAGATTGCGATCTGCACTCATAAGATCGGTCAGCCGACGGTATTTATCCCGACCTTCCCCGGCACGAACTGTGAAGTGGACAGCGCGAAGGCCATGGAAGCAGCTGGAGCCCGCGCAGTTGTGAAGATCATGCGCAACCTGAGCGCGGAGGATATCCGTTACTCGGTCGAGGAGTTCGCAAAGGGTATTCGTGAAGCACAGATCATCATGTTCCCCGGTGGTTTCTCTGCCGGCGATGAGCCGGACGGTTCCGCCAAGTTCTTTGCGACGGCCTTCCGTAACGCGAAGATCAAGGAGGAAGTAGAGAAGCTCCTGAACGAGCGCGACGGTCTGGCACTCGGTATCTGCAACGGCTTCCAGGCGTTAATCAAGCTGGGTCTGGTACCGCACGGAACCATCGTTCCTCAGCAGGCAGATGCTCCGACGCTGACCTTCAACACGATCGGACGCCATATTTCCCGTATGAACTACGTGAAGGTAGCGAGCAATAAGTCCCCCTGGCTGCAGCTGGCGGAGCTTGGCGGCGTTTACTGCAACGCGGCTTCCCACGGCGAGGGACGTTTCGTTGCCAGCGAGGAGTGGCTGCAGAAGCTGTTTGAGAATGGTCAGGTAGCTACGCAGTACTGCGATCCGGAAGGTCATGTAACTATGGACGGCCACTGGAACACGAACGGATCCTATATGGCGATCGAAGGTATCACCAGTCCGGATGGACGTGTACTTGGTAAGATGCTTCATAACGAGAGAACCGGAGAGGCAGTAGCCATGAACATCTACGGCAATCAGGATATGAAGATCTTTGAGGCCGGCGTGAAGTACTTTAAGTAATCGTTACAGCAATTGAATATTTTATAGAAAGAGCGGGGATGTGCGGACGCATATCCCCGCAGGTGTTATATGAAGAAGAAAATCAAAGTTTTTTCCGTGCTGGCAGTGATCCTGTTGGCGGCCATTTATTACTATATCTATCTTCCGGCAATTAATATCCATGCGGCCGGGTTCTGGGTCTTCTTTATCGTAGTGGCTCTGCTGGTGGCGGCGTCCTTCGCGATGCGAAAGGTAAAGAAGACCGGTGATATCCGTTCGCCGCTGGATTTCTCGGAAGCGAAGAAGGATAAGCGTGTAAAGATCAGTCTGGCAGTTGCTGCTGCTTTTATCGTAATTTTTCTGGTCGGTTCGATTCTGTCCTCGCCAATCATCAATGCTTCGAAGTATCAGCAGCTGCTGAACGTACAGACCGGTGATTTCGCGGAAGATGTCGAGCAGATCAGTTATAATCAGATTCCGCTTCTTGATCGGGAGTCTGCGACGATCCTGGGCAACCGCAAGATGGGTTCCCTGGTGGATCTGACCTCGCAGTTCGTGGTAAGCGATTTGTACAGCCAGATTAACTATCACGGCAAGCCGGTGCGCGTATCGCCGCTGTCTTATGCCAGCCTGATCAAGTGGTTTACAAATGCGGGCGATGGTATCCCTGCCTATATCCGCATCGATATGGCGACGCAGGATACGGAGTTGGTGCGCCTGGACGAAGGCATGAAGTACACGCCTTTCGATCATTTTCAGCGGAACCTGTACCGTCATCTGCGGTTCCAGTACCCGACGTATATCTTTGATAATGTAAGTTTCGAGATTGACGAGGAGGGCACGCCTTTCTGGGTATGTAGTGTAAAGAAATTTAACATCGGTCTCTTCGGTGGTCAGACCATTGGTCGCGTGGTTCTCTGCAATGCTGTGACCGGCGAGTGTGAGGACTATGCTGTGGAGGATACTCCGAGCTGGATTGACCGCGTATATTCTGCAGATCTCTTGGTCAGCCTGTACGATTATTATGGTACGCTGAAGCATGGATTTATCAACAGCGTCTTTGGTCAGCGCGACTGTCTGCAGACGACAAATGGCTATAACTATCTGGCGATCAATGACGACGTATGGGTGTACACCGGCGTGACTTCCGTGACGAGCGACCAGTCTAATGTCGGCTTCGTACTGATGAATCAGCGAACTATGGAGAGTCGCTATTACCAGGTCAGCGGCGCGATCGAGGACTCTGCCATGTCATCGGCGGAAGGTCAGGTCCAGCATCTGGGTTATGATGCAACCTTCCCGCTGTTGCTGAATATTGCGGGAGAGCCGACATACTTCATTGCTCTGAAGGATGAAGCCGGACTGGTAAAGATGTATGCCATGGTAAATGTAGAGAAATACCAGATTGTAGCGACCGGCGACTCTGTTACCGAGTGCCAGAAGAATTACATGGCGCTGATGAAGGAGAACGGAATCTCGGCAAGCGCTTCCGATGAAGGAGCGAAGCAGGTGACCGGTAAGATCGCGAAGCTGTTCGACGCGGTAGTGGAGGGAAATTCGCACTGTTATGTCATCCTGGAAGAATCCGACCAGATCTACGACGTATCGGTTGCAGATTATATCGCTATTGTGCGTTATGAAGTGGGTGATACGATTACTCTGGAATACACCGAAGACGGGGAAGCTGCAACGGTACTTGGCATTCAGTGATAGCAATTAATACAGTAACATTTATGATACCAGATTGCTACGTGCTTTGCACTCCCGCAATCTTCAAAAACATTCGTAATCCGCTCATTTTTCTTCGAAAA
>JAJEQR010000007.1 GCA_020687485.1 Hominifimenecus microfluidus | reverse complement strand
TCACACGGCCACGGGTGCTGCGTTTCCGGCTCCGGGCCGCGCGCCTATTAATCGCCAGTCGCCCCAACGCGCCTCTTCGAGGCTTGAACGTGGGGCTTTGTGGCGATCGCTAGCGCAGCCCTGCGCACGGAAGCCTCGCAATGTGTCCGTGTAGAAGAGGGTCGGCTTTTTCTCGGAGAATTACATTGATATCATAACTTTAGACCATTTCCTATACCTATCATGGTTTTAATAATCTCTTTATTCTTTTCGATTTACACCAAGATACAGAATTGGGATTTATTTCCATCGGAAATGCAGCACCCGTAACCGGACTGAGCCTTTTCTGATGATTCCGGCAGGGAACTTCCGCAGGAATTGAAGTTCCGCTGATAACTTGCACCAGTGTAGAACTTCGCAAATTTCAGTTTTCCTGGTTCATGCGGAGCTCCACGTAACGCCAGTAAAAGAATTAGTAGTGAATGACCTCCTCCGCCCTGCGGATTCGCTGGATCACCGGCTCGGCCTCCGGGGAAGTAAAGTACGCGTAGGTGCTCTCCGGTACGACAGATTTTAAAGCCTCCAGATTTCCTTCCTTGATGGCCTGGCGTACCTTGGACGCACTGATCGCAGAACCGCTTTCTTCCTTACGGGGCACGATCACGCACTGAATCCCCGCAGCGTCCAGTTCTTCCTTCATGATCTTATTGTAGATCGAAGTTACCTGGCTGAAAGGCTCATCGCCAACATAGCGGTAATTCACGCCAAGCGCCTCTGCAATCTTCTTGAACACATTGATATCCAGGCGGGCATGAGACTGAATGACAAGGTCTGCATCCTTCAGGAAATAAGACGGGAAAGTCGCATTGGAGATGATATAACTACCGGTCTCATGGTATACCAAGTTCTTCAGATGAGCGCTGCCGCGCTTTACCAGTTCATAGCGCACAGAAAACGGAACAAGGCTGACATCCTCAGATACAACGAATACATGTACCACATCATTCTCTGCGGATGCTTTCTCCAGCAGGTACTGGTGGCCCAGCGTGAACGGATTTGCGTTCATAACGACAGCAGCTACACGCTCGCCCTCCACGCGGGTTTTGCGCAGACGATCCAGATAACCGCTGAAACCGGTACGACGGTTCTCCATAAACACAACCTTGCCATCTACGCGGGCAATTTCGTAGAAGCCAAGATCGTTGAAAAACTTGGCGGAATCGCACTTGGTATACAGGAACAGCTCGAAGTTGCCGCGTTCGGACTGATGATCCATAAGATGTGTAACCACCTGGTTCAGAAGTCCTTCACCCTGATGGCTGGAATCTACCGCCATGCAGCGCAGCGTGTTCTTGAAGCAGGAACCGGTCGCCGCAAGGTTATAATCTTCGTCGAAGAGACCAACGCTGTAATCCAGGTTCTTGTCCAGCTCGATTCCTTCTTTCTTCAGCAGGGCTTCCTGCAGGCGTCGGTTTCTCTTGTCCGTGGGACGAATCTCACTCAATGTATATTCACTCATGTATTTATATTTTCCTTCCTGATAATTTACTGTCTTGACACTCCCCATGCCTGAAGGTAGGGGCTTTACGCCATAATTGGTAAATCGGGCAGCGATGTCCTCTGAATCATAGCAAATTAATGCCGAAAAATCAAGGATATACCGATAGCAAGTTATACACCCTGAACTGTATGTTGTATAAAAAAGTCCTGGTTGTCATCCGACAAAATATTCATTATAATATAAACACTGTACACCGATATTGGTGCTAAAACGAGACTATTTTTTAATACAGATCGAATCAAAGGAACATATTATGACGGATTTATCTCTCCGGGAGCTCTGTGAGGAGCTTTCGATTTCAAACGCGACAGGACGCAACTGGATAAAACTTGGCAAGCTCCTCCCTTCGTATACCAAGGGTAGGACGCCTTATTTTACAAGAGAATATGTAGCTGCGTTGAAGCGGGAGATCCGTTCCGAGAGAAATACAGCGTTAAAGAGCCGACGGAATAAGAAGTTCGTGTCCGGAAATTTCTTCTATCGTTCCTATCTTTCTCCTAGAAGCTGCAATATCGGAGCAGTTCAGAAGCTAATGGAGGCAATCCGTGAGGAAAATGTACTGGCAGATTCTGCCGCTATACCATCTCTGCTTGCGGACTGTGCGTTAAAACTGTATGCAGACCGGATGGGAACAGAGCCAGGTATTTCCTTTGTAGATTATCTGCAGACCTGCATCCGGCCAGTTCATATGTCCGATCAATGGGAAAATTTTAATCATCATCTCCATGATCTGATTCCGGATATCGCAGCATCTGTTCGTTTCTGTCAAACGCACCCGGCGCTGTTTAAGACGCTATATACTTATGAGGAGCGAGAGGATATCCTTGGGCTGCTCTATATTTCCTGTCGTCATCTGGGAGAGCGGAAGAATACCGGCTCTTACTATACGCCTTCTGTGATAGTTCGGAAGTTGATGGATTCGCTTTCCTTTGCTCCCGGACGAAAAATCCTGGATCCCTGCTGCGGAACCGGGAATTTTCTGCTACAGCTGCCGGATTCGGTTTCTTTCTCGGATATCTATGGAAATGATATTGATGCAGTGAGCGTGGCAATTGCCCGCCTGAACCTGGCGCTTCGCTATCCGGAAGCTTCTGCTGAGGAGATTCGCGCGCACATTTCAGTGGGAGATTATCTAAAGGAGACAGAATCCGGACGAAGGAAATTTGACCATATTATCGGGAATCCTCCCTGGGGATATACGTATTCGGAAGAGGAGAGAATGCAGCTTTCCAGGCGCTATGCGTCGGCCTCCGGTCGGAATGTAGAGTCCTGCGATCTTTTCCTGGAACAGGCGCTTTCTGATCTGACAGAGAACGGATGTGTTTCGTTCGTCCTTCCGGAGGCGGTTCTGAATGTACGTTCTCATACTGCAATCCGGAAGAAAATTTTGGAATGTGGCTCGATCCGTTCACTGGAATATCTTGGAAACGCCTTCGATCAGGTTCAGTGTCCGGCAGTTTTGCTCTCGGTTACTCATACAGGCAGCCGGTTTTCTACCGTTGGAATGCAGGTGAAGGACGGTGAACATTCCTTTGAAATTCTCACAGAACGTGCGGTCTCTCCGAATTGCTTTAGTTTTTTGATTACAGATCCGGAGTATCAGCTTCTGGAAAAGCTGAAAACTCCGGAGGACAAATGCTTTCTGGCGGATCACGCGGTATTTGCACTTGGAATTGTTACCGGGAATAATAGAAAATATTTGCTGGATGAACCGGTTCCGGGCAGTGAGCCGGTTCTGCGTGGTTCGGATATCTTTCGGTTCCGGGCGGCTCCGGCAGCACAGTATCTGGTATTTGATCCGGATTGCTTTCAGCAGACGGCGCCGGAGGAGCGCTACCGGGCGCCAGAGAAACTTCTCTATCGCTTTATTTGTGAGGAGCCTGTATTCGCTTATGACAATGCGCAGACACTTTCTTTGAACAGCTGCAACCTGCTGATTCCGCAGCTGGATGGCCTGGAGATCAAATATATCCTGGCAGTTCTTAATTCCAGCGTGACGCGTTTTGTATATCAGAAAACATTCCATTCTGTGAAGGTGCTTCGCTCGCATATAGAAAGCCTGCCGATTCCACAGGCCGCTGAGGAGGAACAGCACAGGATTATTGAGACGGCAGAGCCGCTGATTCTTGGTACCGCGGACGATCCGGAAGCCCAGTACCTAATGCTGGATGAGATGATCTTTGATCTGTTTAAACTGACGGAAGAAGAGCGGCTGCTGATAGAGGATACAGCTCCTGCGAATCCGAAATTAACATTTCCTGGCCGCTGATTCTATCCCGGAAGCGGCGATTGCTTCACCAAAAGCGGATCGCCATTGCCGGGATATTATACAAAAGAACCGTTTACTTTCTTCCCTTCCTCCTGACTGCTTCCACAATATCCTTCTCTGCGGTCAGGTACGGGCGCAGTTCTTCCTCGGTCATGAAGATCTGACCCTCGTAAACAGGTACTCCAAGAGTGCCTGTTTTTTCGTTCCGGTGTTGTGTACCGAGGCGCCGGGTCTGGATCAGCTCCTCGCTGCTGATGACCCAATAGAGGAGTCCATCACGGCAGACACCAATCCACAGAAACACATCACAGCAGGACGGTTTCAGCTGCTGGTAATGATATTTGAAGGCATGCTCATGCGCTTCCTGATGAAGATAGGCACGGCTGGCAAGATTCCCGCCGAATTTTGTGCTGTTGGCCCGACAGGCCTTTACCTCCACACGGATGCCGTCCAGCAGAAGGTCGAATTCTCCGTCAAATCCCGGATACTGAAACATCAGTTTCTCCTTCGTCGCCTTTACAAATTCCGGGAAGAGCTGCAGAACGTGATTCTCTCCCCAGATCTCCCCGAACGTGCGTGGAGCCATGTCGAACAAGTACAAATATTGATTTCTCCTGTTATATTCCCTGTTTAGATTCAGATACTCTTCATAGGTAATGATACGACCAGCAAGCAGATATGCCATGAGTTTTCCTTCTGTGCTGAACGGAAAAACAGACGGTTCATTTCGAATCATTTCAATCACCTGCATATCAGCGCCGGACTTTCGAATCAGCATATCCAGCTGTTTCTGTAATTCTTTCATGGGTTTCCTCTCTCCTGTTTTCCTATTTTGACCCACATCTGTCATTTTGGAAGTTTTTTATCATCGTAATTATCGCAGAAATTATTCGTTCTGTCAAGAAAATGCTGAAAAAAATAGGAAAGCATCGCATTCTTTGTTTTATTTATCATTGCCGAAGTGCGCGAAAGATGTTAGAATAGGGGGATAGAAGAGAGAATGTTCACCGAAAGGCATGGTTGCCTGTCACAAAGAAGAAAGAGAAGGATATGCATTTACCAAGATTTTTACTGGCAGCCACATCGAGCGGCAGCGGCAAGACACTGTTAACCTGCGGAATCCTGCAGGCTCTGATCAACCGCGGCAAGCGTGTGGCTTCATTCAAGTGCGGACCGGATTACATTGATCCGATGTTCCACATGCGTGTAGTGGGAACCCGTTCCCGGAACCTGGATACTTATTTTACGGACGAGGAGATGACGCGATATCTTCTTGCCCGCGATTGTGAAGATGTGGAGCTCGCCGTAATGGAAGGCGTTATGGGCTTCTATGACGGAATTGGCGTCAGTACACAGGCTTCTTCCTACGATCTGGCCCGTGTCACCAGCACGCCCGTCGTGCTTCTTGTGAACGGAAAAGGCATGAGCCTGTCGATGGTTTCTATGATCGAAGGGATGATTCACTTCCGGGAGGATGCCAATATTCAGGGCGTGATCCTGAACCAGGTCTCCCAGAGTACTTACGGCAAGCTGAAGGATCTGATTGAAAAAGAGTGCAAGGTACGTGTTCTCGGATATGTACCGAATGTACAGGATTATGTCACCGGCAACCGGCATCTGGGACTGAAGAATCCGGAGGAAATTGCGGAAATTCGGGATCGTCTGAATAGTCTGGCGTCCATTCTGGAGAACTGTATCGACATCGACGGTCTGATTCGGATTGCAGATCAGGCACCACATTTCTACTATCACCGCCCGGAGCTTCCCCGGTTGGAGAAGACGATCCGCGTGGGAATTGCCCGAGATGAAGCGTTCTGCTTCTATTATGAAGACAACCTGGAGTTGCTTCGTGATATGGGTGCGGAGCTTGTCGAATTTTCGCCGATCCGGGATAAGCACCTGCCGGAAGGAATCCAGGCACTGGTGCTCGGCGGCGGATACCCGGAAGTCTTCGCAGAGAAGCTTTCTGCCAATGTCATCATGCGTGAGGAGATCCGGCAGGCGCTGGAATCCGGTATGCCATGTGTAGCGGAGTGCGGAGGCTTCATGTATCTGCATGATGAGATGGAGGATATGAAGAGATTCTCGCGGCCGATGGTCGGCTTTGTCCGCGGACGTGTCTATCAGTCGGAAGCACATGGACGCCATATCGGCTATATCGAGCTTACCGCCGCGAAAGATCAGATGCTGGGAGCTAAGGGAACTACCATCAAGGCACATGAATACCACTACTTTGGCAGCACGGACTGCGGTAATTCATTCCACGCCCGCAAGCCATCCTGCAGCACTGAATGGGAATGTATGCATGGAACTGATACCTTCTCCGGCGGTTTTCCGCACCTATACTATTACTCGAATCCGCAGGCGGCTTTCGAGTTTCTGAAGAAAGGGAGTCAGTATGTTATACGATGAGACACTGGCGGCCATCGTGCCGCCGGACGAAACGGCCATGGAAGCTGCATGGAAGCGCTGGGACAGCATCGCGAAGCCGCTGCGCAGTCTGGGAAAGCTGGAGGAGATGGTTGTCCGTCTTGCCGGAATCTACCGGACCGATCGCGTCAGCTTGGGGAAGAAAGCCCTGATTCCTATGTGCGCGGACAACGGCGTAGTCGCTGAAGGCGTTACCCAGACCGGTCAGGAAGTTACCGCCATTGTCGCGGAGAATTTCCTGCATGAGAAGAGCAGCGTTGCAATCATGTGCCGTGAAACCGGAACAGATATTTTTCCTGTCGATGTCGGCATGGTAACGGATACCGCGATTGAGACACACAAAGTTGCCTACGGAACAAAGAATCTCCGTGTGGAGCCGGCGATGACGCGCGAGGAAGCAATTGCGACGATCGAGACCGGGATCCGCAAGGTACAGGAATTAAAGGCAGCCGGTTACGGCATCATCGCCACTGGCGAGATGGGCATCGGAAATACAACGACCAGCAGCGCCATTGCTGCTGTACTGCTTCCGGCGGAGGTGGAGACCGTAACAGGGAAAGGAGCCGGATTGACTTCCGCCGGTCTTCAGACCAAAATTGATGTCATAAAGGAAGCCATTGCGAAGCATCAGCCGGATCCGAAAGATCCCCTGGATGTTCTCGCGAAGGTCGGTGGCTTTGATATTGCAGGACTGGTCGGTGTCTACCTGGGTTGTGCTGCCAATCATCTCCCTGCAGTTGTAGATGGATTTATTTCCGGCGTGGCAGCCCTTGTCGCCGTCCGCCTGAATCCTCTAGTGCAGGGATATCTGATCCCGTCTCATGTATCGAAGGAACCGGCCGGACATATGATTATGGATGCTCTCAGAATTTCACCGCTGCTGACCTGCGATATGTGTCTTGGTGAAGGAACCGGTGCTGTGGCGGTTCTCCCCGTCATCGAGCTTGGCTTAAGCGTCTATACCTGCATGAGCACGTTTGATGATATTGAAATTGACGCCTACCAACCGCTGAATTAAGGAGAGACCATGCTTGGATTAATTATTGGCGGCAGCGGCAGCGGCAAGTCTGCAATTGCAGAGACTCTGATTGTCTCCTATGGCGCTTCCCACCGGTATTATATTGCGACAATGTCCGCTTCCGATGCAGAAAGCCAGCGACGCATAGCCAGACATCGCCGGATGCGTGACGGTAAGGGTTTTGAGACACTGGAGTGTCCGACTGACCTGGCCACTGCAGTGCCGGATGCGGCGGGCGATATTCTGCTGGAATGTCTGTCGAATCTCGTGGCAAATGAGATGTTCCTGGCCGGCGAAAGCCGGGAGAATACGATTTGCAAAGTCATGGGCGGGATTGACGCACTCTGCCGTAACAATGATCATGTTATCATTGTTACGAACAACGTGTTCGAAGACGGGATTTCCTATCCACGGGAGACAGAGGCTTATATCGCCTGTCTGGGAGAGCTGAACCGAAGGCTGGCGGAAGCTGCTGACCTGGTAATAGAAGCTCAGGCTGGCATTCCTACAGCTCTAAAGGGCGAACTGCCTTCCTGCCTGCAGAATCAGGCATATGTAAAGGAGAAGAATGGGATGATATTGATTATCGGCGGCGCTTACCAGGGAAAGCTTGCCTGGACATGCCGGAAGTGGGCGCTTGATCCGGACGGACCGGAGATCTGGAACGGTGCGGATGGGATGCCATCAGAATCTGATTGGCTGCGCATCCGTGTGGTGAACGGTCTGCATCAGATCATACGCGGTATTCTGGATGATGAGCAGGCGATGGCACTCCTGAAAGAGAAGCTTCTGAACGTTTCGGCTGTTCCCGGGCGAATTGTCCTGACCGATGAGCTAGGATGCGGTCTTGTACCGATCTCCACAGAGGAGCGAAAGTGGAGAGAGAACACCGGAAGATTCTGTGAAGCACTTGCGAAAGAGGCCGATGAGGTCTACCGGGTCAGCTGCGGGCTGGCTCAGAAATTACAATGACAACCAAAGGAGATTACACACATGAATGTGGTGAATTATGATCTGCTGAATGCCCAGCTTTCCGGCCTTCTGCATGAAGAACATGACACAATCGCCAATCTGGCGAATGCTTCGGCTCTGCTTTATCAGATTCTTCCCGATGTAAACTGGGTCGGCTTTTACCTTATGAAAAACGGTGAGCTGATCCTCGGCCCATTCCAGGGAAAGGTCGCCTGTATGTATATCGCCATGGGAACCGGCGTCTGCGGGACAGCGGCTACTTCCGATCAGATCCAGTGTGTAGATGATGTCCATGCCTATCCGGGGCATATTGCCTGCGACGGCAAGACGAATTCCGAACTGGTCATTCCGATCCACGCGAACGGCGCTGTCGTAGCCGTTCTGGATCTTGACAGTATGCGCCCGGCACGTTTTACTGAAGCGGACGTTCAGGGACTCTCCATATTCGCTAAAATCCTCGAAGACAACTGTCTTTGGAAGTAATCCTACCGGCAGCACACGAAGTCGAATAGTTACGATATTTATAATTTGCCTGAGATCTCCGCAAAGCAAGACACGGAGGTCTCTTTTTATGCAGGTGAAAACGATAAAAATGAAAAAGAGCTATCATATCGTATCTGATATGATAGCTCTGTGAGTAGCCAATAGGGGAATCGAACCCCTGTTTCCGCCGTGAGAGGGCGGCGTCTTAACCGCTTGACCAATTGGCCTCAACGAATCATATTTTACCAGATGCTTTCTTTTTTGTCAATAACTTTTTTCAACTTTTTCAATTTTTTTCATAGGATATAAAAACACCGGAAAAAGGAGAAAAAAAGATGCAGGAAGCATTTCTCCGGGTTCATGCAAGAGAAGCTCATCTGGCTGGATTTTCCGGCCATGAAATCGGGGTGGCTGTTCTGGATACCGGGATTTTTCCGCACGTGGATCTGAAAAACCGCCTTGCCGTCTTTCAGAACATGTTGGATTCCCGCCGGTATCCTTTCGATGACTGCGGACATGGAACACATGTCGCCGGGATTATCGGCGGAGACGGGCGACAGTCCGGCGGCTATTATCGCGGGATTGCTCCTGGCTGTCATCTGGCCGGAATCAAAGTTCTGGATAACTCTGGTGATGGAAACGCAGATGACATGATCGCAGGACTGCAGTGGATTCAGGAGCATTACCGGCGCTATAACATCCGGATTGTCAATATTTCTGCCGGGGCTCAGAAAAAGTCAATGTGTACAGAAGCATCGGAAATGATCCGGAAAGTGGAAGCGCTGTGGGATGAAGGCCTGGTCATTGTGGCAGCGGCTGGAAATGACGGTCCTGGAGAGGGTACAGTCACCGCTCCAGGCGTCAGTCGGAAGATCATAACGGTCGGATGTCCGGACGGTCCTCTTCCAGCCACTGTGCCGGGGAAAGTCCGGGAACATCATTCCGGGCGCGGACCAACCGCGGAATGTATTATGAAACCTGAAGTTGTCGCTCCTGGAACCGTGATCTCTTGCCGGGTATGCCCTCGTCCCGGAACCCCATCCTACATTTCGAAAAGCGGAACCTCCATGGCGGCTCCAATCGTATCCGGCGCCATCGCACTTCTGCTGGAGAAAGAGCCTGAGCTTACGAACGTACAGATTAAGCTCCGGCTACGGGAGAGCTGCATAAAAAAAGAAGCATACCCTGGCTGGGGCATGCTTCATATCGGAAGACTTCTGGCGCTGGAGTAGGAGTTTAACTTTCTTCCTGTTCCAGTGCCTCCCACTCCTCGAAGAGCCGGTCGGTCTCTTCTCGGATGGCTTCTTGTTCTTTATTCAGCTTCAGACACTCTGACATATTCGTATAGACAGATTCCTGTGTCAGCAGCTCATCAATCTCCTGATTTCTCGCTTCGAGAACCGCAATCCGATCCTCAATTTTCTTCATATCATTCTGAAGCTTCCGTCGTCTGGCCTGATCCTCTTTCTGTGCCTTCCAGTCTTTCGCTCCGGAATCAGAGAAAACCGCAGTGCCTGCATTTCTCGTCGCTGTGGAAGATGCCGTATGCAACGCGGTCAGCGCGTCCTTCTTCTCCAGATAATAATCATAATTCCCAATATAATTGATGAAAGTCTCACCGGTCAGCTCCAGAATCCGAGTACAGGTCTTATTGACAAAGTAACGGTCATGGGAGACGTAGAGCACCGTTCCGGTATAGCTGGTCAGCGCCTGCTCCAGGATCTCCTTGGACGTCATATCCAGATGGTTTGTCGGCTCGTCCAGAATCAGGAAATTGCAGGGAGAGAGGATCAGCTTCGCCAGAGACATACGCCCTCGCTCACCGCCGCTCAGATCGCGGATCTGTTTGAATACGTCATCCCCGGTGAAAAGGAAGGCTGCCAGTGTGTTGCGGATCGTGGTGTTGTTCAGCGTCGGGTAGGCATTCTGAATCTCCTCGAACAGCGTATTATCCTCCTCCAGAAGCTGCTGTTCCTGATCGTAATAGCCGATCGTCACTTTTGATCCCAGCGTACAGCTTCCGGCATCCGGCTCTACCAGACCGTTAATGATCTTTAAGAGCGTGGTCTTGCCAGTTCCGTTATTGCCGATCACAGCGACGCGTTCGCCGCGGTGTATATCCAGATCCACATCGTGAAAGAGCGGATGGCCGGTATAGCCCTTGGACAGACCGCGAATCGTGAGGACATCGTTGCCGCTTACTACATTCGGCTCCAGCGTAAAATGCATGGAATCATTCAGCTCTGCAGGTTTCTCCAGGCGTTCCGTCTTCTCCAACATCTTCTCGCGGCTCTCCGCGCGCTTGATGGACTTCTCCCGGTTGAAGGATTTCAGTTTAGCGATAACTTCCTCTTGGTGACGGATCTCCTGCTGCTGGTTCAGGTACTGCTTGATCGCGGCGTCACGGAGCATCCGTTTTTTCTCCGCATAGGCAGAATAATTCCCGCTGAACGTCGTAATATGCCCGGCCTCCACCTCGATCACCTTCGTGACGATACGATCCAGGAAATACCGGTCATGCGCTACCAGGATCACACTGCCGGCATATCCGCGCAGATAATCCTCCAACCAGGTAATACTGTTCATATCCAGATGGTTCGTCGGCTCGTCCAGAAGGATCAGATCCGGCTTCGTCAGCAGAAGCTTACCGAGGGAGACTCTCGTCTTCTGACCGCCGGATAGGGCGGAACACTTCTTTGAGAAGTCATCCTCGGTAAATCCGAGACCTTTCAGGACGCCGATAATCTCACTCTGATAAGCGTAACCGTTCTGATATTCGAATTCGTGATTCAGGCGGCTGTATTCCTCCATCATCGAGGAAAGCTTCTCACCTTCGGCGTGCCTCATCTCCTGTTCCAGGCGGCGGATTTCTGCCTCCATCCGGATGATATCCGCCTTGGCCTGAAGAATCTCTTCGTAAATTGTGCGAGAACTATCCAGATCCTGGTGCTGTGCCAGGTATCCGATGGTTTTGCCACGGGCAAGCGTTACCTCACCGGTATCGGCAGAGAGCTCTCCCATAATAATTTTCAGCAGCGTGGACTTGCCGGCTCCATTTATGCCAACGATGGCCGCTTTCTCTTTCTCTTCAATCCGGAAGGTCCCGTCACGAAATAACATGTCCGTACCAAAGGACTTGGAGAGATGGCTGCATGTCAGTATCATAATTTTTTTACCTCTGTTCGGTTATAATATCTCAATTATTATAGTATATCTTGTCAGCTCAGGCAAGCGTTTCCGGGAGGAGTCTTTGGATTTTTCATCTGGTGAAATTGTTTGACATTGACAAATTTTTAATGAAGAATTATAATTCAAAAGTATAGAGAGAAGATAGGAGGAAAGAGAACTATGGAAGAAAAAAGTATATCTGCTGCCGTGATCAAGCGACTCCCCAGATATTATCGTTATCTTTCAGATTTGCAGAGTGAAAATGTAGAAAGAATTTCATCTGATGAACTGAGCAAACGCATGGGAGTCACCGCTTCACAGATCCGGCAGGATCTGAACAATTTCGGCGGTTTCGGACAGCAGGGCTATGGTTATAATGTAGAATATCTGAGAACCGAGATCGGCAAGATTCTTGGTCTGGACAAGGTTCACAACATGGTCATTATCGGCGGCGGCAACCTTGGACGCGCGCTGGCAGGCTATGCGAATTTCGAGTCCAGAGGTTTTGTGGTAAAGGGAATCTTTGACAGCAATCCGGAGCTGGTTGGTACGAAGATCCGCGACATCAAGATCATGTCCATGGGTGTTCTGGAGACGTTCCTGAAGGAAAATGACGTTGCCATTGTCGCACTCGCAATCCCGCGGGGCGATGCCGTATCCGTCGCGAAGAAGCTGTATGACTGCGGGATCCGTGCCATCTGGAACTTCGCTCATGTGGATCTGGATCTGCCGTCCGATGCTTTTGTGGAGAATGTTCATCTGTCGGAGAGTCTGATGCAGCTTTCTTATCGGCTGAATTCCCACAAGTGATCAAAGGATCCGGAGGTTTTAATTATGAAATATTTGGTAGACAGCATGGAGATGCGCGCCATGGATCGTCATTCGATTGATACGATCGGTATTCCGTCCATTGTTCTGATGGAACGGGCCGCACTGTCGGCTGTTCAGGAGATGAAGGGGCGTCTGATCGGACGCCCCTCGATTCTTGTCTTCTGCGGAACCGGCAATAACGGCGCAGATGGGCTTGCCATGGCCCGCATGCTCACAATGGACAGTTACCCCTGCGAGATTGCTGTGATTGGGAACGTCAGTCACGCCACCGAAGAGTGGAAGCTGCAATGTCATATCTGTGAGCAGATGAAGATTCCGATCCGGTACGATATCCCGGATCGGGCATATATTATAGAGAACCGTTTTTCCGTGCTGGTGGATGCCATGCTTGGAACCGGTCTTTCCCGCCTCGTAAGCGGCTCTTACGAGCAGGCGATTCAGGCAATGAACGCGGCAGACACTTATCGTGTTGCTGTAGATATCCCCAGCGGAATTTCTGCGGATACCGGCCAGGTTCTTGGAACTGCTGTCCGGGCGGATCTTACTGTATGCTTTCAGTACCGGAAGCTGGGGACACTTCTGTTTCCCGGCCGGGTGTGCAGCGGCGAGGTGGCTGTTACCGATATCGGCATCACACCTCAGAGCTTTGATGCCGTATCCCCAAAGGCTTTTACCATGGGACCGGAAGATATCGCTGACCTGCCGGCACGGCCGCCCCGTTCCCATAAAGGGAGTTTCGGACATGTGCTGATTATGGCCGGTTCCCGAAATATGTGCGGAGCCGCTTACCTGAGCGCACTGGCTGCTTACCGCGCCGGAGCCGGACTGGTTCGCATCTATACGCCGGAAGAGAACCGCGAGATTCTGCAGACCCGTCTGCCGGAAGCGATTCTCACGACATATACCACCGGAGTTTTTCCGGTGGATACCCTTCAGGAGCTCTGCAAATGGGCGGACGCCGCAGTGATCGGTCCGGGGCTTGGCGTATCGGAGGATACCCGCCGCCTGGTAAGCTATATGCTTCAATACGGGGATTTTCCCATGGTGCTGGATGCAGATGCACTGAATATCATCGCTGCGGACGAGAACCTGAAGCAGCTTCTTGGAAAGAATCATGTGCTGACTCCCCATATGGGAGAGATGTCGCGCCTGATCGCGCAGCCAGTCAGCCGGATCTCGGTCGACATGCCCGCATGTGCCCGCAGTTTCAGTGATCGTTTCGGCTGTGTGCTCGTCCTGAAGGATGCCTGCACGCTGGTATCCGGTGGGGATCAGCTGTATGTGAATGCCTGCGGCAACAGCGGTATGGCGACCGGAGGAAGCGGTGACGTTCTGTCCGGCGTAATCGGCGCCCTGCTTGCCGGCGGGCAGCTTACCGGCTTCGAGGCCGCATCCTACGGCGTGCTGATGCATGCGTTGGCCGGAGACCGGGCCGCAGAAGAATTAGGAGAAAGAGCCGTTATGGCTTCTGATATTGCACGGAGGATACAATGAAATACTGTAAAAGAGTAACTGCAAGAGTCCATCTGGACGCAATCAGACAAAATATCAGCAATATATGCCGCGGGATTCCACAGAACACAAAGGTATGCGCCGTTGTTAAAGCGGATGGATACGGACACGGTGCAACTGCCATTGCGCAGGCGTTGGATGATACTGTGGATTTCTTTGCCGTAGCAACGGTAAGCGAAGCTGTGGATCTTCGCGCCGGCGCTGTAAAGAAACCGATCCTGATCCTTGGCTATGCCTGGCCGGAGGACTACGAAGAGCTGATTGAGAAGGACGTTCGCTTCACCGTCTTCAAAGAGAAGGACGCGAAGGAGCTTTCCGAGCTGGGAGAGCGCATGGGAAAGAAAGCACTCATCCATATCAAGGTCGATACCGGCATGAACCGCATCGGCTTCCCGGTGGATGACGAAGCCGTAGAGACAGTACGCCGCATCCGCACGCTTCCCGGCGTAGAGGTTGAGGGTATTTTCACACACTTTGCCCGCGCAGACGAAGAGGATAAGACTTACGCCTACGAACAGCTTCGCCTGTTCCAGGACTTTATCCGCCGGGTGGAGAAGGATGCTGACCGCATCCCGATCCATCACTGTGCCAACAGCGCGGCATCGATGGAGATGCCGGAAGCATTCATGGATATGGTTCGCCTGGGAATCGCCATGTACGGTCTGTATCCTTCGGATGAAGTCAGCCATGAGATCGAACTCACTCCTGCGCTGGAACTGAAGAGTCAGGTGGTCTATGTCAAGGACGTCGAAATGGGAGAGGGTATCAGCTACAACCATACGAGAATCCTGACCGAGGATAAGAAGGTCGCAACCATTCCGGTTGGCTACGGTGATGGTTATCCCCGCCTGCTCTCGAACTGCGGCTATGTGTTGATCCGCGGGAAGAAGGCGCCGATTCTTGGCCGCATCTGTATGGATCAGATGATGGTTGACGTCACCGGAATTCCCGGTGTGGAGGAGGGCGATGAAGTCACTTTGATCGGACGTGATGGCGACGCCTGTATTCAGGTGGAAGATCTCTCCGAGCTGTGCGGCATTTTCAACTATGAATTTGTCTGCGGTCTGGAGCGCCGAATCCCCAGAATCTACGTGTAATCTCAGCCGGGAACTAATCTTTCCTTTCCGACTTCAGGTGCTGAATAGAAAATCTTCCTTCCGGATATACTAGAGATAACAAATCTGGTGATGGGAGTGTGAACCCAGTGATTATTCGAAGAGGAGATGTTTTTTATGCGGATCTTCGCCCGGTGGTTGGTTCCGAGCAGGGCGGTGTCCGTCCGGTACTGATCATACAGAACGATACGGGCAACCGCCACAGCCCTACGGTCATATGCGCGGCGATCACGTCCCGCATGAACAAGGCGAAGCTGCCCACGCATGTGGAGTTGCATGCCTATACCACGGACATGATGAAGGATTCCGTAATTCTTCTGGAGCAGCTGCGCACCGTAGATAAGACACGATTAAAAGAAAAGGTATGTCATCTGAGCCATGAATATCTGGAACAGGTAGACCGGGCGCTGATGGTAAGCCTGGAACTGGATACATAGCTTCCGGCTTTGCCGGAAGCATGTTTTCCGCCATCTTCTGATGCTCAAAAAAATCTTGCATTCCCTTTTCTTTCGTGCTATAATTTTATCGATTCGAAGCACCCTTGCCCTATGACAAGGGTCTTTCATTTGTCAAAACTCAAACTACTAACCACGATTCAAAGGAGAATACCAATGTCTGGACATTCCAAATTTGCGAACATTAAGCATAAAAAGGAAAAGAACGATGCTGCCAAGGGTAAGATTTTCACCCGTATCGGAAGAGAGATCGCCGTTGCTGTAAAGGAAGGCGGTGCTGATCCCGCGAACAACAGCAAGCTCCGCGATGTCATTGCCAAAGCGAAGGCCAATAACATGCCGAACGACACCATCGACCGCAGCATCAAGAAGGCAGCCGGCGACGTAGGCAACGTAAACTACGTAGTAGCTACTTACGAAGGCTACGGCCCGAACGGAACCGCAATCATTGTTGACGCGCTGACAGATAACAAGAACCGCACAGCATCCAATGTCCGCAACGCATTTACCAAAGGCGGCGGCAATGTAGGAACGCAGGGCTGTGTATCCTTTATGTTCGACCAGAAGGGACAGATCATCATCGACAAAGAAGAATGCGATATGGACTTTGATGACCTGATGATGCTGGCTCTGGACGCAGGTGCTGAGGATATCTCCGATGAGGAGGACAGCTACGAGGTAATCACCGCCCCCGAGGATTTCAGCGCTGTTCGCGAAGCACTGGAAAAGGAAGGCATCCCGATGGCACAGGCGGACGTTACCATGATCCCTCAGACATGGGTAGAACTGACCGATGAGCAGGACATCAAGCTGATGAATCGTATCCTGGATCTGCTGGACGAGGATGATGACGTTCAGAACGTTTACCATAACTGGGATGAATAAGAACTGATCATAGATTCAGAAAGGGCTGCTACGGCAGCCTTTTTCTGTGTACACGGAGTTTTTCATGAAATCAGAATATTATTATTCACAGATGACGCGGCTACAACAGTCCGTCTACCGTCAGATCTATGATGGCATGACACAACTATCCCCGTCTTTTTCTGTCACGGCACTCCCGATGGCGGAACTCTCGGATCTCTGGTTCCGGTTACGTCTGGATCATCCCATGATCTTCTATGTCACAAGCTTTCGCTGCCGGAAGACAGCCGGCGCGGATACGGCTCTTTTCGAACCGGAATACATGTTTGAGAAAAAGAAGATCCTGGAGCACCAGAAAAATCTGGAAGCAAGGATTACTCGCCTGATCCGCCCCATGCAATCTCTGTCCGGACCGGAGAAGGCTATCGCTATTCATGATTTTATCTGTTCACAGGTAACATACGACAAGCTGAAAAAGGGGTATTCCCATGAAATTATCGGTCCACTACAGCAAGGGATCGGTGTATGCGAAGGAATTGCCAAGACGATCAAATGCTTCTGTGACCGCCTTGGCATCGACTGTATCATCGCCATCTGCGAAGCAGACCCGGAGCGCGGAAACCCATATCGTCACGCCTGGAACATATGGAAACCGGAGAAGACTTGGTACCAACTGGATGCTACCTTCGACAACTCTATTTCCTGCACGGAAGAGATCCGGTATGATTATATGAACCTGAGCGACCGCATGATCTTCCGGGATCACCGCCCGGTAATCTATCCGCTTCCGGCCTGCCTGGACGGAGACCATTTCTATTACCGGGAAAAGAAGCTGTCCTTTACAAAAATGGAAGATGTAAAGAACCGGATTCGCCAGGCGATCCGGAAGAAGAAGCCGCGCTATACCTTTCATTGGCGCGGCGGCTACCTGAACCGTGAGATTCTGCAGGAACTTGCCACATTTACACAGGCAGCGGCAGACGAGAAAGGACTCCAGGCCGGTTTTCATGTGAATTATACACAGGGAATTCTTTCTCTCCGCCTGGAAGAAAAGAAAGCGGAAGCAATCTTCTCCATTGACGAAGATTCTATGCCGGAATAAGCAGAGAAATACAAATAATGATTGACGAATTACGACGAAGAGAGTAAACTTACTTAGTTATATTAGAATTATTATAAGCCGGAGGATTTATATGCTGGCAAATACTATTGTTTTTGATGTGGGAAGCACTTATACCAAAGCTGCTGCTTTCCATATGGAAGAAGAGGAACTGACCTTTCTGGGCAGAGGACAGTCTCCGACAACGTTAAACCGGATTCTGGACGGCGCGGATGCGGCACTGGATCAGATCCGGAATCAGGGAGTAACTATTGATCCCATGGCAAGGCGCTACAGTTCCTGCAGCGCGGCCGGAGGCCTTCGCATGGTTGCTCTCGGATATATGCCGCGAGTAACGGCCAAGGCGGCCAAGGAAGTCGCCATGACGGCAGGCGCCCGGGTCATGGAGGTGATCTCCTGCGAAGAACCTTCCTCATACCGCCTTGAGGTTCTTCAGGAGATCCGCCCGGATATTATCCTGCTGGCCGGCGGCACGGACAGCGGAGACGAGAGCTCAGTGGAAGAGAATGTAGACATTATCTGCCGTGCCGAATGCCATGCAACGGTGATTCTGGCGTGCAACCGCTATGCGCAGCGCCGGGCAGCCGAACGTTTTAAAGAAGCCGGAATCGCCTATGTCCGCGTGCCGAACATTATGCCGACGATCCATGAGCTGAATGTAAAGCCTGCCCGCGAAGCGATTCACGAGCAATTCATTCACCAGATCACTCGCGCCAGCGGACTTACGGAATTCCGCGATACCCTGGCGGATTATACTGTGGTTCCCACACCTGGCGCGGTTCTGCTAGCTACGGAGCTTCTGGCCCGGGGAACACACGAGCAGGAAGGTGTCGGCAGCCTGATTCTTCTGGATATCGGCGGCGCAACAACTGATATTCATTCTGCACTTCCGGATCTGGAAGATCTTGCAATTGAAGAGCGTGGACTCGTCATCAATAATGAGAAGCAGTTCTCCTACCGCACGGTCGAGGGGAATCTCGGCATGCGCGTCAGCGCAACCGGTGTTCTGGATGCTGTCGGTCCGAAGAATATCATTCGCGCAATGGATGAATCGATTTCCGTCACGCCGGATGAAGTGGAAGACTATGCAGAACAGCTCGAAGCTGATACCGGTCACGTACCGGCGGATGAGAAAGAAGCCTGCCTGGACCGCGCGTTTGCGTATTGCGCAATCAATATGGCTCTCCGCCGCCATGCTGGTTTTTACGCACAGGAAAACGATCCTGTCATGGGAATTATGGCGGGCACTGCCATCGGCCGCGACCTGAGAGACGTTCATAAAGTGCTCTGCGCCGGCGGCGTCTTCGTACACGGAGACCAGGAGAAGATGCAGGCACTGGCTGCGCGCTGCTTCGCCAATCCCGGTATGTCTCTTCTTCCGGTACAGGATCCGCAGATTATCATCGACAGAAATTACATTCTGTATGCGATGGGTGTTCTGGGAAGACATTATCCCGACGCCGTTCTCAGCTGCATGAAAAATATGTATCGCTGAGAAATATTAAAATACTGCAAAAAGCAGAACAGAAGCAGTGAATCGAAAAAAGAAGGCTTAAAAGAGAATCGAAGAGCAAAGAATATATAGAAGAGCAAAGGAAGGAAATATATTTATGGAACTGAAGAAAAAGCTTCTGGCCGGCAAGACAGTTGTAGGAACGCAGATCACTATGATCAGCAACCCGAATCTCGTCTGGATTCTGAAGAATCTGGGATTTGATTTTCTCTTTATTGACTGCGAGCACGGCGGCTTCTCCTATAAAGAAGTATCTGCAATGGTATCCATGTGCCGCGCGCTGCAGATGGGCGCTCTGGTACGTCCGCCGCAGAATGATCGCCAGAATGTTCAGATCTACGCAGATATGGGCACAGACGGCCTGATCATCCCTATGGCAGAATCCGCGGAGATGATGGAAGAAGTTGTTAGTCACGCGCGTTTTGCGCCTCTCGGCGTCCGAGGTGTTGCGCAGGGACCAGTTACTGACTTTAAAACAGCAACTGATATGGGAGATCTTCTGCGCACTGTCAACGAAGAATTTATGATTATCGCGCAGATTGAGTCGAAGCCCGGCGTTGAGCATATGGAAGAAATCCTCTCCGTTCCCGGCGTTGACGCTGTATTCTTCGGCATGAATGATCTCAGTGTCAGCTATGGAAAGCCAGGCCAGGTGAAAGACCCCATGTTCCGCGAGATCCTGGCCAGCGTCATGGACTGCGCCAAGAGAAACGGCAAAATCGTTGGTCACCATTTCTTCGGCTATGATGATCTGCAGTGGGGACTGGAGCAGGGAGTAAAGCTGATCTCATGGCGCTCGGATATTACCGCCATGCAGGCAACTTACCGCACGGATCTTGCCAATATCAAGGCAAACGAGCTTTACATTCCGTAAAAATCAGATCTGCGAAGAAAAGGAGGAATCATGATGGATAATCATAACACCCCAGAAGAAAATCCAGTTTCTGGACAGGATCCCGATGGCCAGCAGCCGGTTCACCCAGCCATTGAACTCGATGAGCCGGAACCGGTGATGATTGAAGAAAAAAAGAGTTCTCATGAAGAGCATCACCATCATCACCATAGATTCAGAAGAAGAAAAAAGAAGAAACTGGCGAAATATATTGCTCTCGGCATCCTGATTGTACTTCTGGTTCTGCTCGTAACTGCCGCAACCGCTTTTTTCGTTCTCCGGACCTCCGGCCGTTCTTCCCTGTTCGCACAAGCGAATGAAGTAGCACCGTCCATGCAGATGACAAATGAATCCATAGAGCCCCAGGAGATTCTGGACGCATATACCGTAAAGTACAAAGGGAAGAAATATCATTACAACCAGAACATCGTCACAATCCTTGTTATGGGTATTGACAAGTCCTCTCTGAGTGAAGAAGAGGAAGGCTCCGGAAAAGCCGGTCAGTCTGACGCGAATTTCCTGCTTACGATTGATTCTGAGACAGGTAAAACATCGCTGATCGCGATTTCCCGCGATACCATAACAGATATTCATATTATTGGAGCTACCGGCGATTCTCTCGGCATGTCGAAAGCGCAGCTGGCTCTCGGCTTCTCTTACGGAGATGGACGCGATATCAGCTGTCAGTACATGGTGGACGCCGTCTCGAAGCTGTTTTACGGTCTTCCGATTCACGGATACTGCGCCATCGATCTGGACGCCATGCCAATTCTTGCCGATACCTTCGGCGGAGTAGAAGTTACGCTTCTTCATGACATGACATGGCTCTATCCGGACTGGACAGAGGGAAGCAATGTTCTGCTGAAGGGTAACGCTGTAACCAAATACATCCGTACCCGCTATCATATCGCCGACGGAACGAATGAAAAACGAATGGAACGCCAGAAGCAGTTCCTTATGGCATTCATCAAGAAAGCCATGAGTGAAGTAAAGAATGACTTCACTCTGATCGGGACACTGTATAACGCTATTTCAGACGATATGGTTACCAACATTTCCTTCTCCGAAATAACATATCTGGCTACACTTGCGCTGAAGATGGACTTTTCTTCTATCGACTATGTCAGCGTGCCCGGGACCACCAAAGAAGGAAATCTCTATATGGAATTTTATCCGGATGAAAAAGCTTTCTATGAGTTAATTCTGGATCAGTTCTATACATGCGAGGAGTAAACAATTATGAGGAACAAAAAAAGAATCTGGCTGATCGTATGCGTCATTGCCCTGCTTGGTGCTGCCGTATGCGGCGGCATCCTGATTGGTCAGAAGCTGAAAGGGCAGGAACTGGAATCGCTCTACGAAAGTGTTTCTGAAACTACCCCCACAGTTTCCACTTCTGCAGCCATCCCGGCATTGGAGAGTACAGAGGAGTCCACAGATGCTCCCTATGTAAGCCCGATCGACTTCGATGCACTGCATGAGACCAGTGAGGATATCTATGCCTGGATCGAAATTCCGGGAACCAATATCAATTATCCGATTGTACAGGATCCGGATGACAATACCTTCTATCTGCGCCGCTCTCCGGACGGAGAAGATTTTACCGGAGGAAGCATCTTTACAGAGAATTACAACTCCACGGATTTTACCGACCCGAACACGATTATCTACGGTCACTGTATGCGGGACGGCACTATGTTCGCTGAGCTACACAACTTTGCGGATGCGGATTTCATCTCCCAGTATCATGAAGTCATCATTTACACTCCGAATCAGGAGCTGCATTACGATGTCTTTGCTGCCTATCCCTACAGCGACCAGCACCTGCTGTTCCTGTACGACTTTACAGATAAGAAAGTATTCCAGTCCTATCTGGAAGGAATCTTCGATGTACGCGATATGCACTCCCAACTGCGCCCGGAAGTAGCTCTGGATGCCGATTCAAAGATTATCACACTGTCTACCTGTATGCAGAACGACAATACGCGCCGTTTCCTCGTTCAGGCAGTGCTTACAGAACAAAAATCCTGATTTTTTTAGGAAAAGGCACAGCTTTTTTTGATAAATATACCGTAAAACAGGCTTTGTGGATTTAAATTTTCGTCCAAGAGCAATTGACATTTTATCTGAATATGGTATAGTTGTTCTTGTATTTTATGGTCAAAACACAAGAACATCAGAAAGGAGATTCAAGATCATGAAAAAGAAACTTATGGCAGTTATCCTGTCCGTAATGATGCTGGTATGCTTTGCTGCAACCGCTATGGCTGCTCCGGCACCCAGCCCTTCTGCTGACGTAAAGATCAGTACTGTAAAGGCTGTTATTGACGGCAAAGAGGTCGAGATCGATCTGTCCAACCTGAAGATTACCGTTACTGACTCTGCAGTCAAGGAGGAGCTGAACACTTCCGACAAGATCGCTGCAATTGCAGGCGATGCAGCCAAGGATATGGCTCTGGCAAGACTGTTCGAAGTAACCTACACTGGTCCCGCTTTTGAGAAGATCACCATCACCTTCGAGGTTGCAGGCGTTAAGGCCGGCGAGAACGTACTGGTTCTTCACAAGGCTGGCGATGCATGGGAAACCATTACCCCCGACAGTGTTGACAACAACAGCGTAACCGCTACCTTCACTAGCCTGTCTCCCGTAGCTATCCTGGTTAACTCCACCAGCAATGCTGCTACCAGCGCAACTTCTCCGAAGACCGGCGCCGACATGAGCATGGTTGCTGTAGAAGTTATGGCAGTTGCTTTCGTTGGCCTGGCAGTTGTAGCTGGCAAGAAGGCTAAGAGAGCTTAATCACTTGATTTTAAATTACATGAGAAAGAAGATGCAGTTTTATCTGCATCTTCTTTTGCATTCAAGTCGAGAAGACTCGCCATCTGAAAGAGATGGGAGTCTTCTCGACTGAGATAAAAGTCTCTTAATGCTTTACAGGAAGAATCCGGCTGGCATGGCTCGTGTTTTTTATAAGTTTTAAAATTAAATGCGACAAGAGGTATTAAACCTCTGCCGCATTTATTTTTTTTACACAAAAAGCAGGATGCGGTAGAGCGTAAAAACTCTTACCGCATTTTTTATTTACAAAGGAAAGGAGAATGAGAACGTGGCAAGGAAATATAAAAGATTGAATTATGAAGACCGGAAAGCCATTGAAGCGATGTGCAAGCAGGGAAAGCGTGCAGAAGAGATCGCGGAAGCAATGGACGTTCACAGAGCCACCATCTACCACGAACTGAAAAGAGGTGGCGCAGAAAACGGAAACCGGAAGCAGTACAGCGCAGACATGGCACAGAAGGCAATATAATTTATTCCCTGAAAAGGATCGGGGAAGTACATATGAAAGGCGGAAGAATATGAAGCTGAATATTAAAAAATTTATGATGACAGAAATGGGCGGAGAACTGGAAGAAACGATCAAGGCGTGGGATCAGGCACTGGAAGAAAGAAGAAAAGCGACGCCGGGAATTGGCGATCCGAATCAGGGACTGGGCTTCGGATACTGGGATTGTACCTGTAAAAGCTGTCAGGACAGATGGGAAGTTTTCAAGTTAGCAATCAGACAGTTTTACGGAATTGAATTCAACTTTACACGGACAGATGAATACTTCGGAATTTGCAACGATGATGAAACTATCTGGCTGATGAAAGAGAACAGAGAGGAGGAACGACAGTGACAAAGAAAAGATCGACTGACATCCGGACATGTCCCGTGTGCGGGCATACGGTGCAACGAAGTGACATGCAGTTCACACGGGATTGCAATGGGATTCCGTTCAGGCTGGTCTGCTGGGACTGCTACGATCAGCTGATGGCAAAAGGCTATGACGGGGAATATTACACAGAAGCAGATGAAAATATTGATTATGACTATTAAGAAGGTGAAGAAATGTACATTTTATCGCAGGACAAAACACGGATTTATAACATGTCCGGTCACATAGAAGGAATCGGATACGAAGAATCAAAAGACTACAAGCAAAGAAAAACTGAAAATATCAGACATACGATTCAGGTGTTTGACGGATGTGCAGAGGAGATCGCGGAGTTCAAAACGAAAGAAGATTGTATGCTGGTGATATATGCAATCTTTAAGGGAATGGAACAGGATAGCAAGGCAGTAGAGATTCCGACACAGGAAGAAATGGAAAAACAGAAAGATCTGATCAAGCAGCTTGCGGAAGCGGGGCAGGAAGTGGCAGCAGGCATCGAAGATCTTCTGAAAGAAATGTTCAACGGGGAGTAAAGCCGAAACGGGGCGCAAGCCCCGTCCGATCACGATGGCAACGTGATCGCTGACGATGGCAAGCTGATAGCCGTCCGATGAACACTGTGGAAAAATAGCGGCGGGCATAGACTGCCAGAATTCTATGCGGATGTTCAACAGGTTTTCAGGTGCTTTTTAATGTGAAAAGCATCAACGCAGCGTCAGATGTTGCCGGAAGGGATGTGGTGATATATATGACTGCGCTGGATGGGCGCAGATTTGATTATGCCGGAAGGCGGTACATAGAAAGGATTTAAGAATGGGAAAAAGAAAAATCGAATGCAATAACAAATCATGCAAACATCATGTTTATGACGGGAAGTGTGACACTTGTATTGTACTTGATGAAGCAGGAAAGTGTCAGTCATTTGAAAAAGGGTTTGCATATTATTTTCACATTGTATGGAATGCATTGGGAAACAAAAATTTTATTGATGCAATAGAAGTGAAACAAAAACCAGATCTGAAGATAGGCATGTATTATGTGATGGAATGTTATGGGTTGGGATTTTCTGAAATGGAATGGGGAACATGTCGAATGCTACTTCTGAAAGATGGAGAAGAAGGGAAACCGTTGAATTACGAAGAAATTGTTAAACGGGAAATCGACATGGAGAAATTCAGAAAACATCTTGCAGACTTTAATGCTGGAATAATGCCGGGGCAAGGAGAAGATCAAAGCAAGCAGAGGGAAAGCAAAGTACAACATAAGGAATTCGGGTGGCTATCGCCTGAAGGAACCTTTACAGAATCACCATTCGGAACGCATGAAGAGTCAGCGGAAATGATATGCGAAAGAAAAGGCTTTGTCGATGAATACTGGAAATGGGTAAAAGAAAATGGAGATAACGAAATCGGACATTTGATGCGCGATTTTTTATCGGAAGTAAAAGGATACTGCTTGATTCATAATCCCACAGGATGCGGAGGGTATATCGTGACAAATATGAAAAGTTTGACCAAAAGACAAAAAGAATTTTTGTACGGATACTTTATGGACATGGGTGACAGATTCAAAGCAGAACAATTTATCAAGGAGTAATGACATGACAGTGAGCGTCAGGAAGGCGATGCAGGACGTTAGAAAAGCAGGGTAATATAAAAGCCCTCTGGTATGCTTGGCGGCACCAGAAGGCTTCACAGTGGCTTCAGGACGATGCCCGAAAACCATAGTACACATCAAAGATATTGTACACCGGACAGCCTGAAAAGTCAATGAATCCGCGCTTTTCTGGACTTCCTAAAACGACCTTGTAATGGATACTAACAATTCAACTAAAGGAAGTAAAGGGAATGAGAAAGAAAAGAAGGAAGGCTGTATATGTCCCTTACGACTATGAAGCAGCATACATGAATAGTCTGGATAAGATGGAGGAAGCAAACGAAGAAAGGATCCTGAAGGAAGGAAAGGTGAAAAGCATCTATGCAACGAAGGAAATCCGATCAGGTGATCAGCTGGAAGTGGAAATCTATCCAGAGTTTACGAAGGGACAGAAAGATCAGATCCCGGATGAAGGGAAAAGGAAAAGGCAAAGGCAAGCACAGAAGAATCTGAATGATAAAAACAGTAAAAAGATGTGTGAAAGGGTGATCGGTGAGAACTTCACAGATAGAGATATATGGGCGACATTCACATACACGGATGACAATATGCCTGCTTCGATGGAAGTGGCAACGAAGAACATGCAGAACTATATCAGGCGACTGAATTATCAGCGGAAGAAGCAGGGATTGAGTAATGCAAGATATGTGTATGTCACAGAATGCAGTGAAAAAGGACGCTGGCATCATCACATCGTTATGGATGGCGATGTGGATATGGACACGGTTGAAGCGGTCTGGAATCTTGGAAAAAGAAATGAAATCAGAAGGCTTCAGAGGGATGAAAACGGTCTGGTCGGAATGGCAAGGTACATCACGAAAGAGAAAAGCAAGAAAGGCAAGTATCAAAAGACATGGTGTGCATCAAAGGGACTGCGGAAACCGAAAGAAAAAGTCAATCATTACAAAACAAAACAGAAGGATGTGGACAGGATCGTAAAAGGAGATCTGAACGTCTGCGATCATTTGATGAAATGGTATGGCGATAAATATGATTTTGCTGAAGCAGAAGTGAAATATAACACGTTCAACGGCAGGTTCTACATATACGGGCGGATGCGGTTGAGGAAAGGAACGGCACATGACAAGGGCAAGAAGTAGGAGAACGGCACGAAGAAAGATCAAAAGACTGATCAGGAAGACTTTGAAGATCGTATGTGCTGTATGGGATTTCATTGCAAGGCATCCGGCAATGCTTGCGATGCCGCTGATCATTTTTCTGCTGGTGTTGACAATACAAATGCACGAATTTGAAAAGCAGGTGCAGGCGTGGGATAAGGAGATCCGGCAGCAGCAGGAACAGATCGAAGAATTGTATGATCGGCAGGATCCAGTGGAGCAGACAGACATGACGGATGTATATGGATGCAAAAGTCTGTACGGTACATATGATTTTCCGTGGAATACAATGTCGCAGGACTGGGGGAGCGATCAAGTGACAGGATTTTACTATCATGAAATATCTGAAGAATGCAAGGCGGCAGGCGGAGAGTTACCGACGATCATTCAGGTATACACATACATTGTATGCGAACAGAATGGCGTCGATTATGAAATGGTTTTTGCACTGATCGAACAGGAATCCCGATGCAGATGGGACGCTGAAGGCGACAATGGAACGTCAATCGGTTTGATGCAGGTGTCGGAAAAATGGCATATGCAAAGGATGGAAGAACTGGGAGCGTATGACTTGAAGAATCCATATCAGAATGTGCTGGTTGGCGTGAATTATCTGTCAGAAATCCAGAACGATCTTCGTGGAACAGTACCAGATGAAGATCTTCCGTACTATACACTGGCAGTTTACAACTACGGGAAGCAGGGCGCAAAAGCGAATCTGTGGGATCAGGGCGTTGTGAAGTATACATACAACACGAAGATTATGGATCGAGCGCAACAGCTGAAGGAAGAGAAAAAGAAAGCAGAGGAGGGACGCAGATGATCAGGAGCATCGCAAAGAAGATCCAGCACATGATCCGTATGATCATGATCCAGCAATGCAATCACTGCTGCCTGTTCTGCAAATATTGGAACATATGCAAGGAGGAAGAAGAGTGAATCGAAGATACGCAAGAAGAAGCGAGGATACAGAGCAAATGAGCGTCGTGGACTGGGCGCGATGGAACCAGAACGCACATCCGGAACTGGAACTGCTGCATCATTGCCCGAATGGGGGGAGCCGCAACAAAGCAGAAGCGGTGAAACTGAAACAGATGGGTGTGAAAGCTGGGATTCCGGATCTGTGTCTTCCGGTTCCGATGGGAATGTACAACGGTTTGTACATTGAAATGAAATACGATACCGGAAGACTGGAAGACAGCCAGAAGAAAATGCTGAAGGCACTGGCGGCAGCAGGACATTACTGCACAGTTTGCTATGGGGCAGAAGAAGCGATCCGGGTGCTGGAAGAATATATCAACCTGAAGAAAATTGATACTGGAAACAGAGAAGATACAATGTCGGAACAGAACATGATGATCAGAAAGAGCGGGAAAGTGAAATGTATTATTTTCAAAGAGTAGAAGAAAGATCCAAACAGGCAAGGAAAGCACTGAAGAACTGCGAACTGGCACAAAGACAGAAAAAATTCGGATTCAAGGAAGCAGTGATCAGCAGTCGCGGAGAATGTACCGGGTGCAGAAATCCGGATGACGGAACGCTGGATCGGAAGTGCAAGCGTTGCCAGTATAACGAATACTATGAAGCGAAGTGATTATGCTTTTCCTTGCGGCGGCTGCATCTGCAATCACTGCGCGAACAATTTATACAGCGAAGATAAAACGGCAGGGGAAGCAAAGATATTTTGCGATGCCTGCGAGTGGTGCAGATGGTATGACGGAGATACGAAGAATCCGGATAAATGGAAACAGGAATGCGATGAATATATCATCACGGAGGAACAGGCAAAAAGAAACAGGAAAAAATTCAAAATTGTGAAATAGGAGGTACACATCATGAAAACAATCGCAATTATGAACCAGAAGGGCGGGATTGGCAAAACAATGACGGCGGCTTCGATCGCTTACCTGCTGGGAGAAGAACAGGGGAAGAAGGTGCTGCTGGTAGATGCGGATCAGCAGGGCAATGTATCAATGCTGTATGACAGATACAAACCGGAAGGGATCGGGATGTCTGAATTATTAGAAAGACACAGAAGCGTCGGAGGATCTTACAAGACAACAGATTTGATCCAGACAACACCATATCACAATATTGACATCATCACAGCAAATGGATACTTAATGCGGACGAACATGAATCTGCTGCTGAACGAAAAAGAAGATCAGATCCTTCGTTTTGCGGCTGCAATGCTGGAAGTGCAGGATGTATATGATTATTGCGTGGTTGATTGCGGGTTGCTGCTAGATATGACCGTGACGAATGTTTTGGTGGCGACGGATCTTGTGATCCTTCCGGTTAAAATCGGCGGATTTGAAATTGAAGCGATTGCGAATATGGATGAACAGCTGGAAGATCTGCGAAGCCTGAACGACCGGATCCGCATGAAGATTTTAATGACTATGCGACAGAAGAACCAGACAAGCCTTCAGGTGGAAGCATGGCTGAAAGAATCATCTGGACAGGATTGCTTCGTGACGGCTGTTAGAAGATCCATCATTGCGGAAAAGGCAACCATGCAGCGCGTACCGCTTCCGAAGTTTTCTAAAAATTGTATTGTTACGCAGGACTATCGAAACGTTGTGACGGAACTGCTGAAAGATATGGAGGAATAGACATGAAAGCAATAAGTTTGAACCAGATAGCAAAAGAAGAAATAAAAGGAACTGGATACGAAATACGGGTGAATGGACAGAAAGTTGTTTCTGAAAAAGGAATGCCTGACAGATTTTATGGAGAAATTCGGATCTTGAAACCAGTGATAGATCGTGACTATATGCTTGTTTCTGACGGTATGACGGAAAAGGCCATAAGAAGTTGCATGAAGAAAATATTGAAAGATATAAAAGAGGAACAGAAAAAATGGAAATTGATGGACAGGTAACAATCAGTCTGAAGACATTCAATCAGCTTCAGGACAGAGCAAAGCAGGCGGACGAACTGAAAAAGAGAATGCGGGATCTGCAAGAGGAGATCACGGACATTATTGATCAGATCGACGAAACAGAAGCAGAACCGATTTTTCGTGAAATTGATGATAGCAATATGACGGATAAACAGATACAGAAAAGGTTCGATGAAGCGATTGCGAAGTTTAGGATCATTCTGGATCCGGAGAAGACAAAGCGTTTAATTCAGAAGTACATAGAAAAAGACAGAAGTGATTCACATGCGGATGTGAAGAATGCAAGCCGGAAGGTGCTGGAACAGATAACGATCACGATGAAAGCAGAGGAGGAATAAACATGGCAGCAGGATGGAGCGTAATGGATGCTTTAAATAAAAACAGCAAGGCAGCAGCAGAAGAGAAACCGAAAGCAAGATTCCGGACACGGGACATTAGCATCCGGAAGATTTACAGCAATGACAGGAATTTTTATTCGATGCCGGGAATTGAACAGCTGGCACAGGAGATCTTGGCGGTTGGTCTGATGGAGAATATGACAGTGGCATATGCGCCGTGTGAACGCGGAGAATATAAGATCATCGCCGGGGAAAGAAGATGGCGTGCATTGAATTTGTTACTGGAAAAGGGATATGAAGATTTTGAAACGGTGACATGTCAGATCAAAAGCGCAGCTGAAGAGAACGAAGAAATGGTGCAGCTGATCATTGCGAATGCGTATCGTGATAAAACGATCGCTGACATGCTGGAAGAAGAAAAACGCCTGAAGGAATCGCTTCAGTACATGAAGGATAATGGATTGACACTTCAGGGGTACAAATTGGACAGCGGACGCCTGCGGGACGTGATCGCTTCGATCATGAACACGACCGGAACGAAAATTGCACAGATTGAAAGCATCAATAAGCATTTAATTCCTGAATTTTCAGCAGAACTGAAAGAAGGTCGCTTGACATTTTCAGCAGCATATGAAATTAGCGGAATGGCAGAGGATAAGCAGATGGAACTGCTGGAAAAGTACAAAGAAGGCGGGCTGTCATTAAAAGAAGTGAAACAGGCAAAGAAAGAGATCGAAGAAGCAGCAGAGAAAGCAGAAATTCCGGGACAGATGAATTTGCCGGAAGATCCGGAGGAATGGGAGCAGGAGGAAGCAGAAGAGGAGCAGGAAGAAGAATGGCAGCAGGCACATCCGGAAAGCATCACATCACTTTGCTATTCATGCCAGCGATATTCAGAATGCAACGTGAAAACAGGGACATGTCAGGACTGTGATCGTTATGTTGATAAAGCGGAAGCTGAAAAGACGCCGGAACAGCGATATGACGAGGAACAGGCGGCAATCGACAGGGAAACGGCGAAAAAGCTGACTGAAATGGAGCAGGAAGAAAAGATGCAGAACCTGCCTTCGGATGAAAAGAAAGCGCGAATGATGCGAGTGTCGGCGGAACTGTTCAAAGACATCAAAGAAGGAAAGATCCGCCACATGATTGTAAAAGAGGATCAGGCAGGATACAGAGAAAAGGAAATTTTGACACTGCTTGCATTCTGCGATGGAAGGTCAACAGGCGAACAGATGCGTGTGTGCATTACATGCGCAGACGATGCGCAGACATCCAGTGCGATCATTGAAGGATATGCTGTCATCGGGATCATGGATGTCTACGATGCGGAAGCACTGGGATTGATTGACTTGGGGGATGAAGACTGATGGCAGATAAAGATAAATTTATAAAACCGGAATTGAAGACATACAGCGCAAAGAAGTTGCTGACACAGGATAGACTGATGAACGCTATGATCGGAATTAGAGAAATTCAGACGCAGCTATGGAAAACGATGCCGGATGATCAGTATGAAAAGCTGGAACCGGAATTTGACACAGCGATCGCTGCAATGATGGCGCATATGTGCGGGGTGATGCCCGCACACGCGCAGCCGGATCAGGAAAACAGTCAAGATGTCCTGATGCCTGCGACATAGGAAAGGAGAACGACATGGAAAAGAAATTCAATGAAGAAGCGTACAGAAACGGATCAGAAGTTGTTTGCGACGTCTGCGGATCTGTAATTGAACACATAAATGTGAAAACAAGGATCATCGCAAGACAGGCGGAAGGATTCAACGTGACAGAACAGTATTTTACCTGTCAGGAATGCGGGAAGAAATACACAGTGCTGATTGTAGATCATGAAATGCAGTTCTTGATTCAGAAGCGGCAGCAGGTGGAACGACAGATCAAACTGCATAGACAGATCCGAAGTCGGGCGCAGACGATCCAGCGTCTGATCACAAAGATTGAAAAGATCAAGAAGCAGCAGGAAGAAAGAATGATTATGCTGAAGGAACAATACAAGGAGGAAATCGGATCATGATGCAGATGAACATCGAAAGAATGATAAATGCAACAGGATCGTTGCTGATCTGGCTTGTGATGATACTGGCAGCGGCGATTCTTGCAGGTCTGATCATAATTGCAGCAAAGGCAATCAGTCAGGGTATTAAAGACATGGACAGGAAAGGAGAAAGGAAAGATGCAGATAACAACACTTCCGAAAGATGATGTAAAAAGAGGAGAAATCTATTATATAAGCCGGGGAGGATACAACACAGGAAGCGAACAGCAGGCAGACAGACCGGGCGTGATCGTTAGCAATGATAAAAATAATAAAAACAGTCAGACGCTGGAAGTTGTATATTTGACAACGCAGCCAAAGAATGAGCTTCCGACACATTGCACGATCCGATCAACAGGGCGTGCCAGCACTGTTTTGTGCGAACAGATCCACACAGTCGCTGTGGAGCGCATTGGAAAATACATCGGAGTGTGTACAGCGCAGGAGATGCAGAACATCGACATAGGGCTGATGATCTCGATCGGTTTAGGCGATGCGGGGGGGGCGACGAAGGACAAAACAGTTGTCACTGATCAGAAAGAAGAGAAAAAAGCAGAGGAGAAAAAGACAGAAGCGAAAGTACAGACAGAAATGAATGAAGAACTGATCAAGACAAGGACTGAAAGAGATATATTCAAGAAACTGTATGAACAGATAACGGAAAGGTTAATAGGAGGGATAAAAGCATGAACAAAGTGATTCTGATGGGACGTTTAACACGGGATCCACAGGTGAGATACACACAGGGGCAGGATCCAATGGCGATTGCAAGATTTATGCTTGCGGTCGATAAAAGGGGCAGAAAACAGGAAGGTCAGCAAGATGCTGACTTTCCTTCTTGTGTTGCTTTTGGGAAAAGTGCGGAATTTGTGGAAAAGTATGTGCATCAGGGAACGAAGATTGTGTTGACCGGGCGTATCCAGACAGGAAGCTACACAAATAAAGACAATATCAAAGTATACACGACGGAAGTGATTGCGGAAGACATCGAATTCGCAGAAAGCAAAGCGGCAGCAGAAGGATCCGGGGGAGCAGGAGGACATCAAAAAGCGGATCAGACGGAAAATGATGGATTTATGAATATACCGGAAGGCATTGACGAAGAATTGCCTTTCAATTAAGCGAAAAGGAAGGATGTGACGATATGGGGCTGAAAGAAGCGTTTAGAAAAGTAGGACAGGCGATCGAAGAAACAAAAATGAAGATCGGAATGAAGAAATACAAAAAAGGCGGAATTCAGGTCGAAGAAAAAGACCAGAAGCCGGAAATGGTAATTCCTGTAAATGATATTCCGCTACCGGAAGAAAAAAAGGAAACAGAAGATGCAGAAATCCGAAAAATCGAAGATCTTCCGGCATATGAAGACAGAAAATTTTATATTGCGGCTAAAATGCAGGTTGAACCGGAGGAAGTGGAAAAAGTGATCAGAAAAACGGAAGCGGAATGGAATCTGTCGCCGGATAAGGCAGCAGAAACATTGAAAATGATCAGTGATGCAGCTGTGAAGCTGAATATGGCATTTGCGGAAATGATGGAGAATATACGACAGGTAGCTGATAAAATATCAGAGATTTTCAGGCGTATACATGAAAATAATACGATGACAGAAACACAGATCAGAAAAAGAGAGTTATGGCGGCGGTATTATGAGGAGAAAAGCCGGATGTCAAATAATGAGCGCAGAAGGCGAGGAATTCCGATGGTAAAACGACCGAAACGGCAGCAGTATAGACCACCGAAAAAGAAGACGACAAAAGGATAATAAAGGAAGGATGGTGTGGCAAATATGGAGCAGGAAAAGGAAAAGAATGAAGAAACCTTCGTGAAGAAGGTGGTGCAGACAGCACTGGAAGCGGAAAGACAGATCCGCAGGCAGCAGGTACTGCACAACACACGGATGCTGATGGAAGAATACATCGAAATGAAAAGACACATTGAAAGCGCAGTATCAGAGGAAGATGAACTGAAGGAAGAACAGTATGATGTATTCAGAGGAGAAGGCGCACATCTTGGAAGTGTTCGCAGATCAAAAATGAAGACAGCGATGATGATTGCGAATATTGACAGAACAATGGAAGAACTGCGGGCAGAATATGAAATGAAAGAAATGGTATATAAATACGATGCCTTTAAAATGCATTATATTGATGGGGTATCGTATGAAGAGATTGCAGACATCCAGAACTGCGGAAAGAACACACCGTCCAGATGGTCAAAAGAACTGATTAGGAAAATGTCAGTGAAGTTATTCGGGATAGATGGCGTTGAAAAATATTAAAAAGAAATCCTTTTTGCTTTTCTTTTTGGGGAAAAGTTGGGGAAAAGCTGGGGTTTTAATGGTGGGATGAAAGATGTAAACTGATAGCGTGGAAAGTTGCAAGAAGCGATTGTACAGAAGTGTGCAGTCGCTTTTTTATTGCCATTTCCACGCCCTTCTGAACACTGCAACGGGCATCCACAAAGATGCCTGCGTGCGGTGTGTATATAGCACGAAAGAAGGTGGTACATAGTGCTATTACACAGATGCAAATGCGGGATATTGATACCGCAGGAATTACGCCTGTGTCCGGACTGCGAAGCGAAGGAAAGCGACAAGATGTCAAGGCATATGGAATACAATCTGCGCCGAAGAAATAAGAAAGCAGCGGCTTTCTATGTGTCGGCGGAATGGCGCAAAGTACGGGCGTTTGCACTGTCTTTATATGACAGCTTGGACATGTATGCGTACTATGTTCAACACAAGATTGTTGTGGCTGACATGGTACACCACATCACGGAGATAGAAGAAGACTGGACACAACGCTTGAACGTGGAAAACCTATTCCCGTTAAGCAATGGAAACCACGGGATCATCAGTGCGCTGTACAAGAAGGATGAAGCAACGAAAAGACAGACGCAGGAGCTGCTGCGAAACATTATCCGGCAGCACTGGAAAGGGGTAGGGGGTATCGAAAAAGTTTTGACCGGGCTGGATTAGTCGCGCCCCCTCTATTCTGTGGAGAAAACTCCCCACGGAAATTTCAGGTATAAGGGCAAACGGTCATGTGTCAGATTCTGACACAATCCGCAAGGGAAAGCAGCGGGAAAGGAGGTCGATATAATGGCAGGACAACGACAGCCGATCGCGCTGGTACAAGCAAAAGGAAAGAAACATCTGACAAAGGCAGAGATCGCAGAAAGAGAACGGACGGAAGTGAAAGCACCGTCGGACAGAGTGACGCCGCCGTCATACCTGACAGCTACGCAGAAAAAGGCATTCAGAAAAACAGTGAAAGAACTGCGGGCGATCGACCTGATTTCAAACTTGGACGTGGAAGCACTGGCGCGGTTAGTGATTGCGCAGGAGAAATACAGAGAAGTGACAGAAACGATTGCAAAGCAGCCACTGATGGTAACTGTGGCATACGACACAGGGAAAAAAGATGCAGAAGGCAATCCGATCATGGCAGAACATGAGGTTGTGAACAGTCAGGTGGAACGTCTGGCGATCATTCAGGACAGGTATTTCAAACAGTGCCGACAGGGTGCAGCAGATTTTGGACTGACAGTATCGTCAAGATGCCGTCTGATTATTCCAAAAGCACCGGAAGCACCGAAGACAAACAAATTTAAAGACAAGTTTGCGTGATGATGCGATGCAGGACAGAACAACACAGTACGCTGCGGATGTCCTTGCGGGAAAAATAATTGCCGGGGATCTGGTAAAACTTGCCTGCAAGCGTCATCTGGATGACATCGAAAAGTCAAAGGCTGCGCCATATAAATATTATTTTGATGTGGAGCAGGCGGAAAGAATCATTGAATTCGCTGAAACATTAACCATCGCAGAAGGTGAAGAGGAAGAACAGGTCGAATGTTACGCATTCCAGTGTTTTATTCTTGGAAATCTGAACGGATGGCGGACAAAAACAGGCGGACACAGAAGGTTCCGAACATCATATGTGCAACTTGGAAGACAGAACGGTAAATCTTTTCTGAATGGAATTCTGGCTGCATATTACGGAAATTTTGAGAAGTACAAATATGGTCAGATATACTGCACAGCAACGAAAAAAGATCAGTCGCTGATTGTATTCAATGAAATTGTGAAGTTTATCCGGTCAGATCCTGATCTGGATGAATGCTTCAACATACACGAACACAACAGCACAATAGATTGTTTGCTGACACATAGCAAAATAAAGGCACTTTCAGGAGATACGAAGTCGATCGACGGATTCCGCCCGTATCTTGGAATTGTTGATGAATACCATGCACACAAAAACGACCAGATGTACAAACTTCTGGAAGGCGGAATCAAGAAGATGAAATCTGCGCTGATCAGTGTGATCACGACAGCAGGGTTCGATCTGAAGTCACCATGTTATGCATTGTATGAATATTGCGTGAAGGTGCTGAAAGGCATTGCACACAATGATTCACAGTTCATATACATCGCACAAATGGATGAAACAGACGACATGTGGACACCGAAGAATTGGATCAAGGCGAATCCAATCCTGCAATATGATCCGGAAGCACTTGAAAACATGGTTCCGATTGCTGAAACAGCGAAAGAAATGGGCGGATCCAGTTTGCGCGATTTCATTGTGAAGCAGCTGAACATGTGGATTCAATGGACGAATGATGTCTATTTGAAAGACATGGAATTGTGGCAAAATGGCGTAACAAAGAAGACACTAGAAGATTTTCGGGGACAGAAGTGCTATGTGGGACTGGATCTTTCTGCTGGTGGAGATTTGACGTCATTGGCGATCGTATTTCCGTTCTTGAAAGATGATGTCAGAAAATATTTTGTTCATGCACACAGTTTCATACCGAAAAGAAGGGTTGAAGAACATATCAAAACAGACCGGACGGAATATGACTTATGGATCCGCGACGGACTTGTGACGGTAACAGAAACGATGGGCGGGGTAAAAACTGACTATCGGTATATTTTAACCTACTTGGAAAAAATTATCACTGATTATGAACTGGATGTGCAATTTGTTCTTTATGATCCGCATAATGCGTCAGCTTTCCTGACTGATCTGGAAGCATTGGGATTCGACAGCGTGGCTGTAACACAGTCAGCAAAGGCACTGAATGATGCAACGGTTGATTTCAAACTTGAAATTGAATCCGGAAATGTGGAACACGATGGAAACGCGATGATCAAATGGTCGATCGCGAATGCAAAGACAACTTCCAACAGTTTCGGAGAAATCAAGATCGACAAAGAGTATCAGACGGAACGAATCGACGTGATAGATGCAATTATTGACGCATGGACAGCTGCAATGAAAGGCGAAGTGAAACAGAATACAGCAGAATCGGTCGAAGAATGGCTGAAACTATATGAAGCAAGCAAGAAAAAACAGGCGAGGGGGTGATGCAGGTTGAATGTATGGCAGAAGTTCAAAGGATGGATTGCGAAAAAAATGAACTTCACCGTGGAAACATCGCCAGCGATGAAGGAAGAATCATTTCTTGAATGGCTTGGTGTGAAAAGAAAAAACAAGGATGTGATGGCGGAAGTAACGTACTTCACATGCTTGAAAATGATGTCTGAAACGCTGGCAAAAATACCGTGGAAATATTATCAAAAAACAGACAAAGGGATCATTGAACCAGAACTGTCGGATGTTGCGAAACTGCTGAAAAACAGACCGAATCCATTTATGACGCCCACAGCTTTCTGGAATGCTGTGGAGATGAACCGAAACCACTTCGGAAATGCGTATGTATATGTCAGGTCGAAGTTCAAAAGAAAAAAATACGGCGGAGAATACAAAGTCATGGACTTGTGGATCATGCCGTCGAACTGCGTGCAGATCGTAGTGGATGATGAAGGATACTTCGGAGGAAGGGGAAAGATCTGGTACGTCTACAACGATAAATACAGCGGGCAGCAATATGTGTTCGGGACAGATGAAGTCCTGCATTTCAAGACATCACACAGCTTGGATGGTATTACGGGGCTTCCTGTGCAGGCAATATTGAAGACAACTGTGGAGGGCGCAGCGGCATCACAGGACTATCTGAACAGTTTATATGAAAGCGGACTGACTGGGAAAGCAACGCTGGAATACACAGGAGATCTGAACAAAGATTTGAAAGAAAAACTGGTGCAGGCATTTGAAGAATTCGGATCAGGTGCAAAAAATGCCGGAAAAATCATTCCGGTTCCACTTGGGATGAAGCTGACGCCGCTGGATATTAAACTTTCGGACAGCCAGTTCATCGAATTAAAGAAATATTCAGCACTTCAGATTGCAGCTGCATTCGGAATCAAGCCGAATCAGATCAATGATTATACAAAATCTTCGTACAGCAACAGCGAAATGCAGCAGTTGTCATTCCTGACAGATACGATGCTTTTTGTGTTAAAGCAGTACGAAGAAGAAGTCAATTATAAGTTATTGACAGATGAAGAAGCTTTCAGTGAAGGAAAATATTACAAACTGAACGAAAAAGTTTTACTAAGAACTGACAGCAAGACACAGATGGAGATTTTCGCAACAGGTGTCCAGAACGGAATTCAAAAAGTGAATGAATGCCGACGAAAACTGGATCTGATGGATGCAGAAGGCGGCGATCAGCTGATCGTGAACGGAAATTATATTCCGATCACAGAAGTTGGAAAGCAGTACGAAAAAGCAGGAAATGCACAGCAGCAAAGCGTGCTTCCTATACAGCCGGAAACGGATCAGAAAACGCAGAAGGATCCGGAAGAAGGAGATCAGGCAGACACGACCGGAACAGAACCTGATGAAAAAGAATCGCAGGAAGGAGGGGAAAACGATGAAGAATAAATTCAATTTTTCGCGGAGAAATCCAAAAACAAAGAAGATTGAAAATACTGGGTTTATGGAATTCAGAAATGTATCGAATAATGCAGCAGATCTGTATATATACGGCGACATTGTTTCTTCAACATGGGAAGCATGGTGCGATGAAGATACATGCCCGCAGGACATATCAGACTTTATGAATCAGATTGAACCGGGGGCAGAACTGACGGTGTACATCAATAGCGGCGGCGGTGATGTATTTGCCGGGATAGCGATTCACAGCATTTTATCACGGCATACCGGACATAAAACAGGCATCGTGGACGGAATGGCTGCGTCGATCGCATCCGTGATCCTGATGGCTTGTGATTCGATTGTAATGTCATCGGGAGCGCAGATCATGATTCACAAACCGTTGTCATGGGCGTATGGAAATGCGGATGATTTTCAGCGGCTGATCAGTGAACTGGATAAATGTCAGAAAAGTATCACGGACATATATATGGGACGGGTGAAAGAAGGTGTGACAGAAGAACAAGTCACAGATCTGATCAATGCTGAAACATGGATGACGGCAGAGGAAGCAAAGGAAATCTTCGATGTGCAGATCGAAGAACGTCCAGCGGTCGCCGCCTGTGTTGGCTGGATGATGGAGAATTTCAAAAAAGCACCGGAAGGCATTAAAACACAAAGCGCAGATGATGTGACGGCGAAGATTACAGCCGAAGAAGAAGCGATCATCGAAGAAATGGAACTTTTCGGAATCTAAGGAGGAAAACAGAATGAGCAAAGAAGCAAGGGCATTGCTGAAGAAGATCAATGACAAGAAAAATGCGATCAGAGGTCTTCAGGGACAGGGAAAAACACAGGAAATGAAGGATCAGATGGCGGAACTTCGTGGAATGCAGGAAGAATTCGACATGCTGATGGAAATGGAAGAAGACGATGACGATGGAATCAAGGATTCTTTACACAATGGGAAAGCGAAGGAAATTGAAGACGGTCAGAAGTCTAAAAAGTACAGCAAAGCGCAGGTGTGCAAAGCGTTTGTAAACAGGATCGTATGTGGTCTTCGTAAACGTGCTATGCCGGAAGAAGATCAGGAGATCATGGACAGCTTTAAAAACATGATGAAGGAAGGCGAAGACGAGGATGGAGGGTTTACGGTTCCGGAGGATGTAAGCACAGACATCATTGAACTGCGTCGTACAGAAAACGATCTGGAACAGTATGTCAATGTTGAAAAAGTAGCAACAATGAGTGGATCCCGTGTGATCGAGGTTGATGCAGACAGTACACCTTGGGGCGATGTGGATGAAGGCGGAGAATTTGAAGAGGAAGAAACACCGAACCTGAAACAGATCAAGTATGCAATCAAGAAAAAGGGCGGAATTCTGAAGACGACACGCGAACTGCTTCAGGATACAGCTGTGAATATCCTTGCATACCTGAATAAATGGATCGCAAAGAAGTCAAGAGCGACAAGAAATGCTGCAATTCTGAATGTGATTAACACGATCACAAAAGGAAAAGAAGTTGCGGTTGCGACTTTTGATGATTTCAAAGACGTATTCAACGTGAAGCTGGATCCGGCGATTGCAGTAAGTTCTATTGTATTGACGAATCAGGATGGCTTTAACTACATGGACAAGCTGAAGGATAAGGATGGCAAGTACATCATGCAGCCGGATCCGACAGATGCAACAAAGACACTTCTTTTTGACAAGTATCCGGTAAAGGTTGTGAGCAATAAGACGCTGAAAAGCACAAATGTATTAAAAGGCGGATCGGGATCTGACAAAAACGATGTGACTGGTTACAAATATCCGGTATACATGGGAGATCTGAAGGAAGCTGTTACCTTGTTTGACCGCGAGAAAATGACGATCGAACTTTCTACTGAAGCGGGAGATCTGTGGGCGAAGGATCTGACGGGAATCAAGGTTCGTGACAGATTTGACGTTCAGTCTGTCGATGAAACTGCGGTTGTTAAAGGAGAAATCAGCGTTGCTGTGGCTGGCTAATAAAAAAGGGGCGTGATGATATGAGCCTAAAGGAATTGAAGCAGTATCTGCGCGTCGATTATACAGACGATGACAGCATGATCGAACTAATGCATGATGCTGTCATCGACGAAATGAAGGAACTGATTCCGTCATTCGATCCGGAAAAGCCAACAAATAGGCAGAAAATACTGATCTGTTCGTATGTGAAGGAATTATACGATCACAGGGATCGAATGTACAACAACGGGAAAATCACATCTGATTCAACAGAACGCATCAGGTACGCGATTCAGTCAATGATGCTGAAAGAAACGTTAAGGGGATAGCATGGCAACAGCAAGGATCAAATTTTATAAGCGGAACAAAAGTCTGGAAAACGGACGGCAGCAGGAAAAAGAACCGACACTGTTTTATGAAGCATGGTGTGAGATCAGAAACCTTTACGGGCAGGAATTATATGAAGCACTGGATGTCAGACTGGAAAATGCAATCGTATTTGAAGTGAGATATTGCAGACGTATAAAAGAGATTAAAGCACATGCAAAAGATTTCTTGATCGAATTTGAAGGCGACAGATATGACATTTATGCAACGGATTTCAAACAGAATGACAGGCAGTATGTGCAACTGAAAGCCAACAGACGCGACTGACAGGAGGAAACAGAGATGGAAATATCGTTCCGATTTGAAGGATTTGAAGAAGTACAGCGCGGCGTGGAAGCCCTGTCGTCAAGTGCTGAAATCGGAGCGATCAATAAAAAAATATTTCAGAGATCCGCCGATATTACAGAACCGAAGATGAAGGCACACATGGCAAGATCTGCTGACAATTCAAAGTCAGGACGGAATGGATACAGACCGCCGGGACATGCGCGGGATAACATTCCTAAAAAGGTAACGACCAAAAAAGGCGAAGTCGGATGGGAATTGAATGGCGACGCGCAAAACTGGTTTTACATGAAGTTTGTGGAGTGGGGGACATCGAAAATGCCGCCACGGGACTTCCTGAATAATACGAAATCGGAGTGCGAAAGCGAATATCACATGATAGCTGATCAAGAGTACCAGAAAGCATTGAACGAAAAACTGGGAGGATAAAACAGTGGATGTTATTGGATTGGCGGCGGCAGCATTGAAGCCGATTTCAGATGAAGGAACAATCGTACAGCAAGGATGGTATGACGAAAGCCTGAAACGGCTTCATGTGACACTGTGGAAGCTACAAGACACAGAAAATGCACATTCAGATGATGAATGTGAAATTGAAGCGGCAAGCATACAAGTGAATATCTGGTCACGGAGTGATCAGCAGGCACTTGTGAAAAGAATAAAAAAACTGATGAAGGAAAACGGATTTCTATTTCAGGAAGGAAATGATCAGATTGAAACAGATACGGGGATCTTCATCAATGCGATGCGATTTTTAATTTTAAAAGAAGCAGAGGAAACGGAGGAATAAACATGGCAGCAGAAAAAGAGAAGATCGTGCGAAGCAGGACTGTATCGTTCAGAGATATTCATATCGCAAAAGTTACAGCGAATACAGAAACGGAATACGCGGCAGAAACACCGTCAAAGTTGGCACGCGCGATCACAGGAAAGATCAGCGATGAATTTGAAACTGAAAAAATTTACAGTGATGATTCGGTTGAAGATGTAAACATGTCATACAAAGGGACAAGCGTGGAACTGGAAGTGAACAGTTTGGCACCACAGGATAAGTCACAGGTATTCGGGCATCTGTATGAAAAAGGATTCCTGATCAAGACGAAGGATGACAAAGCACCGGAACTTGCGCTTGGATGGCGTGCGAAGAAGCTGAATGGCAAGTATGAATTCAAATGGCTGTACTGTGGAAGATTCGGTCAAGGATTTGAAGATAATTACGAAACAGAAGGGGAAACAAAAACAACGCAGACAGCAACGTTGAAGGGTGATTTTTATGCCCGTCAGATGGATGGAAGATATGAATGCAGCGTTGATGAAAGCAATCTTCTTGCGGAACATACAGAAGCAGCGGCGGCGATCAAAGACTGGTTTTCAAAAGTTCAGGAAAAACCGGATGCAGCATAAAACAGGAGGGAAAAGAAATGGCAGCAGCTAAAACAAAGAAAAGATCAATTATCATCGGCAACAAAGAATATACGATGCCGCAGAAGATGTCCACGATGGCATATTTGCACTATCTGGAAGTGCGCGACAGCATTATGGACACAGAAGCGAAACGGGCGTTGTACACAAGACAGCAGTTCATGGACATGATGGATGTTATTGTTGAAATGTACGGAAACCAGTTCACAACAGATGACATGCTGGATGCTGAAACCGGAATGACACCGGATTCGATCGTGATGGAATTTGCACTGATGGATGTGTCAGTGGGTGAAAAGGTCGATAAAAGAACGGAAGACTTCGCGAAAAATTTTACAAATGGCAAGTGATGCCGGAACTGATTCTGCCGTGTGGACACAAAGAATATGTCTGCACGACGATTTCAGTGGAAATGTATCGCAGATATACGGAAATCATGGAACGGAATGACAGTGATTCGATCAGGGATGCTTTTGAAGCGAATACGAAGATCTTAATGACGGTATTCGGGGCAAGACAGCAGGAGGTGGAAGAAGCCGATCCGGAAGATGTATTGTCAGCTGTGAAAGAAATCCATTTCATGATGCAGGATGTGATCACGAAGAAATTTCTGGATCTTAATCCAGAACATCCTGAAAAGATACAGAAAGAAAAATCTGCTTTCGACGAATATGACGAAGAAAATGGATATAACGATGAAGATCCGGGTGAAAACCTGTGGAAGATATGCAGGGAAAATGTGGATCGGATAGTGAAGATCTGTATCAATCTTATGAAAAACTCATATCAGCAGTGCATGGAAGCGGACATCATGAGCCTTTTGGATCATGCGGCATTCGAGATTAGGACGGTCGATGAGAAGTAAAGAAAGGAACGCGAAACATGGCTAAGACCTTAATTGAGATTAGGGCAGAAACGTCGCAGTATCAGCAGGCAATGCGTCAGGCAGCAGCAGAAATGAAAAACCTGACGGCACAGCATTCACTGGCTGCGGCACAAGCAAAGTTAAGCGGATCCGCGCAGGACGCCCTGCGTGCAAGAGTGACCGAACTGACATCGAAGATAGATGTTCAAAAGGGGATCGTGCAGCAGAATGGACAGCAGTATGACAACTTAAAACAGAAGTTGGAATTGCAAAAAACAGCGCACGATCAGCTGAAGACAAAGGTTGAAGCAGCAAAAAAAGCATATGAAGATAGTGCGAAAGCGACAGGGGAAGACAGCGAAGAAACACAGAAGTTGAAGGCAGAATATGAAAAGCTGTCTTCACAGCTGTCCACAAGTGAAAGCCAGATTGCAAAAACAGAAACAGCGATCACGAAGCAGGAAGCAGCAGTGAATCAGTCGAAAGCTGCGCTGACTGAAATGGAAGCGGAACTGAAAAATGTGAACGCAGAACTTGCGCGTGCGCCGTTTGATGAATATGCAGCGAAAGCAGAAAAGGTTGGCGGCACATTAACGAGTGTAGGGCAGAAACTTCTTCCATTATCGACCAGTATCGCAGGGCTTGGAGTTGCGGCTGTTAAGACGACAGCAGATTTTGACAGTGAAATGTCGAAAGTATCAGCAATTTCCGGAGCAACAGGAACGGATCTTGATAAACTGCGAGGAAAAGCCCGTGAAATGGGTGCGAAAACAAAGTTCAGCGCGTCAGAAGCTGCACAGGGTATGCAGTATATGGCAATGGCTGGATGGAAGACGCAGGACATGATGGACGGCTTAGAGGGCATCATGAATCTTGCGGCAGCATCGGGTGAAGATCTTGCATCGACATCTGACATCGTAACGGACGCCCTGACCGCCTTCGGACTTTCGGCAAAAGATTCCAGTCATTTTTCTGATATTTTGGCGGCAGCATCATCGAATGCAAATACCAATGTGTCGATGATGGGCGAAACGTTTAAATACGCAGCCCCGGTTCTTGGATCGTTAGGATACACAGCAGAAGATGCTGCGCTTGCGATCGGATTGATGGCGAATGCAGGTATCAAGTCCAGTCAGGCAGGAACATCTTTGCGAGGAGCCATCACGAACCTTGCGAAGCCGACAGATACTGTTGCGGCTGCAATGGATAAGTACGGAATATCATTGACAGATAGTTCCGGCAAGATGCTTTCATTGCGTGAGTTGATGGAACAGTTGCGGCAGAAACTGGGCGGACTGTCAGAAGCGGAACAGGCACAAGCAGCAGCGGCATTGTTCGGAAAGAATGCAATGTCCGGAATGCTGGCGATTATAAACGGATCAGATAAAGATTTTGAAAAGCTGGCAGGAGCGATCGACAACTGTGACGGATCATCTGAAAAGATGGCAAATACAATGAACGACAATCTTCAGGGGCAGATCACGATCTTGATGTCACAGCTTCAGGAACTTGCTATCAGCTTCGGGGAAATTCTGATGCCAAAAATCCGTGATATTGTGACACATATTCAGAACTTTGTGGACAAGCTGAACGCAATGGACGAAGGACAAAAAGAAACAATTCTTCGCATCGGAATGTTTGTGGCAGCACTTGCACCGATGCTGATGGGATTGGGAAAAGTGATCACGTTCAGCGCAAATGTATCACGCGCACTTGGAACGCTGTCAGCCGGACTTGTAAAAGCAGGCGGATTTTCAGGAGTATTCACGAAAGCACTGGGATTGATTACATCGCCAGCGGCGATTGTAGTGGGAGCGATTGCAGCAATTACGGCAGTTATTATTCACTTATGGAATACGAATGAAGATTTCAGAAATACGATCACGGCGATCTGGCAGAAGATCAAAGATGCCTTCACGATATTTGCGGCAGGAATCAGTGAAAGACTGTCGGCGTTGGGAATTACATTTAGCGATGTGACGTCAGCAATAAAAAAAATCTGGGACGGATTCTGTAATTTACTTGCACCAGTGTTGGAAGCTGCTTTCAATACGATTGCAATCGCATTACAAACAGCTTTCAATGTCATTCTTGGAATATGGGATGTATTTTCTGCTGTATTCAGTGGCGACTGGTCTGGTGCGTGGGAAGCTGTAAAAGGAATTTTTTCAAGCGTCTGGGATGGTCTGAAAGAATATTTTTCAACAATAATCGGAGCAGTCAAAGGCGTAGCGGATGTTTTTCTTGGATGGTTTGGAACTAACTGGGAAACTGTCTGGAATGGAGTGAAAACCTTTTTTGAAGGAATCTGGAACGGAATATCTTCGTTTTTTGAAGGAATCTGGAATGGGATTTCAACATTCTGCACAACGGTGTGGAATGGAATTGTTACAAACGTGACGGCGTTCTGCACGACCGTACACGATACGATCAGCACAATCTTTAATGCTGTGAAAGATGTCGTGTCTAATGTGTGGGAAACAATAAAGAATGTGGTTCAGGTTGCGATCATGTTCATAGTGGAAGTTATCAAAGCCGCATTTGAATTGATAACCGTACCGTTCCGGTTTATCTGGGAAAATTGTCGAGATACGATCATAAGCGTATGGGAAACAATCAAAAGCGCGGTACAGACAGCAATCAATTTTGTGAAAGATAATATCATCACGCCAGTGATGAATGCGATCAGCACAACGATCACGACGGTATGGAATGCGATTCAGACGACATTCACGACAGTGGTAAATGCAATAAAGTCTGCGGTACAGACGGCATGGAATTTCATGAAGGATAATGTGATCACACCAGTGATGAATGCGATCAGCACAACGATCACGACGGTATGGAACACCATCAAAACAACATTCACGACCGTGATAAATGCAATAAAGTCCGCGGTACAGACGGCATGGAATTTCATGAAAGACAGCGTGATCACGCCTGTAATGAATGGAATAAAAACAGTCATTACAACAGTGTGGAATGCGATCAAAACGGCGGTGCAGACTGTCGTAAATGCGATCAAAACGACGGTACAGACTGTATTCAACGCAGTAAAGACAACGGTGACAACAATCTGGAATGCGATCAAAACAGGAACATCGACGGCATGGAATGCAGTGAAGACAGCGGTGACAACACCGATCAATGCCGCAAAGTCAGCAGTGACATCCGCAATCAATGGGATTAAGTCAACGATAAGTTCTGTATGGAATAGTGTGAAATCAGCAACGTCTTCAACATGGAACGCAATCAAGACAGCGATCACAACACCGATCAATGCTGCAAAAACTGCGGTAGGAAATGCGATCAGTGCGATCCGATCAAAATTCAACTTCAGCTGGTCATTACCGCATTTGAAACTGCCGCATCCGTCTATCAGCGGATCATTCAGTTTGAATCCGCCATCAGTTCCACATTTCAGCATTAGCTGGTATAAGAACGGCGGTATCATGACGAAACCGACCGCATTCGGGGCAGCAGGCGACACATTGCTGGCAGGAGGAGAAGCGGGAGCAGAAGCCATCCTTCCATTGAAGCAGTTCTATGACAGACTGGGCGACATGCTGGATAAAAAGCTGGATGCAATTATGACAGGAACAACGGTATATGTCTATGTAACAATGGACGGCGAAGTCGTGGCAACGAAAGTATATTCAAAAGTGGAAGAAAAATTCACAGATGAAATAAAACGGAGGAGGTAAAGCATGATCATAAACGGGATTGACGTCAGAAGATACGGGGCGACATTGCTGACGGCAGAAACAAAGCCCCCGAAGATGACGGCAAACTATGAAATGATGTCAAAAGCACTTCTTCCGACAGAGTACGACACAGATATTCCACTGGGTTCTATGACAATGACCATATACTTCAGGGGAAAGAACAGGGCGACACTGGAAAGAACAATGTCATCTTTTATGCGGAATTTCAGGTCGTCCTGCATTATGGAAGAAATCAGAGGATTCAAAGGAAAATATAAAGGGTTTCTGGCTGGCGATGATTACGAAAAAACGCTTGAAAAGGAAAAAAGAATTCTGACATTAGAATTTGATGGATTCTTTTTTGACGACGAAGCGGAAGCGTTATTTGATCAGAAACTGGAAGGAAAGCTGTACGCAGAAGGAAGCCGGGACACACCTTGCATTATTGAAGTGACAGCAAAAGCGGATCTGACAAACTATAAGATAACACTAAACGGGGAACCGTACACTATTGAAAGCCTGATGAATGGCGAAACGATTGTGATTAACGGGAAGACCGGAAAAATAACAAAGGAAGGGGATAACGCTTTCGGATCCGTGGATCTGTGGGCGTTCCCTAAACTGCAAACGGGAAGAAATGACCTTGCGTTTTCAACGAATGGCGCAAGGGTGACAGTTAGGTATTCCCCGATGTGGTTATAAAGGGGGATGATATATGCTTCAGATATATGATGATCAGCACAGGAGAATTGCAGGAATAGATGATCCGGATGATCTGAAAATTGAAAAAACATTATCATCCGGAGATAAGCAGATTTCATTCAGTTATCCGAAAACAGGATCAGAAATTGAAAATCTGCGGGCTGAATATTATATCAGGACAAAAGATGATGAATATGTTCTGAAGGAAATAAACACAGGAGAAAATAAAAACAGTTATGTAGCACAGCTGAATATAGAAGAACTGGAATCACAGGAATTTCTGTATGGATTTGAGAGTGTAACACAGACGGCGCGTGCCTGCTTGGAATTCGCTTTTGATGGAACGGGTTGGACGGTCGGAATTTGCACAGTAACAAAGCGAAGAACAGTCAGCATTGATGAAACGTGCAATGCTTGGGATGTACTTCAGGAGGTTATGGACACATACAGATGCGAATGCAAGATCGACAACATCCAGAAGAGAATAGACCTATATGAAGCGATCGGAATGGATCGCGGAGCGTATTTCATAGAAGGATTAAACCTGCGGAAATTGACATTGAAATCAGATACATATGATTTCTATACAAGGATTTATCCAGTGGGAAAAGATGGGATCACACCGGAAATTATGCTGGGGGTTCCGTATATTGACAATCATCAGTATTCAGATAAAGTGATTCCGCGCTATTGGAAAGATGAACGATACACCATCACTGAAAATCTGATCGAAGATGCAACTGCGAAGCTGGACACAGCATCGAAGCCGTATACAGCATATACTGCTGACGTTGCGGATCTAGCATCACAGAAAAAGGAATACAGCATTCTGGAATATGACATCGGTGATACAGTGCATCTGATTTCAAAAACGGAAGCTACAAAAGAAAAACAGCGGATCGTGAAGATGACGGAATATCCGCAGCATCCGGATAAAAACACCTGTGAACTTTCTAATGTGACAAAGAGTTTTGCACAGCTTCAGGAAGAAACAGAGGAAAAAATGAAGTCCGATGCAGTGGATCAGGCACAGGCAAGGACAAAGAAAACGCTGAATGAAGGATACTGGACAATCGAACAGGCACAGGCTGCAATTAAATCTTCAGAAAGCGGGATTATGACATCGGTTCAACAGGTCAGAACAGAACAAAGGGATCTGACCTATGCAGCAGAACAGGAAGCGAAAGACTATGCTTCGCAACTGAATGAAAAGACCATTGAAAGAATGACAAATGAATATTCAACAGCACTGAATCAGACTGCAAATTCATTTGATATGTCTATTAAGTCGGTCGAAGAAACTGTGACATCGCAGGGCGACGAACTGGAAGAATTCAGAAGAGAGAATGAAACATATTTCCATTACACGGATGATGGAATGGAGATCGGAAAAAAACAAGATGGCGGGGTACTGCCGTTTTCGACATTGCTATCCGACAAAAGACTGGAATTCAGGCAGGAAGGCATTCCAGTGGCATATGTGCAGTACAACAAGCTACACATTGAAAATGTCGAAGCGGTGCGAAGGTGGTCAGTCGGAGCAGCAGACGACGGCGGATACTTTGATTTCATATCCACACAGTACGGGATGGGCGTGAAATGGAGAGAAGCGGAGCAGGTGGAAGAAACGGCAACACAGAGCGCCAAAAGGCAAAAACGGAAACAGGAATACAGACAGCTGATCGACGATGATGGAATATTCGAGGTAGTAAAAGTATGAGTACGACAAGAAGAGAAGTACCAGTCACAAGTATATATGCGAACGCTGTCTTCACCGGGAATGTCAGCGGAGATGTAACAACAATCACATCCGTAACGTTCACGCAAAATGAAGACGACTGGCTGCTGGGCGTAAAAAAAGAAGATATGCCATCGGTCATGATCATTGATGGAAAACAATACAGATGGACAGTGCATTCCTACTTTACATTAAATACCATCGTAGCACAAGGAACATGGGTAAAAAAAGCAACACTGAACATTGGAACAAAGCTGACAATTAGAAAGCCATTCTTCAAAATTGTATACGGTCAGAATCCGACACAAGAAGGAACAGAAATGACCTTTTCATTTTATGATCTGGGATCATTTGTACCATACGGATTCGATCCGGGGGCTTCGGAATTTGAAATTGATGGAAAGACGGCAGTTCCTATCAATATAGAAAATGCAGATGAAGATTCACCATTTTATGTGAAACTGTCATCTGATGCAACGTACAGATTCAAGTGGGCGATTGGATCAAAGTCGTATACGCTGGACAAAAAAACGTCCGGAGCGACAAGGATCAATACAAGCTATACTATACCGAAAAGCTGGAATGAAGAGATAAAAAACAGTACAGCGGGTTCCTGCATACTTTCAGTTCAGGTGTTGTTTGGATCGCAGGTATATCAATCAAGGGATACTGCGGTGAGGGCGACAGTCCCGGATGATTGCGTCCCGGTGATCAATTCTATATCCATCGCAGATACAAAAGGGCGTGTCCCTGCGGCGTGGGGGATGTTCGTGGAACATAACAGCAATATAGCCATTACAGCAGCGAATATCACAAAGTCATATGGCGCGGATATTGTATCAGTCAATATGGAACTGAATGACAGGACATATTATGGAACGCCTTCTGCATTGCCACAGTCATATATGTTGGAAGACTATGGGATCATGGACGTGACAGTGAAGATTCGTGATACAAGAGGACGGACGGCAGAAAAAACTGCAAAAGTGACAGTAGTGGAATATAATCCGCCGACGATTCAGGTGGATTCTATGAGGTGTGGACAGGATGGAACACTGGAAAATGAAGGCGTATACTTTTTAGCGACGACAGACAGCACATATTCAACCTGCAACGGAAAGAATAAAGCAACACTTCAGATGCAGTATAAACTTTCAAGTCAGGGCGCATATACGTCAGCAGTAAAAGAACTTCCGATCGGGGAAGCGACAACTGTTTGCGGCGGGGATCTGAATACAGAATTTTCATATGATGTTCGTTATGTGCTGAAAGATACATTCAATACAGTGACGGTCATTGACTTCGTATCAACAGCGGTATATGCAATGCATTTTTTGCATGGTGGGCGCGGTGTGGCTTTTGGATCGAAGGCAACCGTGGAAAACGCAGTGGATTTTACGTTTGATGCGATATTCAGGCATGGGGTGAAATTCATAAAATCAGATGGATCCGAAGTGACAATGCAGCAGATCCTGAACAAACTCGGATTATAGAAAGGAGGGAAGACAGTGGCACTTGGAAAAGTAATTCAGCGAATTGAAATCGAAATGTCGGGTGGGACAAAACAGTATATGGTGTCTGCAAAACAGGGAGATCGGGCAACAAGATATGTTGAAACCGTACTACTGAATCATGGGAAACCGTACACGATCCCGGCAGGATCCAGCGTCACAGCTTTCATCAGAAAACCAGATAGACACAGGGTATATACACCGTGTGAATTCACGGACAATGTTGTGATGGTGGAATTGGACAGTCAGGCACTGGCAGCAGCGGGAACGGCATTGTGTGAAGTGGAAGTGAAATCTTCAGATCTGATGCAGGTGGTAACATCGGTCACTTTTGAAATAGAGATTGAAGCAAAGGTGAAAGATGAAGATGCGATCGTTTCGGGCGATGAACTTTCTATCTTCGATAAGACAATGAAACAGTATGCTGATCAGGAAACGAAACGTGTGAAGGCAGAGGAAGCCAGAGTGCAGGCAGAAACAGGTCGCGTGAAGGAAGAGGAAGCCAGAGTGCAGGCAGAAACAGGTCGCGTGAAGGCAGAGGAAGCCAGAGTGCAGGCAGAAACAGGTCGTGTGAACGCGGAAAAAAGCAGAGTGTCAGCAGAAAGTGATCGCGTCACGGCAGAACAGGAAAGACAGAAGCAGGCGAATGAAGTTCTGGATAAGGCGAATGAAGCTGTAAAAATTGCGGGGCAGATCAATGAAGCGTCATATATGTTGGATAAAGATGAAAAAATCAAATATGCATATGCAATTTATACAGAACGGGGGATCCCGCATCTGGCATTAACACCGATCAAGGAGTAAACAGGAGGAAAAGAAGAATGGAAGGAATTGATTTATCATTTCCGTCTTATGCACAGCATGAGAGAATGGCGGCGGCACTGGAAGCGATCGCACTGAATGGCGGACAGAATTCGGCGGAAGCACTTGACGCTGCGTGCAGACAATTACTTGACGGAACAAATACAACACGGGTTTTCTGGTCATGGTATCCGCGTGCGCTGGCAGCAGGAGAAACAGACAAGTATAAATTGCTTTCACGGTTTGCAACAGCAGCAGCGCAGGCATGGAATGGAAAGACGTATACACTGCGAAGCTATGATCCGTCAGTATCAGGAATAACAAAAATGACACAGATGGATGATCTGGCAGATAAAGTGGCAGCACAGCTATGTACAGAAAATACTGAAGCGGTCGAGGACTGGGCGGATGAAGATCCGATGACATGGTATATCAGAGCAAACGCGCTGTCACTGGAAGACGGAACCATGAACATCACATATTTTGAAGGTGAAGACGGTTTTGACATCACTGGTGAAGATGCACCAGTATATACATTTGCGCTTGCATTATGGATTAAAGAATGGAATGACGGTGCATACGATTATATTTCATTCAGAACAACAAGGGGATCCGGCTATTATCCGGATGAGGGGGATGTGGATCCGAAAAATAAAAAGCGACCGATCACATGGCACGCAACATTCCCCGGTGGTCTGGACAGCAAAGGCGCGTTGACATCCGGCGCAGGGATAAAGGCATATAACTTCGCATCAGCAACGGCAGGGATCCAGAAGGCACGACAGAAAACAATTTATGAAGGATTGTGGAATGACTGTGATACAAGATGGATTCTTCGTATGTGGCAGTTAAGGCATTTTGATCTGGAAAACTCAAACATTGCCGAAGGATGCACAAATTACAACTATCAGTACATGGCGGCGTTGCCGGAAGAAAATGTGAAAAGGGTTCTTCTGTCTGCAAGTCAGGCAGCAGGATTCATTGTCGGATCCACGGTATCGGTTGGTGATATGGGCGCACAGTCGAATAAAGACAGATGGAATGCATGGATGCGTAACCTTGCGGATCTGGTGAAAGTATCTTCAATCGAAAAAGTAACAGTAAACGGAACGGAATACACAGCGATCAATCTTGACATCAGCGGAACGATCACAACGACAGCAACAACGTGTATTTCAACTATGCCGTGGCATTCGGGCGCAACAGAAGCATTGGCGGGACATAAAGACGGATGCACATTCAGCCTGACAGCAGGAAAGACACCGCTTCGTGTTGCTGGTGTAGAAGTTTTGGATGGATCATATACGATCGGGCTGGATCCACTGTATGACACGACTGCAAACGAAGCAGGAGGATTTGATTATACTGTGTATCAGTGCCGCGACAGTCAGAAACTGTCAGGATCAATCACAGCGGACTATGAAGATACAGGCATTGTATATTCCGGTATGCCGTCCGGATGGAACTATGTGAAAGCATTTATCAAGTCAAAGTTGGGCGTGCTGTTTCCGAAGCTGATCGGCGGATCTTCAACGACTTATTTTAAGTCGGCTTTCTGCGGTACCTACTCCGCCGGGGTTCGCTGCCCGTGGCGTTTTGCGATCTTGAACTATGGCGGGTTTGCTGGTCTGGCTGCGGAGCTTGGCAACTATGCGCCGGGTTCCTCGTACTGGAGCGGTCGTCCGCGGCTTTGTGGCGCGGGTAAAAAGCGGGGTGAATGGTCTGCGTAAGCAGACCAGAGGGGCAAGACCACTCATACACACCTAACAGGAAAAGAAAATAAAAAGGGTATGCAGGCGCGGGATCGGCTTTCTACGGTACCAACTCCGCCGGGGTTCGCTGCCCGTGGCGTTTTGCGAACTTGAACAATGGCGGGAATGCTGGTCTGGCTGCGGAGAATGGCAACAATGCGCCGGGTAACTCGAACTGGAACAGTCGTCCGCGAATTTATGTATTTATGAAGGCAGGTGAAAACTTGCTGAAATGCGTCTGTATATCCGCGCATAAGCGAAAATCAGTAAAACCGGAAGCCGGGAAACTGGCATGTATAACCGTGGGTTATGCGTGCGGCAAGTAGTAACAAGACGAATCCTGATTCAAGGATCTGTCGCAACCGAAAGTCGCTTCACACATAAAGTAAAAATAAGATGGCACATAAAAAGAGATATAAAAAGTTAAGCAGGCAGCTGTGCGAACAGGCAGTTGTTGAATGTTTCAAAGGAAAATGGAGAAGAAACGATGTACTGACGTTTATTGAAAAGTATGCAGGAATTCCACGCGACGATATAAAAATAGATGATTTATCCGGATCGTGGAAGTATAAAAATGAAGCTGTTGAAGCGATTGGCTTGGCAATGCTTGGGATTGTGGAAGATCTGGTCGATCACGGAATAGAACCGGATGATATGGAACCAGTGACGATCCGGCAGCGTCCGGATGGAATGACAGGAAAGATCAGGGACATTGCACTGTTGTGCATTATGCATCAGCTGATCGGTCATATTACGAAATTGATGATAGAACCATTGATTCAGGCGCGATTGCTTCCGACGCAACACGCAAGCATTCCGGGACACGGGCAGACAATGCTGAAAGATCAGATGTTGCGTTATTTCCTGAAGGAATCGCTGGGAATAGAATATGTGAGAAAAACAGATGTTGTACATGCATATGCTTCACTTCAATATGATGTATGTATAGATCTGGTGATGATGGAAATCCCGAAAGCAAGATATGCGATCGGACTGCTGAAATATTTAAAGAGCGTCGCACCGGGCGGACATCTGATCATCGGCGGGTATCTTGATGCATGGCTCTTTAATTTTACGATGTCGTATGCGATCCGCTATCTGTATACACTGGGATCAACGCGAAGAGGGAAAAAGATACCATATGTTATACGCTGCGGAACATTTATGGATGATTTTTCGATAGGATCCGGATCCATAAAAGGAGAACAGCGGGCAGTGAAAGCATTGGACAAGTGGATGACAAAGAATCAGCACTTGCAAATAAAAGAAACGACAGGAATTGTCAAGCTGTTGCCGATTGAAGAAGAAAAGCGAAGGCGGAACCTGCCACGTCCGGGGCAAAGGGGCGTACCGATGCTGGACATGGCAGGATACAGAATCAGCAGAACACACATCACGATCCGGCGTCGCGTATTCAAAAGGGCAAGACGACAGCTGATCCGTGGATATAGAGAGCTGAAGCGTGATGGAACACTGCGCCGTGAACGGGCGCAGAAGATAATATCGTATAACAGCTATATTGAACAATCTGATTCATTCCATTTACAAGAAAGATACCACACGGAAGAACTGCTTCAGGTGGCACATCGCGTAAATGGATTCTATGGACAACTGGAATATCAGAAAAGAATGGAGGAATTGCATGATTTACTTGAACGTAGATGCAGATCAGAAGCCGGAAAAGGTAATGATGGAAAATCTTCCGGGTGGCGCAATGACCGTCAGGATGGCGGACAATATCAAGGAATACCGTCAGGAAGACGCAAAGGATCGGAAGATGTACCGTTTTGATGAAGTAGTGTTTGAACTTCCGGCGGACAGCACGATCACGACAAAACAGATCGAAGATGACTTTGAAAAATACTGGGAGTACGGGAAGACTGATCAGGCTGGAAAAGACGAAGACATGAAAGATGATGAACCGGATCCGGAAAGCGGGGGAATGACGCGGGCAGAAATGACCGTTGAAATTCAGAAACTTCAGGAAAAGAATGAAATGCTGGAATCCTGTCTGCTGGAAATGTCGGAGCTTGTATATGCTTAATTTTGTTAGGCATTCAATATACAAAATTTTATTCGGAAAGGAGGGCGAAACGATGATGGCTATGTTATGGGCGCAGAAGATCATGTATGCGGAAACAAAAGAAGAAGCGATTGCACTGTACAAAAGAGTGCCGCGCCTTCTGAAAGACAAGGTCGAACAGATCCTGATCGAAAGTGGATGCGAAGATCTGATCAAAGAGAGCGAAGAACAGTAAGGAGGGGCAGACATGGGCGAAGTGAAGGAACCGTATGAAGGCGGAACCGGAAGCCTGCTGGAAGTCGTCGACATGATGTGCGACGTAACGGAAAAGCTGGCAGACATCGTCAGAAAACAGGCTGTCCTGATCGAGCAGGAGAGGATCGCGGGCGCGGTCTTCCCTGCCGATCTTTCGGAAGAAAGAAAACAGGCAGAAGATGATCTTGACAGGATCGAAATGAAACTAAGGAGGATATGACATGAAAGAAGGAATCTGCACTGCTGTTGGAGTAGTGGGAAGCGCGATTGCAGCTGCTTTCGGTGGATGGGATCAGGCACTTGTGACGTTGGTGATCTTTATGGTGATTGATTATTTATCGGGGCTGATTGTTGCGGGAATTTTTCACAACAGCAGAAAAACAGAAAACGGAGCGTTGGAAAGCAGAGCCGGATGGAAGGGGCTGTGCAGAAAAGGTGTGACATTGCTGTTTGTGTTGATCGCATACCGTCTGGATCTTGCACTGGGTGTAAATTATATTCGCAATGCAGTGATCATTGGATTCATGGCAAATGAATTGATCAGCATCACGGAAAACGCAGGACTGATGGGAATTCCACTTCCGACAGTGATCCAAAATGCAATCGAAGTTTTGACACGAAAAGCATCTGTGTCAAAGGATGGTGAACAGTAATGAAAAAAGAATATCTGACAATTTTGACCAACATTATCGGCGGCGTGGAATCTGGCGGGCAGACATACGGAAAAAGAAAATATGGTGCGTATGCCGGAAAAGCAGCAAATGCAGACAATGAAAAAACGTGTACATTAGGCTGGGCGCAAAATTATGGGAATGAAGGCAGAAGATTGTGTCAGATGATCCTGAAGGCAGATCCGAAAGCCTTCAGGACTGCTGACACAGCAGGAATCGAAAAGAAACTGTCAGTAGACTGGGAAGCTACAAGATGGAATCCGACAGCAAAAGAAAAAGCTGCATTGATTGCGATTATCACAACGGATGCAGGAAAGAAGTGTCAGGATGATTTATTCAAGGAACTGATGGAAAAATATATCGCTGAAGCTGAAGCATACGGCGTTGATAATATACAGGCACAGATGATGTGGTGCGAAGTAGAACATCTTGGTGGTTCAAAACCAGTAAAACGAATTTTTGCGAGAGCGAAAAAGCCATACACACCTGATACAGTGTATGCATCGCTGATCTTAGATCAGAAGGATACAAGCAATGATAATCAGGTGGGGGATAAAAAGTTTGAAAGCAGACATCAGTGTTGCGTGCGGTGGATTAAACAGTACGTTGTGGACAATGTGGATAAATCAGGGGAAGAAGGTGCAAAAATGTATTCAAGACAGGCGGTTGTGGATCTGGTAGAAAGCTGGATCGGAAAAAATGAAGCGGATGGATCATATAAATCAATTATTGATATTTACAATAGTTTCACAGGTGCATTCCCGCGCGGGACAAAAATGGCGTATGGATGGGCGTGGTGCGCTTGCACTTGGTCAGCACTTGCCGTCGCGTTGAAATATACGGCAATTATGCCGATTGAAATCAGCTGCTATTATCTGATTGAAAGAGCGAAGCAGATGGGCGTATGGGAAGAAAATGACGCACACGTTCCGAAGCTGGGCGAAGCGGTGCTGTATGATTGGCAGGATAACGGCGTGGGCGATAATACCGGAACACCGGATCATGTTGGAACGGTTACATATGTTAATCAGGCAGCAGGATATTTTGTCGTTACCGAAGGCAATTACAGCGACAGCGTTAAGAAAAGAACCGTATCACTGAATGGAAGATATATTCGAGGATTTATCACACCAAAATATGACAGCGATCAGGCGGAAAGCAAGCCAGTAAATACACCGGGAAAGAGCGTGTCAACCGTAGCGCATGAAGTAATTGCGGGACAGTGGGGGAACGGAGAAGCAAGAAGAAAAGCACTTTCGGCAAGTGGTTATGATCCGGATGCTATTCAGAAAGAAGTAAACAGAATTCTGAATGGATCAGCGGCAACAACTACGAAGCCACAGCCAGCAGATCAGACCATCAGCAAAACCGTCAAGTCAACATGCTATGCGAGAGAGTACGACAAGAAGCTGGCGGGATCCTACGTCACAACAGCTGATCTGTATTGCAGAAACGACGCTGGAAAGAACAAAAAGGCTTTGTGCTGTATTCCGAAAGGAACCACAGTGCATAATTACGGCTATTATAATACATCGAATGGAACGAAATGGTTATACATTACTGTGACGCTTGATGGAGTGGAGTATATCGGATTCAGTTCAATCAGTTACCTGAAAGCAAAATAGGAAGGAGGGAAACAGATGTTTTATGTTGGAAACACTTTCGATGAAAAAGCGAATAAGGGATACAAAACAATCCAGAACGCAAAAAAGGCAGCAGAAAAGGATGGCTTGTCAGTATGGGATGAAGAAGGTGTAAAACTGTATCCGCTGAAAGTTGAGGTGACAGATGACGTTCCCGATGATGCAGCACTGGAAGAAAAACCGGATGGATCTGTGAATGCATATGATGAAACCGGAGAAAAAGTTGGTGAAGTTTCGGCTGAAGAAGTGAAAGAAATAATGGACGAAATCACAGCAGAAGACGTTGAAGCAGCGGCGGCAGCAGCCAGAAGCGAAGAAGAAGTACATGGAACGATCCGCAGAGTGTTTGAAGGAAGACTTCGCCTTCGCAGAAGACCTTCGTTTGAAGACGATGCGATTTGTGGCGTGACGATGTTTGATGAAAAGAAAGTCGAGAAGAAAGCAAAGATCGGTGACAGGGTACTTTATAAGACGACAGACGGATACTGGATTTCAGGAGATCCAGAACACACAGAATTTATTCCGGAGGAATAACGATGGTTCCGGTATCATACATCGTCACAGCAATCGTGTCTGCGGCGTTTGGATCTGTGACAACTATTTTCATGTTATCAATAACAGCGGCAGCAAAGAAAGCGGACGAAGAGAAAGACAAGCTGTTTTGCGAGTACCTAAAAGGTAAGAAAATGGAATAATGAAAAAGGCAGCGATCAAAGAATGGTCGCTGCCTTTTGTGCAATATCACGAAAACAGATCAAATACATGACACTGATCGGGATCTGTGCGATGACAATATGTACAAAAAAAGAAGAGAATTATTTTTCTGCAATCTGCTTCAACAGGCGGATGATTTCTTCGTTCTGACGCATAAGAATGAAATTCTGTTCAACCTGTGCGCGTGACATTTCCAGTGCGAAAGTTTCATTTGAATTTCCACTTAAAAGACTTCCGAAAGAATACATTTTTGAACCTGCAAGACTGGATGCGATTTCTTTGAGAGATGCGACATTCTTTTCTTTGATGTCTTCCGAAGTGTAACTGTCGAAATCAACACCGAATTTTTCCATAGCCGCCTTGTCTTTTGCTTCCTGCTCCGCCTGTTTCTTGGCGATTTTGTCATCTGCTTTTTTACCAAACATAGGAAAAGCCCCCTTCGTTATATAATAATATTTGATCAGTTTTCTGCAATTCTGATCATTAACACAAATATAGGTGAAAAAAGTGCTAATGTCAAGAATGATGCTGAACATTAACACAAGGGATTGAGAATGAAGGATGAAGATATACACCTATAAAGGCAAAAAGAATCTATGCGGTGACAGGATTCGGATTGAACGATTGAAAAAGCGAATGACGCAGATGGAACTGGCTGCGAAAATTCAGCTGCAAGGGATAACACTGGAACGCGACAGTATAAGCAGAATTGAAATAGGGACAAGGTTTGTGACCGATTACGAACTGAAGCTATTTGCAAAGGTTTTGAATGTGACAGTTGATGATCTGCTTGAAGAAGATGACACTATGGAATCATAGTGTTTTTTCTTTGTAAAAAAAGTAGCTCAATGAGTAAAAAAAGATTGACAAATAGGCTCAATGGGTATATAATATAATTGTAACAAGGGAACAGCAGGAAAGGAGAAAACAATGGAGAACGAAGAAATGAGCAAAGCCGATTTAATAGCGATGTTGGTATCAATTAGAGAAGTAGCAAGGACAAACGGAGAAATATATACCGTGGAACATATTGACAAGATACTTGAAGAAATAAGAAAATAAAATAGAATAAGGGATCACACAGGGGGCGGATACCTAAACATTCCTGCTAACCGCCCCAAGTGCTTAATTAGATTATAGCAGGAAAAAAATAAAAGACAAGGGGTGCAAAGAAAATGAAAGCTGTAAAAGGATACACAAAGCATGATTATATCATGATATGCAAAGAAGAAGGCGGGGAAGTTTTTAGTTTTGCATCAATAGATGAAGCTGCTGGTTATTTTTCAATGTTCGGGCATGAACTGCCGACTGATGTTGCACTTGATGGAATTTTAAATGATACTAATTGTGACTGGATAGTATTTGACGATGGAAGCGTTATCTTCAAATATTACGGAAGAGGGTATGACGAAAGCATTATCAATGAAATGATTGAAAAAGAATGCAGAATATAAGGAAGCGAATAGAATGAAAATAGAAGAAGCACGCAAACAGAAAAATATGAGCAGAAGAGAATTGTCAGAGTGGCTAGAAATTCCATATAGAACGCTGACAAACTGGGAAAATGGGGAAAGAAGTTGCCCTGACTATATTGAAAAACTAATTGTCGAAAAAATATTAAGGGATAAATAAGGCTGTATAAATTACAAGGAACCGCAGACGATCATGATCATCGCCTGCGGCTTCTTTTATAGAAGGAGAAAGCGGAGATGGAAAGAACGTTCAAACATTTGACAAAAGCAGACCGGATCAGAATTGAAGCATTGATAAAAGCGGGAGTAAAAATCAAAGAGATCGCGGACATGCTACATGTGCATAGAAGCACGATATACAGAGAGTTAAAAAGAGGACGTTTTACTGCGCTTAATTCAGATCTGACAACGGAAGAAAGATACAGCCCTGATATTGCACATGATAAATATGAAGAAAATCTGAAAAGCAAAGGGGGCAGTCTGAAGATCGGGAATGACATCAGACTGGCGAATTATATTGAAGAAAAGATCATGAAAGAAGATTACAGTCCGGCGGCGGTGCTGGGGGAAATTAAGGCGCAACAAAAAGAAAGTGAATTCAGTGTGATGATCTGTACAACAACACTGTACAGCTATATTGACAAAGGGATCTTTCTGCACCTGACAAATAAAAATCTTCCGGTTAAAAAGAATAAGAAACGTACATATAAAAAAGTTAAGAAAACACAAGCGAGAGCATCAGCAGGTGAAAGCATAGAAAAAAGACCGGAAGAAATTGAAACACGCGAAGAGTTTGGACACTGGGAAATGGACACAGTAAAAGGAAAGCGCGGGAAATCGAAGAACAGTCTTCTGGTATTGACTGAAAGAAAAACACGCGATGAAATTGTGATGAAGTTGCCAGAACATACGGCGGCAGCAGTTGTCAACGCGCTGGACGCGATCGAAAGAAAGTGGGGCGATATGTTCAAACAAGTATTCAAAACGATCACAATGGATAACGGAAGCGAATTTGCAGACTGTGAAGGAATTGAACGTTCAGCACTGGGAGCAGGCAGCAGGACAAAGACATATTATTGTCATCCATACAGCAGCTACGAAAGAGGAAGCAACGAAGTGACAAATAAAATGATAAGAAGACATATTCCGAAAGGAACAAACTTCGATGAAAAAACGGATGAAGAAATATCTGCGATTGAAAGCTGGGTGAATAATTATCCGCGGAAGATCCACGACTATCATTCGGCGGGCGAACTATTTGAAGAAGAGATCCGGAAAATCAGTTGAAAAAAAGTTAAAAAAGTGTCGCATTTAATATTGACATTTTCAATGGCTCGTGTTTTTTGATTTTTTCCTTGACAAGTTCATCTTCATATGCTATCATATATAACACTCGTTAAAGAACCAGGGGTTGTACTGGTTTCGACGGGGGTCTAGAAGGTTGGGTAGCCATCCGCGGACCGTGACCGCGTATCAAAACGGAACTTAAATATAAACGCAGACAATAACGAGTACGCGTTAGCGGCTTAATCCGCTTGCCGGCCTGAGGTTGCTCACAGCCTTAGTTCCCGGTATTATGAACTGTGAGGCACTTTTTCTCCAAAGCTTTGCGGAGTAAAAAGAATTTATGAAGCTACTGAAGGAAGAAGCCGGCTGCCGGGCGTCTTCCAGAGGGAATGTCAGTACAGCAGCTGTGATGGGAGAAACCCAGGTGGAAGGGCTTTCGGACAGGGGTTCGATTCCCCTCAGCTCCATATTGAATGGGGTAGCGGCATCGTATTAATTACAGTGCCGCTATTTTTATGCCATATTTTCCTCTATCGCCGATTTGCACAAAGAACTATACAGAGATAGAAGAAGGAATACCTCTGCCCGCAGTTTTACAGAATTAAAGAAACAGGCGCAAGAACCTTACGATAAAAATTGACATGGGATAGCCAAGCCGCTACAATAAAAAAGGAATATGATAAAGTAAGGATAAAATAAATATGAATACAACAAATATGATTCCTGAGGATTCACTTGCCGAGAAATTCCGCGTCGTCACCCGCCTGGGCGAGATGATGATCAAGAACGGCGGCGAGATTTTCCGTGCAGAAGCCTCCATGCGCTATGCAGCCAAAGCCTACGGCCTGACCGAATTCGAACCCTATGTTCTTGCAAACGGAATCTTCTGCTCCTTCTGTGAAGATGGAAAGGTCTATTCTTCTCGCATCCTCTCCATTCCGCTCTCCCCGATCGCGCTGTCACGCGTGGAAGAGCTGAATACACTGTCCCGCCGGATTGCGACAGGTAACTGCACGATTGCGGAAGCAGATGCCGAGATGAATCGCATTGAAAAGATGAATACCGGAAGCACCTGGATGATGCTCGCCGGCGGCGCTATCGGCGCGGGAGCCTTCTCCATCCTTTTCTCCGGAACCTGGCGCGACGGCATCTGCGCCCTGCTGGCCGGTCTGATTCTGGAACTGTATCTGTGCTTTCTGATTCCTCATACCAGCTTTCCGAAGATCATGACAAATATCTCCGGAGCATTTTTGATGTCTACGGTCTGCTGCATTCTGTACCGCCTCGGCATCGGCGACCATCTGGATCTGATGACCATCGGCCCAGTCTTTGTGATGACACCAGGAGTACCAATCACGAACGCAATTCGTAACTTTATGGAAAACGACTATCTGTCTGGCATGTCACGTTTTCTGGACGCGCTTCTTGTCGCCGGCTCTATTGCCATCGGCACAGGAGCCTCCATGCAATGCTGGAATTATCTGATTGGAGGGATCTTATGATTCAGGAATGTATCATTCAGGTGGCCGCCGCCTTTGTCGGAACCATCGCTTTTTCTGTGCTCTTCAGTGTAGCACGCCGTCATTATCTCTCCTGCGGACTGGTAGGAGCCATTGGCTGGCTGATTTATTACATCTTTCATTATCTGACGGACAGCACGGTTTTCTCTATCTTTCTGGCTTCCATTGGCGTCGCTTTCGTCAGCCGTTTCAGCGCTGCCAAATACAAGACACTGACCCCGATTTTTCTGATTCCCGGTCTGTTCCCCCTGGTTCCCGGTTCCGGTATCTTCTATACCGCCTACTACCTTTTTATGGGGAATGAAGAGCTGACCGCCTTCTATGGTTTTCTGACACTAAAGATGGCAATCGCAATCGCTCTCGGAATCGGTATTATCTATTCCATGCCGGCCCGTTTCTATGGCTGGAAGCAGGATTCCAAAGTCTGGTTCGAAGGGAAGCACCGTAATTAAAACAGGTTGTACATTCACACCAGATATCAGATATGGGAAAGTACCACAAAAAAGAGAGGAGGATTTCGCACCTGGACAGAAAATTAAAAAAGATGATCTTTCTCGGAGACAGCATTACGGATGCCGGCCGCTTTTATGATAAAGAGGGACTTGGTCACGGCTATGTCCGACTTCTTGCTGACCACCTGGGAGAGCATGCGCATCTGATTAACCGTGGAAAAGATGGTTTTACTGCTTACCAGATAGATCGATACCTGGCAATGGACTGCCTGGAGCAAAAACCGGATGCAGTAAGTATTCTGGTCGGCGTCAATGATTTGTTCGGAACCCTTAACGGGGCCGGCGGATATGATGCCAGAGAGTACGGCAGAATCCTTCGCCACATCCTGACCCGGATTCAGGATAGCGGAACCAGGCACATTCTTGTGATGGAGCCTTTCCTTTTTCCGGAACCGGAAGAGTACCGCCAACTGCTTCCACTCTGTAAAGAATTTGCCGTGGAAACCCACCGAAGCGCACAGGAAAACGGCGCTCTTTATCTTCCTCTTCAGAAGATATTCGCCCGGGAGCTGCAGCAGCGCCCCGCACAAACACTCACAACCGACGGCGTTCACCTGACGTCTCTTGGCCACCGGATTCTTGCGGATCACTGGCTAACTCTTATGAAAAGCAGTTGACAAAACTGCTTTTTTCTTTTATAATGTCGAATTAGTGTATTACATGTGACAAGACACTTGACAGGAGGATGTGACATGAGTGAGAAAAAGGAAAGTTTCTTACAGAGAAAAAATGTAACCATTTCCTTTCAGCGGTACGGAATCCAGGCGATGGGCGCAATGGCGCTCGGCCTCTTTGCGTCTCTGCTGATCGGAACCATTATTAAGACGGTAGCGGAACAGATCTACACCCCGCCGGTGCTTTTCTCCGCGATGCTGAAGCTGAGCGGCGACGACCTGGCTGCCGCCGTTGCCGGGTTAAGTACATTCGGCAATTTTGCCTGGATTCTGTATCAGATCGGTAATTATGCAACTGCTGTTACCGGCGCTGCCATGGCCATCGCTATCGGCCAGTCGTTGCAGGCTCCGCCGTTGGTTCTCTTTTCTCTGGCTGCAGTCGGCCAGGCAACGAACGCGATGGGAGGCTCCGGCGGTCCGCTGGCAGTGTTCTTCTGCGCAACGATCGCCTGCGAAATCGGCAAGCTGGTATCTAAGGAGACAAAGATTGATATCCTGGTAACTCCAGCTGTTACGGTAATCACTGGCTGCGCGATCGCCATGGGCGTTGCTCCGCTTTTCAAGATTATCTGTGATGCTCTGGGTACCTTCATCGGCATTGCCACCAACTGGCAACCTTTCCTGATGGGTATGGTAGTATCCGCTGTTGTCGGTATTGCTCTTACCCTTCCGATCAGCTCCGCGGCGATCTGTGCGGCAATCGGCATCAGCGGCGGCGCAGTACTGACTGCACTGAGCGAGGGTACGATTTCCTATGAGATCTGGAATGGTCTGGCGCTGGCCGGCGGCGCAGCTACCGCAGGCTGCTGCGCTCATATGCTCGGCTTTGCCATCCTGAGCTACCCAGATAACGGCATTGGCGGTTTCGTAGCACAGGGACTCGGTACTTCCATGCTGCAGATTCCGAACCTGATGAAGAAACCGATTCTGTGGCTTCCGCCAGTAATTACATCCCTGATTACCGGTCCGCTGTCTACCTGCCTGTTCGGACTTCGCAACAACGGTGCAGCGATTTCTTCCGGTATGGGTACTTCCGGTCTGGTCGGTCCGATCGGAATCATGACCGGATGGACGAATATGCCAGCGGAATATACGGCAGCCGGCGTATCGACACCGACTATGCAATGGCTGGGGCTAATCTTGATCTGTTTCGTGCTTCCTCTTGTGATCACATGGATCATCGGACGTTTCTTCCGCGCAAAGGGCTGGATCAAACCCGGAGATCTGAAGATTGATCTCGGATAATTCCATTCCGATGGCAAAGAATGGAATGAATAGGACAGCCGGAGAATAAGTTAAGAGAGAAGATTGCTGAAATGAATGAGAGATGCAATGCTTTTCGCTTTTCTTCTGACCGGATTCTACTTTACAGTTGCCACCCGTTTTTTTCAGATCCGGTACTTTTCTCTCTGGATCAGACAAACACTCTTTTCCGGATCGAATCCAGAAGGAACTGACAAAGAGCCTGAAAACTCGATGACGCGTTTTCAGGCTCTTTGTACTTCTCTAGCCGCTACGATCGGCACCGGAAATATTGCCGGAGTTGCCGCCGCCATCGTCGCCGGAGGCCCCGGCAGCCTGTTCTGGATGTGGATCTCCGCCTTCTTTGGAATGATGACCTCCTACGCAGAGAAACTGCTGGGACATTGCTATCGCCGAAGAAGAGAAGATGGAAGCTACTGCGGCGGAGCCATGATGACTATGGAATTCGGACTTGGCAGTCGTCCGATGGGGATGCTCTATGCACTGCTGTGCCTTCCGGTCTCTTTCGGTATGGGGAATATGGTACAGGTCAACGCGATTGCGCAATCCGCGGAGGCGTCCTTGCGGATTTCTCCTCTTTTCACTGCCGCCGTGCTGATCCCTGCACTGATCTTTTGCCTGAAACAGAACAGTACAGGGATCGGCCGCCTGAACGCCGTTCTTGTGCCTGTCATGTCCGTTGTCTATATGACCGGCGCCTTCCTGATCCTGTGGATCGGCCGCAGGCAGCTTCCGGCTGCGCTTGACCTGGTTCGGGATGATATCTTTTCCTGGCGCGCCATAAGTGTCGGCGTTGCCCGCGGTGTCTTCTCGAATGAAGCGGGACTTGGCACTTCCGTGATCGCGCATGCGCAGTCCGACGTCACAGAACCGGCGGAACAGGGAATGTGGGGCATCCTGGAGGTTTTTCTGGATACCATCGTGATGTGTACTGTCACCGGCCTGGTGCTCCTTGTTACTGGCATCTGCGGAACTTCTCACGATGGGGCCGTTCTGACCATGGACGCGTTCGCTTCTGTCTTCGGACCTTTTGGGAGACATCTGATCTCATTGAGCATTCTCCTGTTTGCGTTCTCCACGTTGGTCGGCTGGAGCTTCTTCGGGATGGAATGTGTCCGCTACATCGACTCTCCGTGGCTGAGCCGAATCTATCCGGTGATTTACATCGCAATGATCCTTCCCGGCTGCTTCTGGCCAATGCAGACGGTGTGGCGTCTGTCAGATCTTTGCAACGCGCTTCTGGCCATCCCCAATCTTTTAAGTCTTTTTCTTCTGCGAAAGCAGGTGATTTACTTGACAAACCTTTATTTGGATTCTAAACTATAGACAAAATCAAAACAATCAGGAGGAATACAGACATGGTTCGACATATTGTGTCCTGGAATTTCAAGCCGGAAGTAACTCCGGAGAGAAGAGAAGAGCTTCATAAGGAACTGGCGGAGAAGTTCACTGCTCTCGTTGGCAAGATCCCCGGCCTGACAAAAGTGGAAGTTGGCATGCCGCCGCTCGGCAGCAGCAATTGCGAGCTGGCTCTCTACTGTGAGATGGAAAAGGAGAGTGATATCCCCGTATACCGGGATCATCCGGAGCATCAGGCCATCGCAACGATCGTCCGCGCGAACTGCGAGGGACGCCGCTGTGTAGATCTTCTCAGCAAATAGAAACACCTCCGTAGGAAAGACCCTCCGGTTATCCGAACCGAAGGGTCTTTCTCTCTGTCGTCTTTTTCGTCTGCTGTCTTCTAACGGTCAGACATCTGTTTCTCCTGAGCCTCAATCATTTTCTTGACCATATAGCCGCCGACGCTACCGTTCTGGTAAGAAGTGAGGTTTCCGTTGTATCCGTGGCTCAGCGGAACTCCAAGCTCATCAGCAACCTCCATCTTAAAACGATCCAGGGCTTCCTTTGCTTCCGGTACTTCCAGTCTGTTGGTAGTTTTACTAGACATATAAAACGCCTCCTGTTTCTCGACAGCCGGTATGTCCGGCTGTGTTTGTGTGCTGTCTGCTTGTTACATCCCTAGTATGTGCTGGCATCAAAGAAATACTCTGGAAATTTTTTCTGAAAATATCCTTAAATCCGGGCAGAAGTATTGTTTTGAAATAAGCCGTGTGTTATACTGGCACTATATGCTTAGAAATATGCACAAAAGGAGAAGACGCATGAAACTTTTAACAATCGCTATTCCCTGCTATAATTCTGAAAGTTATATGGAAAAATGTATCGAAAGTCTGCTTCCCGGAGGCAGCCGCGTCGAGATCCTTCTGGTCAATGACGGTTCGAAGGACCGCACCGCGGAGATTGCCGATTCCTATGCAGCTCGCTATCCCGGCATTGTTCGTGCCATCCATCAGGAGAACAAGGGGCACGGAGGTGCTGTAAATACCGGCATTGCCAATGCGGACGGCTTTTATTTCAAAGTGGTTGACAGCGACGACTGGGTAGACCGGGACGCTTACCTTACAATTCTGGATACACTGGAAAACCTTGCCCGTGAAGGACAGGGCGTGGATATGATGATCAGCAACTTTGTATATGACAAAGTCGGTGCTTCTCACAAGAAGGTCATGAATTACCGTCATATGCTCCCGACCGGCCAGATCTTTCACTGGGAGGATGCCAGACATCTCTGGAAGGGGCATTATATCCTGATGCACTCCGTCATCTACCGTACAAGAATGCTGCGCAACTGCGGCCTTAAGCTGCCGGAGCATACCTTCTACGTGGACAACCAGTTCGTCTATCAGCCGATTCCCTGGGTAAAAAATATGTATTATCTTGACGTGGATTTCTACCATTACTTTATCGGCCGTGATGACCAGTCTGTGAATGAGAAGAACATGATCGCTCGCATCGACCAGCAGCTAGCCGTCAATTACCTGATGATCCGCGATTATGATTTGTACCGCGTTCCAGGCAGGAACCGGCGTCACTATATGTACAACTATCTGGAGATCATGATGACGATTTCTTCCATCTTCCTCATCCGCACGGATTCTCCGGAAGCCGATGAGAAGAAGAAAGCGCTCTGGGCTTATCTGAAGAAGCAGAACCCGCGCCTGTACCGCAGGATGCGGATGGGAGTTCTTGGAATCAGCCTGAACCTCCCCGGCAAAATCGGGAAGAAGATTGCCTCGGCAGGATATCAGATCTCGCAGATGATTTACGGTTTCAATTAGGAAGACAGGAGTTAATAGGTATGATGAGAGTAATTGCCGGAAAGGTAAGAAGACTGAAGCTGGTAACGATCGAAGGCAATGACACAAGACCCACGACCGACCGTGTGAAGGAGACATTGTTCAACATCCTTCAGCCGGATCTTCCAGGATGCCGCTTTCTGGACCTGTTCGCCGGCAGCGGAGCGATCGGAATCGAAGCACTGAGCCGCGGCGCAAGGGAAGCCGTGTTCGTGGAGAATGGTCGCCGGGTCCTTAACTGCATCAAGGATAACCTGCAGACCACACGCCTCTTTTCTCAGGCGCGCGTAATGGAGTGTGACGTTCTCTCCGCACTCACGCGTCTGGAACGGGAGAAGGAGCCTTTTGATATTATCTTTATGGATCCGCCATATGACCGCGGCCTGGAGCAGCAGGTGCTTACCGCGCTTCGCCAGAGCTGTCTGGTAACGGAAGACACCCTGATCATTGTGGAAGCTTCTCTTGAGACGGAATTTGATTACACGGAATCTCTTGGCTATGAGATCGTCCGTGAGAAGATTTACAAGACAAATAAGCACATCTTTCTTCAGAAAGTGAGCGCATAGGACACAGGAGGAATCCCATGAATAACGTAAGAGAAAAAATCGGAATCTATCCCGGAAGCTTTGACCCTGTCACGCTTGGACACCTGGATATCATCGAACGCTCTTCCCGTATGTTCGATCGCCTGATCGTCGGCGTCCTCTACAATAAATCGAAAAAAGCGTTGTTTTCCGCTGAGGAACGTGTTAAAATGATTCGTAGTGTGACCGGGCATCTGTGCAATGTGGAGGTTGTTGCGTTCGAAGGCCTTTCCGTTGATTTTGCCCGTTCGGTCGGAGCCAGAGTGCTGGTCCGCGGGCTCCGCGCTGTCACTGATTTTGAATATGAACTGCAGATGGCACAGACGAATCATGCGATGTGCCATAATATTGATACGATCTTCCTGACGACGGATCTGAAGTATGCGTATCTCAGTTCAAGCATCGTCAAGGAAGTGGCTTCCTTCGACGGGAATATTGATATGTTTGTACCGGAGCCGATCGTGCCCCTGGTAAGGAAAAAATTAGAAGAACGGGAGGACCGTAATTTATGAGCAGAATTGAACAGTTGATCGGCGAGATTGAGATGTACCTGGACAGCTGTAAGTCCCAGGCATTTTCCAATAGCAAGCGCATCGTCGTTGAAAAGGACGTGATCGACGAGATGCTGGTGGAACTCCGAATGCGCACCCCGGAGGAGATCAAGAAGTACCAGAAGATCATCGCCAACAAGGACGCGATCCTTGCAGACGCCAAGTCCCGCGCAGATGCTATGATCGCTGACGCGAACCGCCAGACCGCGCAGCTGGTGAACGATCACGAAATCACTCAGCAGGCACAGGCGGAAGCGAATCAGCTTCTTCAGCAGGCGCAGGCACAGGCACAAAGCATCGTGGACAAGGCCGTTATGGATGCCAACAGCATCCGCGAGGGCGCCGTTCAGTATACGGATCATCAGCTTGCCACCATGCAGAACCTGATTGCCGGAGCTATGGAGAACACGCAGAACCGCTACAACGCTTTCATGAGCCAGCTTCAGTCCAGTCTGGATGTCATTGTTACCAACCGGAAGCAGCTGAATCCGGAAGAGCCGCAACCGACAGCAGAGCCTGAGAAGGAAGACGACGGCTTCGATATCGATATCGCCCTGGACAACAAGTAATCAGCTTTCAGGGATCCGAAAAGGAGCACAGCGGATGTGCTCCTTTTTCTGATTATAAGTGCTGCCCAGGCCGAATCAAAGCAGGAATGAAATTCCTCCCTGACAGATATAATAGAACGTAGCGGAGACACTCGCCAGAAGCAGCTTCCCTTTCCAGAAATATTTGCCGGTCAGCGGACTATCCTCCAGGCAAGCCAGAGTCTGCGCGATACAGGAGCACCCGCCGAAGCAGACCAGAAAGAGCCCCAGGCTACCGCAGAGCGGAGAAGGAAGCCCTGAATCCGCCAAAAGCCCGATCCCGGTCGTCATCTCAAGGACTCCGGCGAGAAGCGGCTGTCCCTGCGGAATTTCGGAGAGAAATGGATGAAGGATCGCAATCAGGATGGAGAAAACCAGCACATACGCTCCAATCTTCAGCAGAATCCGGCAGCTGGCGAACCAGCAATTCTCAAAATCACGGATTCGGAGGATATGAAGATCTCCAGCTGTTTTCTCTGTTTTTCCGTTGCTTTCTTTTCCATAAATGCAAAGCAGTGGGAGAAGAATCAAGAGCGGTGGAAGATATGCTGCCGCAAGGAGTGGAAGCGGCTCCAGACCCCCTGCCTGTGTACGGAGATATCCCACCAGAAACATCGGGCTGGGCTGACTGCAGAGCGGAAGCAGAAGCTCTCCCTGGCGGCAGGTAAGCTTTCCGTTCCGAACCAGAATTGCTGCCCATATGGCTCCCATCGGGTAGCCGCAGCACCATCCAAGAACCGCCATTCCGACCGCTGGAGGAAGGAATGAGATAATATTCGATGCCTCCATCAGGCGCGAAGCAAGTGTGAAGGGAAGAAGCACCGGAAGAATCTTCCGGTACCAGAGCAGAATCCCGGCTGAGGCTCCGTCTGCGGCCGCCGATGGAAAGAGCAGCAAAAGAAAGAAAAAAAGAAGCATACAGGAAACGGACAGGATCCGGGACATCATTTCCTCCTTTCCTTTTCCGATTTCTGGTTATTGATTCATACTTCCCGTTTCGGGACATCATAAACTATGTACGCAGCCATGGAATTATGCCGCCTAACGGCAGCTGCAGAAAGGACGGATATCAATATGAATTATCTGGATTATTTTAAAGAACTTTGTGCGATTCCCCACGGTTCCGGCAACACCCGGGCCATCAGTGATTATGTGGCCGTCTTTGCCAGAACGCACGCTCTGCGCTATATTCAGGACGAAGCCGGCAATGTCATTATCTTCAAAGAAGCTTCCGCCGGACGCGAGCAGGATCCCGGTGTCATGATCCAGGGACATCTCGATATGGTAACAGTAAAGGATCCGGACTGTGATATCGATTTTCTCCGCGATCCTTTGACACTGGAGACAGACGGTGATTTTCTATACGCAAAGGGAACAAGTCTCGGAGGCGACGACGGCATCGCAGTCGCCATGGCACTGGCCATTCTCGACAGTGAGATCAGCCATCCACGCCTCGAGTGTGTATTTACTGTTGATGAGGAAGTCGGAATGCTCGGAGCAGCTGCCCTGAACATGAGTCCCCTGTCCTCCCGCTATCTGCTGAATATGGATTCCGAGGACGAAGGCGTTCTTACCGTCAGCTGTGCCGGCGGAGCCAGAGTCAGCTTTGACTTCCCGATTACCAGAGAGAAAACTGTCGGTGAAGGGCTGAAGGTTACACTGTCCGGCCTTACCGGCGGCCATTCTGGCGTAGAGATTCACAAGAACCGTACGAACGCGATCCTGATGCTTCTTGATATTCTCCGCGAGCTTTCCTTGCAGATTTCTTTCCGGATCAGCGATATCCATGGAGGTTCTGCAGATAATGCGATCCCTTCCTCCTGCCAGGCGGTAATTATAACAGAAGAAGCGGAACACGCGGTGCACCTTCTGAATGATATCGCATTGCGTCTACTGGCGCCGGTACGGGAGAAGGAGCCGGGAGCCGCTCTGCTCTGCGAAGCATCCGCTCTTCCGGAAGCTATGATTACATCCGGCGTACAGAACGCTCTTCTTGGATTTGCAGCGGAGCTGCCGAACGGCGTAATTGCGATGAATAAAGAGATGGAGGATATGGTAGAGACTTCCTCGAACCTCGGCACGATCCAGATGGATTCGGATAAGATCCGTCTGGTATGCGCGCCCCGCAGCGCTTCCGACACTGAGAAGGACGATCTGATTCGCACTTTCATGAGTCTGGCACAGACACACGGCGCGATTGCTTCCGTATCCGGCGAGTATCCCGGCTGGCCGCTCCGCAAAGAATCCCGCCTCGTCCCGCTGATGTCTGAAATCTATGAGAAGATGTACGGGAAGAAGCCGGAGGTTGTTGCGATTCATGCCGGTCTGGAGTGCGGAATCTTCAGCCAGCATATGCCCGATCTGGATATCGTATCCTACGGACCGGATCTTTTCGATATTCACTCGCCGAAGGAACGTCTCTCCCTGTCCTCCGCCGAACGCACCTGGAAATATACGGAAGAGATCCTGAAGCAGATCCACTAAATTCCGCATCCGAAAACAGAAAGGAGTAACGGATGGAGATTCAAAAATGGCGTGAAATACTGATTCCTTATGAGCTTGCTGTCAGTGAGCTTGAGATCAAGTTCAATCATATGATCAAGGAAAGCCGTATGGTAGGCCGCTATTCCTATATTGAACAGGTACATGGACGGGTGAAAACCCTGTCCAGTATCCTGGATAAAGCCAAGAGAAAGGGGATCGATGTCGAAGAGGTGACAGAGAAGATCTGCGATATCGCAGGAATCCGCCTGATCTGCCAGTTTGTGGAGGATATCGAGAAGGTCGTCCAGATTATCCGGGAGCGCAGCGATATGGAGATCGTGGAAGAGATCGATTACGTAAAGGAGAGCAAGCCCAGCGGCTATCGCAGCTATCACATTGTCGTTCTGTACGAAGTAATCACAATCTACGGAAAGAAGAAGCTCTACGTCGAGATACAGATCCGCACACTTGCCATGAACTTCTGGTCCACGATTGAGCACAGTCTGCAGTACAAGTACAGCGAGAACCTGCCGGATTACATACGGGCGCGTCTGCTTGCTTCCGCGCAGGCTGTTGTCGATCTCGACAAGGAGATGTCCATGATCCGAGAAGATATCATGATGGCTCAGGATTTCTTCTTCGGGAAAGCGAGGATTGTATCCGAGATCAAGAATAATATCCAGAACCTCTATAAGTTCGAAAACCGGGAAGCGATTCTCAACATTCAGAATGAATTCTTCGAACTTTATCGTCATGGAACACTGGATGAACTGGAAGAGTTCAATCAGCAGCTGGATCTGATCGCCGCCAGACACGGGGTACAGAGCTTATGAGTATAGAGAACCGCCTGCCGGAAGCCTATCTGCAGCGGATGCGCCGGGAGCTGGGAGGGGAGGCGGATGCCTATGAGGCTTCCTTTTGTGAGAAACCTTTCTACGGGATCCGGGCCAACACTGCCAAATTTCGCGTTGAAGATATGAAGCGAACATTTCCCGGACAGCTCACCCCCGTCCCCTGGGCACCGGAGGGCTGCTATTATCCGGCAGAACTCCGGCCGGCCCGCCATCCCTATTACTATGCTGGTCTGTATTATCTTCAGGAACCCAGCGCCATGTCTCCCGGTTCGGTGCTTCCAATTGTACCCGGAGATCGCGTGCTGGATCTGTGTGGAGCGCCCGGCGGCAAGGCGACCCAGCTGGGGATGCGCCTGATGGGAAGCGGAGTACTATTCGCGAATGATATCAGCGCTTCCCGCGCACAGGCCATGCTGAAAAACATCGAGCTTGCCGGTATTCCAAATGTCTATGTAACGGCGGAGACACCGGAACACCTAGCGGAGAATTTTCCGGAATATTTCGATAAGATTCTGGTGGACGCTCCCTGTTCTGGCGAGGGCATGTTCCGCCGGGAGCCCTCCATGGTAAAGGACTGGGAAGCAAAAGGGCCTGCTTATTACGCTGACATTCAACAGCAGATTTTGCGCACAGCTGTCCGTATGCTTCGCCCCGGAGGCATGCTCCTTTACTCCACCTGTACTTTCTCGACGGAAGAGGACGAAGAGAACGTGCGGAAGCTTCTGGCACAGGATCCAGCGCTTTCTCTTGTTCCAATCGCACCCAGACCTGGCTTCTCTGACGGAAAGATTCCAGGGACAGTAAAACTCTGGCCGCATAAAATACACGGCGAAGGACATTTCCTATCGCTGTTTCAGAAAGCCGGAGGTTCCGATTCGAAAGAAGCTGCTGCTTCGAAATCTGCAAAATGTTCGGCCTCAAAACCCGGCCGCCTGCCGGAAGAGGCCGCCGCTTTCCTGGCACGTCTTCCGGAGAAGTACCGGAAGCTTACGTTCCTGCAGGTGAAGGAGAATATCTACCTGCTCCCGGAAGATACCGCGCTGCGTCCCGGTCTGCACTACCTGCGCACCGGCCTTTTCTTCGGTGCTCTGAAGAAGGAACACTTTACGCCCTCGCAGGCACTGGCGCTGGCGCTTTCTGCGGAAGACTTTTCCGGGAAAGTGCTCTATCCGCTGGAGGACGAGCGGGTCATCCGCTACTTAAAGGGCGAGACGATCGACACCTCTGGCGCAGAGGAAGATGGGCCTGACGGATGGAACCTCATCTGCGTGGACAGATACCCTCTCGGATGGGCCAAGCGCAGCAAACACAACCTAAAGAATAAATACTGTCCCGGATGGAGATGGCAATAAACCAATGAATATAAATTTTAACCTTGTAAAAGCTGTACTTTTTGACTTTGACGGTACGCTGGCAGATTCCATGTGGATGTGGGACGATATCGATATCGAATATCTGGGAAGCCGCGGAATTGCGCTTCCAGACACTCTGCAGAAGGAGATCGAGGGGATGAGCTTCTCCGAGACCGCCATATACTTTAAAGAAACCTTTCACCTTGACGATTCTCTGGAGGAAATCAAAGCAGACTGGAACCGCATGGCGATGGATAAATACATCCACGAGGTTCCTCTGAAGACAGGAGTCCTGGAGTTTCTCCAGCTGCTGAAATCTGATGGCATCCGTATGGGAATTGCGACAAGCAATTCCAGAGAGCTGGTGGATGCGGCTCTGAAAAGTCTTGCCATCCAGGATTTCTTCCAAACAGTCACCATCGGCTGTGAAGTTGCCGCCGGAAAGCCATCGCCGGATATCTATCTGAAGGTGGCGGAGCGGCTTCAGGTCCGCCCGGAGGAATGTCTCGTCTTCGAGGATGTACCGGCCGGAATCCTGGCTGGAAAGCGCGCCGGTATGCCGGTCATCGCCGTGCAGGATAATTTCTCTGATTCCATGACGGAAGAAAAAAAAGAGCTTGCTGATATGTACATAAACGATTACAATGAAATGATAAGGCTGTGGAAGGGCGGCAGAACCCGCCGGAAGCAGTGACAGAAAGCTCAAAAGTCAACCACAGTAACAGAAATAATACACGGAGGTAAACAGATATGAGCGAACAAGTAAAAATTACATGGCACGGGCATTCCTGCTTCAAAATCGAAGATGAAGGCTTCTCAATCGTAATCGATCCCTATCTTGACGGAAAGGTTCCCGGTCTGAAGAATCTTCGTCTGGAAGCCAACAGCGTCATCTGCAGTCATGATCATGACGATCATGGCTATGTTGAAGCTGTCACTATCGTGGATACCGATAAAGAAAGTCCTTTTGACCTCACCCTCGTTGCATGCCCTCACGATGATGAAGGCGGCATGAAGCGCGGCATGAACATGATTCATGTGCTAGACAACGGCTCCCTGCGTATCGCGCATTTCGGAGATATCGGCTGCCCGTTAAACGACGCGCAGCGCGAGAAGATCGGTAAACTGGACGTCGCCATGCTCCCGGTCGGCGGTTTCTTCACCATGGAGCCGGATGGCATCGAAGAGCTGATCGAGCAGCTTCAGCCCCGCATCGTCATCCCGATGCACTACCGCACGGAAGAATTCGGATTCCCTGTGATCGGAACTCTTGACGACTTCCTGAAGCTCCGCAGTGATGTTGTCCGCTACGACACGAATGAAATCACGATCACGAAGGAGCTGCCTTCCCAGACTGCCGTACTGAAATATATGGACTAATCTGGTCCGTCCCGGTATCCCGGAGATTTTTTAACAGGAGAAAGAATTTTTATGATGAAAGAAGCCATTGAAAAGGGCCATTACGGCTACATCGACCGCCGAAAGAAGAATCAACTGATCAAGACTCTGATCTGCGCTGTTGTGATTGTCTTCCTGGCCGGTCTCGGCTACATGATATTTGGAACAAAACTGAACTTTATCATGGTTCCCGCCATGCTGATGGTCATTCCCATGGCCAACTTTTTCGTCGCTTTCGCTGGACTCGCCGCCTTTGATACGGCTTCCGCAGAGCACTATGCGGCAGTCAGGGCATATGATGAGCAGGGAATGCTGCTCTCCGATCTGGTAATTGTGAATGCCAAGGGGGCGCGGATGCATGCGGAATTTGCCGTTGTCTATAAGAACGGTGTCATCGCTTACAGCTACAGCCGCAAATGGAAGCCTGGAGATATCGAGCTGACTATCAACGACATTCTGCAGCGAAGAGGCATCCCCATGCGCATGAAAGTCTACAGCAGCTGGGAAGAGTTCATGGAACGGATCAACGGCCTGGAAGCTCCGGACAGCGAATCTGAGAAGCGTGTAAGTATGGCGAAGGAAGCGGTTCTTTCCGCCTGCCTGTAAAGGACTGAAAAGGGAAGGAATTTTTCTTTATGAAACTGATTACGATCGGCGCCAATGAAGCCGGACAGCGACTGGACAAATTTCTGAATAAATATCTGGACGCTGCAGGGAAAGGCTTCCTGTATAAGATGCTCCGCAAGAAGAATATCACACTGAATGGCAAAAAGGCCGAAGGCATGGAGATGCTGCATCCGGGGGATGAAGTTCGCCTTTTTCTTTCGGATGAAACGATCGCAAAATTCCATACAGTAAAACAGAGAGAAACGGCTCCGGCCGTTTCTCTCGATATTATCTATGAGGACCGCAACATTCTTCTGATCAACAAGCCGGCCGGAATGCTTTCCCAGAAAGCAAGACCGGAGGACATCTCTCTGTGTGAATATCTGACCGAAGACCTTCTCCGACGGGGAGAACTGACAGAAGAGGGGCTTCGAGCTTTCCGGCCGGGCGTCTGCAATCGCCTGGACCGGAATACCAGTGGTCTGGTCGCCGCAGGCAAGTCTCTGACTGGTCTACAGGTCATGTCACGTCTTCTTCGGGAGCGTTGCGCTGGAAAATACTATCTCGCGATCGTCTCCGGAACCATCGCAGAGAAGACCGGTCACCAGGCCTGGCTGAAGAAAGATGAAAAGACGAATCAGGTAACAATTCTGTCCCGCCCAGAGGAAGGTGCGGAAAGAATTGAGACAGAGTACGAACCACTGGATGCTTCCGGCGGCTATACGCTTCTTCGTGTTCATCTTCTGACTGGAAAGACACACCAGATTCGGGCGCATCTGGCGTATCTCGGTCATCCTCTGGCTGGAGACCGAAAATACGGTCGCAATGCACGCACCGAAATCCGGGAGCCGGTCAGGCAGATGCTTCATTCCTATGAACTTGTTATGCCAGCCAATCTTCCGGAGCTGCCGGAACTTGCCGGGAAGAATTTCTTTGCGGCCCCGCCTGCAGATTTCCGGCGTTTTGCCGATACGCTTGGTTTAAAGCTGCCGGAGAAGACGCAGCAGAGAACGTGTTACAGAAGAGAACATAAATTAGCCACAGGCAACATGCGCCGCAGCGAAAAAGGAGAACAGAACAGCCATGGCAACCTGGTCCACACGAGGGCTTCGCGGCTCCACACTCGAAGAACTGATTAATTTTTCCATTGAAAAATACCGGGAACGTCATCTGGCACTGATCCAGAAAATTCCCACTCCCATTAAGCCGATTCAGATCGAGAAGGAAAGCCGCCACATCACTCTGGCCTATTTCGATCAGAAAAGTACCGTCGATTATATCGGTGTCGTACAGGGGATTCCCGTCTGCTTCGATGCCAAAGAATGTGCTGCCGATACCTTTCCACTGGCGAATATCCACGCACACCAGATGAGCTTCATGAAAGAATTCGAGCAGCAGAAAGGAATTGCCTTCCTGCTGCTTTTCTTTCGTTCCCGGGACGAGATCTATTATCTTCCCTATCGGGACGCCGAGCACTTCTGGAACCGGGCGGAAGAGGGTGGCCGCAAGAGCTTTACCTATGAGGAGATTGACCGCACCTATCGTGTATCCGGCACCACCGGACTCCCGGTTCATTTTCTAGAGCAGATTCAGAAAGATTTGCTGGAAAGAGATTGACAAATCGACGAATAACTCATATAATTTATCTTGTTACTTGATTAGCTTGCTATCACGTTATTGTGTTAAAGCAATTGAAGATTGAAGCATGATTTACAGGGAGAATTTTTATATGCAGCAGTTATTACACACACCGGAAGGTGTTCGGGACTATTATAATGGCGAATGCGCTGCCAAGCTGGTAACCGGCAGTAAACTGGCCCATGTGTTCGGCCTCTATGGATTCCAGAGCATCCAGACCCCAACCTTCGAATATTTTGATATTTTTAACGCAGAGCGCGGAAGCGTGGCCTCGAAAGAAATGTACAAGTTTTTCGACCGAGACGGCGAGACTATGGTGCTTCGTCCGGATTTTACACCGTCGATCGCCCGCTGCGCGGCGAAGTACTTCGGCCAGGAGAAGCTTCCGATCCGTCTGTGCTATCAGGGAAATATCTATATCAACAACCTCAGCTACCAGGGCCGCCTGAAGGAATCTACCCAGGCAGGAGCCGAGCTGATCGGAGATGATTCCCTCGCCGCCGACGCCGAGATGCTGGCTATGGTCGTGGATTGTCTGAAGAGCGTCGGCCTGACCGAGTTTCAGGTAGAAGTCGGCCAGGTGGATTTCTTCAACGGTCTGATGGAGGAGGCCGGTCTTGCAGAAGATCAGATCCGTGAACTTCGCAGCCTGATTGAGAGCAAGAATCGCTTCGGCGTAGAACTTATGCTGAACGAGCTTTCTCTTTCCGAGGATCTGATCGCCGCGATCTCCGCCCTTCCCCGTTTATTCGGATCCGCGGAGCAGGTCTTCCCGGAGGCCCGCCGCCTGACAGAGAATCCGCTTGCGCTGGCCGCCGTCACCCGACTGGAGAAGATCTATGAACTGATGAAAGCCTATGGTATGGATAAGTATATTTCCTTCGATCTCGGTATGCTTGGAAATTACCGTTACTACACGGGTATTATCTTCAAGGGCTATACCTACGGAACCGGCGACTGCATCGTAACCGGCGGACGCTACGACAACCTGATGGCACAGTTCGGTAAGGATGCGCCTTCCATCGGCTTCGGTATCGCAGTGGACACGCTGATGTCCGCACTGATGCGTCAGAAGATCTGCGTTCCTGTGGAGGACGGCGGAATCCTTCTCGTCTATGAGAAAGAGCATCTGGAGCGGGCGATCCGCCTGGCTGGTTCCTACCGGATTGCCGGTATCCGTGTATCTATGATGGAAGATCTGGACGATGCCGAGTGCATGATCCGCTACGCAAAAGAGAACCATATTTCAGAGATCCTTATCCTGGACATGGCAGCCGACGCTGTCCGCACAGTATGGAAGAGGGAGGCGATTTAAGATGAAGTACATTACCTTTGCCCTGGCCAAGGGCCGTCTGGCGAAAGATGCTATGAAGATGCTGAAGGAAATCGGCATCACCTGTGAGGAGATGGAAGATCCCTCCACCCGCAAGCTTATTTTTGTAAATGAAGAATTAAAGATGAAGTTCTTCCTGGCGAAAGCCTCCGACGTTCCCACATATGTCGAATATGGTGCCGCGGATATCGGAATTGTAGGAAGAGATACGATTCTGGAAGAGGGACGCAAACTCTACGAAGTCCTGGATCTCGGCATCGGCAAGTGCCGGATGTGCGTCTGCGGTCCAGCGGAAGCCGCCGATCTGTTAAAGCATCATCAGCTGATCCGCGTCGCCACCAAGTACCCGGTGATCGCCAAAGATTATTTTTACAAGCAGAAGCAGCAGACCGTTGAGATCATCAAGCTGAACGGCTCCGTTGAGCTTGCTCCGATCGTCGGTCTTTCCGAAGTCATCGTGGATATCGTCGAGACCGGTACCACCCTGAAGGAGAACGGCCTGCAAGTACTGGAAGAAGTCTGCCAGCTTTCCGCCAAAGTCGTTGTCAATCAGGTCAGCATGAAAATGGAGAGTGAGCGAATCGGACAGATCATCGACTCGCTGAAGAAGGTGGTGCGCTCATGAGAACAGCTTCCATTACACGCAATACGAAAGAAACGCAGATCGCTCTTACACTGAATCTTGACGGTCAGGGCAAGAGCGAAGTGAACACCGGCATCGGCTTCCTGGATCATATGCTGACCAGCTTTGCCCGTCACGGGCTCTTCGATCTTACGGTGGAGGTACACGGCGATCTGGAAGTGGACAGTCACCACACGATCGAAGACACCGGTATCGTACTTGGCACCGCGATCGCGCAGGCAGTCGGAGACAAGAAAGGAATTGTACGCTTCGGCTCCGTCATCCTTCCCATGGATGAGACGCTGATGCTCGTATCTCTGGATCTCTCCGGGCGACCCTATCTTGGATGGGACGTCACACTTCCTGCCGAACGCGTCGGCAGCTTCGAGACGGAAATGGTGCGCGAGTTTTTCTACGCCGTCTCCTATACGGCATCAATGAATCTGCATATCCGCGAACTCGCCGGAAGCAACACGCATCATCTGATCGAGGCGATCTATAAGGCATTCGCTAAAGCGTTGGACGCCGCAACCACGACGGACCCCCGCATCGCGGATGTATTATCTACGAAAGGAAGCCTGTAGCTATGAGACTTTATCCCGCTATTGATATGAAGAACGGACAATGTGTCCGCCTGACCCAGGGTCTGTTCGATAATGTAAATGTATACTCAGATTCTCCTGCCGATATGGCGGCTCTCTGGGAATCCTCCGGAGCCCGCTTCCTTCATCTGGTGGATCTGGACGGCGCACTGGCCGGTCGCTCGGTAAATGCCCCCGCCATACGGGCAATCACAGAGCGTGTGAAGATCCCGGTACAGCTCGGCGGCGGTATCCGCACTCTTGAGAATATCGACACGATGCTTTCTCTCGGCGTCTATCGTGTGATCATCGGAACCCGTGCGGTAGAAGATCCGGAATTTGTCCGGGAGGCTGTCCGCACTTTCGGTGCCGAGCATATCGTGGTCGGCGTGGACGCAAAGAACGGAAAGGTAGCGACCGCCGGCTGGGAGAATGTCAGCAGCGTGGACGCGCTGGATCTCTGCTGCCGCATGGAAGATATGGGTGTGCAGACGATTGTGTACACAGACATCAGCCGCGACGGTATGATGCAGGGACCGAATGTCGCCATGACGAAGAAGATCAGCGATGCAGTATCCATGGATATTATTGCATCCGGCGGTGTCTCCTGCATGGAGGATCTCTACGAAATCGAGCGCGCCGGTATTCATGGCGCAATTATGGGTAAATCTCTCTATGAAAAGAAAATTGATCTTACTGAGGCGGTAAAGGCTTTCGAGATCCCTCAGATCACGCTTGACCTTCCGTTCTCCTCCCTGAAGCTCGGTCCGGACGGACTTCTTCCTGTTGTTGTGCAGGATAACCGTTCCGGCGAGGTACTGATGGTTGCCTACATGAACGAAAAGGCTTACAACGCAACTCTGCAGACCGGCCGCATGACGTATTACAGTCGCAGTCGGAAGGAACTCTGGCTGAAGGGGGATACCTCCGGGCACTATCAGTATGTGCGTTCGCTGTTCATCGACTGTGATCAGGATACGCTTCTGGCAAAGGTGGATCAGATCGGCGCCGCCTGCCATACAGGCAATCACTCCTGTTTCTTTACAAAAATTGCCGGGAATTCCTTAGCAGAAGAAAAGTCCGGAACAGCCTGTGAGGAAATGAATTAGTGAGAAACCAACATTTATTTGGAGGCGGGAACCAATTCCGCCTCCTGTTCTGCTTTCTTACGCTGCTCTGGATGTCGCTGATTTTTCTGTTTTCTTCGCAGCCTGGAGAGGAATCTACGGAGGTAAGCACATGGGTGGGCAGGGGAATCGGACGTATTTTTGTTCCTGGTTTTCAGGATGCAGCACCTTCCGCACAGGAAGCCTGGGCGCTGCAAATTGATTTCTATGTCCGCAAGGGAGCTCATTTCAGTGTCTATCTGGTTCTCGGTATGCTTCTTACGGCTTCATTTCTGACGTTCCGCCCGGCGGCACAACTGCGTACCCGCATTCTGATACCGTTTGCTCTGGGCGTGCTCTATGCCGCCAGCGATGAGTTCCACCAGTTATTCGTACCTGGCCGCTCCGGGCAGGTACGGGATGTCTGCATTGACAGCTCCGGAGTCATGATCGGGATACTGTTGCTCACACTGGTATTGCACTGTGCGCGGCGGCTCCGACGAACCTGCTGATATATGTCTTGTTTTACTGTAAACTTGATATTTGCGAAGTTCTACACTGATGCAAGTTATCAGCGGAACTTTCTTTTCTTCGGCAGTTCTCTGCCGGAATCAGTAACTGTCTATACTGTTATACACTATATTGCGACTTAGGCATAAAAAAGAGCCCCCTGCGAAAACATTACGCAGGGGGCTCGCTATGTCAAAATCTTTTTACATTACCGTTCCGGGAGCCAGCTGATTACACAATCTGCAGCTTCCCATCAACAACATCGATAGTCAGTGTCTGACCAGGCTCCACATCACCGGCGATGATATGGCGGGCGATCAACGTCTCGACCTTACGCTGTAAGTAACGCTTGATCGGGCGGGCACCGAATGCAGGGTCATAGCTGTCCGCAATGACAAGATCCTTCGCTGCCGGAGTGAGAACAACTTTCAGCTGCTTGTCATCCAGACGTTTCTGCAGGTTGCTGATCAGCAGATCTACGATCTTCACAATCTGTTCCTTCTGCAGAGGCTTGTAGCAGATAATTTCATCCAGACGGTTCAGGAACTCCGGACGGAAGTGCTGACGCAGCAGGTTGTGAACCGCATCCATGGCATCCTGGCTGATAGAGCCATCCGACTGTACGCCATCCAGCAGATACTGCGATCCCAGGTTGGATGTCATGATAATGATCGTATTCTTGAAGTCAACCGTGCGACCCTGAGAATCCGTGATACGACCGTCATCCAGTACCTGCAGCAGGATATTGAATACATCCGGATGTGCCTTCTCGACCTCATCCAGCAGAATGACACAGTAAGGCTTTCTGCGGACAGCCTCGGTCAGCTGGCCGCCTTCCTCGTAGCCAACGTATCCGGGAGGTGCTCCTACCAGGCGGCTCACGCTGAACTTCTCCATGTATTCGCTCATATCGATACGAACCATGTTGCGCTCATCATCGAACAGTGCCTGTGCCAGAGCCTTCGCCAGCTCGGTCTTGCCGACGCCGGTGGGACCAAGGAAGAGGAAGGAACCGATCGGGCGGTTCGGATCCTGAATACCGGCACGGGAACGAAGTATCGCTTCCGTTACCTTCTCTACAGCCTCATCCTGACCAATAACACGCTGATGCAGGATGCCTTCCAGGCCAAGCAGCTTCTGAGATTCACCTTCCATCAGTTTTGCTACCGGAATGCCGGTCCAGCGGGCAACAATACGGGCAATTTCTTCCTCCGTAACTTTATCACGAAGAAGGTTATCGCTGCTCTTTTTCTCAGCCTCCGCTTTCTGCTCCTCCGCAGCCAGCTCGGAGCGGAGAGAAGGCAGCTTGCCATACTTCAGCTCGGCAGCCTTATTCAGGTCGTATTCACGCTCAGCCTTCTCGATCTCACTGTTCGTGCGGTCGATCTCTTCACGCAGCTTCTGTACATGGGAGATCGCATTCTTCTCGTTATCCCACTTTGCCTTCATGGAATTGAACTTGTCGCGCATCTCGGCCAGTTCCTTCTGAACCTCCTTCAGATGCTCCACGGAGATCGGATCGGTCTCTTTCTTCAGAGCGGCTTCTTCGATCTCATGCTGAATGATCTTACGGGAGATCTCATCCAGCTCGGTCGGCATGGAATCCATCTCGGTACGGATCATCGCGCAAGCTTCATCGACCAGGTCAATCGCCTTATCGGGAAGGAAACGGTCGGAGATATAACGGTCGGAGAGGGTAGCGGCAGCTACCAACGCCTGATCGGTGATCTTGACGCCATGATAAACTTCATAGCGCTCCTTCAGACCACGCAGGATGGAAATGCTGTCCTCTACGGTAGGCTCATTGACCATAACCGGCTGGAAACGACGTTCCAGTGCGGCATCCTTCTCGATGTACTGGCGGTATTCGTTCAGCGTTGTCGCACCGATGCAGTGCAGCTCACCACGTGCCAGCAGAGGCTTCAGCAGGTTGCCTGCATCCATCGCGCCTTCGGTCTTACCGGCGCCAACGATCGTATGCAATTCATCGATGAACAGGATAATCTGTCCTTCGCTCTTGCGGATCTCTTCCAGAACCGCCTTCAGACGTTCCTCAAACTCGCCGCGGTACTTTGCACCGGCAACCAGAGATCCCATATCCAGCGCAAAGACCTTGTGATCCTTCAGATTCGAAGGAACATCGCCGGCCACAATACGCTGTGCCAGTCCCTCAGCGATCGCCGTCTTGCCAACGCCGGGTTCACCGATCAATACCGGGTTGTTCTTCGTCTTACGGGACAGGATACGGATCACGTTGCGGATCTCGCTGTCACGGCCAATCACCGGATCCAGCTTGTTCTCGCGGGCACGCTCCACCAGATCCTGACCGTATTTGGTAAGAACATCATAAGTTTCCTCCGGAGTCTGATTTGTCACCTTGGCATTGCCGCGGATCGCCATGCAGGCCGCCTGAAAATCTTTCTTATTAATACCGAAAGCACTCCAGATCTCCTTCATATCACGATCTGGCTTATCCAGCAGTGCCATAACCAGATGCTCAACGGATACATATTCATCCTGCATACGATTCGCCTGATCCTCAGCATCCACCAGTGCCTGATTCAGTGCCTGGGAGAGATACTGCTGCACATTGCCGCTGACCTTCGGCAGTCCGGCAATTACACGATCTACACGGGAGAGAAGATCTCTCGCATCGACCGTCATACGGGTAAATATCTGAGGAATCAATCCGGACTCCTGCGTCAGCAGAGCTGACAGCAGATGTACTTGCTCAATGGAGCTGTTCTGATTTCGAACGGCTACATTCTGAGCCTCCTGGATCGCTTCCAGTGATTTCTGTGTGAATTTTTCGGGGTTCATAAATAAACACCTCCTCGTTTCTCTATTTCATTCAAATAAGCGATATATTCTTTCTCCATACGCCCTGCGGCGGCTTCCAGATCATCCAGCCCGGCAAAGTATTCCTTTATCATGCTATCCAACAGCTGAATATATTCAGCGATGCTGTTGCCGAATTCCTCGCTGGTCAGTTTCTGTTCTTCCGGAGGGAAGAGGAGCTCTCTGCTGAAGCGCCCGTCGTTCAGTTCATAGCGGATCGAGTCATGAATCCGTCCCGGAAGATACTTTCCTTCCAGAGAAGAGATCCAGAACTCGAAGAAGCTCTGAAGCAGGCGAATCAGCTGCAGATTCTGTGTACGGAACTGTACTTTCAGCCGCCCGGCATATGACCCGGGGTTTCGGTAAAGTTCCACACTGTAACGAATCGTCGGCTTGTATTTATAACGGAGAGGACTGCGGATGCTTAGCATGGAGTCCGACGGCATGAACTGAATCTGAAACTGCTCATCCATGAACTGCTCCAGAGAAGTAAATACATCCTTCATGCGCTTCTCCGGTGTGGCCAGGGATACATGCTCCGCCAGGATCTGATTGATCAGATTGGAGCGGCTGGTATTGTTCCGGTAGGCCATCTGGTCAATGGCATCCACGACCTCGTCCATCAGTACAAGGCTGTAAACGCTTTTTCCCATCTGGATCATCCCCTTTCTCTTTGATCTGTAAAACATTATAGCACAGTTTCATAACTTGTCAATAGAATTATATAATTTTAATTGCAATTTATACTTTGTTTAGATTTGGAAGATTTGCTTAAAAATTGAAAGGTTCCCTTAACATTTCAGAAAGTTCATTGACGAAACTTCGTTTTTTCGGTATTATTAAGGGTGCCAGGATGCAATTCCGATATCCTGTCTCATTTACCATTGAAACTAAAGGAGATGGAAATTAATGAAACTTCTGAAAATAAAGAAACTTGCCGCCGGTATTCTCGCCGCAACGCTCGCGTTCTCACTGACAGCCTGCAGTCCCAGGACTTCTGAAAGCACTGCACCTTCTTCCCCAGAAACTGCAGCCACAAAACCGTCCACAACCGCAGAAGCCGCCGAACCCTCAGAAGATCGCATTTACCGTCAGATCGATGGCCAGATTCTGGACGCGATCGACCCGGCAGCCTGTGAGCCTTCCTATAAGTCATATCTCGGCAATGCCTATGCCGATTATCAGGCGCTGATGCAGGCGGTCATGAACCGCACGCCGGAAGTTACGGTGAACGCCGATTATGCGGAGAGCATGATTGCCCATATGCAGGCCGGCCCTTATGGAGTCTTCGCGGAGACCGCTGTTGCCGACCATGGGAAGATCACATTGACCTTCCGTTATAATGAGAATGATCAGGCCGATAAGAAAAAAGTGCTCGATGACTTTTTCCTTGAACTTGTAAATAAGAATGTTTCCCCGGAGGATAACGAGCTGGAACGCCTTCTGGCGCTGTATCAGGCCGTCTCGGATATCAAGGCGAACGCGACCTACTTCGGCGATATCAACGAGGTTCCCAGTGTACTGGACGCCATCGAATCCGGAGACTCTCAGAGCAGTCAGTATGCCGAGATCTTCGTATTCTGTCTGCATCTGCTGAATATGGAAGCCTACCCGGTGATCGCTTCCGCGGATGAGTACCCGGAAGTTCTTGCCTGCGCTTCCGTTGACGGAACCTTTTATTATTTCGATCCGTTCTACGATGCGATGGCAACCAACGGGCGCGGACTCATGGGCTTCGGAATGGTAATCGATGACCTGCTCGGATATCTTTCGGATTCGACAACCAAGCTCTGGAACGCACAGGGCGATGCTTCTTTCGCAACTCCGAACCTGCTGGAGCCGCAGTTCAACGAGTTCCGCACGGTAACATTCTGGAACTGGGGTGAAGACCCTCATACGATAGCGCTGACAAACGCACAGGATCAGACCTGGATTTATCATACGGATACACAGACCTCCGATGAGCTCTCTGATGAAGCAAAGCTTTCCAATTCGCTGGATCAGCTCTACCCTGTATTTGACAGTATCATTCGCGCAGAAAGCGAAAGCGATCTGTCCTATGATGCCTCGAATCCTCAGTTTATCTGGGAGACACTCTACCGGCTCAGCTGCAATTACGGCTATTTCTTCGAAGGAGTGTCTTATGAAAAGGAAGGCTTCGTCACGGTTTCTGCCGCAGCAATGGAAGAGATGGCGGATCGCTGCTTCGGCAGCGGAGTCTCTCTTTCTCTCCCGGATGATTTCTCATCTGTTAGCATTCAGGAGGACGGTTCCTATCTGATGTCTCTTTCAGATATGAGCGAGAACACAATCCGGATTGGAAACGCCACCATCGCCGGCGACACGTTACAGGCATCCGTCAGCTATCTGCAGCCGTCTGAATCTGACGGAGATACGCCGGGAGAATCCAGGCTTCTGGCAGAGTACCAGTTCTTGTGCACGGCTTCGCAGAATACCGCTGGCTGGTCCGTGCAAACCGTGTCTTCAAGCGTACGTCAGTAAAGGAGAACTTTTATGGGAATCTGTTATATTATAGGTGCCGGTGATTTCGGAAGCGGCACCGTTGCCGCCTCAGAAGGAGATTATATCATTGCCGGAGACGGCGGTTATCGCCTGTGCAAAGAACGAGGCATCCAGCCAGATCTTGTAGTGGGAGATTTCGACTCTCTCGGCTACCGTCCGGATCACCCAAATGTCCGCAGCTTCCGCCCGGAGAAGGATTTTACAGATATGCACATCGCGGTAAAAGAGGGCATGGCGCTCGGGTATAAACACTTCGTGATTTTCGGCGGAACCGGGGGACGTCTCTCGCATACCATGGCGAATATACAGCTGCTGGCAGAGCTGGCATCCGAAGGCTGTGAAGCTGTCCTTATGGGAACAAACAGCCGCATCTTCGTGATCCATAACTCAAAAATCTCCTTTGAGAAAGAAGAAGAGGGCTATATTTCCGTCTTCAGTCTGTCGGATCGCTCAGAAGGAGTTTCCCTTCGCGGCCTGAAATATTTGCTAGAAGACGCGGTGCTTACGAATGTTTTTCCGCTTGGCGCCAGTAATGAATTTCTCGGAGAAGTTTCAGAAATTGAAGTAAGAGACGGAACACTCCTTATTATTACAGAGAAGAAATTCTGAACAACATACAGAATATCATCGATAACGATTCCGATCCAGAACAGCATCCAGGGATGGCTTAATCCTCAGCCCTGGATGTTGTTTTTTATTACACCCTTGACAAATCTTTTACGCTATGTATAATATCATATCAGTTAACCATGTCAACTATTAACTTTGTTAATTACCAAAAGGAGGAACTATTTTGATAACCTGTGAAGGAAAACATCTCCTGACTGCGAAAGAGAAAGAGCATTTTGAAGGTATGATCCACATTATGAAGCGTATCGGTTCGATCAATAAGAAGATTCTGCTTCATGAGGACGTATCCAAAGCAGAATTCTTCACGCTGATGTCCATCCACCGGGATCGTTTCGGTGATCCGCTCTCTGAAAACGCTGTAATGGCATCCGGACTGAATGTCTCAGAGCTGGCAACTCAGCTGAATATCTCCGTACCGGCAGTCTCCAAGATGATCCGGCGTTTGGAAGAGAAAGGCTATATCGTGCGTATTCCTGGAACCTCTGACCGGCGTATGATCTCCCTGGGGCTGACAGAATACGGTCAGGAGCTGATTGAAACTACGATTCGCCATATGTCATCCATGACCATGGAGATCGTACAGCAGCTGGGAGAGGAAGATTCCCGTACGTTGATGAATCTGCTGAATCATGTTTTTGATATTATCGATCACATGTTGGAATCCGAACATCCGGATAAGGAGGAGATAGAATGAAGAAACTGGTTCGATTCGCCAGAGGCTATGGAAAGAATATTGCCCTGGTCATTTTACTTCTGGCCGTACAGGCATTCTGTGACCTGTCGCTGCCGAATTACACCTCGAAGATCGTGGATGTCGGAATTCAGAATTCCGGCATAGAGCATATCACGCCGGAAGAGATCCGGACAGACTCCATGGATCTGCTGCAGCTCTTCATGACAGAAGATGAAGTATCCCTGATTAACAGCCGCTATGAAGAAAAAGAAGGCGGAATTCTCTGCCTCACAAAGGAAGGCGAGAAGGGCATCGACGAATCCGATAATATCTTCCTGGCTCCGATTCTGGCGGTATCTGCCTCCGGAGACAAAGCAGCTTCCCTGACGCCGGAGATGGCGCAGGCTGCCCGCCCGATGATTGAGGAACAGGTACAGGCTCTTGGTGATTCCATGGCTGAGCAGACGGCGATCTCCTGGCTGAAGACAGAGTATGAAGCCTGCGGCATCAACCTTGGCGCGATGCAGAGTCACTACCTTTGGAGTATCGGTATCCGTATGATCGCGTTGTCCTTCCTGATGCTGGCAGCCGCAATCTCCGCCGGTTTTCTGGCTTCCCGTATCGGTGCCGGAATCAGCCGCAACCTCCGCAGGCAGGTATTCGGACGAGTACTGTCCTTCTCCAGCTCCGAGATGGACAAGTTTTCTACAGCATCCCTGATCACACGCTGTACGAACGATATCCAGCAGATTCAGATGGTAACGATTCTCATGCTCCGTATGGTGCTTTATGCACCGATCATCGGTATCGGAGGCGTCATTCGCGTCGCATCGACAAACACTTCCATGTCCTGGGTCATTGCGCTCGCCGTTCTTATCATCCTCGGCCTGGTCGGTGTTCTCGTCTCTGTTGCCATGCCGCGATTCAAGAAGATGCCAGTACTGATCGATCGCCTGAACCTGGTAACCCGTGAGATTCTGACCGGTATTCCCGTCATCCGCGCATTCAGCCGTGAACGTCATGAGGAGGAACGCTTCCAGGAAGCCAATATGAATCTGATGAAGAATCAGCTGTTCGTCAACCGCGTGATGGCATTTATGATGCCCTCCATGATGCTTGTAATGAATGGCATTACGGTCCTGATCATCTGGGTCGGCTCTCATCAGATTGACCTCGGCAGCCTGCAGGTCGGAGATATGATGGCATTTATCACTTATACAATGCAGATTGTAATGGCTTTCCTGATGCTTACCATGCTCTCGATCATGCTGCCCCGCGCCATTGTCTCCGCAGACCGTATTCAGGAGGTTCTGGATACCAGCTCCTGCATCCGTAACCCGGAGAATCCGGAGACACTATCGGTGACAAAAGGCATTCTCTGCTTCGAGCATGTGAATTTCCGCTATCCGAATGCTGAGGAGGATGTTCTTCATGATATTTCCTTCACGGCCTGTCCCGGTCAGACCACTGCAATCATTGGCAGTACCGGAAGCGGAAAATCCTCTCTGATCAACCTAATTCCCCGTCTCTACGATGTAACCGGCGGCCGGATCACGCTGGACGGGACAGATATCCGCGATTTGTCGCTGCATGATTTGCGTGAACAGATCGGCTTCGTTCCGCAAAAGGCGATTCTTTTCTCCGGTTCTATAGCCGATAATATCCGCTACGGTAAGCCAGAAGCCGCAGATTTCACGGTACAGCAGGCAGCCGAAATCGCGCAGGCTTCGGAATTTATCAATGAAAAACCGGAAGGTTACACTTCCTGGATCGCCCAGGGAGGAAGCAATGTATCCGGCGGACAGAAGCAGCGTCTCTCGATTGCGCGTGCCATTGCCAAAGATCCTGCGGTCTATCTTTTTGACGACAGTTTCTCCGCGCTGGATTACAAGACAGATCTGACGCTCCGGAAAGAGCTGCAGAAAGCAGCCGGAGGCCGGACACAGATCATTGTCGCACAGCGAATCAGCACGATCCTGCATGCCGACCAGATTCTGGTACTCGACGATGGCCGAATCGCCGGCATGGGAACACACGAAGAATTATTACAGTCTTGTGACGCTTACCGCGAGATTGCGGAAAGTCAGCTTTCTGCAGCCGAGCTTGCAGCGTCATCCGGAAAGGAGGAAGCTCATGAGTAATCCATCCATAAATCGCCGCCCTATGCACAAAAACCGTATGCAGGCGGGAGAGAAGCCAAAGAATTTCAAGAAGTCTATGGGAAAGATGATCCGTTATATCGGCAGCTATAAATTCGCAGTTCCTCTGGTTATGATTTTCGCAATCGGAAGTACCATATTTAACGTCATCGGCCCTAAAATTCTTGGAAAAGCCACCACGGAAGTCTTCCAGGGACTTGCTGCGAAGATCGCAGGTACCGGAAGCATTGATTTTACACGAATTGGCCGCATCCTGCTGTTTCTGCTTGGCCTTTATGCGCTGAGCGCCTTCCTTGGTTTCCTTCAGAGTTACTTGATGTCCGGAATCACGCAGAAGGTGACCTTCCGCATGAGAAAAGAACTCTCCGAGAAGATCAACCGCATGCCCTTAGGCTACTTTGAGAGCCGCACTTATGGGGAAGTGCTCTCACGCGTGACTAACGACGTTGATACGCTTGGTCAGAGTATGAATCAGTGTGTAACTCAGCTGATCACATCCGTAACAACCATTATCGGTGTTCTGGTCATGATGCTGTCCATCAGCCCACTGATGACATTGATCGCTCTTCTGATATTGCCGCTCTCGACATTCCTTGTCGGTAATATCATTAAGCGCTCTCAGAAATTCTTCCAGAGTCAACAGGAATATCTGGGAAAGGTAAACGGACAGGTTGAAGAAATGTTCTCCGGACATAATGTCGTGGCTGCCTTCAACCGGGAGGAGAGAGCCATACGCGAATTTAACGAAGTGAACGATCAGCTGTACAATTCCGCCTGGAAATCTCAGTTTCTCTCCGGACTGATGCAGCCACTGATGACCTTCGTTGGAAATCTCGGTTACGTTGCTGTTGCTATTCTGGGAGGCTTCCTGGCCTCCGCCGGAACGATTCAGGTCGGAGATATTCAGTCCTTTATCCAGTATGTCAAGCAGTTTACGCAACCAATCACGCAGCTGGCGCAGGTTTCCAATATGTTCCAGTCCATGGCGGCCGCTGCTGAGCGCGTCTTTGAATTTCTGGAAGAGGAGGAAGAAGAGCAGGGTGATTCCATTCCGGTTGCTGCCGAAGATCTGAAAGGCTTTGTGGACTTCGAGCATGTAAGATTCGGCTATCAGCCGGACAAAATCATCATCAATGATTTTACCGCTCATGTACAGCCTGGACAGAAGGTTGCCATCGTAGGCCCTACCGGCGCCGGTAAAACAACCATCATCAAGCTGCTGATGCGTTTCTATGATGTGAATAGCGGCAGTATCCGCGTGGATGGACACGATGTCCGCGAATTCCAGCGTTCACCGCTGCGGGAAGCCTTCGGCATGGTTCTTCAGGACACCTGGCTCTTTAAGGGCACGATCATGGAGAACATCCGCTATGGGCGCCTGGATGCTACCGATGAGGAAGTCATCGCCGCAGCCAAGGCCGCACACGCACATCGCTTTATTCAGACTCTACCCGGCGGCTATCAGATGGAACTGAATGAGGAAGCCAGCAACGTCTCTCAGGGACAGAAGCAGCTGATCACAATTGCCCGCGCTATCCTTGCCGATAACCGCATCCTCATCTTGGATGAAGCGACCAGTTCTGTCGATACCCGTACAGAACAGCTGATCCAGAGTGCGATGGATAACCTGATGAAGGGACGCACAAGCTTCGTCATCGCGCACCGTCTCTCGACCATTCGCGACGCGGATATCATCCTGGTTATGAAGGACGGCGATATCATCGAGCAGGGCAACCATGAAGAACTTCTGGCGAAAGGTGGATTTTATGCCAATCTTTATAATTCGCAATTTGAACAGACGGCATAGACAGAATCACAAAAATACGCTATAATACGACTTATTATAGAAAAGTTATTATAGAAAAGGAAAGTGATACGATATGAGACCCATTCTTTTTTCCATTGGCCATCTTCATTTTTACGGTTACGGGCTAATGATTGCTCTCGGTATTATTCTCGCAGTCTGCGTAGCAGAGAAGAGAGCCGGACGATTCGGCCTGGATTCCTCCAAGATCTTCGGTCTTGGAATTACTGCTGCTGTAAGCGGAATCATCGGCGCCAAGATTCTATTCGTAATTACAGAAATCCCGACGATTATCCAGGATCCACGCGCATTTTTCAAGACCCTGACCTCGGAAGGCTTTGTGGTCTATGGCGGAATCATCTTTGGCATCCTGTGTTGCATGTTCTACTGCCGCCGCAACAAGATGGATTTCATCCGCTACTTTGACCTGACCATGCCTTCGGTGGCTCTGGCACAGGGCTTCGGACGCCTGGGATGCTTTCTGGCCGGATGCTGCTACGGCAGAGCAACGGATGCCTGGTACGGAATGGTATTCCGTGCCTCCTCCTACGCGCCGAGTGATACCGCTGTAATCCCGACGCAGCTGATCTCCAGTGCGCTGAATTTCATTAATTTCCTGGTGCTGTGTCTCTTTGCCCGGAAGGCAAAGAAAGGTCAGGTAGCTTCCCTTTACCTGCTGAATTACAGTGTTGGACGCTTTCTGATCGAGTTTCTGCGGGACGATCCCCGCGGAAATGTGGGCACGCTGTCCACTTCCCAGTTTATCTCACTGTTTATCTTCGCAATCGGCCTGGTTCTGATGATCATCAGCAGCCACCGGAAAGAGGAGACAGCGAACAGCGAACAGTGATCAGTGGTTAGTGATTAATGATTAAAACTTAGGTACGAAAAATGGGATTGCCTGTCACAAAACAATCCCATTTTTTCGTTTTCTTATGTACAATACAGTTGACACTCCCCATGCCTGAAGGCAGGGGCTTTACGCCATGATTGGTAACTATTCAGCAATTTATCCACTAGATCTGACCATGCTCCATCATCACGTGATCCAGTGCTTTCTTCAGAACCGGGCCGATGATCGCGCAGGCAATGATCTTGACCGCGTCTCCGGGAAGATACGGGAATACGCCGGCAGCGAAGCCCTGCGGCAGCGTCAGATTCATCTGATAACACAGCCAGGGAGTTCCAAACAGATATGCACAGGCATCACCGAGTACCATACCAATCACGCAATATCCCTTCTTACCTTTCGACTTCTCGATAAACAATCCGGCCACAATTGCCATAAGAATAAATCCAAGCAGGTATCCGCCGGTAGGTCCTGCAGCTTTCGCCATGCCTCCAGCACCACCAGAAAATACCGGAAGGCCAACCAGACCGAGCAGATAATAGATCACATAGCTGAGAGTTCCGTATTTCCAGCCGAGAAGATATACCGCCAGAAAGATCGGGATCTGTGTCAGTGAGATCGGAACCGGTGAGAACGGCAGAGGGATGGCAAGCGGTCCGAGAACGCAGGTGAGAGCCGCCATAAGCGCTACAATCACCATATGATATAAGCTGATTCCTTTTTTCATGTAAGAGTTTCTCCTTTCATCCGTCGCATGTTTGCTCCACTTTCCACATTATAACGGCAGGGCTTTCAATTGTCAACCTTGTTTTATTTATAGTTAACAATTGTTTTATTCTTTCCCATTCGCAGGAAACACTTTTGTCTGTTTGTTATTTTGCAAACAAATTTCGGTTGAATCCGTTTCGTATTCATGATAAACTAAAGTTATAAAGAAACGAAACATTCAGAAAGGATTACAAAGAACTTATATATGAAATATCTCATTGCCTCAGACCTCCACGGGTCTGAATTTTATACCGGTCAGCTTCTGAAAGCATTTACCCGCGAACAGGCGGACCGCCTGATTTTTCTTGGCGACATTCTCTATCATGGCCCACGGAATGATCTTCCCCAAGGCTACAATCCGAAAGCCGTGATTGCGATGCTGAATCCCATGGCAGACCGCATTCTCTGTGTCCGCGGCAACTGCGAAGCGGAAGTAGACCAGATGGTGCTGGACTTCCCGGTTCTGGCGGATTATGCCCTGATGGAAGTCAATAGTCATCTGCTCTTCCTGACGCACGGACACATCTTTAACGAAGAGCACCCGCCGAAACTGATGCCCGGCGATATTCTGCTGCACGGGCATACGCACATTCCTGTCTGCCATACCTTTGGAGCAGAGAACCAGTTTCTTCTTATGAATCCGGGGTCTGTATCCATTCCGAAAGCTGGAAGCGATCACTCTTACATGACGCTGGAGGGAACTACATTTACGTGGAAACGTCTGGAGGATGGCCATGAGCTTCAAGTACATACTGTTTGACCTGGACGGAACTCTGACCGATCCGAAAGAAGGCATCACGAAGAGCGTTCAGCACGCGCTGCGCGCCTTCGGTATCGATGAACCGGATCTGGACCAGCTGGTTTCCTTTATCGGCCCGCCATTAATCGAGTCCTTCCGCGATTTCTATGATTTCACGCCGGAACAAGCACTGGAAGGGGTAGCGAAATACCGGGAATATTTCTGTGACCGGGGCATTTTCGAGAATAAAGTAATCCCCGGAATCCCCCGTCTTCTGCAGAATTTGAAGGAGAACGGGAAGATCCTCTGCCTGGCGACATCGAAGCCGGAACCATTTGCGAGAAAAATCCTGGAGCATTTTGATCTTATGCAATGGTTTGATGAAACTGTCGGCGCCAGCCTGGACGAGAGCCGCGGCACGAAGAAGGATGTTATTGAGGATGCACTCCGTCGCCTGCAGATCGGAGAAAAAGAGCGGCGGGAAACCGTTATGGTCGGAGATCGAAAGCACGATATTCTGGCAGCATCCGCACTTGAGCTTTCTTCTGTTGGTGTAACATTCGGCTATGCACCGGAAGGGGAACTGAAGACGGCCGGCGCTGGACACATCGTATCCTCTGTAGAAGAGCTGGAAGCATATCTTCTGAAATAGAAGCTTTCATGCCCAATATCAGAATCAGTAAAAGGAGATTATTATGAATGTCGTACAGCTTTTAACACCGAAGAGTGCCGTAGCTTATCTGAATGAGAAGATGACGCTCCGACAGGCTCTTGAAAAGATGGAGAACCACAGATATACCTGTGTCCCCGTCCTGAATGCAGAAGGCGGCTATGCCGGTACGATCACAGAAGGGGATCTGCTCTGGGCCATCAAGAATAAATATAATCTGAATCTTAAGAATGCGGAACAGATTCCTCTGGCGGATATTGCCAGAAAAAGGGATTATCAGCCAGTAAATATCAATGCACACCTGAATGAGTTGGTGGTTATGGCCATGACACAGAATTTTGTTCCCATGGTGGACGACAGAGAAGCTTTTATCGGGATTGTGACCCGCAAGGATATCCTGCAATACTGTTACTCCAATTTTATCAACAAGGAGGGAACAGAGGAAGTACATACTTCCTGAAAGATAACTGCACGGTGACTTCGTCTGCGGAATTCTTTCAAAAAACCGCTTGACAAAAGCAAAACCAGGATGCTATACTATGCAAGTGTGTGAATACACGATGCCGCACAGCGAGGTTGAAAAGTTCCGTGAGGACACCGAAACTGGCGAGTAACGAAACAGGAGGTGCTCATAATGTACGCAATTATTGCAACGGGTGGAAAGCAGTATAAGGTATCCGAAGGCGACGTAATCCGTGTTGAGAAGCTGGATGTTGCTGAAGGTGCTGCATACGAGTTCGACCAGGTTCTGGCAGTAAACGATGGCGAGCTGACCGTAGGTACCCCTACCGTAGCAGGCGCAGTTGTTAAGGCAACTGTTCTTGGCGAAGGCAAGGGCAAGAAGGTTATCGTTTACAAGTATAAGAGAAAGACCGGCTACCACAAGAAGAACGGTCACAGACAGGCTTATACCGAACTGAAGATTGATTCTATCGCAAAATAATCTTTTGTGTTTCCACAAATGAGTACAAGGAGGTGTAATCATGGCTCATAAGAAAGGTGTCGGCTCTACTAAGAACGGAAGAGATTCCGAGGCGAAACGCTTAGGCGCGAAGAGAGCAGATGGTCAGTTTGTTCTGGCTGGTAATATTCTTTACAGACAGCGTGGTACCAAGATTCATCCCGGCAACAACGTAGGCCGCGGTGGTGATGATACCCTGTTTGCTCTGACGGATGGTATTGTTCGTTACGAGAGAAAGGGCAGAGACAAGAAACAGGTTTCTGTATACCCCAGAGAAGTTGTATCTGAGTAATTGACAAAGAGCCGACGTGTTGTACGCCGGCTCTTTTCTCCATATGGAAGGAAGAACAGGAAGAATTTATGTTTGCAGATCGTGCAAAAATTTTTATAAAGTCCGGAAAGGGCGGCGATGGTCATGTCAGTTTTCGCCGGGAGCTTTTTGTTCCGGATGGCGGTCCCGATGGCGGTGACGGCGGCAAAGGCGGAGACATCATCTTTCAGGTGGACAAAGGGCTGAATACCCTTACGGATTTTCGTCATGTGCGCAAGTATGTTGCCAAAGACGGTGAGCAGGGCGGCAAGCGCCGCTGCCACGGAGCCAACGGTGCCGATCTGGTAATCAAGGTTCCAGAAGGAACTGTCATTAAAGACGCAGAAACCGGCAAGGTTATTACGGATATGTCCGGCGACAATATGCGTGAAGTCGTACTGAAGGGTGGCCGTGGCGGCCAGGGGAATATGCACTACGCCACAGCAACCATGCAGGCTCCCAAGTACGCACAGCCCGGCAAACCCGGCCAGGAGCTCTATGTCAATCTGGAGCTGAAGGTAATTGCGGATGTCGGCCTGGTAGGTTTCCCGAATGTCGGCAAGTCTACCCTTCTGTCCCATGTAACGAATGCGAATCCGAAGATCGCGAATTACCACTTCACTACGATCCATCCGAATCTCGGCGTGGTGGATCTGGGCGAAGGTCAGGGCTTCGTGATGGCGGATATCCCCGGTCTGATCGAAGGTGCGGCGGAAGGCGTTGGCCTCGGTCATGATTTTCTGCGTCATATTGAGCGCACCAAGATGCTGATTCATCTGGTGGACGCCGCCGGTACAGAAGGCAGAGATCCGGTAGAGGACGTTCTTGCGATCAATAAGGAGCTGGAAGCGTACAGCGATTCCGTAAAGAACCTGCCTCAGGTCATCGCAGCGAACAAGATCGACGCCATCTACACCGAAGAGGGCGATGAGAGTCCGATCGAACGTCTGAAGAATACCTTTGAGCCGCAGGGGATTCGTGTATTCCCGATCTCCGCTGTCAGCGGTCAGGGACTGAAAGAACTTCTTTACTATGTGAATAATCAGCTGAAGACTCTAGATCAGACGCCAGTGATCTTTGAACGGGAATTCGAGTTCGGCGATCTGACGCCGGATCTGCCTTACGAAATTACGCGCGCGGATGACGGTGCGTTTGTTGTGGAAGGCCCTCTGATTGAGAAGATGCTTGGCTATACGAATCTGGAATCTGAGAAGGGCTTCCTCTTCTTCCAGCGCTTCCTGAGAGAGCGCGGCATTCTCGACCGCCTGAAAGAGAATGGCATTGAAGAGGGAAATACCGTTCGAATGTACGGTTTTGATTTTGACTATTACGAATAAGGAGTGTCTATGACCAGCAAGCAGAGAAGTTACCTTATGAAACTTGCATCTTCCATCGACCCGATCTTCCAGATCGGAAAGTCCAGCGTTACGCCGGAACTGGCAGCTGCTGTGGAGGAAGCACTGGAAGCCCGTGAGCTTATTAAGCTTCACGTTTTGAAGAACTGTTTTGAAGACGGCCGCGCTCTGGCCAATCAGCTGGCGGAAGCAACCTACGCAGAAGTCGTTCAGGTTATCGGTAAGAAGATTGTACTCTACCGTGAAGCCAGAGACCCGAAGAAACGTAAGATTGTACTGCCGAAATAAGCCGGAATCGTTGCCCGAAATTTTAATTATGAATCAGAGACGGAAGATTGGAATCCTTGGAGGCACCTTTGACCCGATCCACAACGCCCATCTGTCTCTTGGACACCAGGCGCTGGAACAATTCCGCCTGGATCAGGTTCTTTTTATGCCTACAGGGATTTCCTATTTCAAAATGAATCAGAAGCAGATGACAGACGCTGTCCATCGCGCCGCTATGGTAAAACTTGCCATTCAGGATGAACCCCGCTTTGCGTTCTCAGATATAGAGATCCGTCGGGAAGGCGAGACCTACACAGCGGATACACTGCAGGAACTCTGCCGCGAACATCCGGATGTTGAGTACCATTTTATTCTTGGCGCGGATTCTCTCCGCGATATGGAGCGCTGGTATCATCCGCAGGTCATCTTCGACAGTGCAGTTATCCTGGTAGCCAACCGCAATCACCAGGTTCCTGAGAAGGACCTGAAGCGTGAGATCGATCAACTCAGCCGCAGATTCGGCGCACGCATCCGACTGTTGCCAATCAAGAGCATGCCGGTATCCTCAACAATGATCAGAGAGCAGATCCATCAGCAGGATGCCAGCGCACTTGTTCCTGCGTCCGTTCTCGCCTACATCCGGGCCCATGGGCTGTACGGAGGACATCTGCTGGAAGAACAGGAAGAAATGGAAGAAAAGAAATCATGACAGAAGAACAAATATGTGAAAAACTGCAGCAGGTTCTGAAACCTGGCCGCTACCGCCATACACTGGGAGTTGCTGACACAGCGGAGCGTATGGCAACCGTCTGGCATGTTTCGCCGGCCCAGGCTCGCCTGGCCGGCCTTCTGCATGACTGCGGCAAGGAAGCTGGCGACGCACTCAGCCATGGCCCAATCGGCGCCCGGCTGGCCTGCACGGATTATGGCGTCACTGATGAAGAAATCCTGTCCGCCATCGCCTGCCATACCACCGGCAAGCCTCATATGAGTACGCTGGACAAGATTATATTCATTGCTGATTATATCGAACCAGGGAGAGATCAGGCTCCGCATCTGGACGAGCTCCGGAAGCTGGCTTATGAAGATCTGGATCTTACCCTCTTGAAGATTCTGAAAGATACGCTGGATTACCTGAAGGCATCCGGCAAAGAGATCGACACCCGTTCCCTGGATACCTATCACTATTATCTTCATAAACATAACAGTGAAAATTAGAAAAAGGAGAAAATGCCAATGGAAGAAGCCAGACTGATGATTGAGACCGCCTACAAGGCACTGACAGACAAGAAAGCCTCAGAAGTAACCGTAATCGACATTCACGATGTCTCTACGATTGCTGACTATTTTATCATCACAAATGGTGAGAACTCTCCGCATGTACATGCACTGGTAGAGAATGTACAGGAACAGATGTATAAGGCCGGATTTGCCTGCAAGTCCGTAGAGGGCTTCCGTTCAGCCAACTGGGTTCTGCTGGATTACGGCGACATTGTAGTGAATGTCTTCTCGAAAGAAGACCGTCGTTTCTATGATCTGGAGCGTATCTGGAGAGACGGAAAGGTTATTTCCGATTTAAGCGAACTGTAATAAAGAGACGCCTTTGTTTTCCAGCCGGAAATCCCGGTCTATGGAAAACAGAGGCGTTTTTCTTTTATCTGCTGCTTTATTCATGAAGACCAGAAAATACAGAACATCGATATCATTCTGCTGAAGCATCTGGATCAAATTGCTCACGAATGGGATGCACGTAGATGGCGCATTCGGTGCCTCCGCACTGTTATCCGATTCACTGCGGGAGCACCTGGCCGGAATCGAGAATTCCGACAGCCTGAGTTGGAACGCGCATAAATGGATGATGCAAACCTATGCGTGCAGCATGGCACTTCAAACTCTTGGCAACGACGCGATGGGTTCTGTTCTTGACCACGGATGCGACATGGCGGATCTGGCAGAATCCTTGATTCGCAAAGAATCCGGGTGGGAGATCAGTGCTCCCTCCAGTCTTGGTATCGTGAACTTCCGATATGTCGGCCATGGTGATCTGTCAGAAGAAAAATAAAAGAGAACGAGATTCCAAAAGCCGGAAAGCCGGCACCGGAAATCTCGTTCTCTTTTTGCAACGATTCAGCTTCATCTGGCAGCCCGGAGTCTGATTCGTTATTTCTTTTTAACACGGCAAGGAGCTAGTGAATATTTCTCCTCATAAGCCCGATCACTCTGCCGAGTACCTCGCAGTCATCGACATAAATCGGTCCCATTGCCTCATTCTCAGGCTGAAGACGGTAACGCCCGTTCTCCTTATAGAAGCGCTTCACGGTAGCACTGTCATCCACCAGAGCAACAACAACCTCACCATTGTTGGCAACGTTCGTCTTCGCACAGAGGACGGAATCCCCGTCCAGGATACCCATCCCCTTCATACTCTCGCCCTGTACGTCAAGGATAAAGCACTCACAGTTCGGGAGCATATCCGCCGGAAGAGGGAAGTAGCCCTCGATATTCTGCTCAGCAAGAATCGGAACACCGGCAGCCACACGGCCGATGATCGGGATCTGCGCCATCTCTCTGCGACTGTTAAATAAAAAGTCCTCATCAATAATCTCAATCGCACGGGGCTTCGTAGGGTCCCTGCGGATATATCCGTTCTTCTCCAGCGACTCCAGGTGAGAGTGTACCGACGACGTAGACTTCAGATGAACTGCCTCGCAGATCTCGCGTACGGCAGGCGGATATCCTTTCTTCAGGATCTGATCCTTTATAAAGTTCAGAATCTCCTCTTGCTTCTCTGTAATATAACCAGCCATAGATCCATTCCTTCCTGATGTATCACATCTTTATATTTTTCCATTCAGATCCTTTATTGAAAAGAAGGCTCTGAATCGTTACATGTTTTTTAATGATTATAGAAGATTATACCATAGGAAAGAAAATTTTGCAAACACTTGTTCACAAATATTTGTTCGATTTTTCAAAAAAAAATTGCACTTTTCCCATTGACAAACATATGTTCCTTGTGTATAATCAAACCTGTAGGGAACGGATGTTCGGAATATGTGTTCGATTTTTATCTTTTAAAGGAGGACTTTTCTTATGCAAAAGCGCAGTTTTGTACGTATTGTGATCTTCTGTCTGCTGGCATTCTTTATCACCTTCGGCGGTGTTATCGTTCACAACAACATGATTACAGCGAACAGCCGCCCACGCGAGAAGGTCTTCACTTCTGTCCCGATCCACTCCGGCGACACGCTCTGGAGCATTGCCTCCCGTTACTGTGACTCTGTAGAAGCAATCCCGTCCTATGTTGAAGAGTTGAAACAGATGAACTCTATGAGTAATGAAAGAAGCCTCACTGCCGGCCGCTACCTCACCGTATATTATTGGGAAGAAGGCAGCGTAAACCACTAAGTCAGTAAATCAGCTTTCTGCATTGCAATCCGAAAGCATCCGGCAAAGAAGAGAATATTTTCTTTAACAGCTTGACGTTTGCTCCTCCTGAGCTTTCATCAGCGATTTCAATTGCTTTACAGAAGCTCAATATGTCCGGCCAGGGCATCTTCAATTTCTTTGCTTGATATACCGATATAGCGCTGGGTAATCGCCGCTGAGCTGTGCTGCAACAGCTGCTGAACCAGCACAATGTTATAATTATTATTCAGATAAATCTCCGTCGCAAAGAATTTGCGGAAGCTGTGTGTTCCGATACTGGAATAGCCCAGTTCTTCTGTTACCTTCACCAGATACTTCTGTACAGCGCGCTCCGTAACCGGGAAGATAACCTCCCCGGAGGCAATCCCGTGATCCATACAATACACTCTCAGATACTGATAAATAGGCTGAGGCACAGTAAAGACCCGTTTCTTCTGCGTCTTTTCCTCCACAATATCCAGCCGGTAGCGGGCACCGTCCAGCACGATATCCTGCAATCGTAGTTTTAGAATATCACCGATGCGAAGCCCTAGATTTGCTTCCAGTACCAGAGCGGCCGCAATCCTGTCATTGGCCCGGAAAGTATTTCCGCCCATCCGCATCGCTCCAATAATATTTTCATACTGTTCCTTTGTAAGCGCGAGAGATTTCTTATTTGCCATTTCTGTGTACTCCTTATTTTTCTTACAGGAATTCCTGCATTTTATGTTATGTATTTATTCCGCACATACTTCCGTTTGTGTTTCATATTCGCTTATGTCTTGTATACTTTCTGTTTTGTGCAACTGTTTTAAGTTCGTATAACATCATATTTTAGTTCGTTTTTTTATTTTCCTGACCATTATATCCTACTTGGATGTAAAAATCAAGCAAATTTCGCCTGATAAGTTCGTATAAGATATATTATACGAACCAAGCCAGCTTGACAAATGTATACGTACACGATACAATGTATTCATAAGTATACATTAACTCAAGCGCAGTAAAATTGAGCAATGCGAAAAAGTCCCGGCGAATGCATTCCGGGATTGAAAGATAAAGAGCTAAAACGCAAACAACAAGCAAAACAAGCAGAGAAAAGGAAGAGAAACATATGGCAGAAACAAAATCATACCGAATTTCAGAGGAAACGCAGAAGCGTCTGGAAGAACTTTCCGCAGAAATCGGAGGCAATAAAGACCGCGTATTCAACGCACTGATGGATACCTATGCCATTCAACGCGAGACAAGCAATACAGCGGAAGATAGCAGAGAACGAATTGAAAGATTTCAGCAATATGCGCAGTACCTGGTGGAAGCTTACATCGATTCCCTCAAAGATGTCAGCGCGGCTGAGGATCGCATCCGAACGGAATTCCGGGCACAGCTTCAGACACAGGCAGATGCCGTAATATCTTACAAAAAGCAAAGTGAAGAAGCAGAGAAGAAAGCTTCTGAAGCAATTCAGAAAGCTTCTGCGCTCAAAGAAACTACGGCAGCTGAAAAAGAGCGTCTGGAAATGCAGATCGCCGGATTAAAGGCAGAACTCGCGGCCGCCGCAGAAAAAGCAATCGCTACGGAAGAAATCTGCAGTGGATATAAAGCACAGATAGCAGCTCTGCGAACAGTAGAATCTGAACGCGACCATTATCGGGATTTGATACAGGAAATGCAGAAAAAATCCAAAGAGGCGGAAGCGCAGATCACCAGATTACAGCAGAAAATGCAGGAAGAAGAAAACGGATATCGAAGTCGAAGTGAAGCGGAAAAGGAAACCGCAAGGGCCCGTGAGTCAGAACTGCGCGAACATTTCGAAGTACGCATCGAGCAGCTCCGCGCAGAATATACGAAGAAAGAAAACTCCCTGCATTCAGATAAGAATCATTTGTATCAAATGATTCTCTCCATGCAGAAGGAATCCGCCCGTGAATTAAAAGTAAAAGAAGAGGAGATTGCAGAATGGAAAAGACAGCTTTCCATTCTACAGGTCAACCAAAAAACAATCATTGAAGACGAGATGCAAAGCAGAGAATCAACGATCGGCAAAAACGAAGTACCAAACAGGAAATCAACGATCAGTGAAAGCGAGGAACAAGATGAAACATTAACAATCAGCGAAGGCAGGGAACAAGACCAGAATCGCGCAGAACCTGTAACCCCATAATGCGAACGCACAATCGGGAATGGCGGGAGCGAACAGTATCAAACCGATTCGCCCCCCATACCTTTTTCTCTTAGCCGCACAATATTGCGGGCGCTTCGCCGGCGGCTGTCCTCCATGGCAGCATAGTGTTTCTTGGTTGTGTTTACATCCGCGTGGCCGAGGACATCCGCCACCAGATAGATATCGCCGGTTTCACGGTAAAGATTCGTACCATACGTACTACGAAGCTTGTGCGGTGTAATAGTCTTTAACGTTGTCACCGTCCGCGAATACTTCTTTACCAGATTTTCTACGCTGCGCACGCTGATACGCTTTCTCTGTAACGAAAGGAATAAAGCATCTTCATGGCCTTCCGCCGGAAAAATCCGGGAACGTTCGTCCATATAGAGGCGGAGAGCATCCTCCACTTCATCTCCGAAGTAGATAACAACCTCTTTGCCTCCTTTGCGGTGAATATGAATTCCGGCATTCTTGAAGTCCACATCATCCAGATTCAGGCCGATACACTCGGAAACACGAATTCCGGTACCGAGAAGAAGAGTAATCAACGCCAAATCGCGAACCTTCGTTTTCTCGTGATATTCCTGCTGACGCTTTGTCAGTTTTTCTCCGGACTCCACCTGATCCAACAAAATCGCAACCTCATCAATATCCAGTCGAACAATTTCTTTCTCGTGCTGCTTTGGAAGAAGTACAAGAGCCGCCGGATTCGTCTGGATCATTTCCTTGCGGAAGAAATAGTTATAAAATGTCTTAAGTGATGCAATCTTGCGAATAATTCCCCGTTCCTGGTTGACGCGTTCTATTGCCTGTCCATCTCCACAGTGATAGAACTTTAGATATTCCATATAATTTTCAATATCCACAGCCTTTACTTCATCCAGAAGTTCGACAGGAAGTTCAGTAATCTGTCTTCCCTGAAATGCAGGGTGCTTCTGGATCAGATACTCAAAGAACACATGTAAATCATACGCATAGGCAATTCTGGTTCTGGAAGAAGTATTCGGCTCAATCCCGCGAAAATAAATACGGGTATACTCCGGGAGTCCCTCCATCAGTTCCCGGAGCTTTACCGTATTCATGATATCGACCTGCTCATGATAAGGATGACTACTCATATATTCTTTTTCCTTCCTGACGTTCCGGCCATCCGGGGATATTCCCATTCAGAATGGCGGTAAACATACGTTCCTTACAGCCTGGATTCTCGCGATTCAGCTGCCTTACCAGCTGCTTCACATATTCACGGCGTGTATATCCATCTGCCGGACACGGATTCTTAAAGACCGGAAGGTCATATTTGTTCTTGAATCCGATGATATCTGCCTCATGGACATACATCAGAGGGCGGATAACTGTAACCTCCATACGATCCAGATACGTAACCGGCGAAAATGAATAAAAGCGTCCTTCATAAATCATGGAAAGCAGCATTGTCTCGATAATATCATCCATATGATGTGCATAGGCAACTTTATTGCATCCCAGTTGACGGGCCATATCATTAAAAGCTCCTTTGCGGAGCTTAGCGCAGAGCGCGCAGGGATTTTTTTCCTTACGGATGTCAAAAATGATTTCAGCAATCTGTGAAGGAACAACGGTATAATGAACGCCAAATTCATCACAAAGACCCTGTATGGGCTTCAGAGCCTCATCAGCACCTGTAAAACCAAGATCTACAGTAATTGCCTCAATTTCAAAAGGCAGCGGATAAAATCGACGCAGTCCATTCAAAGCATACAGCATCGTCAGGCTGTCCTTGCCGCCGGAGATTCCGACAGCGATACGATCACCGGCATTGATCATGTGATAGTCATCGACCGCACGGCGGGTCTGACTCAATAATTGTTGCAGTTTCATATACTACATAAACCTTTCTGTTGTTAGATTAATTTTCACCTGACAAGAGCAACACATAGAAAACTACGGAAGAAGGAATTTCTTTTGGCAAACTATTCGTTAAACTTTCCTTTTGCGAATAATTGTATGTTACAGGTAAGTATATCACGCTAAATGCCTCTTTGTCAATCTGAAATTTGACAAATGCACACTTTCATGTTAGACTGTTGAAAGTTCGTAGAAATAACCAGGAGGCTACGGCAGAAAAATTATATAGCAAGCGCCAGAACCTTTTCCGGAACGGACAATATATAAGACGAAAAGGTTGACGAGGTGAAGAGGTTATCGAATTTTTTCGGCGGGTACTCTTCCATGCTTCCCGGGCGTGAGATGCTTTTCGAAATATGCAAGCAATTGCAAAACAACCGAACAGCAACCGGGGTCAAATGCTGACGCAGAGATTTTCTGCACTGCTGCAGGATTTCTCTGTCCATTTGGCAGTGATTCCTACTATATGCAAAATCATAATAAAACCTGAATCACTGCCCTGATTTTAAAGGAGAAAATTTTATATGTGTGGTATTATTGGATATGTAGGGCCTCTGCAGGCACGTGACGTTGTACTGGATGGACTGACACAGCTGGAATATCGCGGCTATGACAGCGCCGGTATGGCTCTTCTGACAGAGGAAGGAATCTATCTGCGCAAGAAGGTCGGTCAGGTCTCCTCGCTCCGCAGCATCTGTACGGAGGACGTAGATTCCCACTGTGGCATCGGTCATACCCGCTGGGCAACTCATGGCGGTGTTACGGACGCGAACGCGCATCCTCATGTTGTTGGCCGCGTGGTACTGCTCCATAACGGTATTATCGAGAATTATCATGCCATCAGCGTACAATTTGGCTTTGAAGGCCTGGCAACTTCCGAGACGGATACCGAAGTAGCCGCTCAGCTGATCAATTATTACTATGACAAGACCAACGATCCTTATCAGGCGATTCGCAACGCCATCCGTATCATCGATGGTTCCTATGCATTTTGCATCATGTTTGATGACCGTCCCGGCACCATCTACGCAGTACGCAATGTAAGCCCGATGGTTGCAACCACAGCTTCCCAGGGAGCATTCATCGCATCCGATGTTACAGCTCTGATTCCTTACAGCAAGGATTACTTTGTTGTTCCGGAGCATCACATTCTGACCATTACAGCAGATGGCATCCGCGTAGAGACCATGGACGGCGAAGAAGTTCAACCTGAGATTCTCAGTGTAAACTGGGATGTGGAAGCAGCTCAGAAGGGCGGCTATCCTCATTTCATGCTGAAGGAGATCCATGAACAGCCGGAAGTCTTCCGCAAGACCATCCGCCCTCGTCTGAACAACGGACTCCCGGATTTCTCGCAGGAAAGCATTCCTGATGATATTTTCCGCGAGTGTACACACATCCAAGTTATCGCCTGCGGAACCGCCATGTATGCTGGTATGGTAGGCAGAGCCATTATGGAAAAGGAGCTTCGAATTCCGGTAACTGTTTCTATTGCTTCAGAGTTTCGTTACGACACGCCTCTCATGGATCAGCATACGCTTGTAATTGTTGTATCCCAGTCCGGAGAGACCATTGATACACTGGCAGCTCTCCGTCTGGCAAAGGAATGCGGATGCAAGGTTCTTTCCATTGTTAATGTAAAGGGTTCCTCCATTGCCAGGGAAAGTGATTACGTTCTCTATACACATGCAGGTCCTGAGATTGCAGTCGCCAGTACGAAGGCGTATATGGTTCAGCTGGCCGTTCTGTATCTGATTACAGCCCGTATGGCACTGGTACGCAAGAAAGACTCGGAAGAAGCTGTCAGAGCTTTTATCACCAGCCTTGAAAAAGCTCCGGATATGATTGAACAGATCATGGCACTCGACGAGACCATCCGTAAGCAGGCAGAGAAGCTGGCATTCGCTCACGATGCCTTCTATATCGGTCGCGGCATGGATTACGCATTCTCACTGGAAGGCGCGCTGAAATTAAAGGAGATTTCCTACATTCACGCAGAGGCTTATGCTGCAGGTGAATTAAAGCATGGCACAATCGCTCTGATCGAGCCGGGCGTTCCTGTGATCGCTCTGGCAACACAGGATAAAATCTTCGCCAAGACGATCTCCAATATCCGCGAGGTTAAAGCCCGTGATGCCTACGTTATCCTGATTACAAAAGAGGGGGCCGATGTCTCCGATGACGTATACGACATCCATCTGGAGATTCCGATCGAAGATGATCGCTTCACCGTATTCCCCTGCGCAGTAATCCTTCAGCTTCTGGCTTACTATACCGCTTATGCTAAAGGCTATGATATGGATAAGCCCAGAAACCTGGCAAAGTCCGTTACAGTGGAGTGATTTAGTGGTTAGTATGGCTAGTAACTGCCTCTATCATTATTCTTTCATTAACTAAAAGAAGCACCAGTCCGGTATCTCATCGATACTGACTGGTGCTTCTTATTGAAAAAATTACAACTGCTCAGGTCTTCATTGCCATACAACTGATTCCGCCTACACGAGATCCCGCTGTTTACTAACTACTGCCCACTAACCACTGACTTTCTGTTCTTCTTTTTTCTTAACGAAGTCAAGAATCATATCCACGGCACCTTCAATTCCTACAGCGCTGCTGTTGATGCAAAGATCATAGCTTGCAGCACTTCCCCATTTCTTATTGGAGTAATAATTATAGTAATTCGCGCGCTTTTTATCCGTCTTCGGAATCAAATCCATGGCCTTGTCCTTTGAAATATTATAAAGTGCAGCCACACGCTCTACCTTGTCCGGGAGTGCTCCGCTAACGAAAACGCTAGTTATATTATCATGTGACGCAAGCGCGTAATCAGCGCAACGGCCTACAATCACACAAGGCTCACGATCTGCAAGCTTCTGAATCGCTTCGAACTGAGCCAGAAATACCTTCTGATTCAGCGGCATATTCATATATCCGGTAAAAGGCTGGCTTCCGGAATGTACATCAGTAACCAGTGAATAGAAAAAACTGTTCACCGGCTTCTCATCATTATGTTCCATGATCTCCTTGCAGAGACCGCTGTGGTCGGATGCAATATCCAGAAGTTCCTTGTCATAGCACTTGACACCCAGGCGCTCTGCCAACTTCATGCCGATTAGCTTTCCTCCACTTCCAAATTCACGACCAATGGTGATAATACGATTTCCAGACATATTGTCCACCCCTTTCTGTTCTGATTTGTCTTTTATATTTACAGATTATAACAAATATTCTGCGAATTTTCAATACATTTTTCTAATTTATCACGAATTACTTTCAGCCACCTCTGTTACTTCTGATTTCTCAGGCTGTTCTGCAACCGAAGAAAGTATTCGGGCAGCTCTGCACAAACCTCAAGATATTCTCCGGTCCGTGGATGAATCAGTCCAAGGACGCCTGCATGAAGTGTCTGCCCCTGCAGATGAAACGGTGTCTTCCGGCTACCGTAAACCTCATCCCCCAGGAGTGGATGATTAATGCTTGTCATATGCACACGAATCTGATGCGTTCGTCCGGTCTCCAGCTGACATTCGACATACGTATAGTCCTTATAGCGCTCCAGCACACGGTAATGCGTGACTGCGCGCTTTCCATTCATAATATCAATCGCCATCTTCATACGGTTTGTCCGGCTTCGCCCGATCGGCTGATTGATTGTCCCGGAGTCTTCCGTGATCACGCCATGCACAATGGCATAATACTTTCTGGTAATGGAATGGTCTGCCAGCTGTCTGGCTACATGGTTATGCGCCAGATCGTTTTTGCATACAACTAGAACTCCTGTCGTGTCCATATCGATGCGGTGGACGATTCCCGGGCGCAGAACTCCGTTAATCCCAGACAAACTGCTTCCACAGTGATACAGCAGCCCATTGACCAGCGTTCCGCCGCTGTGACCGGGCGCAGGATGAACTACCATACCCTTCGGCTTATTTACGAAGATAAGATCCTCATCCTCATACAGGATCTCCAGCGGAATCGGCTCCGGAGAGACATCCAGCTGCTCCGGCTGCGGAATCTGTACACACAGCACCTCGCCGCCGGTCAGTCGGTAATTATTCTTCACCGGACGATTATCAACCAGCACTTTCCCATCCTTCACCAGCTTCTGCAGAAAGGATCGGGAATACTGATCATAATAATCCGCCAGATAAGCGTCCAGACGTACTCCGGCATCCGCAATATCTACATCCCAACTCTCCACATCACCATATGAGGAAAGTAGCTCCACGGATGAATCTGCAGCCGGAATCCACTGCTTTCTTTCTTCACTCATCGCAGAATTCCTTTCAATTCATCATCCTTATAGACCCAGAACAACAGTACAAAAGCCAGCACAGCGCCGCCAGTCACATAGCAGTCAGCTACATTGAAGACTGGAAAGTCGATCAGGCTGAAATACAGGAAGTCCACCACATATCCGTTCAGAAGACGATCGATCATGTTGCCAATAGCTCCTGACGAAATCAGAACGCACAGGCACTGCAACGGCAGAAAGCGCTTCGTCGAAGGAATCTTCACAAAGCAGTAGATGACTGCCAGGAGAATCACCACCGTAATGATAAGAAAAACAATCCGCTGATTCTGGAAGATGCCGAAGGCGGCTCCGCGGTTCTCCGTATACAAAAGCTCAAATACACCAGGGATCAAGACATGCCCAGGTTTGCCCTGCAGATGGGTCACTGCCAGAGATTTCGTCCACTGATCTAGCCCGACAAGGCCGGCAATGGATAAGAATGCCAGAATATATTTCTTCAGGTTCTTCAAAATAAACGCTCCTTTCAAAAAAGAGGCGGCTGCAACGCAGCCG
>JAJEQR010000079.1 GCA_020687485.1 Hominifimenecus microfluidus | reverse complement strand
TCCGTATCCGGAAAACAGAAGGAACTGTCCGTAACCGAACTAAAAAAACCAGATATAATAAAAGTAGCTGCATAGCCAAAAGGCAAGCAGTATTGGTGTCATGGACGCACCCTGAAAAAAGGCGGTATCCCGCCAGATTTCAGATGCTCTGGTAACTCAGTTGCCGAGTAGTTCACTGAAGAGTTAAGACAGCTTGCGGCGTCGAGAAATGATCTGCTGCTCTGTAGCTGATGTCTGGGAGAATTTGACGTATGAAAAACCTTGCAATTATCGCATATTCGCGCAAAGCAGTAAATGAATACCGGAACCTGTTCGAGAAAATTCTGGAGAATCGTGTCCTGATTTCTACATACTGCATGGAAGACGGCTCGATCTATCAACCAATTCAGGCGGATCTGGCAGTGATTTCATCTGATGATATGCTTCCGCTGGCGAAGAAGCAGCTGGCAAGCGGAATTACTCTGGTTACAGCTGCGCTTACAATATCTCGCAAAGGCTTCGAGGCCATTCAGGCGCTGCCGCCGAGAACACGCGCGCTGATGGTGAACGTGAACCGAAACCTCAGCCTGCAGTGCGTGGAGCAGATTTATCACCTGGGCGCGACTCATCTGGAGCTGATTCCCTATACACCGTACACGGAGCTTCATCAGAGAGTCGATGTGGCCATTTCACCTGGAGAAGCATGGGCGGTGCCGGCGTCTGTATCTCAGATTGTGGAGATTGGCAGGCGGTGTATCGATATCTCAACGATTGTATTTGTACTGATTACGCTCGGTTTTCCGGAACTTTTCCTGACACCGGCCGTGCAGGAGTATTGCGCAACGATTATGCCGGCCAATTATGGAACCAGCTTCCCCTATGCGAAGGATCGTGATTTCCGTGGTGAATATGGCATCGGCGCGGAGGAAAAATCCGGCGTCATCGCTTTTGCCAATGATGGAATCATCAAGACATATAACGAGCTGGCGGTGAAACTGGTGGGACTCTCCGGGGAGCGTATGGAAGGACGCCATATGCTGGATATCTTCGATAGCGCAGCCGTTCGTGAATCCATACAGAATATGAAGCCCGGGCAGAAAAGAAAGATTACTGTGCGCAAAAAGGATCTCTATGTCCGCCTGAACATGGAGCATGAAGCAAGCGATGGCGTCCTGAATTATATCACTCTGGAACCGGTTCCGGAGCTGCCGTCCAGAGGAAAACGGACGCTGGGGCGAGGCTACACGGCGAAATACTATTTCTCATCTCACAAACGAGACTGTGCATATTTTTGTCCGAGACGGGATCAGCCGTGTTTGCATTGAGCAAGTAACCAGCCGCCAGACAATCCGTATGTCCTGTGAGATCGGTGTTCGTGACGTCCTCTGGATAGGCAACACCGGAAGAGTTCTGATGGCATTCTGCGAAAAGCAGAAGCGAGAGGAGCTGTTTCGCAGGATTCACGAAGCAGCTCCGGAAGTTGATATGAAGCTTTTGCGAGAGAAAGTCATGCGCGTCCGGGAAAAAGGATTTGCGGGACGGGATGGCGAGTGGGATCGCCATTGCGCCTGTATTGCCGCTCCGATCTTTGATCAGAACGGCATGCTGCAGGGCTGCCTTGGTATCTCCGTGCCGGATTTTCGTTTGCCGGAGGATGACAGTGACTACGTGCGCCTGATTCTGGAAGGCGCGAAGGAAATTTCTCTTCATATGGGATGGTATCAGTAGATTATTTAATCCCGCTCATAAACCGTATAGTTATATTTCTTCAGGATCTCCGCTGCCTTGGCGGCAGCCTTCATATTCTCGAAGACGATCTTCAGCGCGCCGGCCTGAACCTCGCGGTTGTTACGGATGCCCATGTTCTTAATGCTCAGGCGGTTGGCCGCCAGGATTGCGGATACGACAGAGATTGCTCCGGTCTCATCCGGCACATCGACATAGATCTCCGGGAGCGGCTGGATCGTCCCGCGGTAGGATTCCGGCAAGGCGTTGCGGTAGATTCTGGCCTGATCAAAGTATTTGATCAGAGCGGCATTGTCCTCTTTTCGGATCGCAGCCTCCACAAGAGCAAGATCCTCCCGGTAGGCGTCAAGCATCTGCAGAACCTGCGCCTGATTCTCCGTGCAGATTTGCTGCCACATCTCCGGAGAGGAGGAGGCAATTCGCGTGATATCCTTGAAACCTCCGGCGGCAAGCATACGCATCAGCCCTTCCGTATTGTCGGAGCGGCGCACCAGATTTACCAGCGCATAGGCGATGATGTGAGGAAGATGGCTGATCGCGGCGGTCGCACGGTCGTGCTCCCGATAGTCCAGTACGATTGGAATCGCCTGAATCGAGGCAACCAGATTGCGGTAGGCTTCCAGATGTTCGGCGGAGCTGTCGGCGCCTGGTGTCAGGATATAGTAGGCGTTCTCCAGGAGACGGTCACTGGCGTTCGCATAGCGGAATTTCTCCGATCCGGCCATCGGGTGACCGCCGATGAACTGACGGGAGAGGCCGATCTCATTAACCGCTTCGTGGATGGTCGTCTTTACGCTTCCGACGTCTGTGAGGAGGCAGTCCGGGCGGATGATGTCTTTCAGGATCTGCAGGCAGCGGATATTTACGCTGACCGGAGCGCAGAGAAAGATCAGGTCGCAGGCAGCGAAACTCTCATTCAGTGTGTCTGTCGCCTGATTGATCGTCCCATCCTCCATGGCGGCAATCAAGCTTTCCCGTGATCGGTTGTAGGCGATCATCTGAAGCTCCGGATGCACCCGGCGAAGAGCCTTGGCGATGGAGCCTCCGATCAGGCCCAGGCCGATAAATCCAATTGTTCTGATATTCATAGTATTTCGAAACCTTTCTTGTATATTCGGCAGCAGAAGAGGCTGCCGGCTCGGGATTTACTTTCCTTCCACGCGGGTTAGAATCGGATCCAGTGCATCCTTCCAGAGTGTGAAAGCGTTTTTCTCCGTAAGATCGTTCAGTGCCTGCCAGTTCAGGCCGCCGGGCGTCATTTCCTGCGCGAGTGTATGCAGACGATCGGGGAAATTTCCGGCAGTATGTGAAAGCGCACCGAAGAAGGATGTGACATAGGCCTTTCCGGCTTCCTCGCTTAACCCGTTCTCCACGCACCAGTCGGTGACAGAGGCCGTCAGCTCATAGAAAGGACTCATCAATGCAGTGACGGAGCGGAGAATCGACATCTGCTCCGGAGTGTCAACCGCGACCACATCGCCGATGTGGAAGAGCAGCGCTTTTGCTTCCGGAACCGGTGGATAGAGGATCACGGGCCCCATGTTCTTCGCGTTGAAGGGGAGCGGAACCACATCCACCAGAACGGAGAGCTCACCGGTCAGCTCCCGGACTCTCTCCAGGCTTAACATAGGAACCAGCTTGATGAATTTCTGCTCCGGGCGGAAGTGCAGTTCTTTCAGAACATCTTCCGCCTGTTTCGGCAGAACGGAGAGAATCACCCAGTCCGACTGATCCACAACCTCCTGATTGGAGGCTGCGACCGTGACCAGATCTGGATACTGCTCCTTCAGGTGGGCGGCACGTTCCCTCCCGCGGGGCGAGAGAACCAGGGAGAGCTCTCCCTGACTGCTTCTGCAGAAGCCGGAAGCAACAGCACTTCCAATAATACCAACACCAATAATGCCGATTTTCATAATCTTGCCCTCCCGATATAATATGCTATAACATTTGTATGGCGAAGCAGCGTGAACGCTATTTCTTGAGATTTACGAACTTCGTGTAATTTGGCAGCCATGCGAGCTCTACTGTTCCGATGGGGCCGTTTCTCTGCTTGGCTACGATGACTTCAGCAACGTTTTTCGCTGTGCTGTCTTTGTTGTAGTAGTCGTCACGATAAAGGAACATAACCACATCAGCATCCTGCTCGATTGCACCGGACTCACGCAGGTCGGAAAGCATGGGGCGGTGGTCGGCACGGGATTCCACGGCACGGCTCAGCTGGGACAACGCGATGACTGGAGCCTCCAGTTCACGCGCCATGGCCTTCAGGGAACGGGAAATCTCAGAGATTTCCTGCTGGCGGTTATCAGAGCTCTTGCTGCTGCCGCTCATCAGCTGCAGATAGTCGATGATAACGAGCTTCAGTCCGTGCTCCAGCTTGTACTTGCGGCACTTGGTACGCATCTCGCCGATGCTGATGCAGGGCGTGTCGTCGATGATTAATTTGGAGCGGCCGACGGTATTCACGCCTTCCACCAGGCGATCCCACTCGTCATCATTCAGGCTGCCGGTTCGGAGTGCCTGTGCGTCCACGCGGGATTCCATGGCGAAGAGTCGGTTGACCAGCTGCTCCTTGGACATCTCCAGGCTGAAGATGGCGGTGCACAGGTTCTGCTTGAACGCAACATGCTGCGCGACATTCAGGACAAATGCTGTCTTACCCATAGAAGGGCGGGCGGCGATTAGAATCAGATCGGAGGGCTGCATGCCGGCGGTGCGGTAATCCAGGTCCGTGAAGCCGGTGGCGATGCCGGTGACCGGGTTCTTATTGCGGGACGCCTTGTGGATCTTCTCCAGTGCGTTCAGAGCGACCTCCTGGATCGGAACATAGTCGCTATTCTGGCGGCGGTTTAAGATATCGAACATGGTCTTCTCGGTATCCGCCAGGATATCCTCCAGGCTCTCTTTCCCGGCATAGCAGGTGTTCGCGATCTCTTCGTTCGCGCGGATCAGGCGGCGCAGAACGGACTTCTCATACACGATCTCCGCATACCATTTGGCGTTGGCCGAGCGCGGTACCGAGGCAATCAGTTCGCCGATGTAATTCATGCTGCTGACTTCCGGAGGAACTTCCTTCTCCTGAAGGCGGCTCTGCAGAGTCAGCAGATCAACCGGGCGACCTTCCTCGTACAGCTCAACCATCGTATCAAAGATGATCCCGTACTGCCGGTGGTAAAAATCCTCCCCGGTGATGATATTTTCTACCAGCGCGATCGATTCATTATCGAGCACCATCGCACCGATGACTGACTGCTCGGCTTCGATGCTGTGCGGCATGACGCGCTTGATCAGGGTTTCTTCCATTAAAAATTCTCCTTCGAAAACTTTCCCTCGAAAACTCTCCTAAGATAACAAAAGGGCGATCTGAGAAAACAGACCGCCCGACTCTTTATGCTTCGGCAACTACGACTTTCAGGGCTGCAGTCACATCCTTATGCAGCTTTACCGGAACCTCATGAGTTCCCAGTGTCTTGATCGGTTCCGGAAGCACGATCTTCTTCTTATCCAGTTCCAGATCGCACTGCTCTTTGGCAGCCTGAGCGATTTCCTTGCTGGAGATTGCTCCGAACAGGCGGCCGCCCTCGCCGACCTTTACCTTCAGGGTAACGGTCTTCGCGGCGATCACATTCGCAAGATCCTTCGCGGCAGCCAGCTGCTCAGCGGCAACCTTGGCTTCATAAGCCTTCTGCTGCTTCAGCTTCGCCAGGTTCTGGGGAGTGGCTTCCACGCCCAGCTTCTTCGGGAAAATAAAGTTTCTGGCATAGCCATCATTTACCTTAACTACATCGCCCTTCTTGCCAAGGGCCTTTACATCTTCAAATAATACAACCTGCATTTTATATAGCTCCTTCCTCCATCATTTGATGGATGGTTTCTTTTACCAGAGATTTGGCGTCTTCAACGCTGCAACCCCGCAGCTGTGCGCCTGCAGTGCTCAGGTGACCGCCGCCGCCAAGACGTTCCATGATCAGCTGCACATTCACCTCATCGATGGAGCGGGCGCTGATATAAATCTGATCCTGATACTCTGTAAAGATGATCGAAGCCTTAACCCCGATCACATCCAGAAGATCGTTCGCTGCCTGCGCACCGATGATCATAGGGCTTTCAATTCCTTTGCTGGGGCATACGCCGAAGGCGAAGCAACCTTCAAACAGCTCGACGGAACTTACGGTCTCAGCCTTGGCACGGTAGTCCTCCATGCGTTCGCGGAACATCTTGCGGACTCTTGTCATATCCGCGCCGCAGCGGCGAAGATAAGCAGCCGCTTCAAAGGTGCGGACGCCGGTTTTATTCATAAAATTATTTGTATCGATGACGATTCCGGCATAGATCGCTTCCGCTTCGATGGGCCGCAGCTTCAGGTTATCTGCAAAATACTGCAGGATCTCTGCTACCATCTCGCAGGCGGAGGAAGCATAGGGCTCGATATAGGAAAGCGTCGGATTCTTCACCATCTCGTTGCACTGGCGGTGATGATCCAGGACAACAATACTCTTCGCGCGGTTCAGCAGTTCCGGGCATTCCGTATAGCTGGGGCGGTTGACATCCACCATGATGACGGTGGTGTTGTCATCCAGCAGTTCTAGCGCGCGCTCGCGGTTCACGATCAGATCCTCCGGATAATCCGGATTGCCGTTAAAGCGTTGCAGCAACGGGCGTACGGAGGAGGTGACATCCTGAAGCACAATGTGAGTCTTCTTGTCCAGCGACTTTGCGGCACGGTAGATACCGATGGCCGCGCCGACAGAATCAATATCCGAAAGCTTATGCCCCATAACCAGAATCTGATCCTTGGTTACGAGCAGTTCACGCAACGCCTGTGCCTTGATTCTCGCTTTGACGCGGGTATTGTTCTCCTGCTGCTGTGTCTTGCCGCCGTAGAACTTGGAGCCTTCCGGCGTGCGGACAATCGCCTGATCGCCGCCGCGGCCCAGGCAGAGATCAATCGCCATGCGGGCATATTCGCTGTTGGCCGCGATCGTATCGCCGTCCACACCGGTACCGATGCTGAGCGTAACAGCCGTCTCATTGCCGATGTTCAGCGTCTTGACATCCTCCAGCAGAGAGAAGCGGTTTTCCTGTATGCGGATCAGATCCTTCTTTGTAAGGATAAAGAAGAACTTATCCTTGTCCAGCTTGCGGACGATGCCGCCGTAAGCCGAGAAATACTTGTTCAGCTTGCGCTCAATCAGAGCAGCGAGAAGAGACTGACGAACGGATTCGGTACTCTTCATGACTTCTTCGTAATTGTCCACGTAGATCAGACCGAGAACAATCTTACGGTCTTCGATTTCCGTGAGCGCTTCCAGATGCTCCGTGACGTCGTACATGCAGATCGAGATGAACGGGCGCTCTGCTTCCAGGTACTTCATATCCACCTGGTAGGCAACATCCTGGAAGGAAAGCGTCTCGCTGCGGGACTCGCCGGGACCGGGCAGACGCTCGGCAACTTCCGGGAAGATGCTGCAGATATGCTTCTGATAGTGCTTATCCTCCGTGATGGCACGGAATGCTTTATTCATCCATACGAATTCGCCGGTAACTGACATCAGAGCGTAAGGAAGCGCCAGTTCTTCCATCTGCGCTTTCTGCGTCCGGTCGAAATTGGAGGCAAATTCAACGATCTCCCGAGTGATGCGGTTATTCCAGTAGAACAGCCATACCAGTGAGAAGATCAGATAGAGAAGCAAAAAGATCAGTGCGGCCATGCCGGCGCTGCGCCCTGAAAAAAACTCCACGACAACCAGTGCAGCTATCAGCGGAAGAAGATAAAAGGGCCAGCGCTGCACTACCCGTAACTGCCCATGCATATTACCAGAGGCTTTCATGATATACTCCTCATACTTCCTAAGCTTTATCAACCAATCATATCATAAAAATGTTTTTCTTGCAACTGATTATGTATGAACTTCCTGTAGTCTGAAAACAGGATTTTGTTCGGGAGAATCCGGGCTTTTCTTGTGTTTAAGGAGGCGATATGATATAATCCGATCAAACAGAAGTTCGCGGCCTGAATATTGCCGGCGAAAGAAGACGGAGGAGAAACTTATGGATAACAGAATGTTAACGGCGGAAGGACTGAAGAACCTGTTCTGGGGAGAAATTATTGCGATCTGCGCGGTGATTCCGTTGCTTGGCACGATTGCGGGAATTGTGGGAATGGTGCTTTCGATTCTTGGATTTGTGAAATTGAGCCGGGTTTCATCCCTGTATCAGATGGCATTCGCCTTTGAAGTCAGTAATCTGGTAGTTTCCTGTATTAATGCAGTCGTAGACGGCGGCTTCCTCGGTTCTGCGCTCCAGATTGCATCTTCTCTGTTGGGACTGGCAGTTGTTTACTATGTATGCAAGGGAACGGCGGAGCAGCTGCAGGGTATCAGCCTGAATCTGATGCAGAGAGCCCATACGATCTGGATTCTTTACCTGGTTTCCACGATTGTGATGATCGCCTGTATTCTGTTCCTGATTGTTCCGTTCGTCAATCTGGCGGCCGCGCTTCTGATGGCGATCATGGCGATTGTGCAGCTGGTAGCCGGAGTCATGTATCTGGTATTTATCTGGAACAGCTATAAGACGCTGGCTTAATTATTAGAGAATCGTTATAGAAAAGGTTAGAAAGAGCATGAGTATATTAAATGTAGAACACTTAAGTCATGGTTTTGGCGATAGAACCATTTTTACAGATGTATCCTTTCGCCTGCTGAAGGGCGAGCATATCGGTCTGATCGGCGCAAATGGCGAAGGTAAGTCCACCTTTATGAATATCATCACCGGCAAACTGATGCCGGATGAGGGTAAGGTCGAGTGGGCGCGCCATGTGCGTGTCGGTTACCTGGATCAGCACAGTGTGTTGGAACCCGGCATGACCATCCGCGACGTCCTGCGTTCAGCCTTTGATTTCCTCTATGAGATGGAAGCGCAGGTGAATGAAATCTGCGATAAGCTGGGCAGTGCTTCTGAGGAGGAGATGAATGCGCTCTTGGAGGAAATGGGGACTTTGCAGGATCTGATGGATGCGCACGATTTCTATATGATCGACTCTAAGGTCGAAGAAGTGGCGAAGGCGTTGGGATTACTGGATCTTGGTCTTGACCGTGACGTCACGGAGCTGTCCGGCGGTCAGAGAACGAAGGTTCTTCTGGCAAAGCTGCTGCTGGAGAAGCCGGATATCCTTCTTCTGGACGAGCCGACGAACTACCTGGATGCAGAGCATATTGTATGGCTGAAGCGATATCTGAATGAGTATGAGAATGCCTTTATCCTGATTTCCCATGATATTCCCTTCCTGAACAGCGTGATCAACTTGATTTACCATATGGATCAGCAGACGCTGACTCGCTATCCGGGTGATTATGATAAGTTTCAGGAGGTTTACGCGGCGCGTCAGGCACAGATCGAGGCAGCATATAACCGTCAGCAGAAGGAAATTGCAGATCTGAAGGACTTTGTGGCGAGAAATAAAGCCCGTGTATCGACCCGCAACATGGCGATGTCCCGCCAGAAGAAGCTGGACAAGATGGATAAGATCGAGCTGGCGGCGGAGAAGCCGAAGCCGGAGTTCCACTTTCAGATGGCGAGAACGCCCGGCCGCTATATTTTCCATACGAAGGATCTGGTGATCGGCTATCAGGAGCCGCTGTCCACGCCACTGAATCTGGAGATGGAGCGTGGGCAGAAGATTGTGCTGACTGGCGCGAACGGAATCGGCAAGACGACGCTTCTGAAGAGTATCCTTGGACTGATTCCACCGCTTTCCGGCAGTGTGGAGCAGGGCGATTACCTGAGCATCGGCTACTTTGAGCAGGAGATGCCACCGGATATCGATACGACCTGTCTGGAGGAGATCTGGCAGGAGTTCCCGTCGTACACGCAATATGAGGTGCGTTCCGCGCTGGCGAAGTGCGGACTTACCACCAAACATATCGAGAGCAAGGTGCGCGTCTTAAGCGGCGGCGAACAGGCGAAAGTGCGTCTGTGCAAGCTGATGGGACGGGAGAGTAATGTGCTGGTGCTGGATGAGCCGACGAACCATCTGGATGTGGATGCGAAGGCGGAGCTGGCCCGTGCGCTGAAGGAGTATAAGGGCAGCATCCTGATGGTATGTCACGAGCCCGAATTCTATGAGGGTCTCGGCGCGGAAGTCTGGGACTGCACGAAGTGGACGACGAAGGTGTAGAAAATATTGGTTCGATATATAACAGAAAAAGGCAGGGAGACCTGCCTCTTTCTATAACAAAATCCTTCTTTTAATATTGGCTTATGCAAACAGGTTCTTGTAGTAGTGGCCAACGCGGTCAGCAGCCAGCATAGCATTGAGTACGGTCTCAGGCGTTACCTCGAAAGGCATATTGTGAGCCGTGTCGCTCTCTGCGCAGGCAAGCTCAGCAGCCTTCAACAGCTGTGCGCGGTCGATCTTCTCGATTCCGAGATCCTGAAGCGTAACCGGAAGGCCAACGCGGATGCAGAAATCAAGAACTTCTTCCAGCTCATCCTCCGGGACGTTCTCCAGCATCAGCTGGGTAATTACGCCGAAAGCAACCTTCTCACCGTGATATTTATGATGGGTCTCTTCGATGCAGGTCAGGCCGTTATGTACTGCGTGAGCCGCTGCAATACCGCCGCTCTCGAAACCGATGCCGGACAGATAGGTGTTGGCTTCGATTACATTTTCAACGGCCGCTGTGCATGCGCCGCTTTCCAGGGACAGCTTTGCTTTCGGGCCGTCGGAAATCAGGGTCTGATAGCAGAGCTCGGACAGTGCCATAGCTGTCTTGGAAACCTTGCCGCCCATGCAGCTGGTAGCGTCGGAGCGCATACATGCTCTGGTTTCAAAGTAGGTTGCGAGTGCGTCACCCATGCCGGAGATGATCAGACGAATCGGAGCAGTGGCAACGATATCGTAGTCTAGAAGAACGATATCCGGGTTCTTCGGAAGCCACAGATACTCGTCGAACTGTCCATCATCGGTGTAGAGTACGCTCAATGCGGAGCAGGGAGCGTCCGTGGATGCTGCCGTGGGGACGCATACAGCGGAAATATTTGCATAGTAGGCAACTGCCTTGGCAGTGTCGAGAATCTTGCCGCCGCCGATGCCGACAACGATATCGCATTTCTGTTCTTCTACCGTTTTGCGGATGCGCTCTACTTCGCCTTTGGAGCATTCGCCGTTAAAGATTTCCCATACCAGTTCGGTATCTGTACCGTTCACTGCGGTATTCAGTTTTTCTTCTACACGTCCTTTGCCACTCTTGCTGACTAATACCAGCATCTTCTTGCCGAACTTTTCGGTATACTTGGTTAATTCGCTGAGTGTGCCTTTGCCCTGAATGTAGCGGCTGGGAGAGCCAATGATTCTTACCATGTTTCGTCCTCCTTAGATATTCATGATGCCGGAGCTGAAAAAATTCCGGTATCATTTGGAATAGGTGATAATAAGAAATATCCCCTGCAGAACATCCATTTTTGGATCAGGAAACGGAAGTGTCTCCACAGATTGATAATATTTTATCATCATTGTGAAAGAATTTCAAGGGCAATTTAACTACTTTAACCTTTTCCAACAAACCTGATTTTAAAACATATATTCTGCAAAAAATGACGGGGCTGTTCTTTTAGACAGCCCCGTTAATCTGTTATGTTAGTTATTATCCGAAAGAACCTGCAACGCGTTGATGTAATCCTGATTTGTCTTTCCAAGCATGGCAAGAACCTCTTCTTTTGACTTGTTCGTGTTCTTCATCAAGGTCTTTACACTGAAAATAAAGTTTTTCGCTTCACCTTCCGTGATGCCCTTTGCTCTGCCTTTCGCTTCACCCTCAGCGATGCCCTTTGCTCTGCCTTTCGCTTCACCTTCAGCCAGGCCTTCCTGTATCCCTCTGCTGAAAATACTCTGACTCAATGTCATCACCTGTTTCACTCCCTTCACAAGTTCTTTGTTCTTTTTCATGTTGATATATTTGCACATGTCGTCAATATCCCCAGCGAAAAAATCGTTCAGATATTGAAAAATCGGTTCCTTCTTCGTGTCATCGCCGAGGCGGATCAGTACGACTGAAAGCAGATCGTATTCGTGCTTCGGTTCATTTGATACACCGTGTCTGTCGAACTTTTCTATCACATATGAGGTGACAGTTCCCCGCAGTTCCGGCGGAATGTTTTCACGGCAGATCCATATGCTGTAAACCTTTTGCAGCGAGGAATAATCTGTTCTTTCTGTCAGCACTCCGAGCTGCGAATCCAGATCTCTTGCGGCATAATAGACACCTCTGGTAACAATGGGATAAGCCGGTGCGTGCGGTTTATAATCGTTCTGCATTTCCAGATCGATATGCAGATAAATGCGCATGTTTTTCGTGCTCAGCCGGGGATTTTTCGCCAGAAAATGAGAATCATAGCGAATGACTTTCTCTCCGAGAGAGCCGGGCTCTGTTTGCTGCGCAGCGACAAGGGCGGATGCGGAATCTACACCGTCCCCGCGAATGCTGCTTTTAATAATATATTCCATAACTTGTTCGGCGCGCATTCCCTGATACTCTGGGACGACATTGGCAAGAATCGGCGCCAGAATCTCCGGGTAGAGAAAAAGGCTTTTGGCTGAGTTGTCATAGTGCGGATCGCTGAATGTTTTTACAGCTTCCATGGTGATTTCAATGGGATCTAACATTTTGTCCTTTCTTTCGTGAGAGTGTCCCGATCAAAAGGAATGGACAGAAAGAGATCCTCTGATAAGGACATTATAACACGTTGCATTTGGTTTGACTATTGCGAAAACGCTTGAATGAAAAATGATAATAAAGAGAAAACAGAATTGTTTTCAAGATTTTTAATAGTTTAGCATAGCGGCGGCAAAATTACAAGCTGATATTTCCGATGTAAATAAAGCCCAAGTCTGTATAATGGTGTAAATCGGAAAAATAAAAAAATAATTAAAACCATGATAAGCATAGGGAATGGTTTAAAGTTATGCTATCAATGTAATCTCCGGGAAAAAGCCGGCCCTCTTCTACACGGACACATT
>JAJEQR010000078.1 GCA_020687485.1 Hominifimenecus microfluidus | reverse complement strand
TCAGGGCGTCCGTTGTGCTTTGCACAGCGTCCGCTCTGAAACGCATCGGAGTCCGCTGGACTCTGCAGAATGCAATGTACTTCCATTTGATATTAAGATGGCAAAATCGCAGTTTTCCAATACAGAAAAAATTGAAAAAGAGGTACAGTTGGCTGATAGTGGCTATGGACAAGGTCAGATTCTTGTGAATCCTTTGCATATGGCTTGTATGTATTCTGCATTTTGCAATGAAGGAAATATGATAAAACCATATCTTACATATAAGGAAGATGCAATGCCTGATGTCTGGATTAAAGAAGCATTTACAAAGGATGTGGCGCAAACTGTTTTGGAGGATACGAAAGAAGTCATAAACAATTCTCATGGAACTGGCTATGCAGCACATAGAACGGATATTATATTAGCCGGAAAAACGGGAACTGCAGAAATCAAAGCATCAAAAGATGATACAACGGGGACTGAATTGGGATGGTTTTCTGTTTTTACAACGGACAAGAATATGGAGCGTCCTATTATGATCGTCAGCATGGTAGAAGACGTAAAAGGAAGAGGTGGAAGCGGTTATGTTGTCAAAAAAGATAGTCAGGTTCTTGAAAAGTGGTTTTCTGGTAATTAGTATAGGTTTTTCGATGGGGATTTCGGGATGTAAAGGGAATACAGAAGAACCAGTATCTTCTGAACCTATTGAAATTGTCAGTGAGAAAGGAATGGATGACAATTTTATAAATATTCCGATAGATATTTATGCGGAAGCCACAACAAAAAATAAGCTGAAGGATATGGAAACCGTATGTAAAGTCATAAAAAGATTCGGGGAATGTGGATATGCAGCGGTTGATTGTGAAAATCGAGTTGATATGACACAAATGCAAAGTGTGATGGATTTTTGTGATTCGGTAGAGAACCAGAAAGAAGCAGAAGTGACAATTATCCAAGTGAGTAGTTTGGGAGGATTTTCAGTCTATCATTTACAGACAGAAAATGGAGTGGTTCATGTGAAAAGATGTTACTACGGATATAAAGATGGAATTATGAAAAGTGAAGATGAGGGTGAATATCAAACCGATTATTGGAGATATACCGATGATGGATATCTGATGTTTTCTGGAACTTATTTTTCAGAAGAATTGTATGTATTAACATTAAGTTCTGCAGAAGAGCATGTAGCATTTCGTATACTGCCATTGGATGCAAAGTGTCGGGAATTAAATGAAAAATATCTTTTGCCAATAGGATATGAGTTAAATAATATGTTTTTAGTGGATTGGAATGAGGAAGATTTTGGAGAACTGAATTTCTATGACATGTTTGATTTGTTGTATCCAAAGTTGCATAATGAAAAATTTCCATATGTAGCAGATGATAACTTAGGCATAGGTGCAGTTTATCATATTCCTAAAACAGAGTTTGAAAATGTAATTATGGAATATTTTAATATCGACAGTGATAAATTGCAGAAAAAAACTATTTACGATTATCAAACTCAAACATACGAATATAAACCAAGAGGATTTTATGAGATAGAGTATCCAGAATATCCATATTCCGAGGTGGTTGGGTATACGGAACATTCGGATGGAACGATTACGCTCAATGTTCATGTAGTATATCCGTATGCAGGAGATTCTGATGTATATATGCATGATGTTACGGTCAGACCGTTATCTGATGGTAGAGTACAGTATGTATCAAATTACATTGTTTCAGAGGAAGAAAATAACAACATTACATGGCATACGCCACGCTTAACCGAAGATGAATGGAATGATATATATGGAGGACAGTAATGGAAGATATAAAATGGTTTATAAAAAAGTTTGGAATCATTTTTGTTATCCTCTTGGTGATGATTGTAAGTGTAGGAATCTTTTGTGAGAAGAACGTGAGAAAATCATCAGCAGAGGAAACATGGGAAAAGCCAGTACAGATATCAGATATAGAGTTTTGGCAGGAGGAGTCTGATTACGAGAGGGAAAATGAAGATAATTCGCCGTATTGGATTATTCCTCAGTCAAAAAGTTTACTGTCTGAAGAAGAGAGCAAAAATATCCAAAATGAAGCACTAACTGCGGCAGAACTGGTGAAGGTGGTATATAAGGATATTGTAATTATAGATGATGTACCTGCCTATGCTTCTGGAATTGATGGTTTTACAAATGAACAGGGAGAACAGGTTATAAAAATACTTGGAAAAAGTGGATATGTATGCGTTAAAGAAAATATAGAGATGCAAAATTATGATAAATTGCAAAATTTCTATAAAAGTTATCTTATTGGTCAGGATACATTGATAACAGTATTTGTGGTTCAAGCTGATGGATTGCTTGGCGCACAGACATTTGTCTATCGAAATGAAAAGTTGCAAAGTTACTATGTAGGTATTCGATGGAGAGAGGGCGGAGAACCAGAGATACTTGGAACTTCGGTAAGTGATTTGTCAGAAATTAAATTTACTGAAAAAGGATATTTTATTTATACGTTTGAAAATCCAGTTGCGCATGCAGGATTGAGAGAATATTGGAGAGTAAAGTTACTTCCAGAAAAATGCAGAGAACTTACAGAAAAATATATAGCTGGTCTTAGTTATGTAAATTATAATATGCTGGTTGTAAACTGGGATAGCAGCAATGTGGAAGATATATTGATGCCTTGCATGTTTGATGATATTTATCGAATTTATACAGGGAAAAATTTAAAAACGGACAATGGGGAGATTCCAGCAGAAGAATACGAGAAAATAATGACTACATATTTCCCGGTATCCACGGAACAACTAAGAAAATATTGTAAATATAACGAAAAAAGTAATAGCTATGAATATGACATGATTTCTGCCAGCCCATATCCACCGTTTGGAGAAGTGGTTGATTATACGGAAAACTCTGATGGAACGATTACTCTGATTGTAGATGGAGTATGGGCAGATTATAATTCCGACTGCGCATTTACAAATCGAATTGTGGTTCAGCCATTTGAAGATGGAACTTTTAGATATTTAGCCAATTCTATTGAACAAAGAGAATTGGAATTGCCAGTCATAGCAAGAATGAATCCTTAATGTGGCTGGAAGGAAAGGACGATATTTATGAAAAAGCGTATTTGGTTCATTGTGCTGATCAGTTGTTTATTATGTGGATGTATAAGACGAGGTAGGACATTGGACAGTCAGTTGATGGATAGTAGAGAGGTTGATTTTTCGGAAGAAAATGAGAACAACAAAGAAGATATTACAGAACAGTGGGAAAAAGGTTATGACCTTCCAATAAATGAGACAGAAAGAAAAGAAGCAGAGGATGAGTGTAAAAAGGTTTTAGTGCTTATTTCTGATATTTATATTCTGGCAGATAAAGGGGATGCAGTCAATCCAGTTCTGGATGATAAGACAATCTATAAAATGCAGGATCGCATAAAAGAAAAAGGATATCCGGTTACAACGATGAAAGCATATGCAGCAATGGAAAATTATAAAAGAGTTGAAGCGTTTCTTAAAAACTGTCAGGACGAGAAGGCAGGTTCGGTAGTGCTTTATGAGTTACATTCGGACGGAGGCATTGGCAGAGATAAATTTATTTTTGATGGAAAAGATATGTATTTAATAAGTGCATGTGCTACATGGAACAGCAATGATACCTACGGAATGTCCTATATATCTTATGCAAGGATAAAAGAGTGGAAGTATACAGAGAAAGGATGGTTTGGGTATGAGTTATGTGTTCCAGAACCACCGGAAGTTACCGAGATTGTTGATGGAAGTTGTTTGGTAAGAATAAAACCAATGACTAAGGAACAAAGGGAAATGTCAGAAAAATGTGTACAAGGTCTGGGGTATCAGGGAAATAATCTTTTATGCTCGAATTGGGATGCTGACCATATGGAAAAACTGGATTATAATGGAATGTATGAATATCTGTTTGCCATGAAATATCACAAGGCGTTTGATGCCGAGGATTATCCAAATGGAATACCAAAAGAGGAATTTGAAAATTTAATTATGGAGTATCTTCCGGTGACGGCAGAGCAGATACGGGAATATGCGGTGTTTGATGAGAAAAACCAAACGTATTATTGGGCGCGACTTGGATGCTTTAATTATGCACCGACTTTCTTTGGAACTTCTCTGCCGGAGGTTATCGACATCAAAGAAAATGAGGATGGGACAATCACATTAACAGTTGAGGCGGTTTGCGACATGGTCATTTGTGATGATGCAGTCATAACCCATGAACTTACGGTAAGGTTTGCAGAGGATGGCAGTTTTCAGTATTTGGGGAATGAAATCCTAAATGACGGAATTATGCACATACCAGACTACCAATATCGAATTAAAGAATGATTTGATAATAGTTGTGTTTTGTGGTAATCTTACAGGCGTAAGAAAAGGAAGGAGGACACATGAAAAAATTAAAAGTAGTTGGAATATTGGCAGCAGTTGTATTAATAGGAGGAGTTGTTTCAATTCCGCTTATAAATAACCATACAGCCTATAAGGTGGAAAAGACATTATGTGAAATTCCGCTGCCAGAGGAAACGGAATTGATAGAGTCACTGTCACAAGCAGGGAAGCTGACAGGAAACGGAAATGGAATGCAGTATTTCGGAGCAATTCTAATTCGAAGTGACTTGTCTTTGGAAGAATTGGATGCTTACTATTCAAGGTACAGAAGTAATGAGTGGGAATGTTTGGTGAAAATTCAGGAAGGGCAGTCCATTGAGGGGATTGATCACGGGACACTACAATTTGCGGAAGAAATAAAGGACAGGGGTTATTACATTGTATATTCTTGGGGAAGTGGAAATTCTCTATTGGATGAATTGGATATACGTGGACACTAAAAAGGAGCAAGATGAATTATGAAATATATTTCCAAAATCAGTAAAATCAGTAGCTTCATATTTTACATATTTCTATTGTGCCAATTATGGCATTTATGCCAATATGGAAGCATTAGAAGTCATTTTTTCGGAGTAGTTATTTGTACAGTAGGTTTTACAGCGGCAGTTATTGTTTGGTTGGTTTCAAGAAGGAAGAAGTTAGAAGAGGATACGGAGAGGATAATTAACGATTGGGGGATTCCTTTTTGAATAGGAATCTCTTAACGTATTTAAGGGAAGGATGGAGTAAAAATGATTATAAAGTCTATTATGACCGATGAAGATAGAAAAGCATTAGAGTATATGCTTTCGTTAGAATATGCTATGCCATATCAATTACTTAAGACAAAAAATAATAGAAGGAAAATTATTTATATTATGACACCAGTATTATTTTTGTTATCAATCGGCTGCTATTTTGTAAAGAGTTATCCGATGTTTTATGTGGAAATGGGGATTTCTATTATTGCATTGATTTGGATTATTTGGTTTCAATCTAAGGGAAAAAAATTTGAAAATAATGTCCATGAATTTGTATGGAATAAATCAAGATATAACAAAGTGGAAATTGATATTCAGGGAATAAAATTAGAAGATAAAAAGATCTGTGAACTTAAAGAAATAGATAGAGTCTTTTTGTACAAAGGTTTTTTCTTTCTCATAACGAATGAAAAGAAGTTACTTGTACTAAAAACAGTAGGTGTAGAGACAGAAGAACTTATTAAGATTATTAAAGAAGCTGATATCTTATTTGAAAAAAGAGAAGAACCATTTAATATTTATGAATATTGCAAAAAGTAGTAGTTAAAAAAGAAAAAACATTTAATAAGATAATGGAAAAAACGAGTAAAAGTTAATTCTACAGTTAACCTTTACTCGTTTTTGTTATTTCTGTGATACCCAGATATTCATGTCTGATAAGATAGACATGGTTATTTCAGTTGCATTGCCGCCAGTAGCATCGCTGTCTGCACTAATGTTGGTGGCAAAAAAGTATGTATTATCTGCAGTTTCGATATAACCGATGAACCATCCGTTTACATCCTGTCCATTCACACGGCCAGTTCCGGTCTTTCCGTAGAATGTTCCGGCATCGGAAGCTGAAAGGCAGATGGCATCTTTTACTGCATTGATATTTTCAGGGGCGAAGCCGAAACTGTTATTCTGCAGCTTGGTTAAAAGTTCGACCTGTTCTATTGGAGAGATTTCCAAGGAGGATTCCATCCAATAAGAGGAGAAATCACCACTCATGTTTTCGTTACCATATCCGATTTCTTGAACATAGCTGTAAACGTCAGAGGCTCCAAGCTGTTCATCTACTGCTTGAAAATACCAATTCACAGAGGAGTTCATTGCAGACTGTAAGGTCTGATCTGCGTTCCATGCTTCAAATGGATAGGTTTCTCCATTCCATGCAATGAACGAATTTTCCGGTGTAATGACGCCTTCTTCCAATCCGAACAAAGCATCGTATATCTTGTAGGTGGAGTTTGGAGCAACCCGTAAGGTGGCATGCTCCATGTCATGTATACTCCATGCATCGTTTTCCAAATCGTATAAAACAAAGCTGCCTTCGTATTTTCCAAAGTATTTAGAAAAATCTACATATGAAATATTTTCTGAGGAAGATTCCCATTGGTAGCGACTTTCGTCCGCTGCATATGTAGAAATAAAAGGTGTAAGTCCCATTATTAGAACTGTGGTCAGTATAAAAGCAGTCATGCCTTTTAATTTCTTGCAAAACGTTGGTTTCTCATAAGAGGCAATGTTGATAATGCGACGCTTCATTTGTTTCATGTTTCCGCTAAGGCTGGCAGCAAACGGAAAAGGAGTAGTGGAGACCTTTTCTATAAAGTTAATCAGCGTATTTCCATAATTCTCATAATCGTCTTCTTGCAACATTTTCAGAACAGAAGTGTCACAGGCAATTTCTCTGTCATTACGCATTTCTCTTAGCGCAAACCAGACAAAGGGGTTAAACCAATAAAGCACTCCGGCAAAGTTCATAAGATAATTGGCAATGGCATCCTTATGTCTGTAGTGTTGCAGTTCATGTAATAGCATATATCTCATCTCAGATTCGTGATAATCTGAGATTAAATGAATTGGAAGATAAATACATGGCTTCAAAAATCCTACGATAATAGGTGATTTCAAAAAAGCGGTACTGTACACAGGAATATTCCTTGTTATTTTCATCTCATTCAAGCATTTGTTATACAGTCTGCGAACTTTCGGATTCTGAAGGGGAAGTGCAGATCTCTTTATAGTGCGTAAACGAAGAGAAGATTTGATTACCAATATCATCATCGCAAGCATTCCCACAATCCATATACCTAATAAAATGTATCCGGTAACGGATGGCGTGTCTTTATTTACAGAAAGGGCAAAGTCATTCATCCAATTTGTAGTACCAGATAAACCGGTATCCATAACATTATTTGCACCAACATCGGCATGAGAAGCGGAAGAGTTTCTTACGCTACTGAGCCATGAGAAAATTTGCGGAAAACTAATTAGACGGAAGGGGATAAAAGGCACTGCTAAAAGTCCGAGTAACAGCAACCATAGATTATACTGCATCCGGCTGGACAAGTTGTTTCTGAATACCCATTTGGCTATCAAAAGAATTCCAACGATACCGCTGATAAATACATTGCATAATAAAAAGCGTATCATGAAATTAGCCATGTTAATCGCCTCCTTTTTTGGAACTCTTGGAAAGAAGGGAGCGAAGTGTTTCAATTTCTGTTTCAGACAGTTTATCGTTTTCTATGTATGCAGATAGCATAGAGGTAATGTCGCCATTATAGTAGCGATTCAAGAAAGAATTACTTTCTTGACTAATATATTCACACTCTTTTACTAACGGTGTGTAAACAAAAACACGACTTTGTTTTTCATAAGTGAGAACACCCTTGGTCACAAGACGCTTAATGAGCGTTTGTATAGTTTTGGGACTCCAGCTTGTTGTTTGTAGTAATTTTTCTGTTATTTCATTGGTGTTAATGGGGGCATATTTCCATACAATTTTCATAACTTCAAATTCTGCTTCCGAAATTTGTGGTAAATTCTTCATGTAAATCACTCCTTAAATCTTACGCCTGTAATAAAAATAGTATATTCTGTATTTGCTGAAATGTCAATTTTGGAAAAATAGTTGACTATAAATCTTACTTATGTAATAATTGAATTATTACATAAGTAAGATTTGAGAAGGTGGAAAGTTATGGGGAAAATGTTGCTGTTGTCATTTGAAAATAGTGAAGATGATGTTATTAGCGAGATATTAAGCATATTAGAAAATAAGCAAATGAAAATATATGAAAATAGGAACATGAAAAAATGCTTAGAATTTCAGGGATTAACAATAAATGCTGAAAAACGGTTGGCGGTAAAAGGAAACAAAGAAATAGAATTTACTTTTACAGAATTTGAGATTCTTTTACTGTTAGCGCAAAATGCTGGAATGGTATTTAGCAAGGAGAAAATATATAATATTGTTTGGAAAGAGCCATATTTTGGTGATTATAATATTGTCATGAGCCATATCCGCAACCTGCGTGGAAAAATAGAAGATAATCCAAGTAAACCGATTTACATACAGACTGTATGGGGAGTAGGGTATCGCTTTAATAAAAATTTAAGCAGTGGTCTGTGAGTTATAATTCAGATCACTGCTTATTTTTCCTTTTTAACACCCAAGAGATATTCACAAGATACATGAAAAAATTCAGCAAGGGCAACCACTTCATAATCCGGTACAAAGCGTGTTCCTTGTTCAATGCGTAATACAGTCAAATCACTAAATTCATATCCGGCAAGTTGGAGTTGTTCAGCTAATGCTTTTTGTGATATATGCTTTTCGGCTCGTAATTCTTTTACACGTTGTCCAATAAGGTTTTTGGAATTGTTTTCTTTATTCCAGTAAATCTTCATTCAAATACCAACTTTCTAAAGGTGAAGTGCTACATGATTGATTTTACGGAATAATGTTGATAATATACTTCTAAAGATGAAGTGTAAGAAAATAAATTTATTTGATGTAATCTTGGGATTGATAATACTGACTGCAAAATGCAATACTTATATGGAAAGGTGGATACAAAATGAACGAAGTATTTGAAACAGTAGCAGAGGTATTGGAGGAGCTTAGAAGCGAAGCAGAAGAACGAGAGTATTCTGTTCATACAAACGAATCGGAAAATGCAGATAAAGCATTGAAAAAGGCGAATCGAGAATATGAAACGGTGTTGGCTGAGCTTTCAGCAGAGCACAGAGAATTTTTTGAAAATTATATGGATATAGTGGATCACGCTCATTTTCAAGAAGAACAAAGAGCCTACTATCAGGGGATGGTAGATGTAATGCAGATATTTGACGGACTGGGGATTTTAAAGGAAAGAAACAAAGTGAAAGAAGTGCTTATGCATATCAAAAAATAGTTCAAACAGGGTGGATGGCTTACCAGGAAGCTGACCACCCTGTTTTTCTTCAGAATAATTCAGAAATAATCCAAAAAAAATCGAAAACTTTCTGCTATTCTGTTTCATGGGTCTTATATGTACGAAGATAGGCTTCTACCAATGCTAGAATGGTGGTTATCTGATCGTTTGTACATTCTGAAAGATAAACCAGCAGTCTTTGGTAATCCAGATTATCAGTTGGAGCTGCCGGATAAAAGAACGGATCAGCAGAGATGTGTAAAGCACGAATGAGCTGACCAAGTTTTTCAAGGCTTGGAACATTACCATGATTTTCAATCTCTTTGATATATCTTGATGAAACACCGGATTTTTCGGATAATTCATCATAAGTCAGCTTTTGGTCTAATCTGGCTTTCTTCAGGCGAAAACCCATGTCTTTATCAATTTTCTTAGATTTAGCCATGTCATGCACCTCCGTATATAGTGTATAGTTCACCATTTAAAAAGAAAATGAACTAATAATGCACTATATCAGAGGGATATAATGCACTTAAATAAAATAAGTAACTTTGGATATTGCATATAAAAAAACGCAGTATTCAAAGGTTTTTTCTCATGTTTTTATCCTTTGAATGTGTTTGGGAGAGCTATGTATTCTGAACCGTTGAAAGGATATTTTTGTATTTGGAAAATATTATCCTGCCCATTGCGTGGAAGGACAGGTAAATAGGTTGCATTTTAAGTAATGCGGCAAATTCTACAATTGAAAGTGCATTATATACACTCGCAAAATGTGGAGAAAATTTAATATCAGCTATAAACAGCGTCCTGTGGGTATGTGCTCATAAGGGCGTTTTTTATATACAGAAAAATTTTTCTAAAAATTTTTCAATCCACCCGAACATCTCCCCAGTTTCATTTGGGAGATACACCGGAAGGGAAAAAAGGCAAAAGCCTTGGCATTCGGAACGGGAGGAGGTGAACTCGTATGGGGCAACCTTCTTCTAAAGATGAAATGACTATCCGGCACCAATTTGATCGGTTATGCCAGATGGCATTAAAAGGCGAAGCTGTAAATTATTACAAACACATGGACTATCGCAGGAAACACGAAGTTACATTCTCTGAACTGTCGGAAAAGGAGCTGAGTAAGTTATTTACTATGGATGAGTATGGAACAGAATATCATCATTTTGAAGTGCATGGCTATGACATTGAAGTAAAAAATACTCTGATCGCTGAAGCGTTGAAGGAACTTACAGAAAGAAAAAGGAATGTCATTTTACTTTCGTATTTTATGGAAATGAGCGATGCGGATATTGCAAGAGAAATGAATCTGGTTCGCAGTACCATTCATGAACACAGGACACGCTCACTTGAAATTTTGAAGAAGATCATGGAAGGTATAGCAGATGAAAAAGATGTATAAAAGCAGAAATGAGGAAAATTTGTTGCCTTTCCATATTATAAAGGCAGCATCAGAGGGCGATGTAAGTGCCATCAATGCAGTGTTAAAACACTATGAGGGATACATAATCAAATTGTCTACCAGAAAGTTATATGACGAAAGTGGACAGGTGCATTACTGCATTGATGAAACGCTACGTCGCAGATTGGAAACCAAGCTGATTACAAAAATATTGGCTTTTGAAGTTGCATAGCATCCGATCAGAAAATTCCTTTCCTATTCATTGATTGGAAATGATGCAGCGTTGTACCTTGACAACTGAATATTTTTGCATACAGGACGTGAGGATATGTCGAGCCACTAGGTAGGTTCGCAAAGATGTGCCTGCTCTTTTTAGAGTGAACGTGAAGAAGTGTTGAAACATGACATTGAAGCAAAGGTATGGAGCGAGGAAAATCTGACAAAATGTGTGGCAGTAACACAGGGCGATGAAGCATATCTGTAATAATGATACTTCCGGATTGTAAAGAGATTTGCAGTCCGGTCAATTTGAATGACGGTGCAAGACCGATGTGGGCAGAGTAATGACCTGCCACCTGTATTGCATTTTTATCTGCCGATGAGAGCCTGCAATTGGGTGTGGGTTGTCATTGGCAGATAAGGTGCATAATAAGTGAAAGGAGTTTATGGTGAACAAAGAAAAAAGAAATATAAAGCAAAAGAACGATATGGAGCGAATTATTGCGTTAGCACTTGTTAAAAGTCTATATAATCAGGGAAAAATATCTGAGTTTGTTTTTAGAAATATCAGAAGTGACACAGAGAAGAAAGTTTCGCTTGAAAATAGGGACTATCTATGTTAATATAAAAACGTAGAAACAATGTAGGAAAAATAAAAGAGGAGAATACGATGAAGGAGAGATTAGTTGCAATATATGCACGAGTGTCTACTGAGCATGAAGCACAAATATCAGCTTTGGAAAACCAAGTGCAGTATTACGATAATTTATTCCAATATCATCCTGAATGGAAATTATACAAGAGATACATTGATGAAGGTATTACTGGAACATCCGTTAATAAAAGACAGAGTTTCCTTGAAATGATGGAAGATGCTAAAAATGGAGCATTTGATCTCATTGTTACCAGAGAGGTTTCTCGTTTTGCCAGAAATACTGTTGATACGTTACAACAGACAAGAACGTTGAAAAAATATGGTGTAGAAGTATATTTTACTGAAGACAATATTTGGACAATGAATGATGAGGATGGCGAGCTTCGATTGACTATTATGGCAACACTTGCTCAGAACGAGAGTAAAAAAACATCAGTTCGAGTAAAGGCGGGGCAGAAGATTTCCTTCCAAAATGGTGTTATATATGGAAATGGAAATATTTTGGGGTATGATAAAGTAGGAAAAGATTTTATCATTAACGAAGAGCAAGCCAAAACTGTTCGCATGATTTATGATATGTATTTAGATGGTATGGGAATGCGAAAAATTCAATTCGCACTCGAAGCGGCAGGGAGAAAGACTTCAACTGGATTGACACATTGGTATTCATCTTATATAAGTAGGATATTGAATAATCCATTTTATTGTGGAATTATATTATATAGGAAAGAATACGTTCCGGATTATCTGGAGCAAAAGAAGGTTAAGAATTGGGGAGAAGTAGAGCAAATTGCAGTAGAAGGTTCACATGAGCCTATTGTTACTAAAGAAGAATTTGAAAAAGTAAGAAAAATGCTTGATTCTAAATCATTTTCTGTTAATAATAGAGGACGCAGGGGAAAGCATAAAGCCAATGATGTTTGGTGCAGAAAGTTGAAATGCTATTGTGGAGCATCTATGAATAGGCGGGTTTGGCGCAGAGTAAATGGCATTCCACAGTATTGTTATCAATGCTATTCACAGGTGAGAACTGGAAGTATTGCCACTCGAAAAAAGAAAGGACTTGATTTAGAAGGTATCTGTGATACACCGATGGTTCCGGGATGGAAATTGGGGGCAATGGCAGATATAATCTTTCAGAAGTTTTGGCAAGACAGAAATGGAATTATAGAAATCGCAAATGGAATGCTGGAAGAACACTTTAAAGATGATAGGGATATTGATTTTCAAAGTGAGATAGAAGAAACGCAGCGAAAGATTGCGATTATAGATAAGAAATTCGATAATCTGGTTGATATGAGAATGGCAGGGGAAATCGACAAAGCAAAATTCGACGAGAAGAAAAAGAGCTTGTTTGAGGAAAAAGAAAAGTGGCAGAAAATGCTACAGTCATATCAGATAGACGAAGAAGTTTCGGATGAAGAATATGATCAACGCTTACAGGTATTAAAGTATGGGTTGGAACAGAATTTTAATTTCTCAACACATAGCATACCTGAAGAAGTGATAGATGCTTTTGTAAAGGAAATAATCGTATATCCAGACTGTTTTGTATGGAAATTGAATATAGTCGATGATGACTTGAAATTACAGGTCGAGGGTCGAAAAAATGATCCAACAGTTAGCCTGATCGAGAGTCCTACAACTGGCAATGGCAGCACAGGCCGCCATCGCTGAAGGCGTAAAGTAAGAACAGTTATATCACAGGACATAAGTTTTAGTCCGTGAGTGTACAGACATAAAGTGAACCCCGGAGAACTGATATGCTACCCTCATATAGGACAATGAAATATAAAAGTCCTATATGGGGGTATTTTCATGTTCAGAAAGAGTAAG
>JAJEQR010000077.1 GCA_020687485.1 Hominifimenecus microfluidus | reverse complement strand
GCCTTAGTGCCACCGATTTCCTGGGCAAGTTTTACTGCCTGTACTTTGTATTCATGGTCATATTTACGTGCCACTTTAAATACCTCCTTATTCTCTTGGTTTTATTATGAAATCCTTGAGAATAGGCTGTCAACTTTATTTATACACCATCACTTTTGGAAATATTCTGGTGTCTGATTCCATCAATCCGCCCAATTTCATCAACGGTCATTCCGCCAACGTAGTACATCCAAAGTCTGCGGAACTGTGTTTCCGTCAGCTTGTCCCTGATCTGAGAAACCATCGTGGAAGCCATTCTGCGCCGCTTAGATTTCTCGTGCTGGAGTTCCATAACCACATCAATGGCAGGAATGGAAAGTGCGGCTTCGGACAGATCATCAATGGACGTATTGTGTTTCCCCTCTACCACATCCTGATTGTCCTCGGTGTGGTAGTTTCCATCTGACCAAGATTTCCATTTCAGGAATTCTTCCTCGCTGGCAAAGTCCTCGCGGGTCAGGCGGACGATGACTTCATTGGCGTCCATATAAACGATGGCATCGGGGTCTTTCTTATTCAGCGCATAGATGCTTTTTCTATTAAACATTTTGTTCCTCCGTTCAGATCCGAGTGGGTAAAAAGGTCTGAACGAAGGGCGGCGGGGAGCGGCAGCCCACGGCGGAAAAGTGCCGTGAACGACAAAAAGCGCCCACACAGGCATAAAAGCCTGTATGGGCGCTTGGGCGCACTTCAATATTGAAACTGTTGGAGGCTGCCGGATGGCATGGGCATCCCAGCGCAGCCGGAGGGCGATCAACTATGCTTTCATTGTGGTATTCGACCGCATCAGCGGACCCTCCTGCATCTTCCCATCATACACATGGGCTCCTTTCCAATCAAATTGGGGAAGGGCGAAAACGGCGGTTGCCTCTAACAGAGCAGCCGCCGTTTCCTCTATGCCATACGCTGCATTTCAGTATTGCAAGGTCATTTGGTTTTATAAATCAGGGCATTTCAGGATCATCCACAAGGGATACGCTGAACTCCTGCGCGGCTGCACCCTCTGGCGGCAGCTTCGCCATGACCACAAGCCGCTGATTGCCGCTGTTGGTCTTGTCGTACTTCCGGCAGCAGGTGGAAAGGGTCAGAACGGTATCTTCCTCGGAGAAAGTCACGCCGTCAAAATCCAGCCAGTTTTTCCGTGCAACCGTCTCAAAGAAGCTGGTCAGGTCATCTCCCGTGGGATCAGACGCAATATAATCAAAACCAATATCTGTGATGAACAACGCGGTGATTTGAAAAATCATATCCTCACCATCCGCAGAGAGATAGATATACGGATGCTCTTTTACGAAGTCTGCGTCCATATAGCGGTATAGCTTGGTGAACCGCACACCGTCCGGGTCGCAGTTGCTGGCGGAATGTCCGAAAATAGTGGTGTTCTTGTCCAGCTTATCCCTGCTGCCGATTTGATTTTCACGATGGGCATAATAGCAGCCCCACATGGCATACTCACCGTTTTCATCCAGCTTCAGGTAATAGCCGTTGTCTTCCGCCTGCATCACAGGATCGTCAATCTCTACGCCGGAAATATACAGCCATGCCACGGTATCGGGATTCTTCGCTCTGGCTTCCGCCAACGCTGCCTGCCTGTCCACCGAAGGGATAACTTCGCCTGCGGGAGTCGCTGATGGCTGAGGCGCAGATGTGCCGGAAGGCGTTCTGCCGGGAATGTCGATAGGCTCCGTCTCTTTCTGATAGCAGCCCATAACTGCCGTGGTCATGGCGAAAAGAAGGACGGCCATGCAGATGATCGGACGAATGATTCTTGTGATTCTTTTCATAATGCTGTCTCCTTGCCGCGCTGGGATAGCGGCGCAGCTCAAAATGTCATTGATTTGTTTCTTGTGGCGCAAAGAGAACAGCGCAGCTTCCAGACAATACCGGAAGCTGCGCTGTTTGTTGGTCTTGAAGGTGTGATGAGACGATTACCGTGCGCGTTTTCTCTTATAGTGAACGGCGCCGGCCAGCGTAAGGGTGCTTGCCAGCAGGAGGGCGTTCCACAGCGGAAGATTGCCGCTGTCTCCGGTGCGGACGCTGGCAGTGCCCTTGACGAAGATGACCTCAATGGTATGGGATCTGCTGACATTCTCAAAGGTGTAGGACTTTACCGCGCCGATGCTCTTGCCGTCGATCTTGACGTGGGAGACGGCATAGCCCTTATCCGGTGTGATGGTGAAAGTCTGATCTCTGCCCTCACGGACGCTGACATTGCCGGAGGGAGAAATGGAGCCGCCAGCCCCGGCAGTCGCCTCGATGGTGTAGTAGCTGTCGTACCAACCGCCGCCACTGCTGGACTTGTAATACAGCTCAACCTCGCCGGTCAGGGTCGTGTAGTTGTCATCATCAGGCGTGAAGCGCCATTTGTAGGTCGTGTTGGCCTTGACCGTGGTATCGGCGGGCAGGGGCTCACCCTTGTCATCCACCCATTCCAGCTTGCCGTCACTGGGATTCAGAGTGCTTCCCTTGGTGGTCAGCGCCGCGTCCTTCAGCGTCTTGCCGCTGGTGGTGATCTTGGTGTAGTTCGGCTCGCCGGTAGGCGTGGCCGGTTTGATCATGAGCACGAAGGGAGCGCTGGTGACGTCGTTGTAGTCGTTGTCGCTCGCCTTGGTCGCGATGACACTCACAGAGCCGACCTTGACCGGAGTCAGAACGCCGGTGTTGGGATCGATGGTCGCCTCGCCGGTGCTGATAGCATTGTCGATGCGGTAGGTTACAGCACCCATGCCGGAGCCGCCGGTAGTGGTCAGCGTCAGCTTTTCACCATAGATTACGGAAGTGTTGCCGGTGATGGTCAACGGCTTCTGATCGTCCTTTTCTGTCAGAGTGACGTTCAGCGTGATGGTGAAATCCTCGTAATTGTCACAGGACGCCTTGAGGATGAGGGTGATCTTGTCACCCGCCTTGCCGCCGGAGATGGCATAGGTCAGCAAGCTGCCGTTCGCTGCGAAGTCCTGCTTGGACAGGACGATGCTCGCCTCGCTGCTGAACGTCCAGTCCTGCCCGGCGGGCAGTCCGGCCCAGTCCGGCGTGTAGGTGTGATCCGAGGCGTCCGTGTACTTCTGCTCCAGCTCGACCGTTTTGAGGTTGCCGCCATCCGCCTTGTTCACCGTGACTTCAAGTTCAATGTTCTCCACTGTGTTGTAGTTTTCGGTGTCCTTCGGAGTGAACTTTGCCTGGAAGGTCTTGGCGGCAGTCGAAGCGCCGCCCACAGATTCGCTGCTATCCATCCAACTCCAGCCGTCCGGCAGCGTCACATCCGCCAGCGTCTGACCGTATTTTGCCGTCAGCCCGGTGGGAACGGTGTAGGTCGGCGTTGCCTTCGCTACCACAAATTCGCAATACACAGCTTCAAATCCGTAGTAGTTATCCGTATCACCAATGCTGGCGTACATACGGTAGGTACCGGCGTTCAGCGCGGGCGGATTGCTGATATCCCACGTCTGAACAGAGCCGCTGTCCGCAGCGGCATAACTGTAGGTCACTTGAGCATTCAAATCGCCCGTCTGGTCTGTCAAGGTCGGTGTGCTGGGCGTTTTACCGTAAGTATAGCCCGCCATGCTGAGCTTGCCGTACTGCCGAGCCTTTTCGACAGTGATATTCGATCTTCCCGAAACCGTTAAATACTTCTCGGTGTCAGTCGGTTCGAAAATCCACTCGGCTGCATAGGTACCGTTCCCAACCACGGGTATATGCGTGCCGTCCACCCATTCAAAGGTTCCATCGACATCCACGTTGTTGACATTATCATGGAGCTTGCCGGAGAGAGCGATGGTATTCAGGGCGTCGCCGTAGATGATGGCGTTCTTGCTCAGCGTCGGTGTGCCGATGGGAGTGATCCTGTTCTTCGCGCTGACGTTGACGGTCAGCGTGATGTCCTCATAGTTTGCGCTCTTGATCACTACGGTCACTGTGCCCACAGAGCCGGTGGTTTCCACGTCATTTTTCTGAATGGGCAGGGTCAGCTCGCCGTTTTCCACCTTCGCGCCGCTGGTGTAGTAGCCGTCATTTAGTTTGATTTCGCCGATCTCATAGGTGGGCGCACCGTACTCTTTGGGCGTTTCCAGCGTGGGCAGGGCGGGGAGCGTCACAGTGTAGGTCTTTTCGTGGCCGTTTACAATGGTCAGCGCGGTTTCCTTGGTGAAGTCAGGCGCAGCGGCCTTGATGATGCTGCCAGTCGTAGGGAAGCTGCTCTGCTCCAGGGCGTAATTCTTCGCGGCCTGCTCCATCAAGGTCACTGTGGCAGTGATGTTCTTGCCGCTGTCCACACTGGCATCGTCAAAGTTGGCGGTCACGGTGTAGTCTGTGCCTCGGTTCAAGGTCACGTTGTCGAAGGTCACGCTGGAGATGTCCGCGTTTGTCGTGCCATCATAAAGCTTGGACGCAGCCGTTACCCCGGTGATCGTCAGCGGCTTCTGCCCAATGCGGACCGCCACGCTGGCGGGTGCGGTATCTTTGTGGTTTGCATCGCCAATCACCCGATACCACACGGTATATGCTCCGGCATCGGTGCCGGTAGGGATGTCCGGGCTGTATGTGCCGTTCTCGGTCAGGCTGTACTGCATGGTGCCACCGCTGGTCACACTGCCCGCAGTAATCAGCGCCTGCTCCTGTCCGGTATAGGTCAGATTTTCCTGCGCCGTGGGAGCGTTGAAGGTGGGGGTAGCCTTGTTCACCTTGATGGTCACAGTTCCGGTCGCGGTCGCGTATTCCTCATAGCCCTCCGCCGGGGTGAATGTCCATTCAGCCTGATAGTCGCCGGCTTTGTCGGGCTTGGTACTAGGATTCGTCCACTCGAAGGTGCCTTCGACCGTCTTGCCGTCGTCTTTCATCGTGCCAGTAATGGTGCTGACGCGCAGGATCTGGCCAAAGGTGATTGGCGTTGCGGTGATCTCGCCGTCCAGCACGGGAACGATCTTGTTTTTCGCGATGACTTCAACGGTCAGGAGCATGTCCTGATAGTTGTCCGTGGTGATCTTGACGCCTACGGTTCCGACGGAACCTTCGGTCTGAGATTCGACAGCCGGGACAGTCAACTGGAACTCATCGTTTGATGTGATCATTGCCGTCGAATTTGCGTAGCCGCCCTCTCCAATCAGATCGAAGTTGCAGGCCTCATATTTGATGGAGCCGTACTTACAATTATCGCCCAGCGTCGGCAGCGCGGGAAGATTGACCAAGTAAGTCTTTGCCAGCCCGTTGATAACGGTCAGCTCTATGGGCTGCATCGTGGGCGCGGCCGCCTTGGTGATCTCGAAGGTCTTGCTGGCCCCGCTGAGAACATAGTTGCCGCCTTCAACGTCCTTGATGGTCACAGTCGCAATACCGGCATTGGTATTGTTGCTGTAGAAAATCTCGTACTCCTTCTGGTCGATGATGTTGCCGATGTCATCCTTGACGGTGACGGTCGGTTCCAGCGCATCGCCGGTGTAGGTGCAGGACGCGACTTCAATCGTGGGCGTCACCTCTCTTGGCGTGATTTTCCACTCGACCGTGGCCTTACCGGTGTAGTTGCCGGTACCTTCGATCGTCAGGGTGATACGGTCGCTGACATCGGTGGCCTTGTCGCCGCTTTTGATGACATAGGTGATTCTTGTTTCATCCCAGTTATCCAGCGTCACGCCGGTGATCTTCGGCGATTGCTCCGCCGCGTTGTACTGGAATTCGTATTTTTCCAGCGTGATGGTTGCGCCGTTGATGGACTTGGGGGCGACGGGGACTTTCACGATGTCGGTTACGGCTGCGTATTCCTCGTAGCCTTCCGCCGGGGTGAATGTCCAATCGAAGTACACATCGCCGGTTTGAATGGGGAAGTCGGATTCATTCTTCCACGCGAAGGTGCCCTTGACCTCTTTTCCTGTGGTGGGGTCTTTCATCGTGCCCTCGACGGTGAGCGTGCTGTTTTCCAATGTCTGGCGGTAGATGATGCCCGTCGCGCTGATTTTGAAGTCAGCTGACTTTACGGGCGTGATTTTCTCGCCAATAACGACCTTGATGGTCAGCTCAAACTGCTGATAGTTCGCGGTTACAACCGGGGCGGTTATCGTGCCGATCTGCTTGTTCACATCTGCGGAGTGCGCGGCCACGATGGGCAGAGTCAAAATGCCGTCGTTTGACACGAACATACCGTTGTTACTGTCGAGGTAGGTGCTATCCGTAAAATGGTAATCACACCCTTGATACTTGATTTTACCGTACTCGCAGCCCGAAGTCAGCTCCGGCAGGAGCGTGGCCAGATTGAGTGTGTAAGTCTTTGCCACGTCGTTGTAAACAAACAGCGTGATCTCAGCCGGGCTCACAGTGGCCTGATTGATCTGAAAGCGGTCATCATTGGAAGCGAAATTGAAGTTGGCCGATCTGACATTTGCCGCCTCGCCCTCGAACACGTAGTTGGAATCTGTGAGCGTCAGGGTGAAGGAAATGGCCTCTTTCGTGCCGGCGTTCGGCGAATCCTCATAAAAGTTATCCTGCCGCGCAGTAAAGCGGGCGTCCGTGATCGTATAAGCGCTCTCGGGGAGGAAAATCTTGCTGGCCGCAGTGTCGAGGAACGCCAGGTTGGTCTTGGGAAGCGTAACGCTTGCGCTGCCGTCGTAGGTCTTGGAGACGGAATCGACGTTGCCGATGTCTTTGATCTTCACCGGGCCGATGGTTACTTTTATGGACTGAGCAGTGGTGTCATTGTAGCCCTCAGCTCCTACGACTTTGTAATAGACCGTGTACGTTCCGGCGTCGGTGGCGGTGGGAATGGCAGTACTGAAGCTGCCGTTCGTGCCCAGACGGTACTGCATCTCGCCGTACTTCGCATCCACGCTGCCCACCGTGGCGAGTATCTGCTCACTGCCGTTGTAGGTCAGGGCGTTTGCCGCGGGTGCGGTGATCGCGCTGGCCGGGATGGCGGCCTTGGTGACGGTCAGCTTTTTGTGGCTGCTCGTCACCGAATAGCCGTCCTTGGTGGCGGTGAAATAAATGTCGTAGGTTCCGATTGTGTTTGCAGCGAGGTCTACGACATAGTACCAGTTGGTGCCAATCTTTTTATATTCAGCTTTCTTCTGGCTGTATGTGAGCACGTTGTTTCCAACGATCTCCCCGGTGTAGATGTATACATCCGCACCCTTCGCATTGCAGCTGGCGCAGAGCTGGACGGTCGTACCGCGCTCCACCTTCGGCGAGTTGCCGGTCAGGTTCTTGCCATCGACCTTCAGATTCAAGGTCTTGGTGGTGATGGGAAGGCTATTGATGATAACATTGTTCAACTGCGAGCCATTGACATCATTCGGGGCATACCACTTGTAAGTGCCATCCGCGTTGAGCACCTTGTATCCAAGTGTTTTAAGATTCAGAATATTTTTCCATGTCGCGCCCTCTGCCAACGTCAATGTGCCGATCACGGCAGGCTTACCCGACCCGGCGAGTTTTGCACCCTTGTAGGCAACGACATTATCAATGCTGACCGTGGTCGTGTTTTGCGTGTTGCTCAAGGTGGTGGTGTTGCTGCCCGCAGCCGCCTTGACCGTCACCGTGCCCTTGATGGAATGGCCATTCAGGTCAAGTCCCGTGTCCTGCGTGCCGTCGATGGTATAATCGCCGGTCACGTCGGTCAGCAGCTTGAATTCTGAGCCGCCATCTCTGTCTGCATCAATGGCCGTTTGTAAATTGGCAAATCTCCGCCACGGGCGGTTGCCCTCGCCATTGTTCAAGGCTGTTTCAGCCACCGCGGGCGCGCCGCAGTAGGGGCAGGTAGTGGCGCTTTTGTCAAAGCCGTTCTTGCCGCCGTGGCTGCACGACTTTACCACCAGGTCGCAGGTCTGGAAAGCGGCTTCCTCCAGCGTGAGCTGCGTGTCGCCACGATAGTAAGCAAGTCCCGCTTTCTGGGGAAGCAGATCACCCAATGTGATGTTATTATTCAGCCGCAGACCGCTTCTCGAAATCTTTCCGCCGTACAGCTCGACTGTGCCGCCCCAAACCTCCAGCTGGAGCAGAGTGGTATTGTCATTCCCCGGATCAAATACCAGCGTACCGCCGTCCCGCACGGTCACTCCCACCGCGCCGTTGCCGCCGCTGCTGTCAATGACCGTCAGTTTACCGGTGCGAACCTGGCTCGTGGCCGTAAGACCGCCGACATTCAAGCTGTATCCGCTCAGACTGTGTCCGTCCAAATCCAGTGTGAGGGTTTTGCTGACATATGTATCGCTGGGCAGCATCTCGTTTGCCAGCAGCTTGATGGTCGTGCCGTTTACGGCGTTCTGAAACGCGGAAGCGAGGTCAAAGGCGTAGGTGGGCTCGGAGCCCTCAACTTCCACCTTGGCAACCACTTTTGCGCCGCAATCAGAGCAGGAGAGGGTAGTCTCGTCCACAGTATTGTGCGGGCAATGGTAGCCGCAGATGGGGCAGACACCGTTTACCAGCACCGACTTTTCATCGCTCAAGTCTCTGTGTGCGTGTCTTCTGCCGCAGTTGCAGTAGGCAATGCCATTCGTTTCATCATGGGTATAGCTGCATGTATGCGACTTGATCGTGTATGTTCCAGTTTTGAGTTTAGGACCACCGGCGTCCGCAAGACTGCCATTCGCCCTATAGAAGGCATAATCCTTGGCTAGCAGCTCAAGTGTCTTTTTGTAGACTTCGCCGCCGGGGACTTCGCTGTCCGTGATGGCAATGGCATTACCGGTTTCAGAAGCGTCAACGTAGAACGTGCCCTGCGTCAGAGGATTGGTCAGTTTAGCGGTTCCGGTAATCGTCAGACCGCCGTTCAAGGATACGTTGCCCTGCAAATCCAGCTCGCCGTCCGTGGCATAGATCGCGGGCTTGCGGCCGCTGCTGCTGTCGTAGCCGCCCTGCGCTGTGAGGTCGCCCGTAATCACCAGCTTGCCGCCGGTGAGCGAGATGGCAGGGAAGGCGTTCGCGTTGGAAGCGGTGTTCTGGTTGATCTCGCCCGCGCCCTCGATGCGCAGTGTGCCGCCGGTGACGGTCAGGGGAACGCCTGCTTCTGCTTCCAGCTTGTGACCGTTCATGTTCAGCGTGAGCGACCCAGCCGCCGACCCGTTGAACGTGACTTCCTCGGTCCAATCCTGTCCCAGCGTTACCGACGTGATAGAAGCGTTATCCGCCGCTGCACCCAAAGCGGCCTGTAACGTGTTGTAGCAACTGTTGTTATTGTCAACGACGATTGCTGCCACGCCGCAGTCGCACTTACCGTTTTCAAAGCTGTGGGTGTGGGGCCTGACCGTTACATTGGTCAGCGTTTTTTCAGTGCTGTTCTGCGCGTTGTCGCCTTGGTAGAAGGCATAGTTATCTGCCAGCAGGGGCATGAGCGGGCTTGAACTGCTTCCGTTGATGTTCGTAATTGTACCAAACGTGCCGCCGCTGATGGCGATGGTTCCACCGTTATTACGGAATTTTACATTACCGAACGTACCGTCTGTGATGTTCAGCGTACCATCGTTGTACCATCTGCCCGCGTGCCCTGTGCCGCCGGTGACGGTAACGGTTGCGCCATCGCCTACTGTGACGTTACATACCGTGCCGCCGCTGATGGTCACAGTGCCGCTGTTCCCGTCGCAGGTAAGGTTGCTTCCGTCATCATCTCCAATCCGGCCGCCCTGAATCGCCAGTGAACCTTTTACAAATTCGAGGTCCTTGATTTTGCCGCAGCTGCCCCCTTGAATGTTATCTACGACGGTCAGATTGCCGTTGTAGGAATCAAGGATTCCGCCTGCCTCGTCAGAAACCACCTCGCCCACAGTGAGATAATCCACCGTCATGCCGTTCAGGTCGAGCGTCAAGGTTTTCCTGACGACAGCCATCTGCTCGTCGCCCGCATCGACGTTGTCCCAATTTGTCGTATGGTTTGCCAGCAGCTTGACGGTGTCGCCGTCCTGCGCCGCATTCAGCGCCGCCGGGAGGGATTCGTATGTGCCGCCGTCCATTCCGTCCGCTTTTGTTATCGAAGCGGCCTCAACGACAGCCTCGTTGACTGTGAGTTCCACGGTTGTTGACCGTTCCTCCTCGTAGTTCTTTGTCTCGCCGGACTTGGCATAAACGTAATATGTGCCGGGCTCGCTGATTGCGGTGTTTTCGTCAATCTTGGGCATGGCTTCGCTACCCTCGTACTCCGAAGATCCAGCTATTGGTTTGTACTGCGTATAGTAATATGTCACCGCAGCACCCTCCGGCGCACCCTCGACAGACAGCAGCGGCAGAATCTTTTCGCCCACCGTGCAAGCTGCCTTGGAAAGAGATACGGTCAGATCGGGATAGGCCTTGTCGATGTAGCCGCCGATCGTAAACGTTTCTTCGCCCGCCTTGAGCCTGTACTTTGCCGCCGCATCACCGATCAGCTCGATTTCCACAGTGACGGTATGCCGTCCCGCGTCCGCGGAATCAAACGTCTTCTTGGCGGTAAAGCCCGTTCCTTCTGTGAGTTCAAACGTATTTGTGCCGTCTGTAAACCCCAAGTCGATTGAAATCTTGCCGCCGTCCGTCGTGCCGTCATAGTTGCGCTGAATTAAAGAGGGTTTCATTGTGCACCGGATCTCCGTCCGCGTGTCCTCTCCGGGGATATATGTGCCGCCGCCCCCTTCTGTCGGGCTTCCGGGGGCTACATAGATCCCACCGCCCTCGCCACCGGTCTCACCGCCGCCGATGACACCGCCCGATATGCTCACGTCCTCTCCCTCGGCGAAAGCCGCTGTGGACAGAAGCGTCAGGCAAAGCACGAGCACCATAAATAAGCTCAATACTCGTTTTTTCATAAGATCCTCCTTTAGAATATATATATATAGGGTTTATATCCAGCCCGTTCAAGCACAGGCACAGCTTTTATAGGTCATCCGGAATGAGCCGCAGCTTTTTCGCGGCGGTCTTGGCCTCCGCCCGGCGCTTCACGTTCAGCTTGTCGAGGATGTGGCTGACGTGGGTCTTCACGGTCGGCAGCTTCACATCCATGATCTGCGCGATCTCGGCGTTGGACTTGTCCGCGCAGAGCAGATGCAGAATTTGCAGCTCCGTGGGCGTCAACTCCTCACCGGGGGCAAGGCGGGGTTCGAGGAAATGCGGGTAGAATGCCGCCTGCTTCCGTACCGCCGCCATTATCTGCTTATACCACTTTTTGTCGCCATCCCAGTCCAGTGCCTCCAGCAGCGGCAACACTGCCGTGCCGTATACGCTGACGGTGCGGATGAAGCGGTACTCCGCCGCCGCATCCAGCGCCGCCGTCAATCGCTCGCGCCACCGCTCGTCCTTCTTGCGGTACAGGGCAATGGCAGTCAGGACATTCAAGTGAATGCCGTCGATGATGCGGGCGCAGTTTTGGACATACGGCTCCAGCGGGGCAAGCGTCAGCTGCACCGTGTCCGGCCTGCCGTCCTCCAGCTCCACCATGGCCTGGGTGAGATACTGGTAGCGCCGCATGACGTTCAGGTGCGTCAGCTCCCGCGGGGCTTTTTCCCGATACCACGCGTCCGCCGCGTCAAGGTCGCCGGTGTGCATGTCAATACGGCAGAGCATGGCGTCCATATTGGGCAGAAAGCGTGTCAAACCGCGCTCGGCAAAGCATTCACGGAGCACCTCGATGGTGCGCCGCGCGTCGGCGGGCTGTCCGCTTGCCAGCTGGCTGCGGGCCAGCAGTCCACTGACGGCGAACTCCATGTCCGGCGTGCCGCGGTTGCGGACCTCGTTCAGCTGTGGGAGAAGGGACAGCATCCGACCGGCCACGTCCTCCCCCTTTTCAAACTTGCTCTCGGCGATGGCGCAGTCCGCAAGACCCACGCCGTCCCGCCCCAGCACCGCCTCCACGGGGAGACGGAGGGTTTTGTAGAGCAGGTCGTCCTTTTTGCTCCATGCGGAAAAGTCCTTGCCGCCGTTCATGATGCTGGGCAGCGCGCTTGTGACGGAGAAGGACGGCAGCGTCACTTCCTTGTTCATCAGCAGCCGGAACACAGCGGGAATGGTTTCCGTCAGACCGTTCACGCCCCGCTGGGGGAGAGAAATGTCCAGCCATGCAAGGCGGCTGCGGGCCTGCTTTCCGGCGGCGTCCTGCCTGCCGTAGCGCTCGGCAAATGCTTGCAGCTCGCCGTACCAGCGCTCCGAGCCTGCGTAGTCCATCGCCAGCGCACAGAGCATGCTCATGCCCTGCATCAGAGAGGGAGAGGCGAGAATTTCCGCCTCCGGCAGGCTGCGGTAGTATTTTTCCATCTCGGCATAGTGACCCATGCCGGGGTGCAGCTCGGCGTTGCGCACCAGCAGCTCGGAGACCTTGGAATGGTCACCGCCGCTGGTGTAGCATTCCAGGGCGTGGGCGTAGTCCTCCTTCAGCTCATAGTACAGCCCGCCCCGGCTGAAGAGCGCTTTGCGCTTTTCCTCGGTATACTCCCGTTCCATCTCCCAGCGGAGAAAAGCTCGGAACCCCGACCAGAAGTGGAAGCGCTGGCAGTCGTCGTAGCGCAGCATAGTGGTGTATCGAAGAAGCCAGTCCAGCCGTTCGCCGGCACGGGGATCGCCGCTGACCATCCGCGCCATTTCCAGGTCAAAGCTTTCAAAGGGAGCCAGCTCCAACAGGAAGCGCCGCACCGGCAGGTCAAAGCGCCGGTAGATGGCGGTCTCAAAGTAGAGGAACACCTCGTGGAACACCCGCGCCACCAGCTCCGGTGTCCACGGCTTGTCCGGGGACATGCACCGCGCCGTGATGGCCACACCCAGCGGATAGCCCACGGATTCTTTCAAAATTCCGTCGATCTCGCTATCTGTTACATTTGCTCCCGAAAGCTGAAACAGTCGCCGCACATCGTCCGCGTTAAAAAGCAGGTCGTCGGCCTCCAGCACCGTCATCAGCCCCGTGTACTGAAACGCCGTCAGGCAGCCGGGCGGCACACCGCGCGAGAGCAGCACGAAATGGCGCTCCGGACTTGAGCGAATCAATTCGCAAAGAGCCTGCTGCCCGGCTTCCTCCTGCATGAGCTGAAGATCGTCAATCAGCAGAATGTCCCAATCCTGCGCTGACGGTGGGATCGCGCAGTCTGGGTCTGCCGCGCTTTGCCGCAGCACATTCCGACCGCGCAGCAGCGCGTCCGCCAGTACGGTCTTTCCAAAGCCGCAGGGCGCGCTGAAAAAAAGGACTCTGCCATGCGCTATGAAGCTGTCAAACCGTTTCTGAACGGAGGGCTTTATGATGATATTTTCGGTCATTTCTTCCCTCCCTTTGATATAGAGTGAGATTGTCATAAGCCTTTTGCCACCTATCTCAAATTATATTATACGCGGCTGTTCTGAAATGTAAATCATCCCAAAGGATGAGACGCGCTGCATAGCAAACGGCTGTGCAGGCCAGCATTTCGTGAGGTGAAAAAGAAATCGCACAGCATCAGGCCAAAATGCCTGCGCTGTGCGATTCAGTGTTTACTTATAAAGTCTTGTCACTTCTTACTGTGTCACAGGAGAATCAAAATTAAAGTCGCGGCGCAATGCGGCCTGCCCATGTTCTGTGTGATATTCGTCTTCAACGCGCACAGAGCAATTATATTTCGACAATAGTATAGCATGAAAACGAGTTGAATAAAACGAGAAAAAGAAAATTAGTTGTATCTTTTCTTTGAACGTACGCTGCTTTTGCAATGATTTTCTGAAAACTGGCCAAAACACCCTGTTCAGATTGTAGTATGGGTAGAGGGGAAATACGGAGGTACGAACGGGGGGCAAGAAAGCGGCAAGCAATGCAAAGCGGTACCCACTTTGCGAAAACAAGGGGCTGTCGCACTAACGTGCGGCAGCTCATTTTATATATCCAACACAAAACGCCGAGCTTCGAAAAGTCCGGCGTTCGTGGTATAATCAGTTTATGCGACTAAACAAAATAATACAGAGGGATTATACCTCATTTTCGCTGTATTATCAAATCAAACTTCCGCTGGATTTAGAGATTTCTATTCCATCTAATGATCCAGTTCGTCTGGTAAGTGCCTTTGTGGAGGAAATGGACCTTTCTGAACTATATAAAACTTATGGCAGGATC